>CALUMT010000011.1 GCA_944321845.1 uncultured Butyricimonas sp.
TGCCCTCGACGCATTTCGTCCGGGTGCATCACAGTTTTATCCTGAACCTGTTCGAGATCACCAAGTTCGTGGGGAACACGGTCTACATCGGCAACCGGGATTACCCGGTAGGCCGTAAATACCGGGAACAATTCCTGTCCCTGTTGAATATATTGTAATTTAGCGTACTAATAACCAATTTATAAACGCGTCTCGTGGATCATCCCTCGGCGGGTTCATCTTTCAAAAGCCCCCATTATCCCCTCCACGACCAGTACTTTTCTATGAAATTTAACCCAATAAGATTCAAGTTGGAACTGATACCTCACATTTGCGTATTTACGCATTTTTGTTCTACCAAAATAGACAAAAGCGAAAGTGATTATTTTGATAAAAGCTTGCATAAATCAAGTTGAACCTCTATTTTTGTAAAAGTTTTACAAAAACCACACTGAAATGCTCCTTAAAATTGAATTAGAAAACTTCTTCTCCATCAAAGAGAAGGTTTGTATCGACTTCAGGGCGGCCGGTATGAATTCCGCGAAAGCCCGGGAACTCTCTGACAATGTATTTGAGTGGAAAGGGGCTAAAATTCTTAAATGTGTCGGCTTGTTTGGTCCCAATGCTTCTGGCAAATCGAATATTGTCAAGGCTATCCAGTTCTGCTGTTTTATGATCATCGAGTCCCATACACATAACGAAGGTACTATCTTCAACTTTCAGCCTTTCAAGTTTGATGGCTATGACCAGAAACCGAGTCGTTTTTTAGTAGACTTTGTATGTGACGATGTTGAATACGAGTATTCGTTTTCTTTGACGAGAACTAAAATTGTCTCGGAAAGTCTTTATTATTACCCTAATGGAAAAAGGGCGAAGGTCTATACAAGGGACGAGAACCTTGAAGAGCCGTATTCTTTTAGTCCTGGTATTATAGCAAAACCAAAGGACATTGTGCTGAATACGAGTCAGAAAAATCTGTTTCTTAGTAGGGCCAGTTCAATGAATCGAGAGTTGGCACAAAAGCTCTACAAGTATTTCCTGGAAACATTCCTGCTTCGTTTGGTGGAGATGAATTCAATCTCTGCAGAGCAGTATTTCAACCAGTACAAAAAACTAATCCTGGAGGCACTGTCTGTATGCGATACTGATATTTGCGATATTAATGCCAGACATGATAAGATTTCTGTGCCTGCCGGACTACCGTTCGTCAACGGACAGCCCGGGATGCAAATGGTCGATATTCTGCGCTTCCAAACCATTCACACGCGGGCAAAGAATGTTACATTCGATATGGATGCAGAAGAGTCAAATGGCACCAGAAATATGTTCTCCATATTACTCCGCCTTTTGGATGTGGTAAAGAACAAGAAATCATTAATGCTTGATGAGTTTGATGCAAGCCTCCACTCCAGGTTGTCCGAATTCATTATTGACCTCGTGCATGCTTCTGAACGTTCGCAATTTCTCTTTACATCGCACAACACTAACCTTATTTCCATGAATCGTTTTAGGAAAGATCAAATAGTGCTTGTCCAGAAGAAAGATGACGGATCAACAGAAGTTTATTCCTTATACGATTTCAAGGATTTCAGAGAAACGATGGATGCCGAAAAAGGATATCTTCAGGGACGTTTCGATGCTGTTCCAATTGTTGATACTTCTGTTGCTAGATTGAAACAGTTAATGGAGGATTAGATATGGGGAAGACAAGAGAGAAGAGACCAGCAAGGACAATGAAACCCGTCTTCGTGGTGTTTTGTGAAGGCGAGACAGAGGAGGCATACCTGGATTTTATTAAACAAACTTACCGATCCCCTTTCAAGATTATTCCGAAAGTCGAGGGAGGAAAGATTACCCAGCATCTGATACAAACCCGTTGTCGTGAAGTAAAGATTGCCAGAAACGAGAATATCCAGGTATTCCTTATGTATGACATGGATAAGCCGGATATTACTGAAAAGCTTCTTCGGTTGAAAGCACACTTGCTTCTCTCCAATCCTTGTATTGAATTGTGGTTCCTGTTACATTGCAAAGACCAAAAGTCGCCTATTAATACTGATGATGCCGTGAGGGCTCTGAAACATATTGGTTCTCCTTGGTTTCACTACAAGAAACCCGAAATTAATGCCGCACAAAAGGATTATTTGAAGCAGCATGTTCAAGAAGCGATGGAAAGGGCTGCCTTATTGCCTGCACATGGTAATCCATCTTCGGATATTTACCACTTGCTCAATAGTGTATTCAAATCGTTGAAGTAATTCAATAAATAACTGGAACATTTTCGCCGCGAACCCGTGGTGTTTAGGGTGTGCTTACGGAACACGGCCCTTTCACCTTCCTTACACAGCCGCTCCCGATTCGATTGATGGATTGGGCGTGAACTGGCCGTGATGGGCTCGTGAAAGGAGATTATTGCCTTTCCGTTCCCCGGGGGAGATGGGAGAAAGCCGGACTCGTGGGGTTTTTGGGGGAGAAAAGAGCGGAGGGATTGGAATGTCGTTGGTGAAGGAGAAATGTCAAGGGTGAATAATTCTGGTAGTGTGTGAATTAGAGTTGTTTACGCTGTGAGTCAGGTCTATTTTTGTCATGCAGTTTCGAAACGGCAAGTATGAATTGTTGAACTTTTAAACAGTAGAATTATGGCAAAAGCAGACACGATGATTCGAGGGAGAGTGGGGAACATGATTTTTTACGAGGTGAACGGGGAAACCCGAGTGAGGGCAGCGCCGATGGAGTATCGGGACGCGAATTCGACGGAGCAGCAGATGGTGCGTCGACGTCTGGTGGTGGCAGTACGTTTCTACCAGTCCCTGAAGGAGACTCGTTTGCGGGCGGTGTGGCAGGTGGCGGCCCGGGGTAAGGCTTCAAACGGGTACACCTGTTTCCTGCGGGAGAATATCCATGTTTTTAACGAGCGGACGATAGGCGATCCTTCCCGTCTGAAACTGGCGGAGGGGTGTTTGCCCGGGATGTGTAATTTACGTGTGGCGGGGCGGACGGGAAACCGGGTGACATTGGTCTGGGAGAATAGCCTGAGCGTGCTTGCGGCTCATGCGGAGAATAGATTGAGAGTGATCCTCTTGACGGAGAGGCGGATGTATTCCCCGGTTTGGTTGGAAGGAGTGGAGGCCTCGCGGGGGGACGGGAAGGTGGAGATTGTGTTGGGGGAGAATCTCCAGGGAATGATACACCTGTATTGTTTTTTTGAAGATGGGCGGAACGGGGTGTTTTCCCCGAGTGCTTATGTCGGTTTTGATTGGGGAGGAGGCTTATGAAAGGGATTGTTGAAACTATCGGGAATGCGGTGGAACGCCTGGCCTTGTCGGCGGGAGAGAAGCGAAAGTTGAAGCAGGAACTGGAGGCGGCCTTGCTGGAGTATGAAAGCCGGCGGATGGAACGACAGGCGGATGTGGTCGGGGAGGAAGCCCGGGGAAACTGGCTGCAGCGTTCGTGGCGCCCCGTGGTGATGCTGGTGTTTGCCGGGGTGATTCTCGTCGGCTCGTTCATGGAGTTGCCCGTGTTGGAGGATTCTTCCCGTTTTTGGGATTTACTTGAAATCGGGTTGGGAGGTTATATCGTGGGACGATTCAAGACCCGGAAATGAAGAGTCTGTTCTTTAAAGTATTACAGGTATGGAAATCGTGAATCATCGTTTGGTTGATTGCGGGGCGGTACATCTTGTATGCGCGAAGAATATGCGGAAGATGGTGAATCCCGGGATGATCGTGTTGCATTACACGGCGGGAGTGAGTTGCATGAGTTCGGCGCTTTACCTGATTCGCCCGGAGGTGAAGGCTTCGGCCCATCTGGTACTCGGACGGAAGGGAGAGGTAGTGCAGTTGGTGCCTTTTAACGTGGAGGCCTGGCATGCTGGGAGAAGCGAGTATGCAGGGGTGGTCGGACTGAACCGTTGTTCTATCGGTATCGAACTGGATAACCTGGGAAGATTGGATTTCCGGGAGGGAAGGTTCGTGGCGGAATGTGGGGTGGAGGTCCCGCCGGGGGAGGTGTACGCGGAGGACGTGAATGGAGTTGTGGTTTACTGGCATCGTTACACGGAATGCCAGAAGATGGTCTTGCGGCAGGTGTGCCGTTTGCTGGAGCGTTGTTACCCGATCCGGTATATCGTGGGGCATTCGGATGTGACTTCCCGGAAACAGGATCCTGGCCCGGAGTTGCGGGAGTTCATGAGGTATTGAATGGCGTGATTTGAAATATTGATGTTTAATTTAAATTTGATGTTATGGCAATTTTTAATTCTTATTTATTGGGAAAGGCAAGAAAATCAGTGGGTAATATTACGTTGTGTTACCGGAATATGAAGAATATCGCGCAGGCGAAGGTGTTTTCCCGGCGGGATAACCCGACCCCGGAGATTCTGGAACAGCGGGCCAGAATGAAGGTGTTGGTACAGTTGGGAAGGCGATTGTTGGTCGTGGTTCGCAAGGGATTCGTGGGAATCGGCAAGGGTACGACCTCGAACGCTTTCGTGGCCTTGAACATGGGGGCGGTGTCGGTGGATGGAAGTATGGTGGGGACGGTGGAGTATACCCGGTTGAAGGTGGCTTCGGGTATTCTGGATGTGCCCAAGGTGACGGTTTCCTGTACTCCCGAGGGAAATTCTTATTCTTTCAGCCAGGATGGAGAGGAGGAAACGGAAGAGGGGTTGTGCTCGGCAGAGGATTGTGTGTATGCAGTCTTTATTGAGGAGGCGACCTCCAAGGTGAAGTTGCTTCAGTTGAAAAATCGGGGCGAGGGTGGAATTAGTTCTTTTACTCTACCGGATGGATGGGGAACAGAGGGAATCCACGTGTATTGTTTCGCGGTGTCGAAGAACGGAAAGATGGCATCGGATAGTGTCTACCAGACGGTTGAATGAGAAAGGAGGGAGTATGCAGATGTATTTCGTGATAGGTATGTTCTCGACGTTGAGTCTGAATTCGATGCTGGAAGTTGTTGGAGATCATTTGTTGTCGGGGGTATTGAGTGTTTGTGGAGGAGTGTTGAGTTCGGTAATTGTGGCCTGGCTGAAACGCTGTTGGGAGAACCGGCGTTAGCTGGAATGACCCGGAATATTCGCCGATAGACCTGTCGGGATGATGCTGCCTGTCGGTGTAGGCCGTGTTGAATGATGGGGTAATCGTGGGACAGAGAGTACCTTCGTTGTTGATGATACTCCTTGTGCTCGGGATTATCCCATCGGTTTTATTTTAGTTGAATTATGCGAATCGAATAATGGCTGTTTGCTTGTCATTTTTATTTCTTTGTCGTATTGAGGACGGCAGTGAGATGAAGTTTTGAAAAATGTTGGATTGTCACATGTGTGATACACAGTGCTTTGAGATTTTATTGAAAAATATTCCGAAAAAAGTTGGCAGAAAATTTGGAAGTGGGGAGGAAAACGCTTTATCTTTGCACCCGCTTTCCCGGAGTAACGGGGTAAGCAGAAAAGAAAGAGTTGAGTTCTTTGAGAATATTGGAAGTGAAAGTAAGGAAGACGAACGTTGAAAAGCGAGGCTTTCCGGATTAAATGCCGGGAGTCAATTCAAGAAAAACTCGAGCCGCTACAAGGAACAAGAAATTCAAAGTAAAAGATACTATTATCATGAAGAGTTTGATCCTGGCTCAGGATGAACGCTAGCGACAGGCCTAACACATGCAAGTCGAGGGGCATCAGGGAGGTAGCAATACCTCTGCTGGCGACCGGCGCACGGGTGAGTAACACGTATGCAATCTGCCTGTAACAGGGGGATAACCCGGAGAAATCCGGACTAATACCCCATACCATAACGAGCTCGCATGAGGCTGTTATGAAAGAGAGCAATTTTGGTTACAGATGAGCATGCGTTCCATTAGCCAGTTGGCGGGGTAACGGCCCACCAAAGCGACGATGGATAGGGGTTCTGAGAGGAAGGTCCCCCACATTGGAACTGAGACACGGTCCAAACTCCTACGGGAGGCAGCAGTGAGGAATA
>CALUMT010000012.1 GCA_944321845.1 uncultured Butyricimonas sp.
GCCTACCGGGTAATCCCGGTTGCCGATGTAGACCGTGTTCCCCACGAACTTGGTGATCTCGAACAGGTTCAGGATAAAACTGTGATGCACCCGGACGAAATGCGTCGAGGGCAATCGCCGCTCCAGCAGGTTCAGTCGATGCGCCACCGTGATTTTCGACCGATCTCGCGTGTGGATGTGGCAATAACTACCCGAGGCCTCCACGTGGAGGATATCGGCATAAGGTAAAAGAAGGTAGACGTCCTGGAAACGGACAAACAGTCCGTCACGCTCGTGACGACAAACAGGCTTGCGAGTGTATACACTCGATGAGTCTTTCTCCATAGTATTTCAATATTAAGATCTCTTGGAAAAGCCTCGGCGGGTGTATCTTATCCATAAAAGAAGCCGACAAGCAAATTCTCGCGCACCAGGAATCTGTCTTGTCGGCTTATAGTAACGACACTACATTATTATTCTATTCCGTCACGATGACCGTCATGGCATCTTTCACCACTTGCGAGAACCCCGGGTTAGTCAACCGAATCGATACTTTGTAGCGTCCCGGGACAGCCTTGTTCTCCAGCGGATACATCAACGCTCCCCCACCTCGAATACTCAACTCGCTCATGAAAGTTGCGGCAGCCTCTTCCCCCTGGTCAGAAGTAACCGACTCTATCATGAAATGAATCTGCTCCGTACCCTCGTAACCCTGCAGCTGCAACGATACCCAAGGCGAACCGTACTCGATCCGCACGGCGTCCAGCACCGGGTCGGGCGTCTTCCGGACAACCATCGTGTCCGGGTCATAGGAGGCGTTCTCCGTGATCAGGTAACCGATCGTCTTCTCGTGGCAGGCTCCCAGCCCGACAGCCAGGATCACCACCATGCATAATATCAGTTGTTTCATATTGTCTTTCATTTTTAGTTATTCCTCGTCCCCGAGGGTAAATTTATATTCCAGGGCGTGTACCACGCAATTGTCCGGCTCGATGTCGCCCGAGGCCACGGCGAAAAGGTTGTTCGATTTCTGGAAATTCACGTAAATCGGCTTGGCGGCCTGCTCCACGATTCCATCCTTTTCCTGCACCACCGTGTACACCCAGAGTTTCGTGCCCGCCAGCGTCGTCAGGGTCATGCCTCCCGTTCCCGCCGTGCCGTACAAGCCCGGCTCACCCGCCGGGATATCTTTCCGGTAAACCTTCCCGTCCACCACGTGCTGCAGCAGGATGGAACGGCACCACCCGGCATCCAGGTCCGTGACCCGTTCCAGCCCGTTCTGCAAGAGGTAGCGCCGGATGGAATGATTCGTCAAACCGAAAAACGTGATTTCCCCGTGATCCGGGTCCTGTCCCTCAAACAAGCGGACCATCTCCTCCCCGGCATGCCGTACCAGCAATATAGTGGAATCCCAGTTGTAAGAATCCGTCTCCATGTATTCCAGCAGGTTCTTCCCCTCGTGGCGCCCATTACTAACACCCGTGTCTATGTAATTGTTCTTCGTGCATCCCACGGCAAAGAATATCACGATCGTTATCATGTAAATTACTTGTCTCATAACTTTCTCTCTTTTTTTATTGCATTCGACGATTCCAGTACCTGTTCTGACGAAGTAAATCATTATTCTCGAAACACCAATCTTCTAATCCATAATACAATGCTCCATCCAAAATATCTTGGTCCGTCAACCGGGCGTAAGCCTCGGAAATCTCTTCCCGGATGTAATCGTGCGTGTCCTCGCCCCGGAGGTAGCACATCCCGTTCCGCACGATATCGTAATAACGATGCCCTTCATATAATAATTCCTTTTCCCGTTCCCGGAAGATAGCCAACTGAATATCTTCCACCAAGCCGTTCTCCACGTCCTCGGCACAAGGGTACGCGTGACTGTCATCCCCGTACGCCCGACGGCGAACCGTGTTCAGGTCATCCACGGCGTTAGCCTTTCCTTGCCGTGCCCGGCACTCCGCCCGCAGCAGGTAGATCTCGGCCAACCGCCAGATCACCTTGTTCTGGTTCATCCCGGAAAAACTAGGTTCTGGACTCCAGTCATAATACATGTAAAACGGGTAACGGAACTTGTAGAGGTAAGCCCGCTTGATCGATTGGTTATCATACGCCACGATAACCGAATCCTGTCCCCGTTCTGCGCTCGCCACGACCTCCCCGTCCACGTACTTCAAGTAGACAGAATCCGCGTTCGTCTCCCAGAAATAGGCATCTCGCCGACGGTCACCTCCCGGGAACATCCGGTTCACGGTCGTCTTGTAAATCGAGGGTTGCCACGTGTTATCCGGCGTATAACTGGAAATCGTGAGGACGGGGAATCCCACAAATGAATTGGCGGGAAAAAGAGTTATCAGATCACCAGACTCTACATTATGATAAATTTCCCAAATGCTCTCCTCACTGTCCCGATGCATCACGCTCGTGCAAACCTCTTCCGGATCCGTTGCCAAACTATAATTTCCAACCTCTCCATCAATAATCATCCGGCAATATTCCTCCGCCTTCTCCCAGCACTCGCACTTCCCCTCCACCCCGGCACGCCAGGCGTACAGGTGTGCCAGCAAGGCAGCGGCGGCACCCTTGCTGCCGTACTGCTTCATCCGGGATTCCGAGGTCTGTTGCACCAGTTCCTCGTACTTGGGTAGATCCATCGCCTTCAACGCCCATTTTTCCGCCTCGTCCAGCACCTCGCTAACCGGACTTTGTGGTAGTTTTTCGAAACTCGTGCTACTTTTCATGATAGGCGCATCCCCGAACTTCATTGCTAAAAAGAAATAAGCTACCCCTTTGGCAAAATATGCCTGCAACAGGTAAGGTTTCAATTCTTCCTCGGAAATCTCGAAACGATGGGCGTTATCCAGAATTAAGTTCGCCTGGTAAATCAAATCTCCATATCCACTAAATGAGGATAAGTTTCCAAACGGATCCAGATTATTATTTATCGAAGAATTTACATTGTCATCCACGATATCAGCTGAATTCCTCAAATTAATAGCCATCCGCATGTAATACATGACACCATTAAGTAAAGCTTCCGCATCTTTCTGGGTTCTAAAATAATTCGTGTATGTTGTAGAATTTTCAGGACGCACGTCAATAAAGTCAGCACAACCCGTTATCCCAAGCAGCACGAAACAAAAAATATATATGTACTTTCTCATAATCATTAAAAATTAAGTGTTAATCCCAAGGTCCATTTCCGGGGAAGCGGGTATTCCTTACCTTGATCTATTCCCCCGTAAACGTCCACCACTTCCGGGTTTTCTCCCGAGTAATTGCTCCAGTAAAACAGGTTTTCCGCCGTCACGAAAAAACGGATCCCGGAAAAACCAACTTTACCTGCCAAGCTTTTCGACAGATTGTATCCCAGGGTCAATTGTTTTAACGTCACGTAATTCACTTTTTCGATATTGGAATCCAAATTATAACGTACCGTGTTTCCCCATGCCGGCATGTTGGCCTCGCACCCCGGTTCTGTCCAAACTTTTAAGTCCCGATAATCTAACATTTTTGTTCTTGGAACTGATTCATAAAATGATTCCGCTATTTTCGCGTTGATCATTTTCCTACCAAGCACGTAATTAAACAGGAGATTCAAATCCAGATTCTTCCATTTCACTTCATTCACCCATCCCCCGTGAACGAGAGGTAATGTTGATCCCCCGTAATAAAGATCTACATTATTATCCCCGTTAAAATCCAATAATTTATAATTCCCGACCTGACCGCTTACTCCATTTCTCACGGTCACACCCCCGATATAGGTGTCTTCACCAGTCAAGGCATAATAACGAGGCACTTCTTCCTCGGAAGCATAATACCCTTCATGCGCATAAACGTATAATCCATATATAGGTCGACCAATGATCAACATAGTAAATAAATCTACGAAATCTTTCCCGGAATAAGATTTCTCGAAACGGTTCCAGTTCCTTGCCGCGTTAAACTTCATTCGCCAACTGACTGGACCATCCCGCAAAATATCCGCCTGTAATTCCAATTCGATACCTTCATTGGATACCGCCATGGCGTTTTCCGTACGTTCGTCAAAAGGATATAAAAGACCTCCTGGCAAAGGAACCTTGTAAATCAAGGAACTCGTATACTTGTAGTAATAATCCAATTTTAAGTTTAACCGATAATTAAACATATCCATATCCAAGCCTATATCGTACTGCTCCGTTTTTTCCCAGGTCAAATCAGGCGAAACCGGTTCATCCGAAGTTACAACACTATTATCCATAAAGGTTTGTTGAGGCAAAACAGTCATTAATCCATGCGCCAAGTAGGCATCCGTGAAAACCTGCCCGGAAGTCCCGTAACTACCCCGGATCTTTCCCCAGTTCAACCATTTTCCCGTCCAACGTTTGATAAATGGCTCTTCCGAGAATGTCCAGCCAAGGGCTACCGACGGGAAGTTCGCCCAGCGATGATCCTCTCCAAACGTGGAACTGCCATCCCGGCGGAAGGTAAATTCGATTAAATAACGCTGTTTATAGTTATACCCCAAACGACCAAAACAACTCATCATCTTTTTCTCCGTGAAATCCGATTTATAGTAACGCGTGGAAGCATAATAAGGGTATTCATCCGTTCCACGATTCACGACCTCGGTCGATAATCGTTCCGGGTCATAATAATACACGTCATCACTCGCACCTCGTAAGCCATAACCGCCAATATAAAATTCCTGTTCCTTGTTAGCGTTAAACCCCAGCAACAAATCCAGGTTATGCACCTCCTTGAACGAGCGGTTATAATGCAACAACTCCTCCGTGGAAAGCATCACGTTCCGGTTTATCGCTCCTTCCGATTTACTCTCGTGATAACTCTCGTCCAAGGTACTCGGGGTAAACTTGTTCATGTTTCCTTGCGAGAAGTCCACGTTGGCCGAGGCGGAAAAGGTTAAGCCCTTGAGTAGCTCGTACTCCAGGAATGCACTCACCATCGCCCGGTAATCGTCCGTGCGGTCTTTTATCCCGTCCACTCGTTTCATCCATTCCTCCTCCAGTTCCCTCGTGGCAGGGAGAATTGTCAACTGAGTGATTGGATCAACGGAAAGTCCCTCGTAACGGGTCTGTGTATTTGACTTATTCATCGTCCGGTCGACATAGGTCAGGTAAACCCGGGTATCCAGCCGCAATCTCGACGTGAAATTGGCGGAAAGATTGGTAATCAGGTTGGCCCGGGTATAACCGCTGTTAATCATAATCCCGTCCTCATCATAATATCCCAAGCCCACCATGTAACGAAAACGATCGTTTCCACCGGAAGCTTGAATATTGGCATTTAGTACCTTCCCCGTTCGGAAAGCGTACTTCCACCAGTTCGTGCTGTTATTATAATAAGGATCCAGACTGTCCTGTAAAGAGAAATTCAAATATCCCCTTCCAGCAATACCATTTCCCCAAAACTGATCATAACTACCATCTGTTCCATACACGTTCTCATACGATGTCGGGTAATATTTTAAACCAGTCATCCAATCATAATAACTGTATTTCATTCCCCTTCTATACAATAATTCCAGCCACCGCTCCATCCGTCCTCCCGTTTGCGTGGGGTATTCCATCAACTGGGATATCGTGTAAGAGGCATTGGCGGAAAATTGTGTTTCCCCCTCTTTCCCTTTCTTCGTGGTTACCAGGATTACCCCGTTACCCGCACGGGAACCGTATATGGAAGCTGCCGCGGCGTCCTTCAATACCGTCACGGACTCTATCAGGCTCGGGTCCAAGTCCGCCAGCGTGTTCGTCCCCGTCACCGGCGAAACGAAAGAATACATCGGTACCCCGTCCACGACCCAAAGCGGCTGCCCGTCACTGGCTCCGTCCACCAGCAGGGAATTGAAACCACGAACGGCTATCACGGCGGCACTGCCCGGGGCCCCGGATTGCTGGATGACATTCACTCCAGCCAAACGCCCCTGCAACAACGTGGCGATACTCGCCGCCGGCACCTCCTTCAATTCTTCCGCCGTCACCGTCGACATGGCACTGATCGTCTCCCGCTTTTTCTGTGTACCGTAGGCACGTACGACAGCCTCGTCCAGCTCGTTGATTTCTTCTTTCATGTAAATTTTCAGTGTATCTGTTTTCTCCGAGAATTCCACTTCCCGCAACTCGTACCCCACAAACGAGAATTTCAACTTTCCCTTTAATATCGGCAAATCAATGGCAAACCACCCTTTCTCCGTAGTTGCTGTTCCTACAGAAGTTCCCACCACTTGTACCGTCACTCCCGGCATTGGCTGCTTCTTCTCGTCATACACGAAACCCTTCACTGTAAGGGATTTCTTTTCCTCATCCCGGGCTTGCAACTTGAAAATAACAACATAATCCTCCACGACCTTGTACCCCAATTTCAAATCCCGCAATACCCGATCCAACACGTCGGTTTCCAACTCGTTATCCGACTTCACGGAAACATTTTGCAAGGCTTGGATTTCGTTCACATTGAACACGTAAACGTTGCCGGTCTGCCGACGCAATTCGGAGAAAAATTCCTCCAGTGACACATCCTGCAAATCCAATGAAACACGCTTCTGGGCATTCGAATACTGAACTGCCCCCACCTGGAATATCACCAGGAACGATAACAATAAGGTTAATTTCATCTTTCTTAAAAAACTTTGTGGAATCTTCCCCCACCAGGGAGAAGCGTCCGTTGGTCTTTTTTTCATACTTTTGTAATTAATAAGTGGAACATATACAACATCGTTTCTGCATTTTCCAGACGCCGGAAACGACATTGTTTCATGATTAAGCCGGGTAAGGTTGATCAGGCCTTTCCGGTTTTATTTTTTATCGATAATCACCGTTTTACCCTCTATCCGATACGAAATGGAACGGGTGTCCTTGATGATGTCCAGGATAAACGACAAGGGTTTTACCCGCTTGACCGCCCCGGTGAACCGAATCTCTGACACCTCAGTATTCGGGAAGACGATATCCACGTCATACCAACGCTCCAACTGCTCGGCAATCTCCCCGAGCGAAAAATCTCGGAACTCGAAAATACCCTCCTTCCACGAGGTGTACAGCCAGGTATCCACCTCCCGGGATTCCAGACGTCCAGCCTCTTTGAAATACACCGTCTGCATTCCCGGTGTCAACCGTTGCCCGGCATTCCCCGCCATCACGTCAACCCCACCCCGCACCAGAGTAGTCTCCACCCGGTCATGCCCGGCATAGGCCATCACGTTGAATTCGGTCCCCGTCACCCGCACGGCTACCTCCCCGGCCTCCACGATAAAGGGACAGGAATCGTTCTTCGTCACCTGAAAATAGGCTTCTCCCACGACACGCACCCGTCGTTCCGCCCCCTCGAAGCGACTCGGGTAATGCAACTCCGTTTCGGCATTCAACCACACCTTCGTCCCATCAGCCAAGGCCAGGACATACTCTCCTCCCCGGGGAACCCGCAACACGTGGTGCTCCACCGGCCGGGTATCCTTCCCCGCATAGCGGACTAGGCTGTCCTGCCCGGTAATCCCCCGGCTGACCAACCGCTCATCCCGCTCTACCTCCGGGGTACCTAAGGCAACCTGCACTCCATCTTCCAATTCCAGCACGGCCTTCATTGTCCCGGGTTGCACGTCCTGCACGGCACGCACCACCATCGGTCGCTGAGGCTTCTCCGGTTGCCGGAACCAATAGGCCAGCACTACCCCCAAGACAATCACCGCCGCATAACGGGCCATCCACTGCCAGGACAAATACCGACGACGACGGGAAGCCCGCCATTTCGCCCGCAACTGTTCCCAGTCATCACCCGACCGGGCCTGTTCATAGCGCTCATATTCCCCGGAAGTGAACCGCTGTTCCAATAACTTGCGGTACACCTCCTCGTTCCGGGGAGCCTGTCCTCGCCAACGCTCCAATTCCTCCCTCTCCTCCTCGGTTAGCCCGGAATAGATGGCACGTAGGATCAGTTCCCGTATCCGTTGTATTTCTTCCTCCCTATTCATCATATCCTGTTTCGTTATTACTTCGTTTCATCTTCGCTTACATATATAAAACAAATGAAAAGTCAAAAAGAGCGTAATGGAGGTGAAAAAATATCGTTTTTTTCAATTTATACTATATTTGCATGCAGAACAGAGCGGATTTCGAGATGGAAGAGAAAGCGTTACAGGAAATCTACAAGGAACATTACCGGAGTCTTTGCTTTTACGCCAGCAAATACGTCGAGGATATGGAGGATGCCAAGGACATCGTCCAGAATGTTTTTGTAGATATCTGGAACCGACCGAAGACGTTCGCCACCCCGATGAACCTGAAAGCCTATCTTTACACGACCGTGTATAACTCCTGCATGAACCATCTCAAGACCCGCGACATTCACGAGAGGCACCACGAGGATATACGGGAAATGTCCAGCGAGATAGAGGAACACAATTACGTGACCGACCGTATCGAGAGCGAGGTGATGTGGGAATTGCTGTCCGCCATCGACAGCCTGCCCGAGGAATGCCGGAAGGTGTTTAAGCTAAGCTACATGGAAGGACTGGATATCAAAGAGGTCGCCGAGAAGCTAGACATCTCGCCCCATACCGTGAAGAGCCAACGGGCACGGGCCAAACAACTCCTCCAGGAAAGGCTGAAGGACCTGTTTCCCCTGCTGGCTTATCTTTTCCTGAATTAAATCCTTTTTACTTGAACCAGGAAGCAACATCCTCGTTTTTCAGGATGTGAATGATGGTTTTCCCGTCGGCCGTGTAATTCGGATAACGGCAGGCAAAGAGACTGTCGAAGAGGTTACTCATTTCCTGGTTGTCGAGGACCTCATCGTAATCCAACGCCGCGGCACGAGCCAGCGCGAAAGCTACCCGCTCCTGCATCTTGTCCCGGATGGAACCCTCCGTGTTCTTGTAATGCTCGATAAGACTCACCAGGACTTCCCGCCCATGGGAATGCGAGAGGTCGGGAGGCGTAGAATAAATGGCATAACAGTTTTTGCCGAATTCTCCCAGTTCAAAACCCAGAATCGCCAAATCGGGCAGGATGTCCTTGACAAGCATGAAATCCTCCGCTGACAATTCCAACGTCTCGGGGAAGAGACTTTTCTGGCCCGACACCTGCTGGTGGGCAAGTTTTTCCAGGTAACGCTCGAAAAGAACACGCTCATGCGCCCGCTTCTGGTCAATGAACATCAACCCGGAATGGACCGGGGTGACAATATAACGCCCTTTCAACTGCACGAAAGCGATATGGCTTTCCCCGGCCAGGGCTTCGGCCTGCATTTCCGTGAGGACGGTCTGGGTATCGGTCTGTTTTTCCTCCAAACCGGCAAACAAAGCATCCCAGTTGGAGGGAACAGTCTTCGCGTGGGCAACTTCCCCGGCCGGTCGGGCTGCCGGGCGTTCGAAGTCGGAATCCTCCTTCGTGATGGATGTGGCGTAATTGAACGGATTATAGCCGGGTTTGTAACTTACCTTGGGTATTTTAGGCAGCACCGAGGAGGAGGGCATGGCAAAATCCAGCATACCTTCCGTGTCGAAGTCAATGGCGGGCGTCACGTTGAATTTCCCGAGGGCCTCTTTCACACAGGCAACGAGAATCTGGAAAATAGCCGCCTCGTCCTGGAACTTGATTTCCGTTTTGGTCGGGTGGATGTTCACGTCAATAATCGAGGGATCGACCTTGAAATAGAGGAAATACGAGGGTATCATATCCGCACTGATCAGCCCAGAATAGGCCTCCACGATAGCCTTGTGAAAAAAACTGTGCTTCATGAAGCGGTTGTTCACGAAGAAGTACTGCTCACCGTAGGTCTTCCGGGAATGCTGGGGCACGCAGACAAAACCTTCCACGCTGACGATACCCGTCTCGCAGGAAACGGAGAGCAATTTGGCGTTCAGGCTTTTGCCAAAGGCGTTCACGATGCGCTGCCGCAGACCGGACACGGGGAAATTGTAGATTTCGTTGTCATTGTTCACCAGCGAGAAGGACACCTGAGGGGCGGTTAACGCCACACGCAGGAACTCGGTCGTGATGTTACGCATCTCGGTCGTATCGGATTTCAGGAATTTCCGTCGGGCAGGGATATTGTAGAACAGGTTCTTCACCAACATGTTCGTCCCCCGGGGACAGCTGATGTTTTCCTGGTTCCGAAGCTCGGAGTCGGCAATGAACAGGTAGGTTCCCAATTCATCCTCCTCCCGGCGGGTCCGCACCTCCACTTCCGCCACGGAAGCGATGGAAGCCAAGGCCTCCCCCCGGAATCCCATGGTCCGGATATTGAACAAATCCTGGGCACAGGCGATTTTCGAGGTGGCATGACGCTCGAACGCCATGCGGGAATCCCGCGGGGACATGCCTTTCCCGTCATCAATAACCTGGATAAAAGCCTTACCCGCATTTTTCAAAATCACCTGTATCTTCGTCGCACCGGCATCAATCGCATTTTCCATCAACTCCTTGACCACGGATGCCGGACGTTGCACCACTTCACCAGCCGCAATCTGATTGGCTACAGAATCCGGTAATAACTGAATAACATCCCCCATAACAAATCCTTCCTCCTAGAATAAATTGAGTATTGCCTCCAACTTGTAGGTCACCAAATAAAATCCAATTAACAATAATATAATCAACACGATAAAGAAGCGGTAGGAACTGCTCATCCGGTTCCCTGCACGGGAGGCTTTCCGCTTGTCGTATTCCCGCCGCAGACCGGCACGCACATCCGGGATGTATTCTTTCCCGTTCTCGTCCAAACCGAGTTCAGCACGTACCCGCTTTTCCCGTTCTTTTCTCGCTTCCTCTTCCGGATTCCAGTAACGAGGTTTCATGTTGAAACGCTTATATTCCGGTAACTTGACAAACATTCCCATGACGTTCTATTTTTTAGTGTTTTTCTGACTTGTTTTCTTTCCAAAACTCCGGGCCACCCATTTCGGAACGATAAAGGCCCCGATGAACAGGTAGGGATAGTAGCTGATCAAGCGCCACAGGATGGCCATCGCGATAGCTACCCCCGCATTGGGCAGGAATTCCCCGAGATATTTGGAGAAGACGTACTCGGCAAAACCGCTTCCCCCGGGAGTCGGACTGACGAGCATCATAATCCACATGACCAGCTGCCGGGCGAATATCAGGAAATGTTGTGCCCAATCGTACCGACCAAACCAAAAGGCCACCAGTATGGCATTCACCACCCAGTAGCGGGCTGTCCATGAAATGAAGGTCGCCCCAAAGGTCTTCAGCCAAAAGGAGAACGGCATGCTACGCAATTCGACGGAGTTGCGGATAATGTCCGAACCGGCCTCGTTGGCACTGTGCCGCCATTTCCGGAGAATGCGCCACTTGAAGAGTTTCATCAACAGGTATTTCAATCCCCGGGGATTCCGGAAAAGTCCGTAACTCAATATGACCAGATAGATGAACTTCACGGCATAACCGATGACCGCGAAAAGAATCAGGCTATCCACCACGGCCTGGGTGGTGTCGGACATATACCACAGATCCTGCTGGTTCACGCAAAGGAGAATCAACGGGAACATGATGATAAAGTACAATTCATCCAGAAAAGAGGTCGCCATGACCATGGCCGAACTTTTCCCCACTCCAATGCCTTCCTTGTGCACGAAGAGGATGGCCAGACTCGTTCCCCCGATGGCCGAGGGAGTGACTGCCGAGGTAAATTCCCACAGGAAGATGATCCGCAGCGATTGCCACCAGGTCAATTTACCCCCGGAAAGGATTTTGATACGGATCACGTAGCCCAAATCACGCGTGAACATACACAACAGGGCCACGAACAACCAGAATGCCGAAGCCCAGGTGAAGGTGATGGAATCAAAGGCCTTCGGGTCAAATTCATCATACAGCATCCAGGACACCACGGCCAGCCCGATGACTATCGGGTATATGATTTTATAGGGTTTTATCTTCCGGGTCAGCTGTTGCCCGTCATCCTTACGTTCTTCTTCCATTTAATCTCGTTTTTTTTCGGGGTCTAAGTTACAAAAAAAGCAAACACGAGCCGATATTTTATCCAAACCTCTTGTCTTTCTCTGTTTTTTTGCATATACTTGGATTACATGGAATATATTTAATAACAATGTTATGAAAACACCCAACAATCCTCAAAAAGAACTGCAATTTTATCGAGTTTTCTTTCGATATTCGTTACCCTTTATGTGCATATTGATGGCAACAGGCATGTATTATAGGATGGAAATCCCCTTAGAATACGTCATAAAATGTTGGATTGTATTGATAACAGGAGTAATTATGGCATACATCCTGACAAAATGGATTTTAAAAAGTAAAGAGCAGAATTTACCATAATCCTGTATATAATAAAGAAAAAGGGTGTAATAAACACCCTTTTTCTTTCGTGGAGAATATCGGAATCGAACCGACGACCTTTTGAATGCCATTCAAACGCTCTAGCCAACTGAGCTAATTCCCCATTTGCAGGTGCAAAGGTAATAAAAGATTTGAATTCCCGAAAATAACAGGCAATTATTTCAACAGAATTTTCGCCCGTATCGCGTAATGATCGGAACAACGGATGGTGTCTCGGGTGTAGGCGACCGTCTGCAGCGAGGGCGTGTGCAGGATATGGTCTATCCGGAAAGAGGGAAACTCCCCGATATAGGTATTGCCCAGACCATGCCCTTTCTCGATAAAACTGTCCAGCATGTCCTCATGCAACACGTGATAGGGATAGGACAAGGGGGTATCATTGAAATCCCCGCAAAGAATGATCGGATAGGGAGATTTCCGCATGTGATTTTTTATGGCCGTTGCCTCCTTTGCCCGGTTTTTATTGGCCAGCACCAGACGCTGCAGGAGCGTACGCACCCCCTGCTGTATGTCCTCGCTATTGCCATCCCGTAGTTCCTGGTATATCTGCTGCTCCTTTTTACCCAGGCGATAGGATTCCAGATGCACGCAATACACGCGGACGGTGTCCCGCTCCAACACGATATCCCCATATACACAGGCGGCACTGCATCCCTTGGGGAAGGTGATATTTCCCCGATGGAGTATCGGCCGACGGGAAAGGATGGCCACATCTCCCTTGGAATGGTAGTCCACGTAGGAAGGGAAGTGTTGCAAACCGACACCTTTTCTCGGGAATTCCTGCAAACACACGAAATCGCCCTTGAATGTTTCAATATAGTCCGTGATTCCCTTCAGAGATTTGTTGCCATACAGGTTCAACTGCCGGATATTATAGGACATGACCTCAATATCGCAGGACGTCTCGGGCAATGAACGGGAATTGAATCCATAATATCCCCGCAGGAAAGGATAACCCGCCAGAATCACGAGAAAAGAAATTATGGCCATCCGTTTCCAGCGGACAAGCCAATAGAAAAACAACAACAGGTTTGCAATCAACAGGTAATGGTAGGCCAATCCCAGCAGCGAGGAAAAATAAAAAACATTCGGGTCAACGTAAGGAGCCGTGTAACTCCCCACCAAACCGATTATGGCCACCCAGGTAATAACCAGAAATATCGTATCAATAATCCTCTTTACCATCTAATTCCTGCCGGATTTAAACAACAATTCCTTTTCTTCCCGTGTCAGGCTCTCGTAGCCGGATTTGGAGATTTTGTCCAGGATCTCGTTTATACGGTCACTTTTCTGTTTTTTGTATTCGTTATACTCCCGGTCCGTCATGTTCGAGGTGTTTTTGTATTTCACCCGCATGTTCTTTTTCTTCGGGAATAGTTTTTTACCCAGTTTGTCGAAGAATCCGATTATACCACCGGCAATATCCACGTTGCGTCGGATGGCCAACGTGAAACAATAGCCGAACAAGGCTCCTCCCAGGTGGGCGATATGTCCCCCGGCATTATTGCTCGGGATACTCAACAGGTCGATAACGACCGTGAACAAGGCCAGATTGATCAGACGGACCTCGCCTATCAGGAATACATAGATTTTATGGTTTGGCAGATAGGTACACACGGCAAACACGATGGCCATCACCGAAGCAGAAGCCCCGATGGCCCGGGAGAAATAACGTTCTTCCTCAAAGGCCGGCAACAGCGAATAGGCCGCCATATACAAGACTGCTCCACAAAGTCCCCCCAGAATATACAGGCCCGTCAGTTTCTTCCCGGAAAAGTAATTCAGGAAGATTCCCCCGAACCAGTATAGCCATAACATATTAAACAACAAATGCAGGAATCCGAAATGCGTGAACATGTAGGTAAGTGCCGTCCAGGGTGTGTATAACAACTCCTCCGGCAAGGCCGGTACCCCCGTAAAGACGAGCAACAGGGGTTCCACCCGCTGATAACCCGCCAGCACGAGAAACACCTCCACCAATTTCAGGAAGAAGAAGACCCCCACGTTGATATATATCAACCGGGTCAGCGCACTCCCGTGACGGAATGAATTCTTAATTCCGTTCCATATCCCGCCCGATAAAAACTGTCCGTAAGGATTAGCGTACATACTGCCCTGGTTTTAATAAAAACGACGGCTGTGTTTCCGCCAATACAATATAAGGAAGAAACCGAACAGCATTCCCCCCAAATGGGCGAAGTGTGCCACGTTGTCTCCAGCCGAATTCTGAAGTCCCAGGAACAACTCGACCGCCCCGTAAAGTATCACGAAGTATTTCGCCTTGATCGGTATAGGAATGAACATCAGGAATAGTTCCGTGTTGGGGAACAACATCCCGAATGCCAGCAATATCCCGAACACCGCACCGGAAGCCCCGATGGTGGTCACATTCAGCATCTGCCTCATCACTCCCCGGTACATGTCATTGGCAACATCCGCCGCTCCCGACATATTCGGATCGGCCAACCAGGCATCGATAAACTTCTGTGCATCTATCGCGTAAGTAGCATTAGCGACAGGAACTCCCACGTTAATGCTCCCGTACTGGCTTCGGATAAATTCCGCCAACAAGCCGGGGTCCGGGGCATTCTGGAAAGCCACGAATTGCTCCTGCACATGATAGTAGCCGTACCAGCTCACGAGCGAGTGCAGGACGGCAGCACCCAATCCCGTCACCAGATAATAAAAGACAAAACGCTTGGTACCCCACACGGATTCCAGTATCCGCCCGAACATGAAAACGGCGAACATATTAAAGAACATGTGCGACAAGCCCTCATGCGTGAACATGTGCGTGAAATACTGGTACCAATGGAAATAATCGGATTGAGGCAGATGCAAACCCAACACACGCACGTAATCCATTCCTCCCCGACTCCCCATGAAATTCACGAAAAGGAATATCAGTACATTTATAATCAATATGGCCTTTACTGCCGGGGTGAGCCCCATGGCTGGTCTGTAATTATTCATTGCTTACCGGTTTATTGGTTTCCTTGTTACTCTGTTGTTCCTGCACTACAGGTTGGGGTTGCTGTACCTGCTGTGGCTGTCCCTTGTTTTCTCCCTTGTTCTCTCCCTTCCCTTTATTTTGAGGAGCATTGGCAGGCTTTCCCCCTTGCTTATTCTCCGGTTTGTTTTCCGGTCTGTTCTCCGGTTTATTCTCCGGCTTTTTCGCTGGTTTCGGACGATTGGGACGACCTTGCTGTTTCCCCTGATTATTCTGGTTTTTAGGCTGGGGAGCATTTCCCTTCGCCTCGGGTGCGGAAGCCTGATCCGCCGGAGTCGTTCCATTATTGTTATTACCCTTTTGGCCGTTCTTCTGGTTGCCGCGATTACGGGAACGGTTTTTCTTCGACTGCTTTTTCTCGTCAAAACGATTCAAGCTCTCCTCTCCGACGCCATCCGTGTAACTCAACATTTTGGTCTCTTCGCCAGTAGCCTCCAAGGCTTTTGCCGGGATAACCCCCTTCTTGTTCAACATGATAATTTCCTTCACCCGCTCAACAGGCAATTTTACCAAAGCTCCCTTACCTTCCTTGTCAAAGGTATAACTCATGCTACGGCCAAAAATATCCGTTTTCTGGTGATACAGCATACCTTCGCCGGTATTCAACCACACGCTGGCCGACGGGAAATCCTTTTGCTCATCAATATAGGCATCCACCTCGTAATTCAGGCAACATTTCAGCTTTCCACATTGCCCGGCCAACTTCTGGGGATTCAGGGATATGTCCTGATAACGGGCGGCAGAAGTCGAAACCGAAATAAAGTTCGTGATAAAAGCAGAACAACACAATTTACGCCCACACGAACCGATTCCCCCGATACGTCCCGCTTCCTGACGGGCACCAATCTGCTTCATCTCGATACGGATATGGAAAGTCTCCGCCAAGACTTTAATCAACTTCCGGAAATCCACCCGGTCATTCGCTATATAATAGAAAATAGCTTTGGTCTTGTCCCCCTGGTACTCCACGTCCCCGATCTTCATTTCCAAACCAAGGTCTGCCGCGATTTTCCGGGAACGGATCATCGTGTCGTGTTCCAAGGCAATTGCCTGTTGCCATTTCTCGATATCATGCGGTTTCGCTTTCCGGTATATCTTCCGCAAGGGATTACGCTCCACGTCCACCCGTTTCAGGCGCATCTGCTCCCGCACCAGTTCCCCGGTCATTGACACGATACCGATATCATGCCCCAAGGCAGCCTCTACGGCCACAATATCCCCTATCTTCAGATTCAACTTACTCGGGTTCAGGAAAAATCCCTTCCTCGTGTTCTTAAACCTCACTTCCACGATTTCCGAGGGATGAGGTCCTTCCGGAACATTCTCCATCCAGTTATATTCCGTCAATTTTCCAGCCAGCAAACGGTGATCAATAACAGGAACCACCTGTGGCTTTATATTCTTGTTTTCCGCGTTCTCTTGAACTCCTGCATTCTCTTCACTCATAATTCTCTATATATTAAATCCTATCACGGTCTTATATTTTGCATCACCTTGATACAAAGATCCGTGAATATAATCTTTCCGTTTCCATTACGGAGCACATCATTATAGGCCCGCTCAAATTCCTCGTACAACGGGATAATATTTCCCTCATGCACGTAAGGAGAAAACCTGACAGAAAATTCCTTTTCCCGTCGGGTCATGTACACCAATTTATCAATCCCGAAGTTCCGGACAAAATTCTCCCGCAACATTCGGATACAATGCAACAGAAAACTTTTCTCCCGTTCCCGCCCCAAAGCGGTGATTTCATTCACGAATTCATTCACGGGCAACATTTTCCGTTCCCAACACAAACGCATCAACTGGATAAACTTATCCTGATTATACACCGACTCTTCCGTCTCCTCCAACGTACGCAACGCTTTTAGCCAGCTGCCCGATGCCACATGTGCGATCTCCTCGGCCGATTCTCTCGACAGATGTTTACGCCCGACAAGCTGTTCGGCGATTTCATCCTGATTCAAAGGCGGGATATTGACCCGCTGCGTCCGGGACAGAATGGTCTTAATTATTTCCTCCGGCCGTTCAGCGACCAGCAAGAATACCGTATTCGGATAAGGCTCCTCGATAATTTTCAATAATTTATTGGAACATTCCGGTTTCATCTTCTCCGGCAACCAAACTATCATCACCTTGTATTCCGATTCAAAAGCCTTCAGGCTCAGTTTCCTCAGGATATTCCCGCTTTCCTCCGTGTATATCAACGCCTGGGCATTCTCATCCGCCCCCATGGCCACCAGCCATTCCTCCATATCCGTGTATGGATTATGAAGCAGCATCTCCCGCCATTCGTTGATATATTCATCACTGACCGGTGATTTGATTTTCGCGGATTTCACCACCGGAAACACGAAGTGCAAATCCGGATGAATCAATTTCTGCATTTTCCGGCATTCCGGACATACCCCACAAGCATCTCCACCATGTTTATCCCCCGTGCAAAACAAGTATTGCGCGAAAGCCAAAGCCAAGGCCAGAGAACCGGCACCCGTCGCCCCGGCAAACAATTGGGCATGACTGATTCGTCCCGACTGTAAAGCCGTAACCAAACGTTCCTTTATCTCTTCATGCCCTATAACGTCCTTGAATAACACGGGAAATTCATTAAAAATCCCGGGGTACAGGAAGCCCATTGTTCTTCCTTTATCCCGGGAATAATTTTATTTTTCTATATCTTTTCTCAACTCAATACCCAATTCATCCAACTGTTCTTGCGCGATTTCCGACGGAGAATCGATCATCACGTCACGTCCGGAGTTGTTCTTCGGGAAGGCGATCACATCCCGGATACTGTCTAATCCGGCAAACATGGAAGCCAAACGGTCAAATCCGAATGCCAATCCCCCGTGAGGTGGCGCTCCATACTTGAAGGCTCCGATCAAGAAACCGAACTGAGCCTGAGCAGCCTCCGGCGTAAAGCCCAAACAATCGAACATTTTAGCCTGCAATGCCGAATCATGAATACGGATCGAACCTCCTCCGACTTCCACACCATTGATGACCATATCATAAGCATTGGCCCGAACCTTCCCCGGATCTGTATCCATCAACGGAATATCCTCCGTTTTCGGTGCCGTGAAGGGGTGATGCATGGCATAAAAACGTTGTGTCTCCTCGTCCCATTCCAACAAGGGGAAATCCACAACCCACAAAGGCTTAAACACGTTCTTATCCCGCAATCCCAAGCGGTTTCCCATTTCCAGACGCAATTCGCACAACTGCGGCAACGTCTTGAACTTCGGTCCCACGAGAATTAACAACAGATCTCCCGGCTCGGCCTGACATCTCTCGGCCCAAACCTTCAGGTCTGCCTCCGTGTAAAACTTATCAACGGAAGACTTCATCGTCCCGTCCTCGTTATATTTCACGTAAACCAGACCTTTCGCCCCAATTTGCGAACGTTTCACGAATTCTGTCAATTCATCCAGCTGCTTACGGGTATACCCGGCACATTTCGGTGCACAAATTGCCCCGATATAGTCGGCACTGTCAAACACGGCAAAATTCTTCCCTTTAGCCACATCCGTCAATTCCACGATTTTCATCCCGAAACGCAAATCCGGCTTATCGCATCCATATTGTTCCATGGCATCGATCCAGGTCATCTTTTCCAGTTTAGGAATATCCACTCCCCGGATTTCCTTGAACAGGTGACGGATCATACCCTCGAATATTTCCTGCACATCCTCCTGTTCCACGAACGACATCTCGCAATCAATCTGCGTGAATTCCGGCTGACGGTCCGCACGCAAATCCTCATCGCGGAAACATTTTACAATCTGAAAATAACGGTCGAAACCAGACACCATCAACAATTGCTTGAAAGTCTGCGGACTCTGCGGCAAGGCATAGAACTGTCCCCGGTTCATTCGGGAAGGCACCACGAAATCCCGCGCTCCCTCCGGAGTACTCTTGATCAGCACCGGAGTCTCCACCTCGATAAAATTCCGTTCACTCAAATAGTTTCTTACCAGCTGAGCCATCCGGTGACGCAACTCCAGATTTTTCCGCACACACGGACGACGCAAATCCAGGTAACGATACTTCATCCGGATTTCATCCCCTCCGTCCGTCTGATCCTCTATCGTGAAAGGCGGAACTTCCGACTCACTCAACACGTTCACCTCGTTCACGTCAATCTCGATATCCCCGGTCAGGATTTTATTATTCTTGCTGGCCCGTTCGATAACCGTTCCCTTCGCCTGAATCACGAATTCCCGTCCCAACTTGGCCACGCTGTTCTTAACTTCCTCCGGTGCATTTTCTCCGACCACCAACTGGGTGATTCCGTAACGGTCCCGTAAATCAACGAAAGTCATCGCACCCAACTTTCTTACCTTCTGCACCCATCCGCTAAGGCAAACGCTCTTCCCAGCGTCCTCTAACCTCAGCTCTCCGCAAGTATGTGTTCTATACATAATATCTTCGTTTTAATTCCGTCATAAACAATTTTGCGAAATTAACAAGAATTTACCACATTCCCCACATCCCCTCCCCTAAATTTTACAAGCAAAGATTACCGAAAACACCAAAACATTCAACTCCCTCTAGAATAAACAACATATTATATCTTATCGCCCCAATAAATGGGGGAAAAATAAGGCTAATCGGGAAACTTTCCCTAATTAGCCTATACGCTTAATACAATAAAATTATAAATATAAATTTACTTCACTCCCAAGTATTGCTCAATTACCTGAACAAGCTTTTCTCCCTGGGCATTTCGCGCAACAATCTTCCCATTTTCATCAATTACGATAGTAAACGGAACAGCCTGAACACCATAATCATAACGGGCTGGACTTTTTTCCCATCCCTGCAGATCAGAAATCTGAATACCAACAGGTTGATGTATTTTCAGGATCTTTTCCCATTTTCCCCTGTCATTATCCAAGGAAATCCCTAATGTAACGAGACCCTTTTCCTCGTATCGAGCATGCAGATCCTTCAACAAAGGAAACATATCACGAATACACGGCACACACCAAGAAGCCCAAAACTCCACGCACACGACTTTCCCTTTGCCAACAAGTTCTGAAAGACAGACTGCCTTTCCATCAATAGTTTCACCGACAATATCACGATAGACATTCCCTTCCTTCATAGCCAACTGGGAAGCAGCAAAACGTTCCTGTTTATCCCAGCGTTCTTTCATTTCTAGTTCATATTGCTGACGCAAATCACAGCGGATTTTCGGATAAACACTATCGACAAAAGACTGACTATAACCACCCCCCATATACTGAAAATAGAAATAATCACCCACAGGTGTCCCAACACACTCCCTCACGAAACGCTTTGTAGCATCCACAACCAATTGTTTGTAAGCAAGTCTATATGATTGAGAATACCACTCGCCTATTTCATGGGCAGACATTCTCCCGAATTGTTGCATTTCCATACGCTCGTTCATCAACTCCTGTTGTTTCCTGCTCATGAGACGGAGCCCTTCCCCAATTGTCTGATCATAACGTTCATTCATAGGTGTCCCGGAAAGTTTCACCGTCAAAGAATCGTAGACCACTTCTATTTTACCAGCCTCCATAATCACGGGAACAGCAGACAATTTGATTTCCCGCATTCCTTCAACCATTAACGTGTAGACAATAGGCTCAGTCCCAACTACACCTTTAAATTCAAAACTTCCGTTACGAATAATCGCACTATCCACCGGGATTGGTTTTTGCTTCTGGAAAAAAAACGTTGCAGGCGTCAGCATCACTTGATGCCCATCGTAACGACGGTCAATTTCTCCCTTTAATACATAATGAGCCGAATCTCCGCATCCTATGGCAAAAGCAACAATGACAACTGCTATCAATCTAATGGCAATTATCCTTTTCATTTATCCTCTTCTTTCAATATTTCAATAACATAATTAATCTCATCCATCAATGCGCTGGGACTACCTCCATATCCTTCTGCCCGATAACGAATCTTCCCATTTTTCAATATCACTTTCTGGGGAATACCAGAAGTCCCTTGAAAGAAAATCTTATACACAACATTTCTTTCTTTTCCCGACGCAGAAGCGTAGTCATAAACAACCTCCATATTCTTGTAGGCATTTTTCTTCCACAAATTATCAATTGCCACCTTCCGTGGTTCATCTTGGGTTATCACAAAATAAAACTTCACACCCGGATCGTCCAAATGGCAGTTTACAGCCATCTGCATACCCTCCAAAGCTGCGATACAAGGAGCACACCACAAAGCCCAAAAATCAAGCACCACAATACTATTCCCAAAATCTACAGATGAAAGTTTCCCTCCATTATGCAATTCTACCTCGAAATTCTCAAAAGGGATGTCAACGATCTTCGTCCGCAACTCATCTTTTATCATAGTCACTTCTTCCTCCGATTTCAAGGAGGAGGCCCAAACCTCAAAAGGTTGCTTACGTTCTTTTTTAGTCAATGTTTGATAATAAGTTCGCAATTTCTCATAAACAACAGACGTCATTTTATTCGCCCGAGCAATACCTTTTAATGCCTCTCCTATTTCTTTCCGCTTACCCAGTTTTTCGAGACTCACTACATAGGCTTCATTCCCCGCTGGATAAGATTTATAACGAACCTCTTCATCCAGCAAATTCATCACATCCACAGCCTCCTTAAACAACCCGGATTTCGCTGCAATTTCCGCATGTACAGCAATATAATAATTTAAATATAACCGGGCAAGCTCTTCTGATTGTCGAGGCGTGTATAAATGAGCATAGGTGTAAGCATAAGAATTATCATTAACTTTTTCCAGCATCAATTCTATCATTTCCCGAGACAAATTGACATAAGCCGCTGTCGGCTCTGGTGACTTCCTCACCGAAAACTCAACTGTTCGATGAAAAACCTCGCTAAGAATATACATATTCAATTCCGGTATGATTTCCGCCACCTTATCATATTGCTTATTCCGGTAATACTCTCCGATTAACTTACGATAAAAATTATTATACAGGGAACCAGGCATATCCAACTTCTCAACCCAGACCTCAAACGGGAATTTCTTCCGGAATGTATCCGCAGCTTTCAAGAAATCTTCTCCACTCATTCTAACTAGCTTATCAATAGCTACTCGACGAGCTAATCCTCCTTGAGGAAATTTATTAAGAATCACTTTCTCAAGGCTATCTGCTTTTTCCTTCTGCTGCAGATCGAATCGCAATGTATTCATAATCATCATATAATCCTCTTCTCGCAAATTAGGTTCTTTCTCCAAATTCCCTAATAAAAAGGCTATTCCAGGAGTAGAATTTTTCCCATGCATTTTTTCCAACCCAGCTTTCATCACGTCAAAAAAGTAACGGGCATTCTCTGTATAGGCCTTAATCTCTTTATCCAACCACATCATTATCGCCTCATCGGAAATATCTTGATATCCCTGCTTGAAATATCCCGGCACCCCCTTACCAAGAGAAGGCATTCGGAAAATTCCCCAAGCAAGATTTCCCCCAGGCATTACCTGTCCACTCGAATTTCTAACAACGTACATAAATCCACAATTATCATTATTATCCACAACTTCTGGCTGCACAGACATAGTCGTCTGAAAAGCAAATGCGATAAAACCACAATTCTCCGGCACTTCAAATTCTCCTTTCCAGATATCACCTTCCCGAGTCAGATTCACATCGGCAGCCTCCCAACGATACATGTTATACAAATAAGCAATAGCATAAACCTGTTCACGCTTCTCCAACGGCCCTCCAGCGGGATTATAAGCGAGAGAAAGAACTTCTCCCGCCACAGGCACAGTAGGGTTAATCATTAAACGTTCTATTTTTTCCTGTCCGGAAACGGTAGAAAAAAATGACAAACAAACAACAATTACTATAAATATCTTTTTCATTATCTTTATTTATATTGTGCATTTGCGATAGCTCGTAAATCTATTCCATAAATGTTTTTATAATAATCCAGCAACACGTTCCACTTTTCCCGTATCAAATCGTACTTTAAATACTGTTCCATTTCCTCATCTGTCCGATGTAAAGCACTGTACATGTAGGAATCTATGTCGTTCTGTTTGGCATTATCCCAACCTGTTCCCCAAGAACTACCCCATTGATACCATTCAGATCCCCATTGGTTCGGTAAAAATCCTCGATTACGATATGCTTCCAGATTTCTCTCATCTGTTAATGGTCCCTCCGGCTCTGTGGTATAGTCGGTCCCCTCGTAAAAAGCATCCGGGACATCAATCAACCCGTTTGCAGAATAATAATCCCATAATGCCTCTATTAATTCTAGAGAACGACTTTTTTTAGTGACAGCTGTCATGGTCGTTACTTGATTCATTCCCGCAATGATAACTGCATCTCCATTTATTCGGTAATTATAACAAACATACCAACCTGCAGACACATCCGAGCGATCCCAGTAAACAGAATCTGCTAAGAATATGCGGTAAGGCATTCCTCCCTTTTTCAAAAAATCTGCCGGGAAAAACCTCAGCCAGATATCTTCTATATAATCTAGCATCTCGTCCACGTATTGCGGATCACCTTCCTTTACCACATATGTCTGAGAAGAAGAAGCACCCGTCGATTGCGTCCACAAGGCATCCTTATTTGAAAATTGATATAGGACATAAGAATTATAATCTTTAAACATCTGAAGAATACGCTCATTCGCCTCATTGGATGCCCCTTCTTGAGGCAAGGTGTAATCCTCTATAATTTCAATATCCGCACCAAGTCCAACATCCTTCTGACAAGCCTGCATACCCATCCAGCAGCAGACAATAAATATTATATATTTCATTTTTTTCATAACCGCTTTAATTAATCAATAATATTTCCTTGCCTCTCTGATTCATTTCTAGAATCATTTTGCTTCAACAATGTATTTTTCTCAAATAGACACGTTGGGAAAGGTACCGTGTACATCGGATCTTTCTCTTCTAACACAAATTCGTAAAGCGCTCCTCCTTTTTCATATTTATATTGATGCTTAATTGCAGGCATTCCATAACGACGCAAATCAAACCAACGATGTCCCTCGTAACATAGTTCCTTCCGACGTTCCAAACGAATCTGACTCAGCAACTCTTGACCGCTATAATTCTGATCCGAATAACCAATAATCCGTTTCTTGCGGAAAGCATTCAACTCAGATAAAGCCAGTTGATCCTCTCCCGACAAGGCATAAGCCTCCATACGGTTCAAATAAGCCTCTGCCGTTCGTACCGATTGCCCCAAATCATAATTACTAGTTGGTTTACTTATATACACTACATTATCACTATTACCAGGGGCCAAAGCAAAAGCAAGATAACGTTGATCATTTACTTTATCCCACAATGCTTGGAATTCCTCTGAGGTTGCAGGATTAAACGCATCATAATTTCCCCCAGGAATTACACAAGCACCAAAGAGCCATTCAACTTCTGGGTTATCGTATGAGATCGGATTATAACTAGTTCCAGTAGCAATCGTCCCTAATGAATTAACCATATCCAGTAGAACTGCTCCTTGTTTAAGGGCATTTTCCACTTCCTTAATACAATCCTGGTATCTCTCCATGTACAGGTACACTCGAGACAACAGAATATGAATGGCAGGCTGATTAATCCGATAATTCTGCCTTACGATCTCAAGAGGATCCATCAATAGCGCAGCCTCGACCAAACCTTTTACAATAATCTCCTCATAAATATACTGTACGGTTGCCCGTCCTATAGGTTCATCAGCCAAATCCGCCGTCAACTTGGCAGGAACCCCCAACGCATCTTTATTATAATTATAAGGTTCTCCATAAATATTTACCAATTGAAAATACAACAATGCCCGTACAGCAAGCGCCTCAGCTTTTACCCGGTTAATTTTCTCCTGCCCCCCCACAGCCTTATCAATATAATCCAAAACGGCGTTACAGCCCAGAATACGTTCATAGAATTGAGCATAAACCGTAGATGAAGGAGACTCGTTGATTGCATTCCCATAACCGTCGTAATCGGCTAATGAAGGTTGCCACGTATATATAGGATAATACGTAACTGCCGTCGATGATTCTACAAAATAATCAGCAGTTCCATCCCAGTTAAGGAAATTCAAAAAGAAAGAACAATCATCATCCATCATTGCTATAAATGAAAAGTCCGGTCCTCCCTTGGAACTTGTCGTAGGATATCCAGAACCAAGGAGTAATTCTGAAAAGTCTGATGCAGATTCTGGAATAACTTCACTTTGGGATTCTTCTTCCAAAAAATCACCGCATGCGCTTACCAATACAGACAGACTTAAAACAAAAGATATAAATATATGTTTCATAGATTACACTTTAGATTAGAAACTCAATGTTAAAGAACAAGAAACCGTACGACGGGCTGGCCAATCCGCTGTTTCCGGATCTCTTCCTTCCCAAGCCTTATCGAAAGCAATAAAGAATGGATTTGTCATACTTAAATTTATAGATGTATTTCTAAATCCGATAGCTCGTCGCCAACGCTCAGGTAAATCATATTGTAAAGCAATTGAACGACAACGAATAAAATCCGTATTAGCAATTCGGACATCCGATTGATTATACATCTCATAAGGACTCACATAGTCCATACCACTTAACGTAGGCAAAAGAACACTCATCGAATTAGGATTGCCAGCCGGAATCGCAGGAATATTCGTGACTTTTTCATCTCCAGGTTTTCTCCAACGATTAAACAAATAACGAGGAGCATTCTGATCCGGGGCTGGAGCTCCAGACGTGGCATAAAACTCTGGCAGGAAAGTTTGTGCACCAAATGACATGGCAAAACTAGCTCTTAACGTCAACTTTTTGTAACGTAAGGAAGTTGTTAGTCCTCCTGAAATATCTGGTTCTATACAACCAGCTTTTACTAAATAATCTAACTCATTGTTTTCTCTCGGCTCAACATCCATATATTTAAATTGGGGTCTCCCATTCTCAGCGTTCAAACCGTCAAAAGCATAGGCATAAAACGTCCCGTAGGCCTCTCCCTCCACGATTGCCTCTCCTGACAAATAATCAGAACGAGTATTCATACGTTCATTATTTTCAAGTTTGTTTCTCACCCTACTTGTATTAAAAGCAAGTGACCATGTAAAATTTTCCGTCCGTACAGGAGTAGCACTAATATACAACTCGTATCCGCTATTTTTCATCACAGTCCCATCAATATAAGCCGTACCCACGCCATACTCTACTGCCACATCACGGGAGGATAGCACGTGACTAATCTTATTGTAAAAACTCAGACCTGCTCCTACACGCCCTTGAAAAAACGAAAAATCGATTCCCAAATTCCAATCTTCCGTCTTCTCCCATCCTAAATCAGGATAAGGCAACGATTTCAGACTAAGTACATATTGCTGATAATCATCATCTAATCCTCCATCTGTAGCAATTAGATAAGGAGACACTTCTGTTACTGCATTACCTCGCCATCCATAAGAAAAAGAAATATCGAACATATCATACCACGAAGATGCCCATGACATAAAGGGCTCGTTACCAATACGCCATTTCACACCCAAGGAGAATGTCGGATTGAAACGTTTATTCTTATCCTGCCCGAAACGGTTGGAAGCATCCAATCTGGCATTCAAATTCATAATATAACGTTCGTTATAACCATATACAACCGTTAAATATTCACTCAACGTATTCGACACAGTATTGGTTATCTTCGTTCCTTGACGCATCTCATCATGCAAGTCCCGGTAGTTTGTTCCCAAACCACTGATAGGTATAACCTCCTTAGGTACTTCCGCAAATGTTTCTCCTCTATAAAACAAATAACCGTAACGCATGTTCGTCGACCCGTCTTGTTTAGTGGAATTGGCTTGTAAACCGAGATTCACAGTTAAACGATGTTTCTCATTAAACACGTTGTTATACAAAATAGCAGCACGGAAAGACCAATCCCGATTTTTAGCCTCTTCTAATTGTAACAGCCCCCCAAACGGCAAAACACTTGCATGCTGCTCATCAGAATTGGCAATAACCTCCCCATACTCATATCCACGGATTTGCGTAATATAATGAGAATATTCTGTAGCCCACGATTTAATTTTATTCGATGCCAAGGAATAAGATAACGTTCCTTGCAATTCAAAATGTTCCCAAAAGTTATAGCGCAAATTCAATGCCGATTGTAGCGTAACGCCTTCCGTAATCGTACCCGTATTATCCAGTTCATTTAAAATATTGTAATTATACGTATTTTTACTTGGTAAAGAATAACTAGTAGTACCAGACTCCTCATGATAATAAAGAGAACCGTCCTCATTGTACATGGGGATAATTCGGGCAGTATTCATTGCGTAAGAATAAGGACTCACGCCAAAGGCAAAGTTACTAGTTTTCCGAAAACTCCCGTTTAACTGGAAATCTATAATCACATCTTTTAAATAAAAACTATTATTCGTACTCGCAGTAAAAGACAACATATCATTCCCCTTAGCCTCACCTTTCGTTTCATTAGCTCCGAGAGAGAAACGACTAGCAACCTTCCTACTGTTTGAAGAAACACTCAAGCTGTGATTATGACTAAAACTATTCCGGAAAAGAAGATCAAACCAATCTGTATTCATTCTTTCCATTTTACGAAACTCTTCAACAAATTGCTCCCGGGTAATTTCTTTTGCTTGCAGACGTTGAATTAATCCTGCATATCCAATTGTTGGACGTACTTCTTGAGTATAACTATTTCTATCCTCCCACAATTCTTGCGAGAAACGCATATACTCTTGAGAATTCATCATATCGTATAAATGATAACCCGGTTTCTGTCCGATACTAAAACTACCATTATACGAAACACTCAATCCCTCTCCAGAGGCCTTCTTTGTCGTAATAACAATCACTCCATTAGCGGCCTGTGAACCATAAATCGCTGTGGCAGAAGCATCTTTCAGGACTGTTATCGTCTCTATATCCATCGGGTTTAGCCAAGAAATCGCATTACCTGCAGTTTCTCTCAAGTTATCCATCTCATCGGAAATGGGACTAGCATCATCAGGTATTGGAAGCGGATTTGTCTGAATAACACCATCTACCACCCACAATGGCTCCTGATTGCCTAAAAGTGTCGATGTTCCTCGTACTCTCACCCGGGGAGTACCTCCAACCTTTCCTGTGCGGTTGATGACCGAGAGTCCCGGAATTTGGCCTTGCAACATTTGATCAATAGAGGATTCCCCCGCCACGAGTATATCCTCTGCTTTTACCTTAGTAACAGCCCCCACATAACTTCCCCGATCAATAGTTGCATAACCCGTCACGATAACATCTTCTAGATTCGAAATTTTTTCCTTCATATAAATTCTAAGAGTATCTGTCTTCTCTGTAAATTCTACTTCTTGGGACTCGTAGCCGACAAAAGAAAACTTCAATTTCCCATTTTGCATCGGCAACTCAAGGGAAAACCAACCTTTATCTGAGGTTGCTGTCCCCACAGTAGTACCTACCACCACCACCGTTACACCAGGAAGAGGAAGTTTTTTCTCATCATAAACAAAACCTTTCAATGTAATGGATTTCTTTTGGTCTTCATCCGGAAGACATTTCAAGATAATAAACTCATCCTGAATAATATAAGTCAAACGAGTACCAGCCAAAACCTTATTTAATACGATATCCAGTTCTTGATTATCAAAACCGGCCTCTACTTTGCCATATTTATCCAACTCGTTATTACTGAACACTACAGTAAAACCTGTCTGTTGTTTGATTTGTTTAAACAAATCAAAATAAGTTATCGTTCTGTCCTTAACGGTGATTCTAACCTGCCCGACAACATGGGCATAAGTACAATGCATTGTAATCACCAATAAAAATACAGCCATTTTCATGACTTTTAATGGTTTTTGTGAGCTGGAAAGTTTCCTCCACGGCCACAATTTGCGCATTTTTTTCATACTTTTGTTTATCAAATTAAATTATTACTATTAATAATTACATATTTCGGAAGGTGGTGACGCACATTCCGAAATATTTTTTATCTCTCTCGCGTACGGATAATAATCTTCTCCTGATTCTCAATGAACTCTACATTGGTTGTCTGTGCTATCATATCCAACACGTAATCCAAAGACCTGTACTTCGTTACCGCTCCCGAAAAACGTAATTCTTTTGCTGCCATATCTTCAAAAACAAAATCAACACCATACCAACGGGACAATTTTACAGTCAACTCTACCAAGTCCATATCTTCAAAATTAAACACGCCCGATTTCCAAGCGAGTATGGTAGCGACATCTCCTTTGCGAATCATCACTTCCCCCTTCACACGCTCTGCTGTCGCTATCTCCCCGGGATTCAACACGAATACCTTTCCCGCCACGTCAAAACTGACCTTCCCCTGCAAAAGAGCAACTTCTGTTTTGTTATCTTCCGGATAAGCCATTACATTAAAAGATGTACCTAATACTCTTACCTGTTTCTCTCCCATATTTACTAAAAAAGGCTTTTGAGTATCAGGCGTTACCTCAAAATATGCCTCCCCTTCCAAATGTACTTCCCGACAATTCTCGGCAAAACGGACAGGAAATTCCAACTTCGAGGCAGAATTCATCCAAACCCTCGTACCATCAGTCAACGTCACGAAATATTCCCCTCGCTCTGGAACAATAATCGTATTCCATCCCATCGTATCCTCTTGTGCAATACTTTCTTCCTCTTCCACAAAACGAACTCCTAAAGAATCCTGAATCAATCCGACACCTGGAATCTCGACCGAATGACTCAGAACACTATCCGTCAACACAATTTTTTCTCCTATAGACGTTAACAACACAGCTTTCGTATTTCCTGCTTCAGTCTGAAGGACATTGCTCAGAACCACGGGCGCCTCAATCACATCAGGCTGCAAAAACCAAAACAGCAGTCCCCCTAATCCCACAACAAGCACCACGCAGGCTGCATATACCCACCAAGAAATTATCTTCCTCCGGGAACGTTTCACTAGCGGCAAAACTCGCAGCCAAACCTCATCACACATCTGCTCTAGTCGAGAGTTTTTCACTGCTGCCAAAACACGTAACCTCATTCGAAGTTCTTTACAAAACATGCTTTTATGCTCCGGCGAAACATCCAACCAACGTGCTAACTCCTGCCTTTCTTTCTCACTAAGCTTACCACTCAAATAACTGTTTATCCATTCATCGATATCCATAACTTTTTTATCTATTTCACCGTATAGACAAAAAAAAAGAAAATCGGGTGAATCAAAAAATAAAAAAAATAGCTACAAATAAGCAACTACCTGATTAACAAAATATAAAGGAATAGATCCATCCGTTCGGCAAAACAAGTCTTCAAATGCTTTATCCCGTTTCTCAGTAAGGTCTTTACCGTGTTTATAGATATTCCTAATCGATCAGCTACTTCTTGATATTTCATCCCATGAAAAAACACATCATAAATAATTTCTCTTGTTCTTTCTGGCATCGTACTTATCTCAAATTCAATATCTCGAATCAATTCATCATTCCAATTCATGACTTCTTGCTCAAGCACATCTTCACAAAATTCATCCAGAATATCCCGCTGAATACTCTTTTTCTTTAACAGATTCAAACAGGTATTTCTCACAGAACGAAATAGATACGTCTTCACAGCTTCATCCTGTATCTGCTCAAAAGCTTTGCTTTTCCAAAAATTAATAAATACCTCTGAAATTACATCCTCAGCATCCTCCTCCACAACTAAAAAACTAAGCGCATACAAAAATAACGGCTTAGAATACATCCTATAAAACCATTCAAACCGTCCCTCGCAAGTTGTCTTGTCAAGTTGTATTTCTACCATATACAATTTTTTACCAGAGATATTCTTGCTAGTTTTGTACATGACAAATTTATAAATTATTGTTTACATCACAAACAATCGTCAACAGAGATGTAAAAGTCACAAAGGAATCATCGCTTTTAATCAATATCTAACCCGTTATTTGTCAATATTTCATATTGAGTATCTCCGTATCAATTCCGTATTAATTGCGTATTAATAGCTTATTTTTACGTATATAATACGTAACTATTCTGCAATTAAATTATGATATATATTATTCATCCACAGATTTAACAGGGAATAATACCGGAGAAGAAAGACAGAATCATACTGCGGCAAATATTTTTATCGAGTACTTTATCTTTTTCGTAACTTTGCAGCCGGAAACAACACGAAAAGTTATGCCTATCGATTTTAAAGAAATATTCACGGCTTTCATGGTGCTATTTGCCGTTATCGACATCACGGGGTCAACCCCTATCATCATCAACCTGAACAACACGGGAAAAAAGATTCAAGCCGGGAAAGCAGCCCTAATATCTTTCGGGATTCTGATCGCATTTTTATTCGCGGGAGATTTTCTGCTCAAACTGTTCAACATCGACATTTCCTCCTTTGCCATTGCGGGAGCTCTCGTGCTACTCGTTTTGGCCGTGGAAATGACTTTCAATATCGAAGTTTTTCATAATGACGGACCTGGCGGATCTGCCACCATCGTTCCCATTGTCTTCCCACTTATCGCCGGGGCTGGTACGCTGACCACCACGCTTACCCTACGGGCAGAATGTCACGTGGTCAATATCATGATCGCAATAGCCCTGAACATGCTATTGGTCTACCTGGTACTCAAGCACGCCCATTGGGTAGAACGGCTGATCGGGAAAGGCGGCGTGTATATTCTCCGTAAATTTTTCGGGATTATCCTTTTGGCCATTTCCGTGAAACTGTTCACGTCAAACCTAAATATACTATTAGAAACAGTCAAGGCCAATTAAATAAATTGCATCCCCAGCTGCCGGAAACTTCTTAACGTACCGTAGAGGACCAATATATCGCCTTTTTCCAAGACTATATCATTTGGTACATCCTGTATGACAAGAGGTTTCCCTGCTTTCTTATCATAACGTTTCAGGGCAATCAGCTGCAAATCGAAATTATCCTTGAAAGCGACATCCACAAGCTTACGCCCCACGAAGTCCGGATGCAACTCCCATTCCACGACAAGATGATCATCATCCACGATATAAGAATCAATGGTCGTTCCCAGTTCCACTTTGGTTGCAAAGAAATCGGCATACTCTTTCTCCGGATTTATCAATTCAGTTATTCCCATGGACTTCAGGATAACACTATGCACGGCAGATATGGAACGGGCAACGATTCTTTTCACTCCAATCTGCTTCAACAAGGCAATCACGAGAAGCGATGTCCCGAATTCCTTTCCCAGGACCACGAAGACCACGTCCACCTCTTTCAGCGGCAATGTCCGTAATGCCATCTCATTCGTTACATCCAAAGCGACGGTACTCGAAATGGAATCCTTGTATTTATTCACCTTTTCCAAATCACTATCCACGGCCAACACCTCATTCCCCCGCATCGTCAAGCGCTGGGATAAGGCGACGCCAAAATTACCTAAGCCGATTACAATACATTTCATAATTACAATACTTACAAGATTAAGGTATCATCAGGATACGTGTACAGCGGCTGCTCCTGCCTCCGTACAAAACAAGCCAACAAGGTCATCAAGCCGACACGCCCGACAAACATGGTCAAACTGATCACAATTTTTCCACCGGTACTCAGATCCGGGGTAATGCCCAAACTGGACCCTACCGTACCTAAAGCTGAAACCACCTCAAACACGATATGCATGAACGGTACACCCGGTTCCAGTTTCAACATCACCAAAACGACCAGCACAATCCAGACCACGGACAATGAAATCAAAGCATAAGCCCGATTCACATTCTCCTGTGTCAACTGCCGCCGGTCTATCATAATACGCTCCTGTCCCCGCAATGTGGCCCACACATTACGCAAGGCGATATAGAAGGTAGTGGTCTTTATTCCTCCTCCCGTGGACATGGGAGAAGCACCTATCCACATCAACACAAGCAACAACAATATGGCCGGAGTGGACAACAACGTCATATCCACGTTGGCGAATCCTGCCGTACGGGGCGTGACTGCCCCCATGAAAGACGAAACGAATTTCCCGTACAGCGACATCCCCGCCAATGTATGATTATTCTCGAAGATCCAATATAAAGCCGTTCCGACAACCAGCAGGATCAAGGTCACGGGCAGAACAACCCGGGTCGTCGAACTGATTATCCGCACACGGTATTCGCCATGATAAGGGGTTCCAAACCATCTCCTCAAACAATTACGCAAACGGTAATGAAGCAAAGAACCGTAATTGAACAATATCGGGAAACCGATTCCTCCCAGGATTACCAGGAATGCCAATACAAGTTGAAGGTTATAAAGTTCCCGGATTAAAGGGTCATACAGGCTCCCGGACAAGGTGGAAAAACCGGCATTACAAAAAGCGGAAACCGCATGAAACAGCGAAAAGAAAAACTTATTGGAGATACCCTCCACATCCTGCACCTGCAAATACACGAGATAAGTTCCGACCCCCTCGATAATCAAAGTCGTCAACACGATATAGACCACCGTACGGAAAATATCACTCAACGAGGCCTCGTTCAACAGATTCTGCATGACGAACTGCTCCCGGAAAGAAGTCCCGCTTAAAAAAGTCATCGCGAAAAACGAGGTAAATGTCATGATCCCCAATCCACCGAGCTGTATCAATAACAGAATAACGACTTGCCCCATAGGTGTAAAAACAGTCGCCGTATCCACCACGGTTAATCCCGTAACGCAAACGGCACTGGTCGACGTGAAAAGAGCATCCAGAAAACTGATACCACTATACGTGGCCAAAGGCAATTGCAACAGTACCGCCCCGACAAAAACCAGGAACAAAAAACTGCAGACGAACAAGATCTCCGGCTTCATCCGACGACGAATAATGACAAAGACCTGCTTGGATAACTGTATCACGCTCAGAAACGCAATCGTGATATAAGTCAACCATTTATCCGTCTGAATCCAAAAACTGGAAGAAAAAATACTTCCCGACTCCTCCACCCGCTGCTGCAATATCATAATCCCCAACAAAAGCAAAAGAATCCCGACCTCTATCCAGAAACCCTTCTCTGCTCGTATCAACCTGAAATTAAGCACGAACCGTAATATTCCCAACACGAAGAATATCCTGGACATCCACTTGAAGACGTGAAACATCGTATCCACGTACCCTTCCTGTATCGGGAAACCAAACCGATAGACAATCAACAATACCGCCACGAAGGAGGTCAGAAAGAGGATCACGTTTCCCACGATCTCCACCACCCGCCTCACGGAACGGTATAGATTCTTCAACCGGAATTTAGTTTCTATTGAAAACATAGTCTCACTCTTTTCCTGGAGTTCCTTTCCAGATTTATGATTTCAAACAAGATCTCCCCAGTATCCATCTATTTCATAAACACGAAATACACGGCCAGGATAAGGCATACAGCGGCAGCCAGATGATTCCACTGCAAGGACTCTCCCTTGAAAAACACCACGGTAAAAAGCGTAAAAATAATCAGCGTGATAACTTCCTGTATCACCTTCAACTGCATCAGGGAAAAAGGTCCTCCGTTCTCCTGGAATCCGATACGATTCGCCGGTACCTGGGCACAATACTCGAAAAAGGCCATCCCCCACGAGAACAAAATCACCCCGAACAACGGCCAATTATTGATAATCTTCATTTCCTGCAACTTCAAATGTCCATACCAGGCGAATGTCATAAAAATGTTGGACACGATCAATAACAAAATCGTATAAACTCCTTGCATAATCTTTCTAATTAATAAATCGGTTCAATATAGATTGTGGCAAAGGTATAAATTTATTACTTTTGTTGATAGGGAAAGGGGCTTGTTTGCCCGTTAATCACAAGAAAATGAAAGCGAATAAAATTGAACGTATAGAACTCCGCAACATCTGGGGAAAATTCAATTTCCGATGGGAAAACCTGAACCCGGACGTGAACATCCTGACAGGAATTAACGGAAGCGGAAAAACGACTTTTTTCAATACCATTGATGCGTTACTCTCTGCTGATACAAAGAAATTAAAACTTTACAACATAGAAGCCGAGGTTACGATCGACGGGGAACGCATAGAGTACACGAAAAGCACTACAGCAGCCTCCCTCAAACCCAAACTTGAAGGGGTAAATTATCTTAAAATAAGCACGTTCGACGTACCCATCAAAGATCGACGAAAAATGGGAAAAGAGGATAGTCCCCTACTGAGCGAACTCAAAGAAATCGTATACAGCGTGGGTGAGAACAACAATTCATTTTCCGACTATCGCCTGCGCGCCACGAATTTTCCGGAACAGGCCGAGCACATCAACCGACGTATCCGGCAATTCTACGACACCGTCAACCACCTCTTTGCCGGAACAGGCAAAACTATCGGGATTGATCCCATGACCAACCAACTGATTTTTAAAGACGGGGACGAAATCATCCATCTCTATAAACTATCTTCCGGGGAAAAGCAATTGCTTATTATTCTCCTACGCGTATTCCTGATGGACGAACAACCTTATATTCTGCTCATGGACGAACCGGAGATTTCGCTACACATTGAATGGCAATACCGGCTTTTCGAGGAAATCCAGCATCTGAACCCACATTGCCAGATCATTACTTCCACCCACTCTCCCAGCATTTTCGGGGACGGCTGGCAAGACAAACTCGTGTTCATGGAAGATCTAATCGCTTAACCTAATCCTTGCGCATGTACAACAATTCCGCAACATTCCGCCCCGGCATCTCGAAAGACAAATATTTCCAGCATACAGCCAAACGCTTTATGCTGGATGCACAATTACTACGCTGCCGGGCCGCGATTCACGTGGAAAACAAAGACGATATCATTTTCTGGCGAACGATTCTCGCCCATTTCCGCCCCAATGACCGATTCCACTTCATTGCCGGTTCCCGTAACGAAAACGGGCACGAGACCAAAGGTGTCACCCAATGCCTGAAATACTTGAAATTTCTGGGACCGAAGTTCTTCATCTGCATAGACAGCGACTACCGCTATCTGCTACGAGAGCGCCACATTGATGCCCAGCATTTCGTGATGCAAACCTACACGTACTCGTTCGAGAACCACCACTGTTTCGCGGAGGGATTAAACGATGTCTGCAAGCAGATAACCACCCTGCCGAACACCATATTTGATTTCAGGACTTTTTTACAGGCTTATTCCCACATTGTACATGAACTATTCCTGTGGCACATCCACTTTCTGTTAACGAATCCGAAACGCTTTCCCGCCTCCGAGTTCAATGAACTGATTTCATTCGATGGCCAGAAACGCCCCGACATCCGGGATAACGGACGCCACGAGCTTAATAAGATCCGTAATCGGGTACACCAGAAAATCTCCCGTTTACGCCGGGCTTACCCGGGTATCAACATCCGAAAACTGGAAAACTATTACCGGGAAATTGGTCTTACGTCTGATACGACCTACCTGTTTATCCGGGGACATAACATTTATGACATGGTATACGCCCTCACCCGGGAAATCTGCAAAAAGGTTTTACGCAACGCTCGGGCCCAATCCCAGGCTCCACACCAGCATATCAACCTTTTCGGCTACCGGAACAGCATCGATCAGGAATTGAAAAAGAATCTCCAGTTCGGGGCTTATCCCGCCATTCAACTCATAGAAAGGGACATTCAATTGATTTTCTAACCTTACCATTAACGCAGGCGGAAAGAGAAACGCACCTGCCCGTCCTTTTCTTCCAAACGAAGGACTCCCCTCAAACGTTCACCTCTAAACCTCTCTTCCCAAACCGGGGCTTCCAGCAATGCTTTTTCCACACTCCGTTCCACCTCCACGGAAGGAGCTTGCAGTACCCGGGGACGCACCACTCGTCCGTCTTTACCTACTTTAAAAGTAACCTCGAATTCCCGAATACCATCAGCAAACCATTTCCCGGCCTTTTCCTTTAAGACGGATGTCAGGTATACTCCCAACGAATCTTCCCGAACAGTCTCCACTCTTGTCGCTGCTCCAACGAACGGTTTCTTACGGGAATTCCCATAACCAGTAACTACCATTTCCCCAAGAAAGGCATCCGTATCACGCAAGACAACCCGCAAGGAATCTCCCGGGGTAAACGAACGTTCCGCCGCCTCCATCCCGATATAAGCGAAATTCAAGGAATGAAGCGAATCCGGCAATCGCAACGAGAATCGCCCGGAAGCATCCGTGGCTGTCCCCCAACTCGCCGCCCGTACAACAACTCCCGGTAAAGGTCGCCCTAACGAATCCGTCACCCTTCCCGCAACATGGTGCCAACCCGTCACGGTTGCTCCCCCACTATCATTCACGGGAAGCGTTCTCGTTTCCTTTTCCATCACTTGCATTCGTGGCATTACCGCCCGGGATAGTTGCTTTTGCTCCGGTTCTTCCTGCACGACATGCTCCACAGGCTCGTCCTGCATAACCTTCACCCGCTCCAGCGACACCACACCCGACTTCTCCACCACGCTATCTTCAACAACCATATCCTCCTGTCTATCCTGTTCTGCCGGCAAAGAAGTCACCGTTGCCAATTGCTCCTGCCGGAAAAACTCCTCGCCAGGTTCCTCCTGCTTCCATAAAAACAAGAACACCCCGACAAGTAACGATGCCGCGGCAATGTACCCCCACCACATTTTCCTTCCCCTGTATCCTTTCCGGTCAATCATTCGTTCCAGACGCTCCAAATCTCCCGCGTCATTTCCCGGGAGCACATCATACCCCTCCAATGCCTCATGCAGGAACGGATCGGACAAAGCCTCTCGCTCCAGCCGATTAGCGGCTTTTCCCCGGCGGTCACCCCGCAAATAATTCCGTATATCATCATTACGTTTCATCCCCGTATACCTTTACGTTCCAAACACAATTTCAAATTCCGTTTCCCGTTCTGTATAAAACTTTTCACTGCTTTCATCGGGAATCCGGTTCGCTCTTCCACCTCCCGGTAAGAAAGTTCTTCCAGAAAGAATCGTTCCACGGCAATACGTTGTTTTTCAGGCAATCGACCCAAGCACTCCCGCAACGCCTGCTCCCGCTCCTCATCCTCCCCTATATCTTCAAGATGCCATTCATCCAGAAATTCCATAAAAGAATCATCCAAAGAGAGTGTTAAATTTCTCTCCTTTCGCCGTAAAGCCATCAAACAAAAATTCCGGGTGCAAACATACAACCAGCCTTTAAATTCCGTCACGTCCTCCCCTCTTCGCGCTTTATCTGCCAGTTCCTCGAACAATTGCATCACGGCATCCCTGGCTTCCTCCCGATCCTTCAAATATTTCAATGCCACCCCGAAAACCAGGGGCATATACCGCTTGTATACTTCCGCGAAGTACACGATATCCCCTTCGGCCCGATAAGCCGCCAACAACTCCCCATCCGTTTTCTTTTCCAATGCTTTCCGAGGCATAACATGAATAGCTTTTTTCTCTCTCACAAAAATAAACAACAAAAAAATGATATACAACTTATGGAATTTGTTCCTCGCCGGCATCTTTATGGTAAACGTGAAACTAAAAACATAACATGATGAAAACACATTTATTCTTTTTCAATCGTCTATGGCTTCTGTGCATGGCCATGTTCTGCGTACAATGCCTGTTCGGGCAACAAATCACCGTTAAAGGTACCGTTTACGATTCCGGCAAACGCCCTCTACCCGGAGTATCGGTTTCTGTCAAACACGCCACCATCGGCACAGCAAGCGACGGAATGGGGAAATACACAATCAAAACCCGTATCGGTGACACACTTCGCTTCAGTTTTATCGGCCTGGAACCACAAGAATTCGCCGTGAAGGATTCTATTCTGGATGTCATCTTACCGCCAAGCAAGGAACCTTTGCAAGAAGCCATGGTTACCGGTTACTCACCCGCCAACCGAAAAATGCACTTCCAAGCCGCCATGACTCGCGTATTCGACGCCTCCGCCCCAATGATGCAGGAAGAATACCAGCATTTCCAGAGTAACGGCTTCCGGGCAGTCTTGGAACATCCGCTATCCACCTTCTCCATTGACGTGGATGCCGCCTCTTACTCCAACATGAGACGCTACATCAACAATGGAACACTACCTCCCAAGGATGCTATCCGCGTGGAAGAGTTGATCAATTACTTCCATTACGATTATCCCGCACCCCGGGGCAATGAACCGGTAAACATCATCACGGAAGTATCCGAGGCTCCCTGGAACAAAAACCACCGCTTAGTCCACATCGGCATCAAGGCCAAAGACATCGCCACGAAAAACTTACCCGCCTCCAACCTGGTATTCCTGATTGACGTGTCCGGTTCCATGTACAGCCAAAACAAATTACCGCTGCTCAAATCTTCCCTGAAACTGCTCGTGCAACAACTCCGTCCGGAAGACCGGGTGGCCATTGTCACCTACGCCAACCAAACCCGGGAAGTCCTTCCTTCCACTCCGGGCGACCGGAAAGCGACAATCCTCCAAGCCATCGAAGGGTTGGAAGCCGGTGGAGGGACCAATGGCGGAGACGGAATCAGGCACGCCTACCGCCTGGCCGGGCAACACTTCATGCCAAACGGCAACAATCGGATCATCCTGGCGACCGACGGAGATTTTAATATCGGCGACTGCACTCCCGAAGCCCTGGAAAACCTCATCTCGGAAAAACGGGAATCCGGCATTTACCTCTCCGTACTCGGTTTTGGAATGGGCAATTACAAGGACAACCGGGCACAAGTACTGGCAGAAAAAGGCAACGGTAACCATGCCTACATCGACAACCTCATGGAAGCAAAGAAGGTCCTCGTGAACGAATTCGGAGGCACCCTCTTCACCGTGGCCAAGGACGTGAAAATACAAGTCGAATTCAACCCCGCCAAAGTACAGGCTTACCGCCTCATCGGTTACGAAAGCCGCCTCTTGGCCGATAAAGACTTCAACGACGACACGAAGGATGCCGGAGAAATGGGTGCCGGGCATACGGTCACGGCCCTTTACGAAGTTATCCCCGTGGGAATCGAAAGTCCGGTATGGCCCAACACCGACCCCTTAAAATACCAACAGACTCAACCCGAAAAACGGACAAAACTCACGAACAGCCCGGAATTGTTGACGGTGAAATTGCGTTACAAGGAACCCACCTCTTCTCAAAGTAAGAAAATAGAAACCGCCGTAACGGACAAACACCTCCCGCTATCCAAAACCAGCGACAACTTCCGATTCTCTGCCGCCGTGGCTGGTTTCGGGATGCTCCTGCAGAATTCTCCTTACAAAAACACGCTAACCTATCAGGATGTGTTGCAACTTGCCCGCCCATCCATCGGTCAAGACCCGGAAGGTTACCGCCAGGAATTCATCCGCCTTGTCGAAACCGCCAATCTATTGAAGCAATAAAACAAAAAAGAGCTACCGAACTGGTAGCTCTCTTATTTCATGCAACAAATCTTAGCGAACAAGTAAAGCATCTTTCAATGCGGCACGAGGAACTGTCACTTCAGCCACGCCACAAGCATAAGCCCCCAACACGTATTGCTCATAAGTAAATACGACTCCCGTGGAAGAGATATTCACCCCATTAGCCAACTTCAATGTCGGTTTCTCGGAGAAACAATTTTCCGGATTCTGGAAATTTGCCTCCAACTGGGCATCAATCATGTCAGACTTTGCGAAATCAAGTATTTCCTCGTTCTTCAGCATCTTCTGTTGCTCCACATCATAATTGAAGGTATAGAACTTCGTCATTCCATGAGCCCCACCCGTAAAGGTATAGGTTCTCAAACGAACGCTGATGTATTTGGATGAAGCCATAAACACGCTGTCGTCTACCATCAATTCAAACCCCCATGCCGGACGTTCCATGTCCTGGGCTGCCATATCTTGAAAGAAATCTGTAGCTTCTTTCTTCAAAGATTCACTCAATTCCTGCACCAGGGCTTCCGTTGCCTTGTTAAGCACCTGACAACTCTCGTTCAAGGTTTCATCCGTGGAGGAAAACACGGAACGTTCCACTGAAATGTTGTAATCACTTGTCTTATGTGACAATTGATCTTTCTTCACATCAACCTTTTTCTCTTGGCATCCCACGAAGGCTAACGCGAGAAATACCATACTGAATAAATACAATCTCATAACTTTTTGTTTTTAAGTGTTCCGGACAAAGCTATGTAATAAAGTTATCAAAAACAATCTTCTTTGATTAATTATTTATCAATTCCAATTCACCCAAACGCTGCTGGATATGCATCTGAAGCATAGCTTTCGTCATATCCTGTTCCACTTGCAAAGATTCCATAAAAGCCTGGTTATAACACTTCCTCGCTTCTTCCACATTCTTCATATCCCGATAAATATCTCCCAACAACACCAACATATTCAATCTTTCCACGATAGCCATTTCTCCATTCAAGGCTTTCAGTGTCCAATCAATTGTTTTACGACGAACTTGTTCAGACACGTTTCCTCCAAGAGCCTGGTATACTTTTTGAGCGGCAGAACCATATTCCAAATTAATCACGGTTGTATCCATCGCACTAAAATACTCATCCATCAATCTCACGTACGCATCCGCATCCTTTTTATAAAATAATTCATATTCCGCATCATACAAATATCTAAATCGGTCATACACTGGTAACTTACTCCCCATATCTGCAACAGTGTAAGCCTTTCCCATATCACCTTTTATTCGGTCTAGATATTTCCTATACTCTATTTTCCCCGCATGCGCTAAATTCTCTATAACCTGATTATTATTCTCCATCACAAAATAAGCAGGTCCTTCACCCAATTTCAAATAGTCATCAATATGTTTATTGATAAATTCGACAATCGGATCATTAGGAACTCCTTTATTTTCATGGAAGGTCAACACTATATTATAATCCTCTTTATTAATAAAATCAGGACCCATTTTCTTTTTCACGTATTCTTGATATAACTTGGTAACACGAACTATCCATTTTTCCCGCTCCATATCATCCTCCAACGTCCCAACAAACGAAGGAGCCTCCATTAAAACTTCCTGCAACAATTTCAAATCTCCTTTAGATTTGCGATATTTACCATATATCTCTGTAAAACTTAATTTTTCACCCGTTGCCACCTTCGCCATATCCAACAAAGCTGCAGCATCCAAGGCCCCAGATATAATAGAAAGAATCTTTCCATCTCCATCAAAAATAGCCAACGTGGGATAAGCCTTTATTTTACAACGCTTCACGATTTCCTTATTCGTAGATTGTTCCGCATCCAATTGAATAGCAACAAAATGTTTATTGAAATAATCACCAACCTCTTTTTTCGGAAATTCATTTTGTGCCATCTGTTTACAAGGACCACACCACGTGGCATAAAAATCCACGAACAACAATTTTCCTTCCTGCTTAGCTTTAGCCAAAGCCGTTTCATAATTCCCTTCAAAAAAAGCAATCCCCTGCCCCTGGGCAAAAAATGCTATAAAATTCAAACATAAAAATAAATATATCGCTTTCATTATTGTTGATTTTTAATCCTTAACTATAAACGTAAATACATCCGGTAATAAAGCTGAATACCCTTCATTGGAAACCTTCAACGTGACCAGGTATTTTCCCGCCGGTAATTTAGCATCTATCGGGATCTCCATCATACCAGCTCCACGAACCTTTATCACTTGAGCAAAAACTTCTTCGTCTCCCCCCTCAGTAGCTTTTACGCTAACGAACTCGTATAAAAGAGGATTTGTTCCTAACACTCCTTGTATTTTACCTGTTACCCAAGGAGAGTGATTCTCTATCCTTACAGCATCCTCCACAGGATCCAACGTATTTCGAATTTCCAATTCTGCCGGCAAATAACCGGAACCATCTACTTGCAAATAACCTACGGGAACATCCTGACAGCCCCAAAAGGTAAATAACATTATCGCGAACAAATAAATCTGCTTCATAATTCTTTTTTTAAAGTTCTCCCAATGTGTAAGAATAATCCAATGAATGTACAACTCCCGTATAGGTCTTGATATTAGAAGAAGCTACTTCTATACTGGTTTGCGTATCCAAAGAACGGATATAAATAAACACGGGTCCCACATCCGGGATATTCTCATAAGGCTTCTGCTCCGTGTAAACCCACAAACGATTACCAGCCATTGCCGTCATCACCTCTCCACCATTTCCTTGTATTTGACCTAAAACGGCCTCTCCTCGAGGTATCTCATCCCTATAATGTACTCCAGCAACCACATGTCGACGAATGAAATCTTGACACATCTCGACAGGGATATCCGCAATCTGCTCATAATCATTCCGGATCATCCAACGCAGTATAGAAAGATTGGTCGGCCCGAAAAAAGTAAACTCTTCATATCCCTCTTCTCCTCCTTTAAATAACTCTTCCATCCCAGCCCGTTCAATCATGACTACCACACTATCCCAATCATAATGATTGGAATGCAAATACTCCCAAGTTGTTCCCTCAAACTGTTCCTTCGCCAACCCGGTATCAATATAATTGTATTTCGTCTCACACGAAAACAAGAATAACAATCCTAATATTACAACTAAATTTTTCATAACTTCAATCTTACATTACTCATAACGAGACCAATAAATCGTCTGACGCATCACATTATTCAACGTAAAGGCTCCATCTGCGACAGGCAAATACAAAGCTCCTTCTTTAATATCCTCTATCGTCAATGTCTTAAAATTGCCATCCAAATATGTACGGATATAATCCAAACCATTTCGGATAATGTCGTAATAGCGATGCCCCTCGAAAATCAACTCCTTTGAACGTTCCAAGAAAATCGCCTTTTGTAAATCAGTTTCCCCAACAGCCGGATAAAGTGAAGCCTGCGCCCGACCACGGATTTTATTCAGATCTGCCACAGCACGATCATCATTCAATTTAGCATAACACTCTGCCCGTAATAAATAAATATCCGCCAAACGCCAATAACAATAATTTGCCTTACAATAAGCAAATTGTGGGGTCTCGCTCCAAGATACGTTTTGATAAACAGATTCTCGCCATTTATAAGGATAAGCATACCCGTCATTCACCACCAACATCGTATCATGCGACATGGAATCCAATTTGAAAAAAAACTCCTCTCGACGTAGATCCTTCGTTTCATAAATCTTCTTCACGGTAGAAGCTTTTAAAACTATATCTTTATTTTTAATTTCTGAAGGTGTTCCCGTTTTTTCCACTGGCCAAGAAATCATTATTCTTCCGGGAAAATAAGCCATTGGATATTCTTGAGTCTCATCCAACTCAAATTCTAGAATAGTTTCTTTACTTCTTCCCATACCATACATCGCCTTCGTGCAAATATCCTCCACGTTATCCTCCAATTCATAAAAACCAACCTTTTTTTCTATCAACTCAGAACAATACTTTGTGGCTTCTTCATAGCAAGCTTCAGCATCTCCAACAAAGCCACACAAGTCTATCATACTTCCTTTCCAGGCATACAAATGTGCCAACAATGCAGTTGCAGAACCCTTACATCCGTATTGTTTGGAAATCCAAGAACCTAACCCGACCCGAGGCATCTGTTCATAAATCGGCAATATCCGATACGCTTCCCCGGCACAACGAATAGCCTCATCTATCACGTCCATTACACCACTTCGAGCATATACTTCCATGCTTGTACTATTCCTGGTAATTACCGCATCCCCCCATTTCCTCGCCAAATCGAAATAAATAAACCCTTTTACAAAATTGGCTTGCCCCGTGTAAAAAATCTTCATTTCTTCAGACACCTCTTCACCCCGATGCAGATTATCCAGAATTACATTAGCTGTATATAAAACATCGTAATGATTTCCCCAATCGTTCATAAAAGTTCCATTTATAATCGCCACTTGATTTAGCATTCTTTGATCCTTATAACTTGAAGAAGTTATAAGGTCAGCTTGCATTCCTCTATAAGCCATACACTCATTTTCAAAAGGCTTATATCTAAAAAATAACTCCATTTCAAATAAAGCCGCATTAAAATCTTCTTCCGTTTTAAAGAAATTCGTGAAAGTAATGGCATTCTCAGGCTCCACATCCAACATATTATCACACCCCAGAAATAATGGGAAAAGTAACAAATACAAGATTCTTCTCATACATTAAAATTTTAAAGTCAAACCCAATGTCAATTTACGGGCTAACGGATAATTCATAAAATTATCATAACCCAAATAAGGAGAGACTACCTCCGGATCAATTCCAGAATAATTCGTCAACAAAAATAAATTCTCAACCGTAAAGAAAAGACGAGCTCCCTCCAAATAAATTTTCTTCATCCAATCTTTAGGCACATTATAACCAAAGGTCAATTGCTTTAAACGGATATAATACACCTTCTCGATACTAGAATCAACATCAGCTCCAAACTGTCCTAAGTAAGATTGCCCGCTAACCGTTGAGATTGGATATTTCGATTGATCTCCTGGTTTTTGCCAATAATCCACATGACGATAATCTTCAAAAATATTTGTCGGACGTTGACCCAATTGTAATGAAGTCGTACGATACAAATTGATTATATTACGTCCAAGATTATAGGTAAATAATATATTTACATCAAACCCTTTCCAACTAATCTCATTTGCCCATCCACCATAAACCGTAGGCAAGGTAGAGCCGGCATAATATCTATCTTCATCCCCTATTGTCCCATCCTGGTTCATATCCTGAATTAAACGAGAGCCTACCACATAAGGATAATCGGCATACATCGAATTCAAAACCTTAGGATTACCCTGCTGATCATAATAAACCGGTATTTGCTCCTCTGATTGGATATACCCCAAATCTTTATACACGTACAACCCAAATATCGGTCGACCTAAAATCAGTTGATTCGTACCATTGGCCATATCCATATTGGTATAGGATTTCTCGAAACGATTCCAATTTCGGGAAATATTAAATTTTCCCCGCCATTTCACTTGGGTATCCCGGAAAAAATCATAATTCAATTCCAATTCTATCCCCTCATTGGAAATTTCCATGGCATTTTGCCAAGCATTCTTATGCCAATAAAAATTACCCGGTAAAGCTACATTAAAAAGCAACGACTTGGAATACTTGTAATAATAATCCAGTTTAAATTTCAACCGATAATCAAATAAATCCACATCCAAACCGATATCATATTGATCGGATTCTTCCCAAGTTAAATTGGTATTGATAATCTGTGAAGGCAACACTCCAGAATTTCCCAAAAAAGTTCCTGAAAATTCCAATATTCCATGAGCCAAGTAAGCATCTGCAAACTGCTGGCCGGAAGTACCCCAGGATGCTCGGACCTTACCAAAACTCAACCACCATAAATTTTTCATAAACGGCTCTTCCGAGAAAGCCCATCCTGCGGCTACTGAAGGGAAGGTTGCCCAACGCACATCCTCTCCGAATACAGAAGAACCGTCTCGACGCAAAGTATATTCAAACAAATACTTTTTCTTATAATTATAAGCCAACCGCCCGAAATAACTCAACATAATCTTTTCCGTAAAATCAGAGCGATAAGCCTGTAATGCCTCAACTCGACCATAAGATTCATAAATAGTCGGGAAGCCATCCAATACATAATGAATATTATCACTCGGAGCCCCTTTACCTTCTCCCATCATCGTGTTTTTAGATTCCCTCAAATAAGACAATCCCAATAATAATTCCAGATTATGATTTTCCCGATACGTCTTATTATATGTCAACAAATTCTCGTTAGAAAACATCGTATTTCCAGAAGAAGCCCCTGTAGAAATACTAAGATGATCCGCTCCATCCAAATAACTGGGAGAAAAAGAATTTCGCTTACTTTCAGAATGATCAATAGCAATATTTGTTGATAATTTCAATCCCTTGATAAATTCATAAGACAAAGCCAAGCTACTCCGAATCCGATACGAGAAGTTTTTCTCGGATGTTTCATTTAACCGTTTCAATGTCTCTTCTTCTATCGCCCCGGAACCCGGTAAAAGCGTCAAGTTACTCCGAGGGTCAACTGTCAGTCCCTCTATCTTGGAAGCACTTGTGAATGATGTATTGGCAGCCCCCTTACTACGGTCCGTGTAAGCCAAATAAAGCCGGGCATCCACATTCAGATTTTTCCGAGGAGTTACATTCACATTGGTAATTAAATTTACCCGGGAAAAACCACTATTCAACATTATACCTTTCTCATCATACCAGCCGGCACCCACCATATATTTAATATTTTCCGTTCCTCCGGAAGTCTGAACATTTGCATTCAGAATTTTTCCCGGTTGGAAACAATATTTCCACCAGTTTGTAGAATTATTATAGAAAGGATTCAAACTATCTTGTAACACTTTTAATGTTTCTCGTTGATTCTCTCCCAAGATATTTCCGGCATTCCAAAAATAATCATACGCTCCGTTTGTACCATATACTTCTCGATAAGATTGAGGCATTGTATAAATACCTGTTGACCAGTCTCCATATGCCATCCGATAATTCCGATATTTATCAATATTGGCAATTCGTTCCAAACGTCCACCTGTCTGTAGCGGAGTCTCCGGCAATATAGAATACGAATAAGAAACATTGGCAGAGAACTGTCCCCGTCCCGTTTTTCCTTGTTTCGTGGTAATCAGTATCACCCCGTTACTTGCCCGAGAGCCATACAATGCAGCAGAAGCTGCATCTTTCAAGACCTCAACAGATTCAATTGTCGAAGGGTCTATTTCAGCCAAGGTATTTGTTCCGGTAACCGGAGAGGTAAAAGAATGCACCGGCACTCCGTCAATCACATACAAGGGAGATCCATCACTCGTGGCACTGGTTAACAATGAATTATATCCCCGAATACTGATCTTGGTACCACCACCACCGGGAGAACCGGAAATATTCGACACTTCCACTCCGGCCATATGCCCTTGCAACAGATTTTCCACGCTGGCAGAAGGCACCTCGTCCAAATCTTCCGCCTTCACGCTGGAAACAGAACTGATCAACTCTCTTTTCTTTCTCTCCCCGTAAGCGACAACCGTAACCTCATCCAAATCAGACACATCTTCCTCCATCACCACGTTAATTACTTGCTGGTCCTTGATTTCTACCTCCTTGGTCTTCATCCCCACGAACGAAAATACCAAGGTTTTAGCTGAAGCCGGTATCTCCAATTTATACTTTCCGTCAACATCAGACACCACGCCCACTGTCGTTCCCTTGATGTAAATAGAAACTCCCGGCATAACCAACTTCTTCTTGTCCATCACGGTACCCGAAATCAGCAACTTCTTTTCAGCGGGCTTAGCTTGAGCCGTCACCTCCTTCTTTTTAATCACCACCACGTTGTTTTCCAGAGAATAGGTGTAATCCGTCCGCTTCAAACAAATGTTCATCACACTGTCAATCAGCACATCCTTCACGTCAATCGTGATTTTACCGATTTTGTTGATGGCATCCATGCTATACACGAAGGTCATCTTACTCTGGTTCTCCACGGCCAAAATAATGTCCAGCATGGAAGCATTTTCCCGTTTAAGCGTCAACCGTTCCGTCTGGGCTTTCAATTCGGTCGGCCACCCCATGCATAACAAAAATCCCATGCACAAGCATATTTTTAAGCAAATTCTCCTTTTTTTAGCGTGCAGGAGCCACGCTCTAAAGTTTTTTTCCATAACTTTGAGAATTAATTTAATGATTAAACATTCGGGAGCGGGAAAATAATCACCACAAAATTTTCTAGCTCCTTTTTTATTTATTCAGCGTACACTATTCTTCACGATTAACACCTTATCCTTCAACTCGAAATCCACCTCACCTGTCAATTGCAGTATGTGTAGTAATGTTTCCACCTCTTCATACTTCTGCAATTTAAACCCAAAGCGTTTTTCCGCGAGTTCCGGATTCTGGTAAAAAACCTGAAAATCATACCATCGGGCCATCTCACTCAAAATATCGTCCAAACGTTCCCGCTCAAAAACGAACATCCGTTCCTTCCGCAAACGATAATTATCCCCGATAATGGACTTGTAAGACAACTCCCCTGTAGATTTCCGATACACGGCCTGCATGTTCGGACGCAATATCTGTCCCTTCACGCTCACCTTCCCTTCCACCAGGGAGGTTTCCACCACATCCATATTCCCGTAAGCCTTCACGTTAAAACTTGTGCCCAACACTTTCACGTCCAAATCCTTCGTTTTTACCACGAAAGGATGACTGGCATCATGAGTCACCTCGAAATATCCTTCCCCGGATAAATACACCTCACGGATCCGACCGTCAAAACGAGCCGGAAAATACAATTCCGATTCAGCGAACAACCAAACATTGGTTCCATCCGCCAACTGCAGATTATACTCCCCTCCCCGCGGCACTACTATTCTATGATATTCCTTCTTCTTTGCATCCAAAGAATCTCTCCCGGCGTATCTCAGATCATTCTCGTTTCCAACCTCAATACCATGTTGATTCAACTCCCGCATCACGTTCTGCAAAGTATCCAACGCGATCTGTCTACCACCCGGCAACTCCAGCAACGTTTTCCCGCTCTCGAAATGGGCATCCACGACATACTGCATTTCCTCCCGGGATGCCTTCCAATCACGTACAAACCAGAAAGCCACGGCAAACACAACCGGCAATAACAATACTGCCGCGTAACGGGCAACCCGACCAATCCAAGGAGTAATCTGCCGCTTCATCCCCTTCTTCACGCCTTTCCAGGTTTTCTCCCTGTCGAAACGTTTCCGGGAAACCATAACCTCCGCAAGCTTCCTCTCATCCCGAATATCTGCCAACACTTTCTCCATATCGGGATATTCCTGCCGCAACCGCTCCAACTCCCGCTGCTCCTCCCCGGTCAACTCCCCACGCAGGGACTTGCTTATCAACTCGGCTATTTTTATTGAATTCTTAAACTTTTCCATGAGTACTATTTCATGTATTACACCCCTATAATGCAAAAAGCCTCCCCGGGGGTGCTCCATTCCCCCGATTTTTTCAAAAAAATTTTTCCTATCCAGATTACAGGTACAGTAACACCCAAAACAAGACAAACAGATTCTTCAATTCTTCCCGAAGAAAAGCGTATGCTTTACGCTTCTGACTCTTGACCGTATTCACGGATATTCCCAATTCCCGGGCAATCTCCTCCTGCGAATTCCCGGCCAACGTCATCTCAATAATTTTCCCGCGCTCTGTCGGTAATTTACTTATCGCCGCAATAATCTCCCGACGCACCTCCTCCGTGATAATGGCATCCAACACATTCCCCGTATCATCTTCCACCCCCGCTCCGACTTCTTCCGTCACACGATGCCCCCGCAAATAATAAAGCGCATTATTATAAAGCGCCCTGTATAAATACGCCTTGAAATACACCCAATCCGTGAACATCCCCCTTTTCTCCCAAATATGAATAAAAGTTTCCTGCACAACATCCTCCACCGTCGCTACTTCCGGGATATAACGGGCAACAAAAGAACAGGCCGCAGGAAAGAAGTCATCAAACATTTCTTTGAATGCCCGCTCACTCCCCGCGTTGAATCGACTTAATAAATTCACACTATTCTTTGTCATAACGGGGTGCAAGTTAAAGATTTCAATCCAAATATTCACTAACTGCCACAAATAAATCACCGCACCTACCCTTTTACAACCAAGACTGTTACTCCAGACGAAGGCGATCGGAAAATTATTATGTCCCCCGAGAAACTACCTCAAATGCTATCACAATATTTCCACCTTTCCCCTACATCCAAAATCGAAGCAACATTGAACTTAAATCGAACAAGAATTGAAGTTGGTTGCAATAACATATCTCGCATCTCGATCTGGATTAAATGGAAAGGGGAAAAAGAGGCAGATGCAATAAAAACTTTACAACAGTTGAAGTTGCTCCCAAAAACGAGGGAAAGATTTGGTCACGACGCCCGGATCTCGGATAATCAAACCAGGGAAATTAAAAGCCGCCGCCACAAAAGACATAGCCATACGATGATCATCATAGGTATCAATTACCAAGGAAACCGGGGCATTCCGTTCCCCCGTCCATATCAAAACATCATCCGTCTCTTCCTGAAGAATATAACCTAACTTTGCCAGTTCGTGAACAACAGCATGCACCCGATCGCATTCCTTAACGTGGAGCGTACGCAAACCGGATACGCGGAAAGGTATATCTTTCAGGCAACAAGCCACGATAAAGGAGAGGGCAACATCCGGCATCCCCGTGAAATCGGCCTCAAAACTCCGACACGTCACCGGACAAGGATAGAGAGTAAGCCCGCCTTTAGCAAAAACGGAACGAACACCCAAACGTTCCCAAAGAACGACCTGCTCCCGATCCCCTTGCACGCTATCCGCACGAAGCCCGGGAAGAAAAAATCGGCCAGCTCCGGCCACTGCCAGCAGCTCATAAAAATAGGATGCCGCACTCCAATCCGGTTCTTCCGCATCGAACACCCGGGAATAAACGGACTCCCGTACCCGTATACTGTTTTTATAAACACAGACATCAGCCCCACAATGGCGCATCAGCCGGGCCGTCATCCGCACGTAAGGAAAGGACACCATTTCCCCTTTCCAAATCAAGGTCAATCCCCCCGGGAGATAAGGGGCAATCATCATCAAGGCCGATATATACTGGCTACTCACGGAAGCATCCACTTGCAAGGCTTTCCCCTGCAGGGCGGTCTCGATTATCCGCAAGGGAGGGAAACCATCCTGCCCCATGTATTCAATCCTCGCCCCGAGTTCCCGAAGGGCATCCACCAGCACTTTTATCGGACGTCGTTGCATCCGCTCAGAGCCGGTCAACAGATGTTCGCCCGGCACCCGGCACAAATAGGCCGTCAGGAAGCGCATGGCTGTACCCGCGTGTCCCACGTCCACCCGGGAAAGGTTACCGGCCAAAGCTTCCTGGAGAATCCGTGTATCGTCGCTGTCCGAGAGATTTACCGGATTCATTCCGCTCCCGGCTAAGGCGTTTATTATCAACAAGCGGTTTGAGATACTCTTCGAACAGGGTAATTGAATGGTTGCCTCTACCCTCTTTTCCTTAAAAACGACACGTTGTTCCATGGCGAAATTAATTTCCCAGCAAAGCTTCTTTGATTTCTTCCGGTGTACAATAATTATTAATCGAGAATTTTCCGACCTCTTCCAGCAAGGTGAAATTTATACCGGCCTGTTCATTCTTCTTGTCGTGCATCATCAACTCCAACAAGGCGTCCACCTGAGATTCAAAAGAACGCACCGGGTAATATTGACACACGAAATCCCGGATCCGACCGTAACAGGAAGAAGGGAACCCTTTTTTCCTGACCGAGAGATAGAGTTCGGCCCGGATACCCAAGGCGACCGCCTCTCCATGCAGCAAGGGACAATCCGAGGACAGGGAAAGACTCTCGATGGCATGCCCGATCGTATGCCCGAAATTCAAGGCCTTACGCGCCCCTTTTTCCCGGGGATCCTGCCGCACGATACGCTCCTTCACGGACACGGAATCCCGGACCAGTCGCAAAAAATCGGCGGATTCCACCGGACCATTCACGTGGGCCATCACTCGCTCCAGATGCTCCTCATCGGACAATAAACCATGCTTCAGCATTTCGGCCAAACCGGAAAGGAATTGTTCCCGGGGCAAAGATGACAAGAATCGGGGAGAGATAATCACCTGCTCCGGTTCAGCAAATACCCCGATTTCATTTTTCAACCCCCGGAAGTTAAATCCCGTTTTTCCCCCCACGGAAGCATCAACCTGAGCCAACAGGGTCGTGGGGATATTGATACAGCGCATACCCCGTTTAAAGGTAGCCGCCGCGAATCCCCCCATATCCGTCACTGTTCCCCCACCCACGCAGAGTAACACGGAAGAACGACGAGCCCCACGCCGGCTCAAAAGCGACCAAATACCAGCCACACTTTCCAGGGATTTATGCTCTTCTCCACAGTCCACGACCGCCATATTCAACGGTGTCCAATCCACGTTCTCCAACAATTTATCGCAAAAAACTACAGTATTCTTATCCGCCACGACAAACAATCGCTCTTGCCCAACATCTTGCAACAGCCCGGCAAGGGTTTTATCCACATCCGTTGTAAATACAATATTCTCCATTATTCCCGTTTTACAAATACGAAATTACATTATTTTACGCACGAATCAAAACCGGATAAATTAAATGCACCAACAAGATTTTAATCCACCAACATTTCAAAAATCACCAACAAAAAAAACTGCAACAAACCAAGGTTTGTTGCAGTCAAATTTAATATCTCTATCGAAACTATTTACAAGAAATAGAATTAGATGATACCTTGTTCCAACATTGCAGTAGCCACTTTCATGAAACCTGCGATGTTAGCACCCTTCACGTAGTCAATATGACCGTCAGCTTGTTTACCGTATTTAACGCAAGCTTCGTGGATAGAAGACATGATGAAGTGAAGTTTAGCATCAACTTCTTCAGCAGCCCAACCAAGGTGAGCAGCATTCTGAGTCATTTCAAGACCAGAGGTAGCAACACCACCAGCATTTACAGCCTTACCAGGAGCGAAGAGGATACCGGCAGATTGGAATGCGTGAATAGCTTCCGGGGTACAACCCATGTTGGAAACCTCGCAGCAGCACCAAGTTCCGTTAGCCAACAATTCCTTAGCATCGTCACCGTTCAATTCATTCTGGAATGCACACGGAAGAGCGATGTCACATTTGATAGACCATGCTTTTTTACCAGCGGTAAATTTAGCTTGAGCCGGGAACTTCTCAGCCATCATCTCAACACGGTTCTGGTTAGAAGAACGCATAACGAGCATATAGTCGATCATCTCTTTGGTGATACCGTTAGGAATTTCACAAACTCCGTCAGGACCAGAGATAGCGATTACTTTAGCTCCAAGTTCGGTAGCCTTTAAAGCAGCACCCCAAGCAACATTACCGAAACCAGAAAGAGCTACAGTCTTACCCTTGATGTCTTTACCTGCAGTTTTCAAAACGTGTTGAGTGAAGTAAAGAGCACCGAAACCGGTAGCTTCCGGACGAAGGATAGAACCTCCCCAAGTAGCACCCTTACCAGTCAATACTCCAGTATTGTACTCGCGAGCAAGTTTCTTGTACATTCCGTACATGTAACCGATTTCACGACCACCAACACCAACGTCACCAGCAGGAACATCCGTGTCAGGACCTATATTTTTCCACAATTCATACATGAAAGCCTGGCAGAAACGCATGATTTCAGCGTCTGATTTTCCAACTGGATCGAAGTCAGAACCACCTTTACCACCACCCATCGGAAGAGTAGTAAGAGCGTTTTTGAAAGTCTGCTCGAAACCTAAGAATTTCAACATGGAAAGGTTAACTGCCTTGTGGAAACGAAGACCTCCCTTGTACGGTCCGATAGCGCTATTGAATTGTACGCGGTAACCCAAGTTCGTCTGAACTTCACCTTTATCATCAACCCAAACTACACGGAACGTGAAGATACGATCCGGTTCAACCATACGTTCAACGATTTTTGCTTTCTCGAATTCAGGGTGTTGGTTGTAAACTTCCTCGATTGATTCCAACACTTCGTGCACTGCTTGCAAGAATTCTTTTTCGCCTGGGTGTTTGGCCTCCAGGTCTGCCATTACTTTTGCTACATTCATAATAAAATATTTAAAGTAAGTTCATTCGTCTATAAAACGATTGTTTTCTCAATCGTAATTAACAATGCAACATTACTGCTTTTTTCTAGTTCAAACAAATATTTTGATAAAAACTTTTTTTGTCAAAATAAAAGCCAATCACATAACAACCAAACACAACAAAACTCTACATTATTTTACATACAAATCAAAAACAAGGAAAATTAATAGGTTTTCTCGTCATAAATACGCAACTTTGAAGCTATTCTTCAAATCACCCCGCTCATGAATCACGACAACGCCACACTGACACAAGTAGCTATCACGATAGCCCCCAGGTTAAATAACGCCTTATACGCACCGCTATTCCAGCAATGCGGAGGTATCGCCGGCTTCTTTGAAGAAAGCAACGAGAACATCAAACTCCTTTTCAAAGAATATCGCCTGACAAACATACAACCGGAACGGTCTACATGGCTACAACAGGCAGAAGAGGAATTAAAAAACATGGAAAAACACCATATCCAAATCTGCGGAATTGAAGACCCGCACTATCCCCGCCTGTTGAAACATTGTGCGGATGCTCCCCTCGCCCTTTTTTACAAGGGGACACTGGCACCTGACGAAACTAAAAATATCGCCATCGTGGGCACACGCAAGGCAACAGATTTGGGCAAAAAACGCATCGAAAGTATTCTCGGGCAATTAACAGAGATGGGATACCGCCCCAACATCATCAGCGGGCTCGCCTACGGGATTGACATCGCGGCCCATACCGCCAGCCTGCGCCATGGGCTTCGTACGCAAGCCGTGCTCGGTCACGGGCTGAACATGATTTACCCGGCACAACACAAGCATAGTGCGGAAAAAATAGTAGAACAAGGAGGCGTCTTGCTTTCCGAATTCCCGACCTGCGCCCCGGTTCATCCCTCGAACTTCCTGCAACGCAACCGTATCGTGGCAGGCATGAGCGAAGCGGTACTCGTGGCAGAATCCCCCGTGAAAGGCGGGGCCATGTCGACTGCCCGATTAGCACTATCCTATAACCGGGATGTGCTTGCCTTTCCCGGTCGCCCGGAGGATGCAAATTACTCGGGATGCAACATGCTTATCAAACAAAACATAGCGGCTCTCGTGGAAAACGTTTCAGATATATTGAAAGCCGTAAACTGGGAACCGATCCAGACAGGCCCTCGTCAGACCACCATCGATTTCTTTTCCGCCTCGAATGACGAGGAGACTATCAAGCAAATCTTAACCGAAAAGGGGGAACAAAACATCGACCAACTTTATCAACTCACCCGGATTCCGGTTCACAACTTGACGGCTTTGCTCTTGCAGCTGGAATTAAAGGGAATTATCGCTCAACTTCCCGGCAATTGTTACACGATTATTTAACGAGAGTTTGAATGGAGAGAAGGAGTAAAAAAAGGGTTATCTCCCCTATTCACCGCTTCATTGTCGCTTAATCACCGCTTCATTACCGCTCCACGGATAGGTAATGAAGAAGTAAATAAATTTCCTCTGACATGAAAAATAGGGAGTCTTATCTTCCTATAAACGTCGAATAACACGAGAAATTTTCGAAATCACTGTATTTTTGCGCCCGGAAATCAAAATTTATACACCATGAATCAACAAGAACAAGCCAAACAAGGCAGTGTCCGCATGGATATGCTACATGGCAGTTTACTAAATAAAATTCTATTATTCGCACTTCCCTTGGCGGCAAGCAGTATCCTGCAGCAATTGTTTAACTCGGTCGATATAGCCGTGGTAGGTAAATTTGCCAGCAGTCAGGCTTTGGCTGCCGTCGGGAGCAACAGTTCGGTCATCAGTTTGATGATCAATTTATTTGTCGGAATTTCTGTCGGGGCGAGTGTTGTTATCGCGAACTATATCGGCCAACGTAATGAACGGGGAATCAAAAACGCGACACACACGGTTTCCGTCATTACCCTGGCCAGCGGGGGATTGCTCCTCGTGGTGGGTTTACTTATCGCCCGTCCCATACTGGAAATGATGGACACACCGGATGACGTCATTGAGCTGGCGGTACTTTACCTGCGGATTTATTTCCTGGGCATGCCGTTTTTCATGATTTACAATTTCGGGGCGGCCATTCTTCGAAGTATGGGCGACACGAAACGACCCCTGTACTGTCTTGTTGTTGCCGGGGTGATAAACACGGCTCTCAACCTGTTCCTCGTTATCGTACTAAAAATGAGCGTGGCAGGAGTTGCTATCGGGACCGTTATTGCCAATATGGTCAGTGCTGGCATGATCGTTTATATTCTCCGCCACGAGAAAGGACCTTTCCGGTTAGAATACAAGGAAATCGGTGTTTCCCGTATCGAATTACGGAAAATGTTACAAATCGGGATTCCCGCGGGAATACAGGGTATGGTGTTCTCTATTGCCAATGTCTTTATCCAAGCTGCCATCAACCTGTACGGGTCCGATGCCATTGCCGGATCGGCCGCGGCACTAAACTACGAGTACTATTGCTATTTCGTTGTCAGTGCCTTCAGTCAGGCAGCAGTAACCTTTATCAGCCAGAATTACGGTGCACGACAAATAGAACGATGCAAGAAGATATTCCGCCAAACCATGTTACTGAGTGTCATTGCCTGCGGATGCCTCAATCTATTCTTCGTATGGCAACGGAGATTCGCCATCAGTATATTCACGTCCAGCCCGGACGTGTATCAATTTGCAGCCATCCGCATGGAAATTGTACTGCTGACACAAGCTCTAGCCTGTTCCTATGAAATAGCGGGAGCCGCCCTCCGGGGATTAGGCTACTCGATGTTACCGGCAATCCTGACCGTATTTGGGACTTGTGTACTACGTCTGTTCTGGGTTTACGTCATCTGCCCCATGATTCCCGGTTTCGACAATCTTATGCTCATTTACCCCATATCCTGGATTATCACGGGAGCCGCAGTACTCATTGCCTATTACATTATCCAACGGAAACTATTCCGTCCCATATAAAAAAAGATGCCCGGTTTCCCGGACACCTCACACAAACACAAGATAATGAAATGATTTATTTCTTTGTCCAACCTGCAGTCCAATCTTCATCCGCTTCCACGGCTCCCTGATATTGGGCATTCGTGAAGAAAGAATCAGCAGATAAATCAGCCCCTCCGTCAACAGTCCCAACAACACTTCCTTCCGCAAAGGAGAACGTACTATTGATGGTATTGTGATTATCGGCTGCACCAAACAACGCGCTAGAATACAGACTTTCATTGCAAACAATATCCGTTGCCAACGTAATGTAGTTCAACACGGATTCGCCATCTACCAGGCTTTGTTCCGTTTCAGTTGTTTCGGTTGTCAAGCATTGTGGTTTACCAACAATAATAGCATTATAAATCTTAACCTGAGTACCGGCACGTAAACGAACACCACGCTTACTTCCCGTGGAACCGTTACCAATCAAGGTCACATTCGATAACGTCGGGCAAGAAACCGGAGTCGCTGCAAAATTACTGCTGAGGTTATCGGCTTCAATCAAACAATCGCCATTGGAATCCCCTTCACCGGAAGTACCTCTTTGATCAGCCACCAAGAATTGAGCCTTACCATTCCATCCTTCGGTCCAGTCAAAAGAATCATCCTCGTTATCCGTTGCAACCAAATACTTAACATTCACAGATCCACCGAAGAATTCAAAACCATCATCGGCACCCTTGTAAGACTGCAAATATTCAACAGTAGTTCCATTACCTACACCATAGAAAGTTACTCCATTGGATTCCGTTTCCTCATCAAAAGCGTAACCCGTGTATTCCAAACGAATATAACGTAAAGTACCAGAGTTATCATCCTCTTTATTTCCACCGTAAGGAGCATTTCCAATCTCAGATTTCACACCAGTACCTTTATTGGAATGAGCGTAACCGCAAATGTGAATACCTCCCCAACCTTTCGGGTTTTTATCCTCGGCAGTCATCACGATGGGTTTATCAGCAGTACCTTGAGCATCGATCTTACCCCCCTGTTCAACAATGATATAGTCCACAGCATCATCCTTGATAGCCGTAATCGTAACCCCTTTCTCTATCTTCAACAAACCACCATTCTTCACCGCATAACCACCAGAAAGCTTAAAAGAACGTCCCTCTTTCAACAACACTGTCTGCCCGTTGACAATATCGCCTTCCAGCGTTGCACCATCCTCCAACACAATTTCCGTTGCATCATCGTCGTCGTCATCATTGTCGTCATCATCACTACTGCAAGCAGCCATCGACATACTCATGGATACAATTGCAGCCCACACCATACATTTTAAATAATTTCTCTTCATAGTTTTTTGAATTAAAGTGTTTATTAAAACTTATATGTTATTCCAATTTCTGCATTCATTCCCGGACGGAAAGATTCCACATCCATTTTCTCATCCACTTCCGGCACATCCTGACGGAAACGGACTTTACTGTTCAACAAATCCTTCAACGAAAGTTTAGCCTCCCAATGCCCCCCGAAAGAATAACTACCCACGAAATCCATCGTATGGAGAGGCAATTGCTTATTATCTCCCAAACCGTAAATTCCAACCGCATGTATACGGGGGCCCTGGAGATTATACATCAACGTCAGGATCAGTTGGTTTATTTCTTTAAAACGGGGAGTATAACTTATATCCGCATTCAACAGGTAAGGAGAAGCTCCTTGCAATGCCCGCTGACTATCGGTATAGATACCTCCTTCAGAGGTGAGTTTCACATCCGTATACATGTAAGAACCGTTAAATCCCACACGGAAATCCTTGAACAACTCTTCCCTAACCTCAATTTCAACCCCCATGGCAATACCATTCTCGGCGTTCTGGAAAGTATGAACCGTAGAACCTCCTTCTGATTCCTGTACCCGTTCAATAGGATCCTGTAGACATTTAAAATACAAGGCCAGTGACAACATATCGCTATTCTTCTTATCGAAACGGTCAAAACGCAAATCCACATTCAGGTTATATCCGTTATTAATATTTTCATTACCACGAATTGCAGAACCTCCGTATGAAGCCCGATAGAGGAAAGGTGCCATTTCCACAAAAGCGGGGCGAGTCACCGTACGGGAAAAAGCGAAACGCAAGGAATTCTGCTCGTCAAAAGTATATTTTAGGTTGATTGCCGGAAAGAAATCTCCTTTATCCAGCGTAGCCTGTTTCGCCGCACTTGCATCCGTGAAGTAATCCACGGTCTGTTTCACTTGCTCATAACGCACCCCCAAGTTCACCAGCAGACGAGACCAAGGAAAGAAGTTCACTTCAGCAAATCCGGCACAAGTAGCCATTTCGGCATTGTAGCATCCGCGTTTCTGGTAATTCCTATCAATAACTATCGAACCGTTAGCGACATTATCAAAATTCAGGTAATCCTCTTTATCATAAATATTATCCATTATCATATCAGCGAAAGCATCCATCTCATAATAAAAATTGACACTCATGAAATCTCTCGTTTTGCGCTTATAGGTAATCCCTGCCCGGACATTATTCTCTTCGCCAAAATTATAGGTTAACTTAAGGTCTCCAACCAATTCATCTTCATCCAACTCACCAAAATAACGCATCGTTTCCTGTTGATTAAGCAAGAACAAGGATAACTCCTTTGTTTCTTCGTCTTCACGGAACATCACCTGTCGACGATCCGGCTCATCGCTTGTCGTCAATCCATAAGAGGCGGCCCAATTCAACTCCCAACGTTCTCCGAGACTATGACGAGCGAACATCTGATTATTCAACAGACTATAAGCCCGATATACACTATTACTTCCCCTCAGATTTATACCCTCCGAGTCAAATCCCCAACGTTCCATAAACTCATCAACAGCATTACGGGCATAGAAAAGGGAATAATTAATATAATCCGCATTCTCAAAATTATAACTCAACCCTGCCAATCCAGCCAATTTCCACTTCGTGGTATAATTATCATAATTAAAACTATTCAACGTGGTACCCTGAGCTGTCAACTGCCGGACAAAAGCATCTTTCAAAATTTGACGGTCATTACTTATTCCACAAGATAGAAGAAGATTAAAACGTCCCAACGTCCGTCCCCAACCTACGCTTGCACTGAAATCCGGAAGCGATGTCTTCTTATCAATTGAAAATGAAGTTCCAAAAATATCTTTCTCCGTCACAACCCGTTCGAAATCAGACAAAGGCATATCAAGATATGCATGATTTATTCCTCCCACGTGCAATAAAGAACCGTCATGATCACTGTAACGAAACGTGTTTCCCAACGTGTTAAATGCCCCACCTAAGGCAAGTCCCGCCTGAAAGAAATCGGTTCCTGTATTGGTTTTCGTACTAATATCAATATGAGCTCCAGCATAATCGGCAAACTGGCTTGCCTCGTAGACCTTACTTACCGTAATATTCTGCACGGTTGAAGAAGGAAATAAATCCAAAGGTATCAACTTGTTATCCGGATTGGGGGAAGCGATAGGCAATCCATTAAGCGTCGTGGTACTATAACGGTCTCCCAAGCCCCGAACGATCAACTGTCCTGCGCTAGCAATGGATATTCCCGTGATTTTTTTCACTCCTTCCTGCACATTGGAAACCCCCTTTATACTCATTTCTTTGGCACCAATATTTTCAATCGCAGTAATTGATTGCTGGCGTTCCATCTGCAATACCCGTTCGCTTTCCAATTTCTTACGGGCTGTCACATCCACGTTCCCGAGGAGTTCTACGCTTTCCTCCAACTCAATATTCAAAACAGTTTCTTTGACAACATTCACTTGGTTTAAGGTCACATCCTTATATCCCACGCAACGAATCAAAAAATCATATTTACCAGGAACTAATGCCAACATATAACGACCATCTATATCCGTAGCCGTTCCTTTAGAAGTTCCCACGACTTGAATCGTAGCTCCGATAATTGTCTCTCCGCTTTTCTTGTCTTTTATTACCCCAGTTATAGAAGCAGACTGGGCCAATACCGACAATGTCGTGATCAACATCACGCCAATAAAAATCATACAGAATCTTAGTGTTTGCATCGAATACTTGTTTTTAATTTCCGATGCAAAGGTGATATTTAGAAATAACAGGATTGTGACAGCTATATTACAAGAATGTGAAGTTAGGTTACAATTATATTTCTTTACTTACACCCCATAAAACAATAAAGCCGAATAGTTTCACTACTCAGCTTTATTATCATTAATACATACAAATCAATATTTTACCTATCTCACCAACATATTCCGATAGCTAATCATGATCAATTAGCGAGAAAGGATAACGGTCCGGTTATTAATCGAATATTTCACGCCTGTCACATCCTGAATCGCCACAAGAATAGAATCTATACGTTCATATTTCCGCAAAAATCCTGTAAACACGAAATTCTTTACTGACTCTGACTGGAAAAATACATCCACGTTATACCATAAAGAAAGCGTCGCCATTATTTGCTCCAAAGTCTCGTTTTCAAAAGCGAAATACCCCTCTTTCCAAGCTACGTAAGAACGAACATTCACGGGACGCACGATTAAGGTTTTCTCTTTTTTATCATAACGAGCCAATTCTCCCGGTTTCATAACGACCTCATCATCGATTCCTTTCACCCGTAAACCTATACTACCTTCCACCAGCACCGTCCTAGCATAATCCCCAGCACGGGTATTCACTCCAAATTCCGTCCCGTAAACTCGCACTTGCATATCATCCGTAATCACATAAAACGGACGCTTACTATCCTTTGCCACCTCGAAATAAGCCTCCCCGGAAAGAAAGACTCTCCGATCCTTAGCGGAAAAAGTAACGGGATATTTTAAACGTGTAGCAGAATTCAAATAAACTAACGTGCCATCCGAAAGAACAATTTTAAATTCTCCTCCACGAGGAATGCTTAACTCATTAAACTCCTCCACGGGAGATACGACCCGGGTTGTATCGTACACAAGAGTATTGTTCAACTGCTTTGCTTGCTGAGCCGAAGCAACATCGACATTCTCTACCTCCAATTTATCTCCCAACTGATAAATTCTTCCATCAGCCGCAACCAAAGTGGCACAAGAACCACCAGGAAGAATCTCTGAATTCAAATTCTCGCCATTTCCTGTATCAGATCTGTAAATCCACAAGGAAAGAGCGAGCACCACGGGTATCGCTATCGCGGCGGCATACCCCAATGCCCGATAAAAGTGATAGCGGACAGCTTTTTTCTTCCGCCTATCAACAAGCGCCTTAAACTGCCCCCATGCCTTTTCCTCGTTCAAACTGCAAAACAGAGGGAGTTCCTCGGATATCTTTATTTCACGTTGTATTTTCCTTACCAACTCACCATGTTTCGGAGATTCCTCCAACCACTTTTGTAGTTCCCGAGATTCCCCTTCTGAAAGTGTTCCTGCCAAATAAGAACGAATCAACTCTACTAATTTCATATCTCTCGTTTCCATAATTCTTAAATTACCTGTACACCTAATACAACAAACGAAACAAAAAGTAGTAATTCCCTATATTATTATTTTTAAAATTTATATTTCACAAATAAGCCTAACTCTAATCCATGTGGTAACAGAAGAAAAAAAACAAACCGACTGCATGTTCCTTCAAATAACGTAATGCTTTCTGTTTATGAGCCTTGACTGTCAACACAGAAATACCTAATATATCCGCAATCTCGTCATTTTTCTTACCCTCCACACTCAACTCAAACACCCGACGGCATTTATCGGGAAGACCTTTCGCCAACAGATACAATTCCCGGTAAACCTCTTCCTGCACAAGATCATCCCCGTCCTCTTCCCTAGAGAAATTTTGCACGTAGGTCATGTATCTTTCCTCCACCGCCTTATGCTTCAAATAATTCAGACATCGATTCTGGACCAACTCATACAGGTAAGCCTTGAATCCCAAGTAAGAATTATACACCTTATCGCTTTCCCAAATAAAAACAAAAACATCCTGTACAATATCTTCCGCAGCCTCCAACAAACGGACCCTTCTCAAGGCAAACATTACCAGATAATTATGAAAACGTCCAAAAAGTTCCCGGAATGCCTTTTCAGATTTCTCGTTAATACCTTGTATAAAAACTTGTTCCAACTGATCCATTAAACACAGGATTTTTCACAAACATAAATAATTTTCATCAAGGAACAAACAAAAGGACAGTATTTTAAAACATTTATCACTACTTTTGCCCCGACTAAACAAAAGGCCATGTATATAGATACCCATTCACACGTATACGCGGAAGAATTTGATAATGACAGAGAGGAAACAATCAAACGAGCTATCGAAGCGGGTGTTTCACAATTGATACTACCCGACATTGATCAAAGTACTCGAGAAAGGATGTTTGAAGTCGCCGCAAAATACCCGGACCATTTATTCACGACTCTCGGAGTTCATCCCACATCCGTGAATCTTGACTACAAGAGTGAACTAAAGGCATTAGAACGTGAACTGAATAATCACTCCAACATCTTCGCTATCGGAGAATGCGGGATTGACCTCTATTGGGACAAGACATATTACCAAGAACAGATTCGCACACTGGAATGGCAACTACACATTGCCCGGGACATGAACCTTCCGGTAATCATCCATTCCAGGGAATCTTTACCAGAGATCTTCAATGTACTGCAACGGCAACATTATAATATAAAAGGAATATTACATTGTTTCCCCGGAAACGAAGAGGATGCTTCAAGGGCAATAGATCTAGGATTTCTACTCGGGATCGGAGGTGTTGTGACATTCAAGAAATCAAGCATGGCAGAAGTGATTCGCCGAAAAGATATAGAGCACATCGTTCTCGAAACGGATTCACCGTACCTGGCCCCTGTCCCTTACCGTGCAAAAAGAAACGAAAGCAGCTACATACCCATAATTGCAGAGAAAATTGCAGAAATAACCGGGCATGAAACAAAAAAAATCGCGGAAATCACGACAAACAATGCCATGAAATTATTTAATTTGCCCCGTGAATACAGTCATGGAACAGAAAAAGTCTAACAAGAACAAAAACGACAGATGGATAAACCGGTTTTAATCATATACACGGGAGGTACTATCGGGATGATAAATGACCCGGAAACAGGAGCCTTATGCCCGTTCAATTTTGATCAGATAGCCCAGGAAGTGCCCGAGATACGGGAATTCGGTTTCACTATTGACAGTTACACGCTACCTGAAATCATCGATTCATCGGATCTTCAACCACAATTGTGGAAAGATTTATGTAAAATCATTCTCGAGAATTATGACCGCTACAGGGGTTTTGTCATCCTTCATGGAACAGACACGATGGCTTACTCGGCCGCAGCACTAAGTTTCATGTTGCAGAACCTGACGAAGCCTGTCATTTTCACAGGTTCACAACTTCCTATCGGGAAAATCAGAACAGACGGCAAAGAAAATCTCATCGCAGCCATTGAGATTGCGGCCGCTTATGACGAGCACAAACCTATTGTCCCGGAAGTCTGCATTCTATTCGGCTCAAAACTATTCCGGGGTAACCGGACCACAAAGATCAACGCGGAAAGTTTTGATGCATTCAAATCATTTAACTATCCAGAATTAGCCAATATCGGTATACATATACACTATAATTATAGCGCAATTGATTATACCCCCCGTCCGGAACCTCTCTCGGCTTCCACAAACATGGATACCAACATCACCATTTTAAAGATTTTCCCGGGAATGCATCCAGAAATAATGGATGCCACACTTAACATTCCGGGGTTACGAGGGATTATTTTGGAGACTTACGGTTCAGGAAACGCTCCGACCAACAAGGTTTTTCTTAATAAAATAAAAGAGGTCCTGGCCAAGGGTATCGTTATTTACAACGTAACGCAATGCCAGGGAGGAAGCGTTGAAATGGGGAAATATGAAACTAGTAGAGAACTACTTAACGCAGGAGTCATCAGTGGTCACGATATAACAACCGAGGCTGCCGTATGTAAAATGATGTACGTTCTAGGTAAATATACGAACCCTAACGACGTGAAAAAATACTTAAATAAGAACATCCGAGGAGAAATATCCCCGAAATACATTGGATTTTAACATTATTTTTATACCTTAGACCCCCGAATTTAGACACAAAAAGGAAATGCAAATGATTGCAAGAAGAATAAAAATATATGACATTAAGAAGGAGTTAAATTTTAATTATTTATAAACTAAAAATCAGTTAAATAGATCATGAGAAAATTATTTGCACTAACAGCAGTTTTTGGAATGCTTACTATTGGAGCATCATCTATGCTAATGGCTCAGGAAAACGACGCGACTCAAACTGAAGATGCAACGTTAGAAATAACCGTTGATGAAAATGCCACCATGGAAGAGGCAGCTATCGCTGACCCGACCGTTCTGGAAGACGAATCCCAAATCGAAAGTACATCTTTCCACGCCGCATTGAAACAAAAATTCATCGAGGGTGGTGCATTCTGGATGCTTCCGATCGCTTTATGTTTGATTTTTGGTTTAGCTATTGCTATTGAGAGAGTTATTTACTTGAATCTCGCTTCCACCAACAACAAAAAATTAATCGCCAAAGTTGAAGAAGCATTGGAAAACGGTGGCATTGAAGCAACTAAAGAAGTATGCCGCAATACAAGAGGTCCGGTGGCCAGTATTTTCTATCAAGGATTATGTCGCTATGACCAAGGTGTAGATATGGTCGAAAAATCAGTTGTATCTTATGGTTCAGTACAAATGGGATTGCTGGAAAAAGGTATGTCTTGGATCGCCTTGTTTATCGCCATCGCCCCGATGTTAGGATTCTTGGGAACAGTAGTTGGTATGATTGATGCATTTGATGCTATTCAGGCTGCTGGTGATATCCAACCGACATTGGTTGCAGGAGGTATTAAAGTTGCCTTGATTACGACGGTAGGAGGTTTGATCGTTGCCATGATTCTTCAGGTATTCTATAACTACTGCATCGCCAAAATTGATGGTATTGTTAATAGTATGGAAGATGCTTCTGTAACTTTATTAGACCTTCTTGTAAAATACAATCAAAAACACTAATGCACCATGCAGAAAATAAATAAATATTTAACCATATTGTCGATCGTGATGTTTGTCATCTCGGCAATCTTGACAATATTGTTTCTAGTGGGAGGCGAAGTCCCGAATCAAGCGTATACAACCCCAATCTACACGGATCAACTTCTATATTGGGCATATGTATTGCTTGCCATCGGAATAATCGCTGCAGTGATATTCCCAGCAGTACGTTTGTTCACTCGCCCTAAAGAAGCAGTAAAAGCCCTTGCTGCTTTAGGAGTATTGGTTGTCTTCGTATTAATCGCTTATGCTATGGCAGATGGAACTCCATTAAAGCTCCAAGGATATACTGGTACAGACAATATTCCTAGCCGCCTAATACTCACGGACGTATTAATTTACACCATGTATTTTCTTGGAATTGTTGCCGTGGGTGCTATTGTTGTAACCGAAATTATAAGAAGAGTCAGATAAATAAAATCATATGGCAAGAAGAACACCGGACATTAACGCAAGCTCGCAAGCAGATATCGCATTCTTGTTGCTGATCTTTTTCTTGGTGGCAACAAGTATGGATACTGATTCCGGAATATTCCGCCGTCTACCACCGATGCCACCTGAAGATGTTCAAGTAAACCCGCCGAAATACGCGAAACGGAACATCTTGCAGGTACTGGTAAACAAAGATGATTTGCTTGCGGTAAACGGAGAATTGATGGATATCGCCATGCTGCGAGAGAAAGCATTGGAATTCATATTAAATCCCCAGAATAAGGAAAATCTTCCGGCTAAAGAAATGAAAGATATTCCATTCTTCGGGAAGACAGAAGTATCCAAAGGGATTGTTTCCCTACAAAGCGATAGAGGAACCTCTTACAAAATGTATATTGCGGTGCAAGATGAATTGGCTGCAGCATATAATGAGGCAAGAGATATCAAATCCATCGAAAAGTGGGGAAAGAAATTTGAAGAGCTAGACGAAGAACAACAAGAAGCTGTTCGTAAAGTTGTTCCGACAGCTATCTCTGAAGCTGAACCTAAAAACATTGGAGGAGGAAAATAATCATGGCAAAGTTTAGAAAAGAAGGGGGAAAAGAAGTCCCTGCACTTTCCACGGCATCATTACCTGACATCGTGTTCATGTTATTGTTTTTCTTCATGGTAAGTACGACAATACGCGAGGTTTCCGTAATGGTAGATAACGGTATGCCAGAGGCCAGAACCGCTACCAAACTGGAAAAGAAATCCTTGGTAAGTAATATCTACGTGGGAAAACCCAAAGAACAGTACATTGGTACTTATGGTAGTGAACCGAGAATTCAGCTAAACGACAAGTTCGCCAATCTGAATGAAATTACATCATTCGTGATTGCTGAACAAGAAGCCCGTAGCGAGGAGGATCGGAATAAGATTACCAATAACTTGAAGGTCGATATGTTCACCAAAATGGGTATTATCACGGACTTAAAACAGGAATTACGTCGAGCTAACTCTCTACGTGTCAGCTACGCAGCGCGTAAAAAAGTGTAATCTTAATAGATTCGAAATAAAAAAGGGAGCAAATGCTCCCTTTTTTTAGAAAAAATAATTAGATTTGCACTCGGTTTCATACAGGAGGTATGGACCATTCGGTTCCGTAGTTCAATGGATAGAATGAAGGATTCCGGTTCCTTTGATTGGGGTTCGAGTCCCCACGGAATCACAACCGAAATGTAAATAACCGCTACAACATCAGATGTTATAGCGGTTATTTTTATAAAATTCCATCAAATGACACAACAAAAAAAAATATCTTATAATAAGATAATCAAGATTTCCGGCTAGCGAGTAACTCCATCACCCTCTCTTTATCACAATGCAACTGTTCCTTTAATTCCTCTATATCCTCGAACTTTCGTTCCCCTCTAACTCTAGCAATCAAACGTACAGTTATCGTTTCCCCGTAAATGTCCCGGTCAAAATCAAAAATGTTCACTTCCCGGGTAACAACCCCTGCCTTACTCACAGTGGGCCGAATCCCGATATTCAACATACCGCAGTACAATTTCCCATCAACCAAAACTTCCACCGCATATACCCCAACAGCAGGAAGCAATTTTCGCTCATCCGTCAAACTAATATTGGCTGTAGGAAAACCAATTTTACGTCCCAAATGCTGCCCACCTACCACCGTACCTGTAATAGAATAGGCATACCCTAGAAAATCGTTCACCCGAGCGATATCCCCGACAGAAAGAGCATTACGAATTTTAGTAGAACTCACATTCACATCATTCTCCTCAAACACACTTTCCTGCTCCAGGGAAAAGTGATATTCTTTACTCAAAGTCTGCAAACTTTCAAAATTTCCTTCCCGATCTTTTCCGAAGCGATGATCATATCCTACTACCAAACCGCACATATGCAATTTTCCAATTAACATATCCCGAACAAAATCCGTGTATGACTGCCGGGCAAATTCAAGAGTAAATGTCAAAACAATCAAATGATCGACCCCATAATGCTCCAAAATAGCTACCTTTTCCTCCAGTGTTGTCAAAATACCCGGTTTCTTTTCCAATGGATAAAGGACTTCGCGGGGATGCGGTTCAAAACTGATAATCACAGACTCGCCTCCAATCTCCGCGGCTTTCGTCTTTAAGTGACGAATTACGCAAGCATGTCCTAAATGGACTCCATCAAAACTCCCAATCGTGACCACCGGTCTACAAATATCCAGACCTTCAATACCGTAATGAACCTTCATTTTAATTGAATTGATTTAATGACCACAAAGGTAATACATACGAACTTTATAACTAACTTTACACCCTGATTTTTAATCAAACCAACAATCACATGCAAGAAATGAACATCAAGCTGCTTTCTCCATCAGACTGGAAAGACTATGAATTAATTGACTGTGGCAACTTCGAGAAACTGGAAAGATTCGGCCGCTACACCATAGCTAGGCCAGAACCTCAAGCCATTTGGAACAAATCTCTACCGGCCTCAGAGTGGGAGCAACGAGCTGATGCCTATTTCCGGAAAGACAAGCGGAATGAAGAAAGAGGGGAATGGATATGCAAACCCCGAATGGCCCAGCAATGGTTCGTCAACTATGTTCACGACAGCATGAAAATACGTTTACGCCTGGGACTAACCTCTTTCAAGCACGTGGGTATATTCCCAGAACAAGCCGAGAACTGGAACTTTATCCACGAACAAACACGCCGCATAGGCAACAATTGCCGGGTATTGAACTTGTTTGCCTACACGGGAGGCGCTTCCCTCGCCGCCAAAAGCGCTGGAGCGGACGTAACTCACGTGGATTCAGTCAAACAGGTCATCAACTGGTCTCGCGAAAACATGGAAGCCAGCGGACTTGACGGCATACGCTGGATCGTGGAAGACGCCCTAAAATTCGTCCGCAGGGAAGTGAAACGAGGCAAACGCTACAACGGAATCATTCTCGATCCCCCCGCTTACGGACGAGGCCCGGAAGGAGAAAAATGGATTCTCGAGGAAAACATCAACGAGATGCTTACCTTGTGCAGCCAACTCCTGGAAGACAAAAACAGCTTTCTCGTTCTAAACCTCTATTCCATGGGATTATCCGCACTACTGGCAAGAAGTGCGGTACGTCAACTCTTTGGAGTATGTCCCGGGGAACAATTCGGGGAACTATACGTCACGGATTCCTTCGAGAAAGCCCTTCCCCTGGGCGTATACTACCGCATGTGGAGAGAATAAGACTCAACGCACCCCCGTACGTCCCAATCGCTCATTCAAGCGGGCCCGAATCTTATTAAGCGTATTCTTCCGCTTCAATAAATCCATCAACTCAGCTGGATCTCCTTGCTGTATCTCCAGAATCCGGTTATCCACCTCGGAGGACAGCATCTCAATTCGGCGCATCTTATAATTATCCAAGACCTTGGGCAATATCTCCGTCAACTTCATCTCCTCCGTTTCCACTAGATTATCCATCTTATACCAAATCTTACTCAACTCGTAAGGTTCGCTCATGATATTCGCCACAACCGTACTCACCTTCACATCGGGATAAGTAATAAAATAACGCCCCGGATCAAAATCAGGAACCTCCGCGTGCTGCTTGTACTCCATCTGAATCGTCCGGAAAAGAGAATTCTGCATCTCCAGGTCATCCTCTGACAACTCCCGGATAATAAATTCCCCGACACTTACCTCCCGGGTGTACCCGTCCACTTCCTCCTCGAACAAAGGCACCTTCCCGAACAGCAACAAATAACGGATTATCATCATCTCCTCCAAGTCACAAGGAGTCACGCCTCTCGCTCCCCGGGGATCAACAGTCACCGTTGGCCTCTCCGGCTCCCGCGTCTCCTGCGTGTGCTGGAGACGGAATTTAGCAATTTCCGTGTACAACACCCGTTCCTCCACCTGCATCAGCCGGGAGGTCTCCCGAACATACACGGAACGGGTAATCTCATCAGGAATCTTGGAAATAGAGCGCACGATATCCGTAATCAGGCGAGCCCGCTCCACCGGATCATCTCCCGCACCCTTCAACAACAACCGGGTCTTGAAATGAATAAAATCCGACTCATTCTTGGCAATATAATCTGCCAGTTCCTCCCGGCTATGACTCCGCGCAAAGGAATCCGGATCCTCCCCGTCAGGCAACAACAACACCCGCACGTTCAAACCTTCCTCCAGCACCAGGTCAATTCCCCTCAGAGAAGCTTTAATCCCGGCAGCATCCCCGTCATAAATAATCGTCACGTTAGGTGTCAAACGACGGATCATCCGAATCTGCTCCATTGTCAAGGAAGTTCCCGAAGAAGCCACCACGTTCTCCACACCCTTCGCGTGAAAAGAGATCACGTCCGTGTACCCCTCCACCAAAATACAACGGTCCTGCTGGATGATACTCTTCTTCGCCAAGTATATCCCGTAAAGCGTTTTACTCTTGTGATAAATATCGGATTCCGGAGAATTCAGGTACTTCGCCGTTTTCTTGTCCGCGGTCATCGTCCTCCCCCCGAAAGCAATTACCTTCCCCGCCAAATCCTGCACGGGAAACATCACTCGGGCTCGAAACCGATCAAACATTCCCCGTTCGTTCTCGATTGACAGTCCGGTTTTCACCAGGAACTCCTTCTTATAACCCTTCTCCAGGGCAGCCTTCGTAAAAGCACCCCATTCCTCCGGATTATATCCCAATCCGAACGCCCGAATCATCTCGTCGCTAATCCCCCGTTGGCGGAGATACCCCAACCCCACGGAACGTCCCTCGTCGGTATGCCAAAGCTGATACTGGTAATATTCATTCGCGTAAGCCGTCACGATAAGCATACTCTCCCGTTCTGTCTGTTCCCGCCGTTGCTCATCGGTCAATTCCTTTTCCTCTATGGGGATATGATACTTATTTGCTAAATATTTTAACGCTTCCACATACGACATCTGCTCGTGCTCCATGATAAAATTCACTGCGTTCCCCCCCTTCCCGCAACCGAAACACTTGTAAATCCCCTTTGCCGGAGAAACCGTGAATGACCCTGTCTTTTCATTATGGAACGGACAAAGTCCCAGGTAGTTACTTCCTCGTTTCTTCAAACTCACGAAATCGGAAACCACCTCGAGAATATCCGCCGAGTCAAATATCTTCTGTATAGTAGCCTGATCAATCATACCGCAAAGATAACACATAAATCCTTTCCATGTCGAGTAAAGCCCACTCGAATATATTAACTATAAATTAACAGTCCTGTAAGATACAAGGCACAAGATTTGTATACTTTTGCACATGGAAACGATTAACATTAAAAACGTTTCCACACACAAACTGTTTAATGAAAAATAAATGACAGCAAACGACAACACATACAAAGAAAAATTACTGGAGGATATATCCGAACTCTTTCTGAAATTCGGACTCAGAAGTACTTCTATGGACGATATCGCCAATCACCTGAAAATATCAAAAAAAACACTCTACCAATACTTTGAAAACAAGGATAACGTGGTCGAGGAAGTCATGCTCTTCCGTATTCGAGATAGAGCCAATCGCCACTACATCAAAGAAATAAGAAAAGAAAACCCTATCGCCATCATCAAACATATCAAGCAATTCGTGATTGATGATCTAAACAGCCGTCTGCCGGCCAACGATTTTGATATGAAAAAATATCACCCGGCCGTCTACACGAAAATCAAGAACATGGAGGAAGAACTCACCCGGGAATTCCTAAACGAACTCCTTGACAGGGGAATCGAAGAAGGCTACTTCAGGGCAAACATAGACAAAAACCTGCAGATATACCTCATCAACAGACCAATGCGTTATGTCTCCGACCCGGACATCAACATGAAGATGGAATATCCCATCACCACGGTCGTCTGCACCGTACTTGACAACTTCATGCGGGCCCTTGCCACGGAAAAAGGATTACGAGAAATTGAAAAATATGAAGAAAAAACTAAGGACAGCCAATAAACCTCACGACGGGTAAACTGTCAAAAACAAGTGTGACCAAAAAAATCAAGAAAATAACAATTAATCAAATAAATCTATATGAAAGTATCGCTCCTATTACTAACGCTTATTGTGCCTTGGATGCTAAAGGCACAGGAAGGGCCACAATCCCTGTCCTTGCAGCAAGCGATCGAGTTTGCCATCAAGTACAACAAGGAATTGAAAGCCTCGAAAATGGACATCAACCTGTATCGCGAGAAAATACGGGAATCCGTGTCCGAGGGATTGCCGCAAGTCAACGGAACCTTTGACTACAGTTCAAACTTCGGTTACAAGATGGATTTCGGCGGAAATTCCATGAAACTGAAAGACCAGTCCAACCTGAAAGTGGGCGTTTCCCAACTCCTCTTCAACGGACAATGGATCGTGGGCATCCAGACCAGCAAGATCGCACAACGTCTGGCCTCACAACAGGTCGACATCACCGAACTCGACATCGTGGAGAACATCTACAATTCCTACTACACGGTGCTCGTCAGTGAACGTCTGTGCAACATTCTCCGCCAGAACATGGAAAACATGAATAAAATCTACGAGCACACCGCCAACCAGTTTAAGGCCGGAACCGTAGAAGAAACCGACCTTGACCAGATTCGTGTCAACGTGGGACAATTGAAGAACAATCTTCTCGCCATGGAACGCACCGTTGCCGTCAACTACAACCTTCTCCGCATTCAACTCGGACTGGAAGCCGGAACGGAAATCACGTTGACCGACAAACTGGAACAATTCCTCAACGAGGAAACGGCCAACTCGCTCTACTCACAGGAATTTGATATCAACAACAACCTCGAGTACCGCCTGCAGAATACCCAAACGGAACTGAACAAGAAAACGGTAAGCCTGCAGAAATGGAGCTTTGCCCCGACCATCTCCGGTAGCTACAACTACACCTACAAAATCAAGAAAGCCGGATTTGACATGAGTCCCAACCACAGCGCTGGACTCACGATGAGCATCCCCGTGTTCTCCGGTTTGAAACGCTACTCCCAGGTACAACAGGCCAAAATCGAACTCGAGAAAAGTATCGTCAACCAGGACCTGCTGAAAGATAACCTTCACTTGCAGGACGAGCAATTAAAATACGACCTCAAAAACGCCATGGAAAACTACGCTCTGCAAAAAGAAAACATTGACGTGGCTGCCCGTGTATTGAAAAACTACCAGATCAAGTACGAACACGGGGCCATCTCCAGCCTCGACCTGACCAACGCCAACGACAACTACCTCACGGCGGAAAGCAACTATACCAATGCCATACTGACCCTGCTTCAGGCACAAGTCAGCATCGAGAGACTTTATAATCAACTAAAACATTAACTTAATAAATACAGCAAAACATGATTAGAAATCTTATTCTTTCGACCATAGCGATTGCCGCCCTAGCCAGTTGCTCGGGCGACAAAAACAAGACGGAGCAACAGGCTACCACCGTGGAAGCCATTCCGGTGAAAGTACAGAAACTGGAACCCACCACCATCGCTACCACTCTCGACTATACCGCCAACCTTCAAGCCGATGAGGAAGTGTACTACGCTCCCGCATCCACCGGTCGTATCGAGAAAATCTACGTGGAAGTAGGCGACCGTATAAAGAAAGGGCAAGTGCTCGTGGAAATGGATCGCACGAGCCTCATCCAGGCTCAGGCTGAATTGACAAATCTAGAGACAGAATACAACCGGGCCAAGATGCTAAAGGAAACGGGAAGTATCAGCCAGCAGAACTATGACGCCGCCGTCACCCAATATGAGGTAGCCAAGGCCAACGTAGAATTCTTGAAAGAAAACACCAAGATGCTAGCCCCGTTCGACGGCATTGTCACCGGAAAATATTTTGAAGATAAGGAACTATACACGGGTGCCGCAGCCGGTGGAGCAACAAAACCGTCTGTCATCGCCATCCAGAAAATCAACCCGATGAAAGCCTACGTGAACCTCTCCGAACAATACTATCTATCCGTGAAGAAAGGTACCCGCGTAGAACTGAAAAGCGATATCTACCCCGACCGCGTGTTCGAGGGCAAGGTCAGCATCGTATACCCGACTATTGACCCAACCACTCGTACCTTCACCGTGGAGATCCAACTCCCGAACAAGGATGAAGCTCTCCGCCCGGGAATGTACGGCACCATCAACTTCTTCATCGGGGAAACCAACACTTTGGTCGTACCTGCTATTGCCGTACTGAAACTGCAAGGCTCCAACGACCGTTACCTCTTCCTTAACGACAATGGCAAAGCCAAACGGGTCAGCGTCACGCTGGGACGCCGATTCGAGGATAAAGTGGAAGTATTCAGCGACCAAATCAAACCGGGAGCAGAACTCGTTGTCGTGGGACAAGGACGATTAGTCGATGGATCCCCGCTTAACATCACCAAATAACAAAGCAATACAACTATGAGTATATATAGCAGTGCAGTAAACAAACCCATTTCCACCCTAATGGTCTTCCTCGCCATTATGGTACTGGGTATCGCCTCCTACATTCAGTTGCCCGTGGACCAGTATCCCAAAATGGATCCCCCGTACATCACGGTAATGGCGACTTACCCCGGGGCCAACGCCTCCGACATCGAGGAAAACGTGACCAAGATCCTGGAGGATCAGCTAAACTCCGTGGATGAGCTAAAAGAACTGACTTCCACGTCATACGACAATCTTTCTGTCATCACGCTGGAATTCGAATGGGAAGCCAACCTGGACGAAGCTTCCAACGACGTGCGCGACGCCGTGGACAAAGCCATGCAGAATCTACCGGACGACATTGACCGACCGACCATCATGCGTTTCAGTACCTCCTCCATGCCCGTGTTGATCTACGCCGTAACGGCCAAAGAATCCTACCCGGGATTGGACAAAATCCTCGATGACAAAGTCGTTACCCGCCTCAACCGCGTGGATGGTATCGCGAACATCACCGTGGCTGGAGCCCCGGAACGTGTCGTGTACGTGGAACTGAATCCGAATCAGCTTGATGCTTACAACCTGACGCTACAACAAATCGGAGACAAAATCCTCGCCGAGAACAAGGATATTTCCTCCGGTAATGTCAAGATGGGAGACATGGATTATACCATCCGTGTCGAGGGTGAATTCGAGGAAAGTGCCCAAATCAAAGACATTGTGCTCGGCACCCAGGACGGTAAAACAATCTACCTCCACGACGTGGCCAACGTGCGGGATACCATCAAGGATATCACCCTCGAGCAGACCGTCAACCGGGGCAACGGTGGCGTGCTGTTGATCTCCAAGCAGACTGACGCCAACGCCGTGGCCGTGGCCAAAGAAGCCAAGGCTGAATTGGAGCTGGCCATGAAAGAACTCCCGACCGATATCAAGTTCCAGATCATATCCGATAACTCCGACTTCATCATCAAGTCCATCAACAACCTGCAGGAATCCCTGATGTACGCCCTCATCTTCGTGGTGCTCATCGTGTTCCTATTCCTGGGTCGCTGGCGAGCCACGTTCATCATCGCTCTCACCATCCCGATCTCGCTGATCGTGGCGTTCATCTACCTCTTTGCCACGGGTGAATCGTTGAACATCATCTCGCTGTCCTCCCTCTCCATCGCCATCGGTATGGTCGTGGACGACGCCATCGTGGTACTGGAAAACATCACCAAGCACATCGACCGGGGCAGCCGCCCTCGGGAAGCTGCCAAATACGGGACCAACGAGGTATGGCTATCCGTTATCGTGACCACATTGGTAACCGTGGCCGTATTCTTCCCCCTGACACTGGTAACCGGTATGACCGGAATCCTCTTCAAGCAGCTGGGATGGATCGTCTGCATCACGGTATGTACCTCCACGGCGACAGCTATTTCGTTGACTCCTATGTTGAGTTCACAATTACTCAAAATACAGGAAATAAAGAATGACGGTAAATTCAGCTTCTACGCGTTCGTCAACCGGCAGTTGGAACGTCTGGACAACGCCTACGAGCGGCTCATCCGCTGGGTTCTTCACCACAAGGCAGTAACCATCTGCAGCATGTTTGCCCTCTTCCTGGGTTCATGCAGCCTTACCAAATACATCCAAACGGACTTCATGCCCCAGAACGACCAGAACTACCTCAGCGTGTACGCCAAGATGCAATCCGGCCAACGCGTGGAAGTAACCAAGAAAGTCGCCTTCCAGATTGATTCCATCATCCGCGAGGAAATCCCGGAAGTAACCCTTATCAACTTGTCCTACGGTAGCGAGGAAGAAGCCTCCTTCGCCTCCATGATGAACAGCACGGGTAACAACATCCTCAACATGCGTGTCCGCACGGTCGACATCAAGGAAAGAACCCGCAGCGTGTTCGAGATCGCCGATCAGGTCCGCGGCATCCTCAAGCGATTCCCGGACATCCTCCAGTACACCGTGACCACCGGTGGCGGAGGCTCCATGGGCGGTAACACCGTCGACGTGGAAATCATGGGTCACGACTTCGACGCGACCAACCGTCTCGCCCAGGAGATTTCCCAGAAAGCGCGCGCCATTCCCGGTGCGGAAGATATCAAGATCAGCCGGGACGAGGACAAGGCCGAACTGCAGATCGTGCTCGATCAGGACAAGCTGGCCCGCCACGCCCTGACCACCAGCACCGTGGGAAACTACCTCCGGAACAACATCTACGGCTACCGTAATTCCAAGTTCAAGGAAGACGGCGAGGAATACGACATCATCGTCCGTCTCGAGGAAAAATACCGTTCCTCCATCACCGAGATAGAGAACTTCCTCATCACCGACGGCTACGGCCAGAAAGTCCGCCTGAAAGAACTCGGTAAAGTGAAGGAATACTTCTCCCCGCCAAACATCGAGCGGAAGAGCAAGCAACGTATCCTGAAAGTATCCATCAGTCCGGCTGCCGGCGTAGCCCTCGGTCAGATTGCCGCCGGGGCTCAGGAGATCATCAACAATCTAGAGGAAATCCCGCAGGGAGTCACCCTCTACGTCGGTGGTAACTACGAGGATCAACAGGAGTCCTTCTCCTCCCTCATCTGGCTGTTCATGCTCTCCATCATGCTCGTCTACATCGTGATGGCCGCCCAGTTCGAATCGTTCAAGATGCCGTTCATCATCATGCTCTCCATCCCGTTCGCGTTCACCGGGGTAATCCTGGCCCTTCTGCTGACGAACACCACGCTGAGTATCGTGGCCGCCCTGGGAGCCGTGATGCTGGTTGGTATCGTGACCAAGAACGGTATCGTGCTCATCGACTTCATCAACCTCATGCGCGAGCGGGGCATCCGCCTGTACGAGGCCATCGCCCAGGCCTGCCGTTCCCGTCTCCGTCCGGTATTGATGACCTCCCTGACCACCATCCTGGGTATGGTGCCCATGGCCATCAGCACGGGTGAAGGTTCCGAAACCTGGCGCCCGATGGGTATCGCCGTCATCGGTGGTATGGTGTTCTCCACCATCATCACCATGATCATCGTACCCGCCGTTTACGCCGCCATGGACAAGAGCGGAAGCTGCGACAAGAAAAAAGCTCTGAGCAAACAATTCAAGTTCATGGACGACTTCAACCCCGAGAGAGATCTCCCGAAACATTAACATAACCGGGATAACGGCCGCCACCCGCGGCCGCTCCCCTAAACACGATAAACTATGGCACTGAAAGCAGTATTCATCACATACAACCAAGCCCTGACGGAGCGCGTCAGCTACCTCCTCGACCGATTGAAAATCACGGGATTCACGCAATGGCCGCTCGTCAACGGCGCCGGGACCAACGGCGGCGAACCCCGCATGGGTAACCACACCTGGCCGGAAATGAACTCCGCCACCCTGACCGTCGTCGAGGAAGACATGGTCCCCCTTATCCTGAAATACGTGGAAAAGCTGGATAACGTCAACAAAGAGAACGGTATCCGTGCTTTCGTTTGGGACATCACCCAAACGTATTAATACAATCTCAATAACGTTTGGAGGGCGGCTCACGAGAGCCGCCCTCTTTTTATCCACCCGCCGACGCGGGCCGTTATCAACTATTCAACTTTCCTGGCAAACATCTCCTCCCGGGACTCTATCCCCATCAACTCGTTTTCCCCCGGGCACCCCCACCCCTCACCTCAAAGCTCCGCCACCCGGGCGTAGAACGAGGGTGAATAAGCGGTCCCATCCTCCCGGGCGAAAAACAGGTACACGTGCGCCCCTCCCGAGGGATAACGCTCCAGCAGGAACTCCCCCTGCCCGTCCGCCCGCCGTCCCTCCACGGAGAGGGCCAACCGGGTCGCCGGCATATTCCCGTCATAGAGCACCCCCACCTGCAGCCTGTCATTCCCCGCCGCCCGGGCATATTCCTCCTCCGCTCCCCACGTCACCCGGAAACGTGCCTCTCCCAGGGACTCCACCCGCAACGCCGGCGGTAGCACGAGAATCCCCCGTGAGAACTGGAACAGTTCCGGTTTCGTCATCCGCCCCTCCCCGTCGAAACAGGCGTGATTCACGGAATGGAAAAGATTCGACGACGTCTTCCCCTCCTCCCGTCCGGCCAGCCGCCAGATATCGGCAGACACCCGCTCCCGGTAGAAGCGGTACAGCTGTTGCAGTTTCCCGAAACGGTTCGTCACGGCCTTCTGCCTTTCCGTCCTCCCTTCCGTCTCCCACTTCCGGGGCTTCCCGGGAATAGCCACCCGCCGCACGAAGGTCTTCCCATTCCGCTGGTAGAAAACGAAATTCCCGAGTTTCCCGCTAAACTCCTTGTCCATTATTCCCCTGACTTCCATAACAATCACTTTTTATTCGACATTGCTTTCTTATCCCGGTCAAACCTACTTTCTATCCCTTCCCGTACCTTTCCCATTCCCTTCTTATTTTCTTCCCATGCCCCTCTCCTGTCATTCCACTCCCCTGTATATGCCTGTTCATTACTCGATACAAATATATGAAATTTATTATTCAGAAACTGTTCATCTATTGTTATAACAATAGTTAAGCAATAGTTGAACAATAGATGAACAATAGTTGATACGTGTAACAGACAGGAAAACAAGGGGTAACAAACGAAGAAAAAAGGAGGAAAAATCGGAAAAAAACTGTAAAAACAGAGGTAAAATAATAACATTCCTGCCATTCAACACACCTTCGACGGCAGGAACAAATAGAGGTTTTCCTGGTTCACGGACAGATTCATTGCCGTTGCGTTTTTCGGGTGTTGATAAATTCATCGATATCGGCCAGGAGCCATTGCCGACTTTGGGTATGGAGGATTTCAAAATGGTCGCTCAGGTAATCAAGGACACCGTAGCGGTTCAATTCCTTCATTGCCTCCTCGCCCGTCAGTCCTTTTTCATTCTTGTATTGTCCGATGCAGAATGTCTGGAAATAGGCCACGTTTTGCTGTTGTTTATCCATGAGTCGTCGTCCGTTAAACACCTCGCGCCCGTCGCGAGTACACAAATATACGATTTTTTTCCCATTCCCTTCCCCGACCACGGAAATCAACACGAGCATCTCCCTCCCGGGAGAAGGGGAATGGGAAGGTAATCGCACGGGGAAACAACGAAACGCCCCCGCCCGGGAAGGGCGAGGCGCGGTAGGCTTGTTTTTCGTCATTATCAAAAAGGCTCAAGCCATAATCCAAGTAATCATCCGGAGTCATGGGATATGGAATAATAAGCCCGTACCCCTCGTTCTGGGGGAAGAAAAGGCTCTTGTAGGCCTCAATAATCTGCTCCCTGTCAAAATCCATGTAAACGGGCTCATCCACAGGTACGACGCTGGTCAGGCAATTATACTTGAAAGATACTTCTTCCGGTGGACGTTCTATCCACGAGGGGGGAAGCAGGGGTATCGCACCGGAGAATTGATTGTGGGACAAGTCCAATTGCAAAGCCAACACATAATTATCATGATCCGGTCTATACAGGAATTCCCAGGGAATTTCCCCGAATAACTGGTTATAACTTAAATCCAATCGCCTCCACTTTCCCTTGACAAAAGTTTCCGGCAAGGCCCCGCTCAAGCTGTTGTGAGAAAGTTTTATTTGTTCCACGTTGAAAACGACTGCCGGGATTGGCCCGGATAACCGGTTATGGCTACAAAGAAATAATTCCAAATCCTCCCCTATGCTTTCCGGGATTGTGCCCGTCAGTCGGTTGTGGGAAAGGCCAAGTTGCTTCAACGGCAAATCAAACAAGGCGGACGGAATCGGCCCGGACACCCCTAAGCTCGCCAAAAACAGAACCTCCAAATTTTTTAATTTAAGGATATCCTCAAAGTGCGGTGGTCGAGTTCTGTCCTTGCCAAACCTAAAGTTTCCAAATCCGGTAGTTCAAACAGGGCATCGGGGATGGGGCCGGAAAAATGATTATCCCTCAAGTCCAAATATCGTAATTCTTTCAATTTCCCGATCTCTTCAGGAATAGGGCCGGAGAAAGCATTCTGGCTCAGATCCAACTCGACCAAACCGGACAACTCCCACAGGGAAGAAGGAAATTCCCCGGAAAAGCGATTTCTATTCAATCATAACTATCTAATATTTTGTATGTTACCAATCTCTTTAGGAATCGGGCCGAAAAAAGCATTCCAAGACAAACACAGGTATTTCAATTTCTATAATCTTTCCACTCTCTGGAAAGATCCCGTCAAATCATTGTCCCACAAATCCAGATATTCCAGGTTCACCGACTCCCATAACGAGTCCGGGATTGGTCCCGTAAAGTCATTATGAGGCATTGATAATGATTTCAGATTGGGAAAAGCTTCCCAACATTCCGCCATAGCATGATTAACATCAAAATACGAAAAAGAAAGTTCTTCTATCGAGGCACAAACCGGCAATTGAATGGGAAGCGGTAATTCATAATTATCCCCATAAGAGGTCATCGATATCGATTTTAATTTCTAGAGTTCCCGAAGATAGACGAGAATATTTATCGGGACATAGTCCGAATACTCTATTTCAATTTCGCTAACCCGTCCGTCTTCCGTGGTGGTTACCCCGCACCACTCGCTGACAGGCTTGTTCTCGTTCCAATCTTTTACAGGTTTCCCCGTATGTCATTTCGGAGACGGAGCATGATTTCTTTCTCGCAGGCGAGGATGGCCTGCAGGTCCGGGGTGTCGGTCGGTTGGGGGGAAGGGGTAGCCGACGTGATTTGTTTTTGGTTTTCCATGGTATGTAAATAGTATTTGGTTTCTTAATTATTTTTTTCAAGCAGGGATAGGGATTTTCATGATTCTTCCGGGAGAGGGATTGCACCGGGAGAGTCTTCCCCGGATTATTTTTCTTCCCCGGGAAAGACGAAAGGAATTTCAAGTTGGACAGGGGTATTCTCAAAGCCAAGAAATAGTGGAAGCCGCTGGGGGTAGAAGCATTGCTTGTAAATAGCGTAAACGCTTTCGTAAGTGGAACATTTAGCATAATCTTCATTGTCCGGGTAAATGATATTCCAACCATCTTCATCCCCTCTTGCATAGAGAAAATCTTCATCCCATTCCTCATATTCTTCGTTGAAAAGAATCGTTTCTACAAAATCCGAATCATATATTTCAAGCAAATGCGATTTATCAAATTTCCTGCGCAGGCATGTACGCGGAATTCTCCCGGACAGGTTATTCCCCGTGAAATTCCAGGTGCCGGGATTCCTATAAATATATAATCGGACGAAAAAAGGTATAGCGGGGAGTGTTCCGGTAAGATAATTATGGGATAAATCGACCTTAGTCTTCACGTCATCACTTCCATTCGTCAATAAACTCTCCCAGGGAATATCACCAAAGAATTGGTTATGACACAAGTTTATCGCCCGGCACTCGTACACCCACGGCGGGATAGGTCCGGAAAAAAAATTATGACCCAGGTTCAAATCTATCAATGTCGAGAAACATATTCTATTTACAGGTAAAAAACCGGAAAAACGGTTATCCGAAAGATCTAATGATTTCAAGTTTTCCCAAGTTCTCGATTCCTCGAAACAATTTCCAGAAAAAGCATTGGAAGACAAATCCAGCATCTCCAGGCTGGCCAAACCGAACAAGAACGAGGGCAAGATCCCGGATAACCTGTTGCGAGCCAAACAGAGTTTCTTCAAATTCTTTGACTTGCCAAGCCCGGCAGGAATAAAACCGGAGAAAGCGTTGGAGGACAGGTCAAGTACCCGCAAGGAGGGTAAATCAAGATCGGGCAGTTCTCCCGAGAAGTGATTACCAGACAAGCGAAGAACACGTAGTTCCTGTAACTTGTTTACCTCGCCGGGGAACGCCCCCAACAAGGTATCCAAGGATAAATCCAAGTATCGCAAACCGGACATTTTACTTATCCCGGCGGGCAAGACGCCCGAGAATGTATTCGAGGATAGATCCAGTGACCGCAGGGGCAGGTCGAACAGGCACAAGGGGATATCTCCCGTGAAACGACAACCGGAGGCGCGAAGCCTTTTCAGATTTCCCAACTTGCTTATTTCTACCGGAAGCGAACCGGACAAAGGGTTAGAGGATATATCCAATGACTCCAGGGAAGGCAAATCAAACAAGGCTGGATGCAAACCCGAAAGACAATTCCCGGACAAGTCCATACGCCTCAATCGTTTCAATCGCCCGACATTCCCAGGTAATGTTCCTACCAGCTTATTGGAAGACAAGTCGAGCCTTTCCAGGGAGGATATATCGCACAGGGCGGGAGGTATAGTCCCGGTAAAATGATTCTTGGCCACGCGGAATACCTTCAAACGTTTCAATTTACCCGCTTCAACGGGAATAGCTCCCGACAAGGCATTGGAAGACAGGTCCAGGGATTCCAAACAGGGCAAATCGAACAGGGACGGGGGTAATTCTCCTTCCAGTTGATTCCCGGAAAGGTTTAATTCCCTTAGCTGCTTTAAATTCCCGATGTCGGGGGGAATTTTCCCCACCAGATGATTGGATGATAAATCCAAGACTTCCAAGTTAGGCAAATCCCATAAAGCTTCAGGTAGGAAATCTGCTATATTGCAATTAATCAGCCTTAATTTCCTTAACCGGGGCAAATGCCATGAAGGAATGCACGGGAAAAAACATTGTCTAAAAAGATAAAGTTCAGGACCTTTATTATACGCAATCGTCAGTTCTTCCAGGTTCTCAAGACAAAACAACGTTTCATTGAAATCATCCTCCGTTACAAAATTGATGATGGATAATCGCCGCAATTTTTTAAGTCCCCGAAGATCAAAGAAAAAATTACAACATGAAGATTCGAAATCCGGTTTTACCTCGAGTCCTTCAACACGCCCCTCGGGAGTCGTGGTAACGCCTTCCCAGTCGCTCAAGGGAATATCGAGAGACCAATTCAAGTCATCCGGTTCCCATATCTCTTTTGCCTTAAATTCCAGCAATATCTCTTTCTCGCGGGCAAGGATGGCCTGCAGGTCCGGGGTGTCGGCCGGTTGGGGGGATGGGGTAGACGGAGTGATTTCGTTTTGGTTTATCATGCGTGTAATATCAGGTGTTTTATACATTCATTGAAAGAGAAAGGGGCTTCGCCGTAGCGGACGAAGCCTCAGCGGTTGCAAAATACTCCCTCCTGACAAGAGAAGCGGGAGGTTAAATCATTTGGCAAAGGCGCTCAACCAGTTCCGGGGTGGGACGCTCGTCCGCGGAAGCACGGGTGAGGTCGCGGGTGAAGAGGATGAGGGTGCCCTTGAGATGTGTCTCGAAGATGGTATCCCCGTTGATGCGATCGGGGTGTTCCCAAAGCCCGATGATGCGGCAAAGGTCGCCGCAGGGATATTGTTCCACCCGTTCGAGGCGGTAGCCCAACCAGATGTTACCAGCCTCGGAAGCATCCTTTCCCCAGAAGCACCAGGAGCCCTTGTTCTTGACCATGATGAGGCGAGGGCGAACGATTTGCTCGATGGCAAACTGGGAAACGCGAAGATTATCGACGATGAAAGGAAGACCGACGGGGTCTTTGCAGAATTTCCAGACGGAATTCTGGTCCGTTTCCCGGAAATTGAGGAGATCGAGATAGGCCATCTGGTGACGCCGCCCGACAGGGAAAAGGTTGGTGAAGGTGGTAAAATAGGAATCCCCGGAAGCGATGCGTTCCTGCAAATCGAAATCACACACGTAGTTGGCAGCCGCGGGATCTCCCTGGCGATAAGAGGGATTGATTCCCGTTACCAGGATGGGGTGTTCTCCTTCCACGCCGGAATAGCAGAATCCCCGGGCGAGGATTTCATTGAGTTTTTGGTTTTTGCACTTGCCATCGTACTTTTGCCAGAGGGCACGAAGATTTTGTTCTAGAGTCTTATTCATATCAATATCATTTTTAGGTTTTGTTTCTTGTATTTTGTCCGGTTGTTGCCGTTCCGGGGAAGGAATTACGGGCGTCTTCACCGAGGGAATATCCGGAATTCTCTCCTGTTTCCGGGTCCGAGGTTCCGGTCGGGAAACAGGAGGGACGGGAGTGGAGGCATCATCCTTAGAAGCCCCAGGAGCAGAGGTCTTGGGCCCGGAGGAAGCGGGTTTGGAAGAAGCGGTAGAACCGAAGAGGTGAAGTTTCTCCCAGAAAGTCCTAGGGTCGGCGTTCTTGATGATTTGCCGGTAAAGCGGCATATTTCTCTGGACGTAGCCAATTTTCTTCAGCCGCTTGATAATCATAAGATAATGCTCTGTTTCCTCTTCCGACAACCCCAACCGTTGCAGGCGCAAGACACCCTGAAGGTATTTGTTGGCCAATCCCTTGTAGTGTCTGTTCGTGGCGGAATCGTTCTCACTCGGGCTGGATGTGAAAAGCAGTACTTCCCAAGCTTCAAGCAACTTGGCAATGCCAACCCGGCTTTCAGGAAAATCAATGGCGGCAATGCCCTCTATCTTTTCCATGGCTGCGGATTGCGCTTCGCGGTCGAGTATGGATTGCTGGAACTCGATTTGCTGCCGTTCCTGATCGAGCAGTCCTTTCTGCCGTAACTTCTCGATGGAGACTTCCGCTGACATACGCACCCTATTCATGTGAGCTTCATGCTCCATACGTTCCCGCGCTATTTGATTTTTCTCTCTCACCACGCGGACAGGTGCTGCATGCTTATCTCCAAAAAGGAAATTAGACACCGCCCGCCCCGTATCACGTCCAAGCTGTCGTTTGAAAGAATCCGAGAATTTACCCATATTACCTCCCTTCTTCTTTTAATCGTTTTAACCGCCCCTTCGCTATATCTATTTGCCGTTGGTAATCCGCTATAATTTTCTTTTCCTGCTCAATACGGGCTAAACGAGAACGCTTTGAATTAGGGGGCAATCCTTTCATGTGTTCTCTTTCCCATTTTATTTGATAACGATGATCAGCTATTTTGGCCCGATGAGCTTTGATGAAGCCTTTCAATTCTTCAATCTCGCTTTTAGGAGAATAAGAGAATAAAGAGCTTAAAAATCCCATAATACTATTATTTGCTTCTTGCAAATTCCCGGACAAGAATTTTTACTAATGAAAAAGCGTGGGAATTTTTCCGTTTTACCAATTCTGAGGGTCTGGACTCCCTTATACGCAGATAAAACGATGCCCCACGCCAGACCAGTATATAACGGAAAGTATATATGGCTAACATGAGCGTTTGTATCGCTTATCCCCGCGTATATGAAATTGTCCAGATTTCAGAATTGGGTTCAGCAGAAACGCTTTTTTTTCTCAAAAATAGTTTCACGGGCGGACGCTTCCACCCCTGATGTTACAAAATTAGGGATTTTTAGCCTCCAAATAACCCGATAACCGGGGTCAATGTATAAAAATTCATAAAATCTATATACGGAAAAATTTCTTCAATAGCCTAAAAACACATTTCAAAAACATCAACACATTATATACCAAGTATCTACACTTTTAATTTAAACATTAATTACTTAAAAGTTAACTTCGTTTACAGTGAAAAGTACGAGGGGCTCGTATATATATATATAAAAAAACGAGGGGAAATGCCTCTCGGTTAAAATAAAAAACTATGAAGACTAGAACAAAAAGCCGGGGAGAATCCGGCAAGGAGGAAAAGCAATTCCGTCGGGAGTGGCGGAAGATTGCAAACAGGGTTTTCTTTCCCGGGGAAGAAAACTTGAAATCAATTTTTGTCGAACAGGAAGTGCCCGGGAACTTCCAACCAAAACACATCAGAATATGGCTATCGTAAAGACTAGCGTTCTCGAATCGATCAAGGGATCGGTCGGGAGAAGTTCCTTCTACGTGCGAGAAGGCGAGTTTATCTGGCGGAAGAAGAGTTCCATGTCCAGGAAAAATACCTCACCGGCTATGCTGGAACGACAACTGAAGTTTAAAACTACCGAGACATTGGGTGCCCAAATGCTGGCCGCCCTGCGGATGGGATTCCCCGTGCGCCCCTGGGGATGGACCCCGGTGGGCATGTTCATGAACCGGAACAAGGGTATCGTGACGGTGGATGACGTGACGACGGGAAAGGTGACGGTGAGTTTTCCGGATCTGGTGTGCGCCGAGGGAGGACTGGTGCCCCCCACGGTGAGCGTATCGCGGGAGGCGAACCAGCTGAGCTTCACGGTGACGGCCACGGAAGAGAGTCCCTACTCGGCGACGGACGACACGATTCACGCCGTGGTGGTGCAACTGGAGAAGCGACCGAGGTGCATCATGCAGACGCTGGGTACGCGGGGAGAAGGAGGGATATCGACGATGAATATCCCGACGTTCCTGCAAGGAGGTGCGCTGCACGTGTACGTGTTCGCCGCCTCGGCCGACAGGAAGAAGTCCTCAGACTCGATTTACCTGCCCCTGGAGTAGGCGGGGAATGAGGCAAGGGAATGGCCGCGGGCCTCTCGCTCCAAGGAGCGAGGGGCCGCTCTCTTTATGCCCAACAGCAAGCAAAGAGAAAGCCCCTCGCCGGGGGAGGCAAGAGGCTTGATATAGTGAAAAATGGATGGGTACAAGTTTAGTCCTCGAGGGGCTTGAAGCCGCGTCCAAGGATTTCGCGGGAGTCGATGACATTGATGAAGGCCTCGGGGTCAATCTCGCGGATACGGTGACGGAGCACCATCATTTCCTTGCGGCTGAGGATGGTGTATATCATGTTGTGGGGTACGCCCTTGTAGGCACCGATGGCCGGGACGATGGTGGCCCCGCGGTGAATCTCGTTCAGGATGACATCCTTCACTTCCTCCATACGGTTGGAGACGATCATCAAGGTCTTGTTGACAGAAGCCCCCTCGACGATGAGGTCGATAACCTTACCCTCGATGAAGACGATAATCCAGGAGTACATCGGCAAACGCCAGTCACCGAAGGCTATAACCGTGGAGATCGTGATGGTACAGTCGACAATAATCACGAGAGTACCGAGGGAGATATGGGTATATTTGTTCAAAATCATGGAGATGATGTCGGAACCTCCGGAAGTGGCCCGAGCCTTGAATATCATACCGATACCAATACCGTATACAATACCACCGAAAATGGCGGAAAGAAGTTGTTCCTGGAGTTCGGTACGTTCCACTACTTCCGGTTCAAGCAAGGCAGCATAACCGTAGGTTTCGTGGATAAGCCACATGAAGGCAGGAATGGCGAAGGTACATATCAATGTCTTGATACCGAACATACCGCCAAGGAAGTAGATTCCCAACAAGAGCAAGGGTACGTCCATGCAGAAGGCAGCAACCTCGGTTTCCCATCCCCACAAGTGATGGAATACCATAGAAAGACCGTAGGTCCCTCCCGGGGCGAAACCGTAGGGTTCGGCGAATAATACCGCACCGAGGGCAAAGACGAAACATCCCCCGATTAACCACGCGTAGCTCATGAAAAAGTCACGGGAGAAAGGTTTCTCGGGCGACTTGAAAAATTCTTTCCAGAATTGTTTTGTAAATACTTTTACTTCTGTTTTTGCAGATCCCATGTTGTTTATTTTAAATGTATTATTTTTTATTCTCGACCCTGATTTTCGGGCACACAAAATTACAATTTGTTTCCGATTTTCTACAACGTTTACAAGTCGTTTTGAAAACAAACAATACACTGATATACAATAAAATAAAATTTATAAACACTGCATAATTATACGAATTGCCTCATATTTATACAAAATTCGTTTCTGGGGATTGGGAAGCGCCACGGGAAAGTAATTCGGGAAGTTTTATTTTGGAATCTCGTGGAATTTCATATCTTTGCCTTCGTGTTGGTAAGTGCATACCTTCATGGAGGCACGAGGGAATCCCGTGAAAGTCGGGAACTGTACCCGCAGCTGTGAGCTTCATAACTTGAGTCAACTACTGCCACTGTCCGAAGGGATGGGAAGGCGACGAAAAGGAAGCGAGTCAGAAGACCTGCCAAGACGTAACTGTTTTACTGTAGCTTTCGGGAAGTGGAGCCTGTAAATGTTTACCGTGAAGTAGCGCGGTGTCTTTTACCTCATTTTTCCAACAAGCCCTGTTCTGTGAGTTAAGCGTGCCGGTAAGGCCGCGGGCGGTGATCTCTGCCAAACCGAACCGTCCCCGGGATTACCTGCCGCTTAACTTTTTTATCGCACCTCAATCACGTTACCCGCCTTGAATTTCACGGGAAGCCCCATCCAAACCCGAACGGGTTTGCCATCCTGTCGCCCTGGACGCCAACGGGGCATCATACGTGCCACACGCAACACTTCCGCCTCCAAGGATGGATAAGAAGAAGAAATAGAGCGAGCTTTTATACCGATCACGTTCCCCGTTTCGTCAATTATAAATTCGAGAAAAATAAACGCACCCTTCTCTTCAAGTAATACCTCCTTCGGAAAACGTAAATTGTCTAAAAAGAATTTTTCCACGTCCCCACCGGGAAACTCGGGCATTTCCTGCACAACGAGATATGCATCCAACCATGGTTTTTCCTGAAAGAATTTCCGGGAGGCTGGCACAACCAAAACATAGGTTTCATTCACAGCATTCCCATTTACACGAACCGGCTTCCAAGATCTTATTTCTTGAACAACCCGCAATACTTCGGCATCCAATTCAGGAGTAACTCCCTGCACAATCCGTTCCCCCGTGACACTACCGTCCTTCCCTATCGTCACGCTGACATACACTTTCCCTTTCTCCACATCCTGTCCGGCCATCTGTTCCGGGTAACGCACCCGTTCCCAAACGTATCGTTCCAGGACATCCCAAGGAGAGTTCGGCGTCTCATCAACAATATAGCACATCGAATTCATCATATCACGAGTTTCTTCCAGCATCCTAGCGGTATAATCAATCGGCACGGCATAGGAAACACGCACTTTCTTTCCCCATTGTCGTCCCGGCAAAAAATCCGGCAAGCGGGAGACAACCGACAATGCAGCAGAATCCAATAGAGGATGCACTCCCCGAAGAATCTTCACGTCCGTAACTTTCCCCAAAGTATCCACAATGAATCTCACGTACACCTTTCCGACCACATTATATTTCACGGCTTCCTCGGGATATCGTACATTCTCCCGAAGATAAGCAGACAGATTTCCCCGAGTAAACACGGGCAATTCCTCCGACACGTAGCAAAAAACATCCTGATATTTAGAGGTATCCCGGACTTCGTTCTGACAATCTAGACTATCTTGCCCAAAATCGGGACGAACAACACGAGGAGAAATACATTCCCGAGCTTTTCCCACCGTCGTCGAAGCAAGGATAGAAAATCCAATCATTAATTTCCAACGGTTCAACCATCCCCAGTTTAACCGACAAGACAAAGCAGCCAAGAAATGGTAGAGTAGTGTATAGACATGTTTTTTCATCTGTATTGTTTAAAAGGTTCAAGTTTCAACTCCGTCACCACAGGATCCACATCTTTAAGCGTACCCCCGGTCTGTTCTGACGCCGCTCGACATCCACCACGACATTTTTCCCAACGCAAGCAATCCCGGCAAAAGGTTGCTGTTAAGTTATCCCATGAACAAGCGTAAGGAGAAAAAAGCATAGCAGGGAAATCATCACGAAACACATTACCTACTACCGCAGGTGAATGATTACACAAACGTAAGTTTCCATCCAAATCAAAAGTAAGAGGCCTCCGGTAAACATCCGGGGAACAATTCCCAAAACGGACATGAGTAAAATCCCGCGGATCCAGCAAACAATGGGGAGTACAAACTCCCGAAAACACGTCGAGAGAGAGTTCTCCTGCCACCTTATCCAACTCCCGAAACACCCGCCGCAACACATCTCGCGAGGGTACTAAAGATATAGCCTGATTCAATCCCTCTCCCCCAATATTATAACGGTTCACCATAAAACGTCGCACGCCCAATCCATAGAGATAACGAACCGTATCCACCACACTATCGGCATTCAGGACTGTTACTACGATTACAGGAACGACCTTTAATCCCGCATCCATCACCAATCGCAAAGTATCCATGGTCCGCCACCAAGAACCCTCCACTCCCGTGATTCCATCATGCACTTCCGGACGAGTATCATGCAAAGAGATTTCCACCAGATTGACTTTGAGACGTCCCAATTCTTCGTACACACCCCGAGGACCATTACCATTCGTGATAATACCAACTTTCAAACCGGCAAGCCGGGCGTGCAACACCAATTCCAAAAAGCGAGGAACCAAGGTCGGTTCACCACCCGTGAAAACAACCTGCTCCACGGTAGTAGATCTGACAAGCCAATCCAATAAAGTAAAAGCCTTACGATAAGTAAAAGTAATACCTTTTCGGGAATTTTGCCCTTCCCGTTTCCACCAGTTGTAACAATGCCTACAACGCAAATTACAATCAGGAGTCAGTTCTATAATTGCATGCGATAAGTATGCCCGTGTTCCCATGCAGGTAGATTCAATTTCTACAAACTTAGGCAAATAATTCCAAATCTATCAACGATTTTGAGAATTTTCCACGTAAGCATTTCGAATCAGGGAAAGTGCAGCAGCTGGTACCGCGGTGGAGAGATCCTCGCCTTGAGCCAAGCGTTCACGGATTTCGGTAGCAGAGAGAGGAAAAAGTGGCGCATCCACGACAGTCACATGCATCCCCGAGGGGATCTCGATGGGACAGCCCGGACGAGGATAAACCAGGATGGGGAAGTTTCGCTCGATCCAGGAGTAATCCTTCCAGCGAGGGAAGCCAAGGAGGTTGTCGCCCCCCATGATGAGGGAAAAGCGTTCAGAGGGGAAGCGTTCAGTGAGACGGCGCAAGGTATCGGCCGTGTAGGAGGGGTGAGGCATGTCAAATTCCACGTCACAGGCTTTCATCGCGGGAAAGTCGGCAATGGCAGCCTGCACGATGGAATAACGCACGTCCTCCGGCAACAGGGATGCCTCATCCTTGAACGGGTTGCAGGGACTGACGACAAACCATATTTCCCGGCAATACTTCTCTGCCAGGATCCGGTGCGCGATTCCCAAATGCCCGTTGTGTATCGGGTTGAAGGAACCGAAGAACAGGCCAACCGGAAGGGTGTCAAAGGCTATCATTTGGCGAGGAAGGCTCGTACTTTTTGCTCGGCATCGGCGAAAGCGGCCTGCAAGTCATCGTTAATAACCACGACATCAAATTTATCACGGAAGGTCATCTCGTAATCGGCTTTAGCCACCCGTTGTTCTATCTTCTCGGGGGAATCCGTTCCCCGACTCTCCAAACGGCGACGAAGCACCTCAACAGACGGAGCCTGAACGAAGACAGACAAGGCATCAGAACCGAATATCTTCTTGATATTCACACCTCCGACAACATCAACATCGAAAACAACGGTATGTCCCTTGGCCCAGATGCGTTCCAATTCGCTTTTCAACGTCCCGTAATAACAACCGGCATAGACTTCCTCCCACTCGAGGAATTCATCGGCATCAATCCTTTTTTTGAATTCCTCGGCCGAGAAAAAGTAGTATTCCCGACCATGCTGTTCCTGCCCACGGGGCGCTCGGCTCGTGGCTGAAATGGAAAACTCCAATCCCAAATCGAGAGAAAGGAGGTGGTTGACGATAGTACTTTTGCCCGAACCACTGGGTGCGGAGAATATGATAACCTTATTCATAACACGTTGAGACTTTGTTCTTTGATTTTTTCCAATTCGTCCTTCATACGGACAACCAGTTTCTGGATATCGTGGTCATTGGCTTTGGAGCCCATGGTATTGATCTCGCGACCGATCTCCTGGGCGATGAAACCAAGCTTGCGACCGGGAGCCTCTTCCCGCTCGGCCGTCTCGATGAAATAACGGCAGTGGTTGGCCAAGCGGACTTTCTCCTCGGTGATGTCGAGTTTCTCGAGATAGTAAATGATTTCCTGCTCCAGGCGATTCTCGTCCACGTTCTTGATCTCCCCCCATTCTTTCATTTTCTCCTGAAGGCGTTGCTTGATGGCCGGGACACGCTGTTTCTCGAACTGGGGAACTTCGGCCGCCAGACTTTTAATCATCTCAATCCGTTTCAGGATATCGGCAATCAGCACCTGACCTTCCTGAATCCGGAATTGATTCAGGCTCTCGAGCGCCTGCATAATCCCGCTTTTCAATTGCAACCATTCCTGTTCATCCAGTTCCTCGGCTTTCACCTGCAGGCTATCCGGGAAACGCATCACGGTTTGCAACAACTCTCCCTTATCCACGGTAACCCCCAGGGAAGAGGCCACATCAAGCATCTGCTGGAAATATTGCGTCACGACCGTCTTGTTGATAGCGACATCCTTGCTGTCGTCATCATTATCGAAATAAATGAACATGTCCACTTTCCCTCGATCAAGGACTTCCTTAATCATTCCCCGTATCTCGATGTCTTTCTCCTTGTACAGGGAGGGCATTTTCAAGTTTACATCCAGTTGCTTTGAATTCAAGCTTTTCACTTCCACGATTATTTTTTTGGTCCCCCCACTCACGGTGGCTTTACCAAAACCGGTCATTGACTTAATCATTTGTTCTAGTTATTTAATCACGAGGCAAAAGTAAGGAATTGTTTCCAAGAACGGAAATCGAAGCCAGCCGGATTCCCTACATTTTAAAAAGTAAGTGCCAATAATTCAAGAGCCACCCGCCCACCTCATGAAGTTTCAACATTATTTGCTATCTTTACGCCCTGATTCAAACAGGAGAGGAACACATGAAGCATATAAGAAATTTCTGTATTATTGCCCATATCGACCACGGGAAAAGCACGCTCGCTGACCGACTGCTGGAGAAAACCGGCACGGTGGTAGGCAAGGACCTTCAGGCACAAGTTCTTGACGACATGGACCTGGAACGCGAACGCGGTATCACGATCAAGAGTCACGCTATCCAGATGGATTACACGTACAAGGGAGAAAAGTACGTGCTGAACCTGATCGACACCCCGGGACACGTGGATTTCTCGTACGAGGTATCCCGTTCCATCGCAGCCTGCGAGGGAGCCCTGCTTATCGTGGACGCCACACAAGGGATTCAGGCACAAACCATATCCAATCTTTATCTCGCCATTGACAACAACCTGGAAGTGATCCCGGTGCTGAATAAAATGGACATGCCCAATGCTATGCCGGAAGAGGTAAAAGACCAAATTATCGAGTTGCTGGGATGCAAACGGGAGGACATCATCGAGGCAAGTGGTAAAACCGGTATGGGAGTGGATGAAATACTGGAGGCCGTGGTAGAACGCATCCCCGCTCCGGAAGGAGACCCGGACGCCCCGCTGCAAGCATTGATTTTCGACTCGGAATTCAATTCATTCCGGGGTATCATCACGTATTGCCGCATCATGAACGGCTCATTAAAAAGCGGAGACAAGGTAAAATTCGTGAACACGGGCAAGGAATACGTGGCCGATGAAATCGGTGTACTCCGATTGAACCAGGAACCCCGGAAAGAATTACCCACGGGTGACGTGGGATATATCATTTCCGGCATCAAAACCTCGACAGAAGTTAAGGTCGGTGATACCATCACGCATATAGAACGCCCCTGCGATAAGGCCATCGAGGGATTCAAGGAGGTGAAACCAATGGTGTTCGCGGGTATTTACCCGATAGACTCGGAGGACTACGAGGACTTGCGGACCTCTATCGAGAAACTGCAATTGAATGACGCCTCCCTGACGTTCGAACCGGAATCATCGGCAGCCTTGGGATTCGGATTCCGTTGCGGGTTCCTCGGGATGTTGCACATGGAAATCGTGCAGGAACGCCTGGACCGGGAATTCAACATGAATGTTATCACGACGGTCCCGAACGTAATGTATATCGCACACACGACCAAGGGAGAAGTATACGAGATGCACAACCCGTCGGACATGCCATCGCCCACGACTCTGGACTATATCGAAGAACCTTATATCAAAGCACAGATCATCACCCCGACGGATTACATCGGGCAAATCATGACCCTCTGTCTGGGGAAACGGGGTACACTTATCAAGCAGCATTACCTGACGGGAAATCGTATCGAACTGAATTACGAAATGCCCCTGGCGGAAATTGTCTTTGACTTTTACGATAAATTAAAGAGCATTACAAAAGGATATGCCTCTTTTGATTATTTCCAGATCGGCTACCGGGAAGCCAACCTGGTGAAACTGGATATCCTGCTGAACGGGGAATCGGTGGATGCCCTCTCTGCCCTAATCCATTACGATAACGCGTATACTTTCGGAAAACGAATCTGCGAGAAACTGAAAGAATTGATTCCTCGCCAGCAATTCGATATCGCCATTCAGGCCGCAATCGGGGCGAAGATCATCTCGCGGGAGACCATCAAGGCTGTTCGCAAGGACGTGACCGCAAAATGTTACGGAGGTGATATTTCCCGTAAACGGAAATTGCTGGAAAAGCAAAAGAAAGGTAAGAAACGAATGAAACAAATCGGTAACGTCGAAGTACCACAAAAAGCATTCTTAGCCGTACTGAAACTGGATTAAGAGAACACGAACCGCCTCCATCAGGCGGTTCGCTTTATTTATATCGTCAACCGAAGATATCGTGTATCATCCTTTTTCGTATATTCGCCTAATAAAAAAGCGATAAGAATGCAACGACTTTTCAAATTCACCAAGCTAAAACTGATTGCAGGATATGTCATTATTCTGCTACTGTCACTCTTCGCCATTGGCTTCATTTACCGACAAACCATGTCTCTCACGCAGAAAGGTGATATCGAGCAACTCACCCAACGCAAACTATTCATCACAAGTAATACTCTAGCCAAACTCTACGAGGCAGAAGCCATCAGTTTCGCTTTCACGCAGACAGACTCCAAGAAAAAATTCAACGCATACATGGCCATCATGGAGGAAATCCGGCAAAACATTGATACGCTAAAACAATTATCAACCAAGAAAATACAGGTTCTACGACTAGATACTATCGATGGACTGCTCGCACAACGCATGGAGAACCTCAAACAATTGATTTATGTCAAACGTTATTCCATCCCGGAAGATTTCTATACCAAAGCTATCACTGAAATTGAAGCCTTACGGGATTCTTCCATACAGGCCCCCAATATCGTTACCAAGGTCATCACGACCCAAGACAGCAGTTACGTGAAAACGGAGCGTCCCGGTTTTTTCAAACGTCTGTTCACAAAAGAAAAAGAAGATTCCGTACTACAAATCAAAACTAACCAGCATTTACTGGTCGACACAATCCAAACCACCACATACCCAAGCACGGATTCCATTATCAATTCGCTAAGAAACGCCTGGATGGAGGTCCAACAACAGAAAAAAGAAATAGCCGAAAGAATCTATCGGGGGGAATTGGCCGTAATCCAAACCGGCCAAAATATCACGGAACGTATCAAATACATCTTGAATGATCTCGAAAACGAAGAAATCAACAATACCTTACACAAATTACAGCAACAACAGACCGTAACCCACCAAATCACCAAAACAATTTCCTGGATCGCCATCATCGCCTGTATCCTCGTGGTACTTTTCGTGTTTCTTATCCTAAATGACATATCGCAAAGCCAACGCTACCGGAAAAAACTGGAAGAGGCAAAACTATACACGGAAAAATTGCTCCATAATCGAGAGAAATTAATGTTAACCGTGACCCACGACATTAAATCCCCACTCAGTTCCATTATCAGCTATATCGAATTGCTCAACAACACCCGACTGGAAGAAAGACAACATTATTTCCTGCAAAACATGAAGGGATCCGCAGAACACATCTTACACTTGGCCAACAACATGCTTGATTTTTCCAAGCTCGAAGCCAAGCAGATGGAAGTAAACCTAATCCCCTATAATCCATACAGACTATTACAGGAAATCACGGACAGTTTCCTACCTCTGGCAGCCCAGAAACAATTGGAACTGGAAAGTCATATCAGCAAAAACTTAGATTCCAACTATAACGGAGATCCTTTGAAGATAAGGCAAATCATAGTCAACATTTTGTCCAACGCCGTGAAATACACCCGGACGGGGAAAATCTCTATATCCGCCTTCTATGCCAACACCAAGAATGACAGTCTCGTGGTTGTCATCAAAGACACGGGACCGGGAATGACCGATGAAGAACAAAAATTAATATTCAAGGAATTCACCCGCCTAAGCGCACAACACAACAATGGAATGGAAGGGACGGGCCTTGGACTAACCATCACGCTACAACTGGTCCAATTACTCGGAGGAACGCTCACGTTAGACAGCCAGAAAGGTTCCGGCAGCACGTTCACCGTACGCTTACCCTTACAGCAAGCTAAAACCACGACACCCTCCGCTCCAGAGGAAAACATGAAGAAAGCTGTCATCCCTCCAGACAAAACAATAAACATCCTACTTGTGGATGATGACAAGATACAACTGGAGTTGCGGGAAACAATTCTCCAGTCTACCGGTATCAAATGTATGACCTGCATGGATTCCCGGGAAGCTGTCTCACTAGTGGAACAGGGTAGTTTTGACATGGTCATTTCCGATATCCAAATGCCCAATATGGATGGCTTCGAACTGGTTCATCAAATCAGAGAATCTTCCAACACAAGAGTCCAACAAATTCCCGTGATTGCCATGTCCGGAAGAGATGATATCCCGGAAAGCAAATACCTGGAGGCAGGATTTACCGCATTCATCAACAAAATGGCCAGTCCTTCCCAAATCGTGGAAGAGATCAACAAATTACTCGGTTGCAATTTACAATTCCACCCTATCCAACAAGAAAAGGAGACAGACAACAAAGGATACAGCCTTGAAACAATCCGAATATTTGCAGACAATGATACTACCAGCATTATCCAAATCACGGAAGCATTCCTGCAGGATTGTCAAAATAATTTCAAGCAACTCCAGGAACAGGAAACTAACGGAGAATTTGACAAAGTCAGCCAATTGGCCCACAAGATGCTCCCCATGTTCAAACAATTCCAGATACAAGATATCGTACCGCTCCTGCTTTTTCTGGAAAGAATGGATACGAAAGAAACAGAGCGAGAGAGGATAAAAGATATAGTGAATAAGATTATCGAACAAGGAGATTCCATTACCCGAAAAATCAAAGAGGATATCTCGAAAATGTCCTAAAGTAAATTTCATAAATAAAGCAGCCGGGAAATCCGGCTGCTTCAAGTAAAATACGAATTCAAAAACAAACTATTCATTCAAATATGCACGGAGCATCCATAAGGTTTTTTCCTGTTGGGAGATGTAAGGATTAATCATATCCTGAGTTCCATCATCACCAGCCTCTGCAGCTAATGCCAGAATCTCCCGTTCTTTCTTCACCAGAACAACAAGACCATTCACGATTTCCCGCACGCAGGTATTTCCATCAGACACGTTCGTCACTTCTTTTATCTCAGCCTGCTTCATGTAAGCAGAATAAGCGTGCAAAGGAGTTCCTTCCAAGGTCAAGATTCGTTCGGCAATCTCATCTATCTTCAAGATAGCGTCATTGTAGTATTCCTCAAACTTAAGGTGCAATTCAAAGAAGCGATCACCTTTAATATTCCAGTGGAAGCCTCTTAGATTTTGATAAAACAACTGATAGTTTGCCAATAAATCATTTAAACTATCAACTAGTACTCTCGATTTCTCTGCATTCAAGCCAATTAAATTCATTGTTTTCATATCTATATTTTTTTGATTTATATTCTAACTCATACAAGAGATTGATGCGATCTCTTCTCTTTTGTTGATACAAATGTATCGCATTCTACAGCATAAAACAAATCGATTGTTTTAATAATTAAATATATTATATCTATACATATTGAATATCAATATTATATACGAAAACATAATGATATATGAGAATGAAATTTTTTATCATCCAGGATAAAATAAAGTTTTATTGAAATTTTCTTCCGAAATTCTTTGCAAGAAAAAGAAAAGTATATACATTTGCACTCGCAATCGAACGGAATGCACGGGCGCTTAGCTCAGCTGGTTCAGAGCATCTGGTTTACACCCAGAGGGTCGGGGGTTCGAATCCCTCAGCGCCCACCCGATAATGTGCCAAAAGAGTTTTTTGGCACATTTTTTATTTTAGACAGCACAGATGGCTACAAGTACACCCACACACCAAATCACCATGTATACAGATGGAGCCGCCAGCGGGAATCCCGGCCCGGGAGGATACGGGGTAGTACTTCTTTCCGGCTCTCACCGCAAAGAATTATCCGAAGGCTTCCGCTTGACAACGAATAATCGCATGGAACTCCTCGCCGTGATTATCGGATTAAATGCCTTGCGCTTCGAAGGATGCCAGGTCACCATTTATTCAGACTCCCGCTATGTCGTCGATGCGGTGGAAAAGGGTTGGGTTTTTACCTGGGAAAAGAACCGCTTCAAAAAAAAGAAGAACCCGGATCTATGGCAACAATTCCTCCAGCTTTACCGGCGACACCATGTTCGGTTCATCTGGGTCAAGGGACATGCGTCCATCGCGGAAAACGAACGCTGTGATCAGTTGGCCGTTGCCGCTTATCAAGCGACTAATCTCCAAATAGATGAATATTATGAAAAGGTCGGGCGATTCGAATCATAAAAAAATCAGCGAAGCGGAAAAAATATCTGCCGATTCTGAATTCTAACGATTGAAAATGATTATTTTCGCGGCAAATAAGAATACACGGTTCATCATAAAAAACTAAAGAGATGAAGAAAATATTAATTATCGGGGCCGGAGGCCAGATTGGTTCTGAGCTTGTTCCCCACTTAAGATCAATCTACGGAAACAACAACGTAGTAGCAGCAGACGTGAATGCAGACAAATGCAAAGCATTAGCAGAAGCTGGACCTTTTGAGTCATTTAATGCCCTTGACGGAGAAGCTTTCGCGAACATCGTGAAAAAGTACAACATTGACACTATCTTCAACCTTGTTGCCTTGTTGTCTGCTACCGGAGAAAAAAATCCGAAACTCGCATGGGACATCAACATCGGAGCTTTAACCAATTCTCTATACATTGCCAAGGACAATAATTGTGCAGTGTTCACTCCGAGTTCTATTGGAGCATTCGGGAAAGATACTCCCAAAGACAAAACTCCACAAGACACGCTGCAACGTTCCAACACTACAATATATGGAGTGTGCAAAGTGACGGGTGAATTGTTAAGCGACTACTACTTCCATCGCTTTGGAGTTGATACACGGAGCGTACGTTTCCCGGGATTGATTTCTTACGTTACACTTCCTGGTGGAGGAACTACCGATTATGCCGTTGAAATCTATTACGACGCTATCCGCAAAGGCTCTTTCACCTGTAACGTGAAAGCCGGGACTTACATGGACATGATGTACATGCCGGATGCTTTAAATGCCGTTGTTCAATTAATGGAAGCTGATCCTAGCAAATTAAAACACCGGAACAGTTTCAACATCGCATCCATGAGTTTTGAACCGGAACAGATTGCGGCTGAGATCCGTAAACACATGCCGGATTTCAAAATGGACTACGCTATCGATCCTGTTAAACAAGCTATTGCCGACAGTTGGCCCAATAGCATGGACGATACCTGCGCACGGGAAGAATGGGGTTGGGCTCCGAAATATGACCTCACCACCATGACAAATGACATGCTCGTGAAAGTCAAAGAAAAATTTGACAAAGGCCTTATTAAATAAAAATCAAAAACGTCCAATATAAGCCCGCATAAAAGCGGGCTTTTTTTTTATTATAGACATTCTTATTTCCCGGATTCACCTCTAATCTCAAAATAAAAATATACCTTAGTGTCATCATTAAAACAACATTGCCATGGGAAGGAAAGAAAAGAAAAGAAAAAAGGATATCAGTAAAAAAGAAATATACCAAGCGCTATATGATTTGTTTGACTTGAATCCAGACATGGAATTCACGCACAAACAGATTGCAGAACGACTCGGCTTAAAAAACATAGGAGCCCAACAACTTCTCGTGACTGTTCTGAGAGAAATGAAGAATGACCGATTATTAACGGAAATAGCTCCGGGAAAATTTCAATATAAAGAAAATAAAACTTACGTAACTGGAGTTATTGATTTGACCTCCCGTGGCACAGCTTACCTTATAACCGACGAGTGCAAGGAAGATGTTTTCATCCCACAGGCATGGCTAAATCATGCGTTAAACGGCGACAAAGTGAAAGTATTGCTTTCTGCCCGTAGTAGACGCCGCCGACCAGAAGGGGAAGTAGTGGAGATTCTTGAACGAAAAAAGGAAACATTCGTGGGAACCATCCAATGTTCACAACATTATGCCTTCCTCATTCCTACTGGAAAACAATTGCCATATGATATTTTCATTCCCCTTTCCGCTTTAAACGGGGCAAAGAACGGGGAAAAAGCCATCGTGAAAATCACAACGTGGCCGGAAAACCAAAAGAATCCAGAAGGTAAAGTATTAGAAGTTCTCGGTCAACCCGGAGATAATGACACGGAGATGAACGCCATCATGGCAGAATACGAACTTCCCGTAAAATTCCCGACGAACGTAGAAAAAGCAGCAGACAAGATTGCTGAAGAAATTCCCTCGGAAGAAATCAAAAAACGGAAAGATTTCCGGGATATCACAACCTTCACGATAGACCCGAAAGACGCCAAGGATTTCGACGACGCACTATCTGTCCGCCGCCTGGAAAACGGAAACATTGAAGTTGGTGTACACATTGCCGATGTCAGCTATTACGTGGAAGAAAACTCCACGCTGGACAAAGAAGCATACAATCGAGCAACCTCCGTTTACTTGGTCGACAGAACAATCCCGATGTTGCCGGAAAGGTTATCAAATGGGGTATGCTCATTACGCCCAGATGAGGAGAAATTATGTTTCTCTGCTGTTTTTGAATTAAATACCAACGCTGAGGTACAGAACCAATGGTTCGGACGGACAATAATCCGATCCAACCGCCGTTTCACTTACGAAGAAGCACAAGCCATGATCGAAGGCGGGGAAGGGGATTACAAACAAGAAATCCTATTGCTAAATGACCTGGCTCAAAAATTACGGGCCGCTCGTTTCGAGAATGGAGCCATCGACTTCGACCGTATTGAAGTCCGTTTCGAGATTGACGAGAAGGGGAAACCAACCGGAGTATATTTCAAACGCTCAAAAGAAGCCAACAAACTGATTGAGGAATTCATGCTACTTGCCAATAAGAAGGTTGCAGAACGTATTGGTAAAGTAAAAGAAGGACAACGGGCAAAAACATTCGTGTATCGAATTCATGAACAGCCCAATGAAGATAAACTGGAAGATTTTAGCCGTTTCATCTCCCGTTTTGGTTATCGGTTACGCACGACAACACCACGTAATCTTTCCACGTCGATGAATAAATTAATGAGCGATGTAAAAGATCGCCCAGAACAAAATTTAATAGAAACCCTTGCTATCCGCACAATGGCCAAAGCTGCATATTCAACAGTAAATATAGGACATTACGGACTAGCTTTTGACTACTACTCGCATTTCACCTCCCCTATCCGCCGTTACCCGGACGTGATGACCCATCGTTTATTACAACGTTATCTCGACAATGGTAGATCTGTAAATGCCGACAAATACGAAGAAAAATGTAAACACTGTTCAGAAATGGAACAGATTGCGGCTAATGCAGAACGGGCCTCCATCAAATACAAGCAAGTTGAGTTCATGGCTGACAAACTGGGAGAAACGTTTATGGGAACAATCTCTGGAGTAACGCAATGGGGATTCTACGTGGAACTGAATGATACGAAATGTGAGGGAATGGTATCCATCTCCGAGCTAGAAGGTGATTATTACGAATTCGATGAAAAGAATTATTGTATCGTGGGACGTCATCACCGAAAAGTATACCAGCTCGGTGATCAAGTTTGCATCCGTGTAGCCAAAGCCAATCTGGTTGCCCGTCAATTGGATTTCACCTTAGTTGGCGAAAGCGAGAACACGAAGGTTTCCCTTACAGACGAAGAGTTATCGCCATCAACACCAAAATCTTCTCGTCGGGGACGCAAGGGCAACTCTCCCATCAAAAAGAATACTAAAGAAAGTTCCTCGAACAACAAAAAGAAAAATAAAAAACGGAAATAAATCCCATTATAAAATAAAAGCTGCCGAGGAATCGGCAGCTTTTATTTTATACAGATTCTTTCAACAGTGTATTTTTTTCAAATCTTCTGGAGTATCAATACCAATAGATTCATGATGAGTGATACTCACGGCAATAGTATACCCATTCTCCAGCCAACGCAATTGCTCCAGGGATTCGGCTTGCTCCAATATACCGGGTGTCAATGAGGTTACTTCCTTCAAAATCTCTGGACGGTAAGCATACATTCCCACATGCTTGTAATATGAAACCCGATCAAGCCATTTCTCAGGCTCTGTTCCTCGACAATAAGGAATCGGCGAACGACTGAAATAAATAGCTGTCTGTCGAGCCGAAAAAACCACCTTCACTTTGTTTGGGTCAAAAATTTCATCTCCACGTTCAAAGGGTTTCGCCAAAGTAGCTATCTGCACATCCGGTTCATTAAAACGCTCTATCAACGATTCAATCTGTTCCGGAATAATAAAAGGCTCGTCTCCCTGCACATTCACCACCACATCAAAATCTCTTCCTAAAGCCTCTTTCACCTTCAAATAAGCCTCATAACAACGATCCGTACCACTCCGATGAGAAGCAGAAGTCATCACGGCCCGTCCTCCGAAAGCCTCAACGGCAGCACGAATCCGTTCATCATCCGTGGCCACATAAACAAAAGGAGAAACGGCTATCGCCTTCTCGTACACATGCTGAACCATCGGCTTACCTTCAATCTCCACCAAAGGCTTTCCCGGAAATCTTGTGGAAGCATAACGGGATGGTATCAATATCAATGCATTATCTCGTTTCATCATCATTCTTTTTTAGCATACAATCGTCTCAAATGATCGGATGCCGTTAATATTTTCAATCGCAAATTCTGCGGATAATTAGGATTCTTCTCCAAGAAGTCATTCACCATCAAATACACGTTCTTACCGGTATGCCCGCTTAGACTGGAAGACAACCATCCCCCCGGGAAAAATATATCACCTGTCCGCTGAATCTCCTGCAACTCGCTCAACACCATTGGAATATACTTCTCCGAACTACTTCTCCGACGAGGATGATTCAACCAACTCAAACAATTTTGTACCCAAACCTCATTCACCCGATTTCGTTCATCAAGCAATGCATTAAAAACACTGTCTCGCACCTGCTCACAACCTGACACAGAAGGCAATACAAACAAGAACTTATTAACCATATCCCGATTCTTCACAGAATCCACGATATACTTTTTCACCCAACCATACAAATTGGAATCCCTCAACACTAGATTCAAGGCAATAGATATTCTGTCATTATCATCCAGATTAATATCCCCAAAAACCGGAACATGTTGCAACTGTTTTAACATTCCCGAACCGACTTTAGGCGACGAATACAGCGCAAGCAATGTATGGAAATAAGATTTCCGATTCATCTGATTAGGCGTGTTCTTTATCATGTTCACACAAAAACGTTCCAAATCATCTTGCAAAAGCTGACGAGTTCCCTCATCCAAATATGTATTATAGACATTTTTCAAAAAAGAAAGCGTGCGATTCACGATCAGATTATTGGCTTCCGTCGGTAAATGCTTAAAGCAAAAACGGACAAACCATTCTCCTTTTACACATTCATGCAACACCCCCTCATATAATAGCTGCCAAGCCACAGCCCTGTATAACGGTTCCTGCAAACGACTTAAATTCTCATCCAGGAATTGCACGGAATAAGAAGTAGGCAGGAAACAACCATATCCCAAGGCATCACCATCAGGAAATACCACATCATTCGCCCGCCAAGCCGTCAACGAATCCTTCAATTCAATAACGTAACGATGCAAATGCCCTCCATAAGGCGAGCGCAAAACCGAAATAACCTGAGGCCATACCCGATTCTTTCCACTCTCGTCCACGAGTTCAATACCGGTATTTCCAAAACGAATCACCGGGGCTCCCGCTTCCTTCATCCACACGTCATTCCACTCCTGCAGATTCATTCCGGTAGAACTCTCCAGCAAGGCGATCAAATCATCCCAACTGGCATTAGAAAAATTCCATTGACGTAAATATTTTCTCAAGGCCAGCTGCAATTTTCGTTCAGACACCCTCCGCTCCAGCATCTTCATCATGATAGGAGCCTTATGGTAAATAATATTGCCATACAGCGTACCCGCATTCTCCAGGTTATCCAACTCCTGCAAAATAGGATTTGCCCCAGCAGTCCGATCCACGCTCAAAGCGGCTTCATAGTGACTCAAGAAAAAGTTCAAACGATGATTTTCATCCGGATACAGCTCCTCCATGATTTTATCTGCCATAAAATTGGCGAAAACCTCTTTCAACCACACATCATCAAACCATTTCATCGTCACCAGATCACCAAACCACATATGCGCCGTTTCGTGGGCAATCACATTCGAACGGCTCATTTGGGCTGCCAAATCCGCATCTTTCCTTAGAAACAAGCGGGATTCATGGTAATAAGTCGCTCCCGGATGCTCCATTCCCCCGAATTGGAAGGAAGGTATCGCCACCACATTATACACCTCGAATGGATAACGGATTCCCGTGTAAGCCTCCATCCACTTCAGCGAATGTCCCACCTGCTCCACGATAACGGGAATACTGGCATTCACTTTCGCCGTATCCGTCTCCCGATAATACACCCCAATCCATCTGCCATCCACGTATCGTTCCGTGTAATTGAACTTACCCACGGCAAAAGCGAACAGGTAGGTACTCAAAGGACGTGTTTCCTCGTATTCGCACAACTTATAATCATCAAAATACTCCGTCCGGATCGGTTCCCCATTAGCCACGGCACGCCAGGTCACCGGCACCTTCAGCATCAACTTGAAACGGGCTTTTATATCCGGCTGATCAAAACACGGCATCAATGTCCGGCAACGATCCGGCACCAGCAGCGTGTACATCAGATCCTCCCCCCGGTTCAAGGCAGCCTCTCCCGCGATAAACCGGATAAAAACATTATTACGTCCTTCTTTCAAATACTTCTGCTGAATGACAATATGCTCGTTCACGAACTCGTAAGGCACTTCCTCCCCATTCACGATTACCGCTTGCAAATGATTCTCACTCTCCTTGAAATCCAACACCAAAGAAGACAAATTCAACATCTCGAAAGTGATCTCGCTCTCAGCGGAAATCACCTGATCCCTTTCTTTCGGTATCGAAAAATAAAGATTATAAGAAACTCCCCCGATATTAGCTTTTCTTTCTTGGGCTAATTCTTTCGAAACACCTTGTACCTCATCGCTAAACTGGCGTTTGCAAGCGCCCAGTATAATTAGCAATGAAAACATTATCACGCACCGAATGACCACGACTTTCTCTTATTTTTGATTAACTTCCCGTTGAATACAGCATTCCCCGTTAAACACGGCCCCCGACTCAATCACGATATAAGCCGCCTTTATGGTTCCCGTGACAACAGCCTTCGAACGCAATGACACCGTCCCGGAAGAAATCACCTTCCCTTGCAACGCACCCAATATATCTACACTTGGCGAAGTCACCTCACCCTCTACCTTAGCCGAAGGCCCTATCACCAAACGCCCTTTTGTTTCTATTTTACCCTTAATAATCCCGTCAAAACGGATATCATTGACAGCCGTCAAATCCCCCACGATCTCCGTTCCCTCACTCAATAGGTTTACCGCCACTTGCTGTTGCTGAACTTCTTTTCCCATATTGTCATGTATATTTCATTATTCAATTCATTTAACCAATCGCAACCATTTCAACATATAATCCATACCCCTCACCCGCAATCGGTTCACCTCCACTCGTCCTGTCAACACGGCTCCATCTCCCACTTCCAACACCCGAACCTTCACCTCCCCCTCTATCTTCCCTTCCACGTACAACTCATCACATCTCACCTTCCCCCCGACCACAGCTCCGGACATAACCTCCACTCGTCCCTCACTCTGTACGTTTCCACGCACCTGCCCGAATAGCCGCAATCCTTCTTTCATGCACAAGTCTCCATTTACCACGGTATCCTTTAACACCATGGCCACTCGAGAATCCATATTCGGTTGCACGTTTGACATACATTTACATTAAACAGCCAAATATACTACAACTAATCCGAAATCGGAAATCTCCCCCCGATATTAACACCAACAAAAAAAAAAAGACTTTATCATGAAAAAGATCCCTAAGACAATCCATTATTTACAAAAAGAAGAACGGGTTATACAACCCGTTCTTCTCATGAAAATATTTTCTACAAATATTACTTTTCCTTCGTGTATCCCCACTTCAGGTAAATGGATCCCCACGTGAAACCGGCACCGAAAGCCGCTAAAATCAGGTTATCCCCCTTCTTCAACTTATCCTCCCACTCGTACAGGCACAAGGGGATTGTTGCAGAAGTCGTGTTACCGTATTTGTGGATATTCACCATCACCTTCTCGGCCGGCAATCCCATACGCTCGCCCGTGGCCTTGATGATACGCAGGTTGGCCTGATGAGGAACCAGCCAGGCCACATCCTCAGAAGTCAGGTTATTCCGCTTCATGATTTCCACGGACACGTCAGCCATGTTCGAAACGGCATGCTTGAACACCGGCTGTCCTTCCTGGTAAATATAATGTTCCCGGGCCATCACCGTCTCAATGGTAGGCGGCTTCAACGAACCACCCGCTTTCATGTGCAGGTGAACCCGTCCCATACCGTCGGAACGCAAAATGTGGTCTATCATACCCACGTTCTCCATAGTCGGTTCCACCAGCACGGCAGCGGCGGCATCCCCGAAAATAGGACAGGTTGCCCGATCCGTGTAATCCGTGATGACCGACATCTTCTCGGCTCCCACCACAACTACCTTCTTGTAACGCCCGCTCTCCACGTACTGGCATGCAGTAGTAAACCCGTACAGGAAACCGGAACACCCGGCATTCACGTCAAAACTAAAGGCATTCTTAATACCCACCATATCGGAAATGATATTCCCGTTGGCAGGGAAATGCATATCAGGGGTCACCGTACAGCAGATCAACAAATCCACCTCCTCGGGTTTCGTCCCCGTTTTACGGAACAAATCCTCAACGGCCCGCGCACCAAGATAGGCGCTGCCTTTCGTGGAATCCCGTAAGATTCGTCTCTCCTTGATTCCGATACGAGTCATAATCCACTCGTCCGTCGTGTCCACCATCCGGCTCAACTCCTCGTTCGTCAGGATATAATCGGGATAATAGGCTCCTACCCCCGTGATTACTGCTCTTGGCCTCTCCATAAAATTCTCAATTACAAGATTAATAAATTACCATAAACACACATAGCCCCCTACAAACAGGGGGCTTGTATTATCTAAGGCAATCGCTTGTCGCGCAATCCTTACGCTACAACTGCTTTTTCAATAGCTAATTTACCCCTGTAATATCCACACTCTGGACATACAGTATGATACTGTACTGCAGCACCACAATTTGAACACTTTGCTATTGCGGGAACAGTTGCCTTGTCATGTGTTCTTCTCTTATTCCTTCTCTGTTTAGAGATTCGGTGTTTAGGATGTGCCATTTCTCTCTATTTTTATTTAGTTATTATTAATTAATTTCTTCAATTCATCCCAACGGGGATCAATCTTATTATTCTCATCTGTCGTGTATTCCTCCAACGCTCTCTCCATCTCCGGGTTACATTCCCCTTCCGGATGAACCACCCGCAACGGGTAATTAAGCATGAACATCTCGTACAACGGCTCGCTCAGATCCAGATAATCGGCATCCTGCGACAACAGGATAAAATCATCATCTCCCGAGTCCTCATCTTCCTTGCCTCCCTGCTTCACGTAAAGCCTCATTTCTCCCTTTATCGGCAGATCCATCTCCTCCAGACACCGGTCACAAATAGCCTTCACGCTCCCGTTCATCTCCATCCTCACCTCCATTAACAAGGACGATTTCACGATATCCACCTTCGCTTTCACCAACCCTTCCGTTCCCCTTGTAGCCTCGAAACAGTCGAAGAAATCAGCGCCCATGTCAAACTCGAAGGAGTGAACCCCTTCTCCTAATCCCCTGTAGGCTATCTTATATTCTTTCAACTTATCCACGATTCTCCAAGTAAAACGGCGCAAATGTACAAAAAATTCCAACACGCTAATCACAAACTCCCTTTTTTTTCAATATTTAAACCTCCCGTTCCCTTAATAATCCGACTTACGGTACTTGTCATCCCCCTCCTCCAGCAGACTCGTGTAGCTGAAATAACGGCTCTCGCTGATCTCCCCGCTTTCGACGGCAGCCACCACGGCACAACCCGGCTCATGCGTGTGCGTGCAATTGTTATAACGGCATCCTGCCGAACACCGGAATATCTCCGGGAAATAATGTGAAATTTCCCCTTTCTCCATCCCGATCAACCCGAAAGCCCGGATCCCGGGAGTATCCACCACGTACCCGCCTTCCCGCAACGGGAACATCTCGGCAAAGGTCGTCGTGTGCCGTCCCGTGTCGTGAGCGTCCGAAATCTCCTCCACCTTCAGGTGCAATCCCGGTTCCACCCGGTTCACCAGCGAGGATTTACCCACACCCGACAACCCGGAAAACACCGTCACCCGCCCCCGCATCAACTCCTTCATCCGTTCCAGTCCCTCCCCCGTCACCGCGGACACATGCAGGCACTCGTACCCCACCTCCGTGTACACCTGGGTCAAGGCTCCCATCATGAGCTGTTCCTCCTCGTCATACAAGTCCACCTTGTTGAACACCAGCACAGCCGGAATACGATAAGCCTCCGCCGAAGCCAGAAAACGGTCAATAAACACGGTTGAAGTCACCGGGTGATTCACCGTCACCACCAGCATGGCCACATCCACGTTCGCCGCGATAATATGCGCCTGTTTCGACAGATTCGTCGCCTTGCGGATAATATAATTCTTCCGGTCATGGATTCCGGTAATCACGGCACCCTCCGTCCCGACCTCCACGTCCACCACATCCCCCACCGCCACGGGATTCGTCGTCTTGATTCCCTGCATCCGGAACTTTCCTTTCATCCGGCATTCCACGTTCATCCCCTCCTCCAGCCGTACAATATACCAGCTCCCCGTCGACTTTATCACTACACCTGTTTGCATATCACTTCCTTAAAAATACCTCGCGAAGATACAATAAAATCAATTCACCCGTAATAACCAATATACCATATTCTTATTCCCCGGTAATCAGTAGCTTTTTCTCTCCTCACATCCACAAGTTCTCATCGGCTCTTCACCGACCGGATTCCAGCAATTATACCAAGAAGTGATCAGGAGATAATCAGCCCGAGAACAGCACCGGAAAGATGGCAGAGAAGAGAAAGTCATACAAGCACGAGAAAAGGAAAGCAGAAGAAAGGCAGAGGAACAGAAGAACGCAGACAAAGGATTTTGATGAATAAAGGCGAATGCCTACATTCGCGAGGGAAGAAGGGTAAAAACATTCACGAATCATGAACACGGAAGAAACAAAAAACGGACAAACCACGTTGGTTTTCGCGACAAACAATGTGCATAAACTGGAAGAAATACGGGAAATTCTCGGGGAAAAATTCCATATCGTATCACTAAAGGAATTGGGGTGTCAGGAAGATATCCCGGAAGAGCAGGATACCCTGGAAGGGAATGCCCTGCAGAAGGCCCGGTATATCCGGGATAAATACAAGGTGAATTGTTTCGCCGATGACACGGGTTTGGAAATCGAGGCATTGGGAGGAGAACCGGGCGTGTATTCCGCCCGATACGCCGGGGACGGACACGACTCGGAAGCCAACATGCGGAAGGTGTTGGACAAGATGAGCGGGGAGACCAATCGCCGGGCACGGTTCCGTACGGTCATCGCCCTGCTCCTGGACGGACAGGAACACCTGTTCGAGGGGGAGGTTCGGGGAGAAATCCTACGGGAACGGCACGGAGAAGGGGGATTCGGTTACGACCCGATTTTCCGACCGGAGGGATTCACCCAAAGTTTCGCCGAGATGAGCCTGGAGGACAAGAACAAAATCAGCCACCGGGGGCGGGCCACGGAAGCACTCCGGAAATTCCTGAACGAACGATAAACACCCGGGAATGCAGACCGTAAAGGCAGTGATATTAAAAAGCGTGCCCTATTCCGAGCAACAGCAGATCCTGCAAACCTACACGGGCGAACGGGGATTCATGCAATTTATCACACCAATACCGTCTTTCCGGCGGAAAACGGCGTTGTCCACCCAATGCATGCAGCTGGTGGAGATCGAGTACCTGCCCAACGAGCGGGGTGGATTACACAAGCTGAAATCGACCCAATCGCTCACGGATACCTCCGCCATTTATTTCGACGTGTACAAAATGAATATCGCCCTCCTGTGGGGGGAAGTACTCTCCCTTGCCCTGCGTTTCTCCGAACCGAACGAGCAGCTGTTCGAGTACCTGCGTTATTCGGTGGAATACCTGAACGCCACGCGGGAAGATATCGCCAACTTCAACCTGCTGTTCCTGTTCCGCCTGAGCCGCATCATGGGATTCGGCATCAACCACAACAGCTACGAGAAGGGATACGTACTCGACATCAACGACGGGTGTTTCAAGCCCGCGGCCGTACCGGGGAATTACTGCACGGGGGACCGTTCGGCCCGGGTAATCCACTCCCTCTGCACCTGCCCGATGGAGGAGTTGAAAAACATCCCGTTGAACCAGGAAAGCCGGAAGATTCTGCTTGATATAGCCCTACTCTTCCTGGGATTCCACCTGAATATTGATTTCAACACGAAAAGCATACGGGTCATCCGGGAGATTTTCTCCTGAGGGTTCAAGGACGAATTTCCCGGGCGAGACGACGGACAGCCTCCATGGTCTCCTCCTTATCGATAGTAAGCATCACCCGGTCGCGCATCACCCATTGGCCGTCAATCATGGACGAACGGACATTCTTGCTGTTCATGGCATAAACGAGGGCAGAATACACGTCGTAAATTGGCATCGCGTTACTGGCATCCAGGTGCACGAGGAGCAGGTCGGCCCGTTTCCCCACCTCGAGCGAACCGGTGATATCACCCAAACCGACAGCCCTGGCACCATTGATGGTCGCCACCCGGAGAGCCTGGCGGGCATTCATGGCCTCGGGATCCTGGCGGACACCCTTGGGCAACAAGGCAGCGAAACGCATCTCCTCGACCATGTCGAGAGTATTGTTGCTGGCCGCCCCATCCGTACCGAGGGAAACGTTCACTCCCCGACGCAGGTAGGTATCCGTGTCGGCGATACCGCTGGCGAGCTTGAGATTGCTCTTGGGACAATGGGCCACCGAGGTCCCGCAACGGGCCAGCAAATCAATCTCGCGTTCATTCAACCACACGCCATGAGCCACAACGGTCCTGTCATCCAACAGTCCCAAGCCGTAAAGATATTCCACGGGACGTTTCCCCTCGCTGGCCAGTAAATCATCCACCTCCTTGCGAGTTTCGGAAACATGTATCTGCAAGAGGCAATTGTAAGTTTCAGACAACTGCTTGGCCTGCCGCAAGGTTTCCCGGGAGCAGGTGTAAGGCGAATGGGCACACACACCGGGGGTAATCAGGCGGTCGCCTTTCCATTCCTGGAGGATAGACTCCGTACGGGCAATACCTTCCTCCAGCGTGCGGAAACTCGGGGTAGGGAAATCAATCAAGGATTCCCCCACGACTCCGCGGACTCCCGCCCGTTTGGCTTCCCGGGCAATGATTTCCTCGAAGAAATACATGTCGTTGAAGCAGGTCGTTCCCGATTTGATCATTTCGATCAAGGCGAAGCGGGTCGAGACTGCCACGTTCTCGGGCGTCATCCAACGAGCCTCGGCCGGGAAAATATAGTCCGTCAGCCAGCGATGCAGGGGCAGATCATCGGCATAACCCCGCAACAAGGCCATCGGCAGGTGAGTGTGGGTATTGATAAATCCCGGCATGACAACCATTCCCCGGGCATCGACATATTCGGCATCCTCCCGTTCTATTTTCGAGGGAGCAACCTCCCGTATCGTATTCCCCTCGATATACAGGGAGCCCCCCGGCAACACGTCCATTTGCTCGTTCATTGGCACGAGGGTGGCATTATAGATAACTGTCTTCTTCATTACTTACATCGCATTAGATAAACTTCTCCCGGTTGCGGGTATTGTTCAGGCCAAAAATAATAAAGAGGGCCGAAGCAATCAACATGTTCATGCGGTTATGGAAAACGGTATTCAGGAATATCTCGGGATTCTTATCGATAGGTACATCGTAAGGATTCAGGTAGATATTCCATTGGGAGGCTTCCAGCATTCCGCTCATGAAATTCAGCACGAGGGCGATGATGATAATCACCACGGAAGTTCCGTTACCGTTCTTGATGGCCGTGCTCAGGAAAAAGGCGAGCGTGCCGATAAAAAGAGCAGGGACCATCGACTGCAAGGTCAAATCCATGGGCGGTACGGAAACAATGACCCAGTTCGTGAGTACCGCCAACAGGAAGGTGATAATGAAGCAAATGAAATAAGCGATAACCAGACGCAGGAGCCATACCTTGTAGCTGTAATTCGGTATCCCGAAAATGATTTCCACGATCTTGGCATCCTGGTCATTCTGCACCCCGAAACACATGGGATAAAACACCAGCAGGATGCAGGGCAACATCAGCATGGAATAGGCCGAGGCGGCCGTAATCTCGTCATTCCCGAACAGGCGGGCAATCACGGTAATCACGAAAAAGGCCAGGGCCGCCAGCATAAAATACAGGAACTTGTTGCCGAATATAATCTTGATGTTATATTGTACCAGCTTTTTTATTGTTATCCAAAACTGTATCATAATCTTCAGACTTAAATCATTTCACGGAGCATCACCTGTCCTTCAGCCCGGCACGGGTAATCAGCTCTTCTTTATTTTCCAATTTCACGTTACGCAACAGCCACAGGTAGGAATCCTCCAAGGCCGGCAGTATGTGTTCCGCATTCTCGGTGGGCTTACGCTCGCTGAGGCAACGCACCCGAATCATCTCGCCCTGGCGAATGTGGTGGACAATCAGCAGGTCGGCAGGCAATTTGGCGAAATCCCGAACTGGAATCTCGAAAGTCCACGTGACATCCTTGGCGATATTCTCCATGTCGGCCGGCGTACCGTGATATTTCAACACACCCTTGTTGATAACGCCAACCTGGTTACAGGAACTGGCAATATCCTCGATAATGTGGGTCGAGAAAATCACTATACGGTTACGGGAAAGCTCCACGAGCAGATTCCGGAATCGGATTCTCTCCCGCGGGTCAAGTCCTGCCGTGGGTTCATCCACCACCAGGATACGGGGCAGATGCAACAGGGTCTGGGCAATCCCGATACGCTGTTTCATACCACCGGAGAAACCGCCGATTTTCTTGTCCTTGTTCTCGTACATGTGCACGGCGGAAAGTACCTCCGCGATACGGTTCTCCCGGATTTTCTTATTGTATATCCCTTTCAGCAAGGCCTGATACTCGAGGAATTCCCAGGCCGTCAGGTTCTCGTATGTACCGAATTCCTGCGGCAGATAACCGATAAGTCCCTGCAATTCCTCCCGTTTCTTCTGGGTATCGATACCGTTGATGAATATCTTACCATAACTCTGCTCGAAGATACCGCAGATGATACGCATAAGGGTTGTCTTACCCGCCCCGTTCGGCCCGAGAAGCCCGAACATACCGGTGGTGATTTCCATGGAAACGGAATTCAACGCCTTGAAGGGTTTCTTCTTGGCCCCGATAAACGGCATCTGAGCCGCCAGGCGGAATATGGTTTTCCGCAATACACGGAAACGTCCGTCAATCAGGTCGATATTAATATTCTCACGATTGATCTTTTCCGACAGGTAACGGGCTCCGATTCCGGCATACCAGAACAACCCGAAGAAGACGGCCGCCCCGCTATTGTCAAACTTCTGACCGCCCCAGATCAATACCGCCAAAGGCCCGGCATAGTAAACAACCAGACGAATCCAGGTAATCATCCTGCCCCACAAGCGGTTTTCCCGGTTCACGCAGAACTGACGGAAAATATCCAGTATATTCAGTGTCAGGAACCAAGTGATCAACGAGAAGAGGAAGGCCCAGAAAAACATCACCTGATAGAAGAAGGTGAAATAAAACATGAAAACCACGATCGGCAACAGCCACAACATGCATTCCAAATCCTTCCAGGTATGATACTGATTATTCAATCCCAGACGTTCCCGTATCTTCAATCCGGACATCCATTCCCGGGTAAAGAGAGAAGGACGGCCATAGATCTTCACCAGATTGCAAATCCGGATAACCAGTTCCTCGTTTTCCGGAATGATATTGCTTTGTGCCCGACGAAGGCTGTTCTCCAGGAACCAGGTGATACCCGGTACCAGAATTACACTCAGAATCAGGTAAAGAATCCGATTCAGTATCGTGTGACTCCATAAGAATGTACATACCACTGCAACAACAAACAGGGTCAGTTGCAACAGTTTCATCCACAAACTTTGGGTGCGAAGGCGCCGCAAGGCATCCTCCAAACCGGAATAAAGCGTCGGGATAATAATCAGGGTAAGCAGCGTACTGGTCGTCAAGCCCCCGATGACCGTGATGGCAAAAGGAGCGCCCAATCCAGAGACATATTCCCCCTGTCCCATAGCCAAAGGCACCATGGCAATAATCGTCGTGATTGCCGTAATCAGAATCGGACGCAAACGGGACAACCCAGCAATGATAATCGCCCGCTGTTTCCGGTAGCCCTGCCGACGAAGCAACGAAGTATAGTCTATCAGGATAATACTGTTATTTACAACAATACCAATCAAAATAATAAAACCGATCAGCACGTTGGCATTCATCAAGGAATTGCTCGTGAACAACAAAAGCAACAGCGAACCGATAGCTGCCAACGGAATGGTAAACATCAATACGATCGGGGCCGTCAATGATTCGAACACGGCTGCCAGGATCATATAAATCAGCACGAATGCCGCCAGAATCAGGAAGGTGAAGTCATCCAGTTCATTCTCCTCGTGCACTACCTCAACAGCAATACCCGTGGGAATATCCAGATTCTGTACCACCTCATCAATCTCCTCCCGGGCCGCATCCAACAACTCCCGGGATTCATTGATATCCGAACTGAAATAATAGTAGACGTTAATCTCCTTCTCCTGGTTCACCCTCGTGATATTCCCCTGATCTTCACCCAGATTGATCCTACCGAAACTCCGAAGCTGAACAAGGGCATCATTACTGTTCGTGACGTAAAGATTCCGCAAATCCTCCAAACTACGGGTTTGCGTCGTCTCATCATTCTCGTCATAATTGATATCCCGGATGATGATATCATATTCCTGGTCGCCTTCCTTGTATTTGACCTCGGTAATGTTCTGCGGGGCGAAATTATTCAACTCGTCCGTCACATTCGTGGGAGTCACGTCATTCATACCCATGAGATACTGGTCAAAATAGATTTTGGCCGTGGAATTACCCCGACTGGAGCTCACGTTCACGTTAGAGATATTCTCCAAATCCTCCAATTGGAATTGCAGGTACTCGGCAAGACTGGTCATTTTCTCGAAATCCTGCCCCTTGATGATAATCTTTTCCCGCTGGCTTCCCATTCCCATCAAACGAAGCAGGGAGGAATTACCCATCATTGCGCTACCGGAACCTTTGAAATTCTCGCTGCTTTCCATGGCTTCAAGACTAATCTGGTATATATTCACCCGATTGGCTATACCCAGGATCTCGTTCTTTAACTGGGCTATGGTTTTCTTGTTTATATCCTCGAAATCCTCTTTCAGTTTAATCGTCAGGCTGGCATCCTCCGCATATACCTTGGAAGAGAACTTCTCCACCTCGGGAATCTGTTTCAGTTCATCCTCGAAGAGGCGGACACTCTCGTCCGTTTTCTCCAACGTGGAACCGCTGGGAGAGGTGATATACACATTAAAACTATCCGATTCTATTTCTTTCAGCGTATTCAGGGACAAACTCGTGGACAGCACCACGGTTATCAACAAGGCGACCAAAGCCACCAGAATCACCTGCGTGGGTCTGCGCAATGCCATCTTGAGGATGGCCACGTACATCTGGATTAAACGGTTATGGACAGACAGGTTGTTAAAGTTAACGTCTTCCTGCCGTTTCTTCAAGATATAATTCATCGCCATGGGAATAAGCAACAGGGCGACAACCAACGAAATGGTCAACGTGGCGATGATGGATACCCCGACATGCTCCCCGATAAGCTGAATCATGTAATCCTCAGCAAACAGGAAGGGCAAGAAAACCGTAATCGTGGTGACCGTTGCCGCCACAATGGACTTCCAGACCTCCACGGTTCCCCGGACACAAGCCTCATCACTCTGTACCCCCAGACCTTTCAGCCGGTATATATTCTCCATCACGACGACAGAGTTATCCAACAACATACCAACCGCCAAAGCGATACCCGTAAGGGTCAACGTGTTTATCGATATGCCAAAAAGGTAAAAGAAATAGAATGAGGAAAACACGGATATCGGTATGGCAAATGCGACAATGCTGACAATACGGATTTTCCGCAAGAACAGGAACAGCACGAATATGGCCAGAATCGCCCCGGAAAGTCCGAGGTCAATAATCGCATCAATATTATCATTCATCACCTCAGCGGTATCATTCTCCACCTCTATCGAGATGCCCCGGAATGCCAATTCCCCGTTCAGTCGGTCTATTTCCTTTCGCACCCGTTCTGAAAGGTCGATCACATTCACCATCGGGGATTTTGACAGGATACAAGAAACCGTAGCCTTACCGTTCGTCCGGGAATAGGAATCCTCTTCCTTGACCCCAAAATGAATCTCGGCAATGTCTTTCAATTGTATCGGACCGGGAGCTACCACAATACTTCCCAAATCCTCGGTTGCCAGGTATTCTGCAGAAACGTTCACGAAATAACGCTTGTTGTTCTCGTAAACGGCACCGGCAAAGCTCCGCTCAGCCAAATTCTGAGAAATCAGACTGCTGATTCTTGAATTCGTTATATTCAAGGCTTCGCACTTTTCCGGATCAACGATTACCTCTATACTCTTTTCCCGTCCCCCTAAAGTATTCACGGAAGCAATACCGTCAATATTCTCCAGGTAAGGTACAATATCGGCATCTGTTATATTACGGATATAATCGATATCCTCGTTCCCCAACACCTGAATCTCCATGAACATATCGTTCGCCATGCCCGTTGGAGCCTTATTCACCTGTATCTCAAAAATCTCCGGGATATTTCCGCTGATGCTCTTGATTCTCTCTTCCAGCTGAAGGAAGGCATACTTCAAATCAACACTCTGGGCAAAGGAGATCGTCACATTTGCCCCCCGGGGAGTTATCCGGGTCTCCATTTCCTCCACTCCCGCCAAAGCACTGGCCGCACCCTCCACGGGTATTACCGCCTGATTCTCCACGTACGTGGGATCAAGTTCACTCTTGGAGGTAATATTGACACTTAAAACCGGGAGATCGGCGTTGGGATATAATTCCATCGGCAGGTACTTCTGGGAAAATATGCCCATCATGACCAGCCCGATGAAAATCATCGATACAAGAACCCGTCTTTTTATTATCGTGTTCATGACTTTTTCTTATCAAAAATATAATACACACACGGGATAACGACAAGAGTCATTACCGTGGAAGTAAGCAATCCACCTATTACCGCCAAAGCCATCGGGGAACGCAACGATGCTCCCTCCCCAAAACCGAAGCACATGGGCAACAATGCCAGGATTGTCGTCGCACTCGTCATGATAATCGGCCGGATTCGATACTGGGCAGCCATCATAATCGATTCCTCCAACGGATGACCCTCCGCCTTTAAACGGTTTATGGCATCCACCAGAATAATCGAGCTGTTCACCGCAATACCCGCCAACATGATAATACCGATGAAAGCCATCATGTTCAACGTCTGACCGGTAAGCAGGAATGCCAGGATACATCCCACACCCGCCAGCGGAATTGTCAACAATATCGTGAAGGGATGGCGCAACGACTCAAACTGGGCGGCCATCACCATGTAAACAAGCAGAATCGACAAGAACAAGGCAAATCCCAATCCGCTGAAGGATTCCTGTCTCATGGCCTCCTCTCCGGTAATCGATGCCATATATTTAGAGGGGAATTCGACCGTAGCCAGACGTTCCTCTATGGCCGGAGTGATTTGGCTCAAAGAATAGCCCTTTTCTATCATGGCCGTAATCTCCGCCGTCCGATTTTGGTTCACCCTGTTTATCCGTTGAGGAGCAGAGGTAATCTCAATATCGGCAATCTCGCCCAAGCGATACTTCTTGTCGCCTTGTATAATCTCGATATTATAAATATCGGACAAAGCAACCTCGGGTACTTTTATCTCGATATTCACGGTTTCCCCGTTAGTCTCAAATGTTCCGGCAGTCTTTCCGCTTAACTTCTCGGCCACCTGCTGACTGACCGAACTCACATCGATACTGTATATACCGCTCTTCAGACGGTCGATCTTTATTTCCACTTCCGGGGCTCCTTTTTCCATGGAAGTCTTGATATCATAAATACCGGGGATATCGCTTATTTTCTGCTTTATCTCGGAAGATAATTCATCCAACAAGGCAAGTTCTTCTCCCTTCACCTCAATCACCAACGGGGCTCCTTCCGTACCTAAAATACTTTGCAGGGCGGATTGTTCTTTCTCGTAGGAAATCTCAATACCTTCCGGCAAGGTATAGGATTCACTGATATGACTGATAAAATAATCGGCATCCAACGGAGAATCCTGTTTTACCTTTACGGTGATACAGGCTTGATTCTCTTCTTCCAGTTTGGCATCTCCCTGACTCTCCAAGTTTGAAGGTCCAACCTGGGTATATATCCATTCAATATCTTCTCCACCCAATGTCTTTATGGCATCCTCCAGACTCAACATGGCATTGTCCGTACTTGCCAATCGGGTTCCAGGCTCCATGTTCACATACACGGAAAATTCCTTGGAATCCGCCTTAGGCATAAATTCCATCCCGATAAACGGCAACATCAGGTAAGAACCAACCATCAACAAGGCGGCTACCAGAATCACCGTGTATTTCATTTTCAAAACCCGGCCGACAAAACGTCCGAATCCCTTGATCGTGATAGCCGAACTTTTCACGTTCTCCTTTTTCTTCATGAATCTTGCCGCCAACATCGGGATAAAGAGGATGGAGACAAACAAGGAGGACAACAAGGAGAAACTAACCGTCCAGGCCTGTTCCTTGAACAATTCCCCTGCCGCACCCTGCAAATACACGATAGGCAGGAAGACCACAATAGTCGTCAACGTGGAAGCCGTAATAGCACCCGCAACCTCAGAAGTACCCACGATGGCCGCCTGTTCCGGCTGAAGATTATTCTCGTCCTGATTCCGGAAGATATTCTCGATAACCACAATCGCGTTATCCACCAACATTCCAGCTCCCAGAGCCAAACCACCCAACGTCATAATATTCAACGAGAGACCGTTAAAATACATCAGATTAAACGTGGCGATTATCGATATCGGAATAGACACACTCACGATGAGCGTCATGTTCACCCTCCGCAGGAAGACATACAGAATGATTACCGCCAACAAAATACCCATTAACGCGGAATCCTTCACTTCCTGAATGGAACTGGAGATAAAATCCCCCTGGTTGCTGACGATATGGAAATTATACCCCGGCAAACTTTTCTCGAATTCCTTAATCTTTTCCAGCAGATTATCCACGGCATTCACCGTGTTGTATTTATTTTCCTTATAGACACTGATTCCCAGGCATCGTTCCCCATTATAACGGGCGATATTCTCGGGGTCTTCATTCCGCAAGGTAACTGTCGCCACATCTTTCAAATAGACCGGAGCCTTTACCGATGTTTGGGTAGACTGCGTTGAAGCAGTGGTCGTTTCCGAAGTCGTGGAAGACTCCTTAAACGTGACAATGATATTCTCTATATCCTCAATACTTCCGAGTAGATTCACCCCTTTCACGTTATATTGAATATCATTATCCTGAATCGTCCCCCCGGACACATTCTGGTTAAGTCCCTCTATGCGTTGGGCTATGGCATCAACCGTCAACCCGAAAGCTTCCAGCAAATAAGGATCAGTCGCGATATCCACGATAGCCTCTTCCTGGCCGGTCAATTGAATATCGGCAATACCATCCACCCGAACCAATTCATTACGCATGTAATTCTCGGCGGTTTTCCGCAATTCATTCATATCCTTCACCTCGTTATGCGTGAGGGCTATCGTCATGATAGGCGTAGCATTCGCGTCATAACGGGTAACATTCAATTCATCCACCCCATCCATTTGGGAAATCTGGGACAGATTGCGCTGCAAATCCAGAAAGGCAGCATCCATATCCTGATCCCAGCTATACTCCACCGTCACCTTGGCATAACCGACCTTGGAAACACTGTACACGCTCCGTACCCCTTCCTGTCGGGCCGCCAACGCCTCCACGCGGGAAGTGAATTGCTGTTCCACCTCTTCCGGTGGACGTTCCCCGCTTTCCAACTCCACGTAAAGAGAAGGATTCTTCAAATCAGGGAAAAGATCCGTTCCTAATTTGTCATAGGAGATAATTCCCAGCAAACATACCGCCAAAGTCAGCATGAGTACGCTTACCGGATACTTGACCGCAAATTTCGTGATTTTATTCATCCTCTCGAATTTTACTTCATAATCTTAACCTTACTTCTATTTTGTAGCCACTCATATCCCTTCGTCACAATCTTATCCCCTTCCTCCAAACCGGAAACCACCTCGATATATTTATCGTCACTGATTCCCGTCTTAATCACTTTCTCTGTCGCCCGATTATTATTCTCTACCGTGAACACCATCGTATTGTTTCGCCGTTTGCTTACAACTTCCTTCGGGATCGCCAACACATTCTCCTTGGACAAGGTAATTATCTCTCCTTTGGCAAACATTCCCGGCCGCAATTTCAATTCGGGATTCTTGATCGTGATAAAACCGGAATACGTACGGGTTTCTTCATTTATAGCCGGGGACAATTGAGTAACGGAACCTTGCAGTGTATCCGACTTGATATTATAATTCGTAATCATCACTTTTTGTCCTTCCTTAATCTTGTCTATCGTATTCTCCGGCAATTCCACCTCCATGTACATGCTGCTGTAATCCATCATGCCCAGCATCACCTGCCCGGAAGCGACCTTCACGTCCGGCGTGTAATAAGGCAGATTGACGATCACCCCTCTAAACGGAGCCTTTATGGTCATTTTCTCCAATTCCATATAGGCATTTTCCAGATCCGTCTGACTGTTGATATAACTACTTTCCGCGTTCAACACGTCCTTCTCGGTCACTCCCCCCTTCTCGTACACGGCCTTCTGCCCTTTCCATTCCTTCTCCGCTATATCCACGGCCATTTCCTTCGTTTTTATCTGAACACTGTTTTCATGCTCCTTGTTTTCCAAACGGATAATCACGGCACCGGCCTCCACGATATCCCCCAATTTATAAGGACGTTTCGTCTTCGGATTAATTTGCAGTTTATAAACCCCTTCAATTTCCGACTGCAACTCTACCGTTTTGGCCGCCTTGGCTGTTCCCGTGGTCGTTGCCAATTCCTGAATATTACGCTTGGTCACCTGCGACAACCAAACGGGTGTTGTCGTCTCACTGGAGGAACTCATTCTTTGATTATTACAGGCATTTAACGAGAATGCCAATAATACAAGGCCTATATATTTTGTCGTATTTGTCATAGTTTTTCACGTTTTATTTTAATAAATCAACAGGTAAATAAGAAGTATTTGTTTGATAATCCCATAAAGTCTGTATTTTCAGATTCAACAATTCAATCTTATATTGAATCAGCGAATTCGTGTATTCCGTTTTTGCACTGGATAACTGGGTTTGATACTGCTGCAGATCCATACCGGTAATCGTTCCATTCCGATAATTCTCCAGGTTAATTTCGTAAGTCATCTCGGCGTTCTTTATTTTCTGCCGGTTAATCTCAATCTGCTTAACCAATTTCGGTAGATTGCGGCACAACTGACGGACCTCAATGACAATAGTCTTCTTCTCTTCTTCGAAATCAATCTCTGTCGACTCATTGCTCAATTCCGCGTTACGGATTGTCGCCTTCCGCACCCCCCAATCCCAGATCGGGATCGTAAGAGAGATACCCACGTCTTGGTTATCATCCGGATTCCGGAACGCCCCGGAAAAATTAGAGCCTGTACTGAAAAGCCCGACCTGTGCGGAAATACTTCCTTTAAACTCATTCGTTGCCTTAGCCTCTATCAAACTAAACGTACCTTCTTCTATCTGAATCTCCATGTTTCTTAATTCCATACGCTGCTTCAAGGCATGTTGTACCGCTTGGTTTAAATCCACTTCGACCGGCACGACCTCCGTGTTGGGAAGCACGGAAATATCCATATCCAAGGGTAAACCCAAGGTCTGTTTAAATTGATCCTTAGTATTCTCGTAACTCGTTTCCTGGTCATACAGGCTGGATTCACTGTTTGCCAAATTCACCTCTGCCTGGAACAATTCCTCCTTGGCAACCAAATTATGCTCCACCTTATCCTTGATCACCTCGTAATTCTGTTGCTGATTTTTCAACTCTTCCCGAGCAGTAAGCAAATTCTTATAACTTTGATACACTTGATAAAAAGCCTGAGTAACGGTTTTCTCGATATTCAACTGCTGCATGGCATAATTCAACTTTGACCTTTCCAATGCCAACTCCAAGCGGCGCAACTCAAGTTTTGTCCGATTGTAAGTAAAAATTGGCTGTTCCAGACTCAAGGTTAAACGATTAAAAAAAGAAGTACTCGTCCTGTTCAATGTTTGGTTTGCCTCATCCTGCCATCCAAAATTCTCATTTAAGGAAATCGTTCCATCTGTCCATTTTATCGGTTGGCGAATAGTAAACGTTCCCGAGGAACTTAGCGATCTAAACGTATTCCATTCTGAATTCAATTCCTGGAATGAACTATTCCGTGAATAACTAAACGGATTCAAATCCAAGGAAAACTGGGACTTCAACGAAGCTCTCTGCGAAATCAATGAATTTTGACTTTGTTCCAGACTAATCTTACTCTGGCGCAACGTGGGACTATTCTCGTAAGCAATTTCCAACGCTCTCTCCAAAGTCAAGATCTCAGATTTTCCCTCGTATTCCTGAGTAGACTGAGCTTTCCCCAAGATCGGGGACAACATAAAGAATCCACAAATTAACCAGCCCAATGGCGTCATCTTTCTCATAATATCATTCATTATTTATTATTATTCGCGTAAACCCATTTCACTGCATCAGCATAAATCATTTGCCTTGTACCGCTTCCCTTATCAGTCAGGACCACACTCGCCTTCCCTTCCGAGAAGTAAAAACTACCCAGCATCACCCAACCTTCACTCCCTGGTCCGGTCACTTTTATCGATATTTCCTCCTCACCATCGTCATGTTTTACCGTGTAATACTGATAATTCTCCTCTCTGTTCATCCAACGAGGTCCCGGACTCGCGGGCACGTACACATACACCTCGTAATACCCCGATTCCGGAATTGATGCGGTCCATTCTGCCTTATTATTCCCGTTACCCACTTTCTTGTACATACAACTATTGATATAATCCCCGTAGAATGAAACCCCCACTGTTGCCGTCCATCGTGTCGGAGGAACCCAGAAATTCAGATTCTTATACTTATCCTCATCCTCTTTCTTGAAGAAGTTCTGCAATTTATTCTTTTGATTAGCCTCAATCAATCGGAATCCACGGTCTTCGTTATCGACAATAATCTCTTTTTCTCCCAATTCAAAAACCCCTTTGTCAATATCGAAAATTCCGGTCAATGTATCCGCCGTTTCCTCTTCCACCTTGGGGAAATGCTGCATAATCTCACTCGGGATATTCTGCGCAATATTCGTGTTGATCACCATATTATTCGGCCGGTCATCACACAACATCCGAATTTCCTTATAGTTCAACGGCTCAATAATATAGTTCAACGGCACCTTTTCCTGTGTCTGTCCCTGCATACCTCCCCCTCGTCTGCCCCGAGGTCCTCTTGGACCTCCTTCCTCGATCTCAACAGAAATGACTCCTTCCGTTTCAGTCGGATTATGCACGTAAAAATGAACCAGATATTTCGTGTATTCATCAATGGAAACTTTCTCGGCCATTACTCCTTTAACCAATATAATCGGTGTTTTTGTTGTCGTATACCACGTTGGGATCAGATCCATCAAATTAAAATGGAATTGTTTCATGAACTCAGCATTCAACTCACCAAAATTCGTTTCCGAGAACACATGCCTGCGGGCAAAATCAGACATAAACTGTTTAAATGCCTTGAAGGGAACTTTAGCCGTGATATAATTTTTCAAATAATTACCCTTCAACTTCAGCATCTCGTAAAAAATCACGGAAGACAAATCCTTATCCGAAATAGCCTGTTCAAAACTTTTTCCATTCAAGTACATCGCTGCCCGTTGGGCATCATTCATACCCCCGAACATCCGTCTCCATCTTCCCCCCTGATCGACATCTTCCTGTTTCTGCATCACGTTCAAAACGACATCCAGCACCGGGAAATCCTTGGAGTAAATCGAGTTCGCATAATTAAAATACAAGGCGGATATATCATACCTGTTCAATTGAGAACCACCTGTCCACTCCCTCGTGAACATATTGATCAGGATATTCCCTCCTGCCTCATAAATAGTCTCACTTTGCAGATACCAACGAATAAAATCATTAACTATCTCCGTCTCAATATCCACTGGTTCAGAACTTCGTCGGGAATCTCGCTCCGCCCATTCCATGTATTTTTTCTTCCATTGCTTGAAATCCTCTCCTAACGAAACCAACCGTTCCGGCAAGAACACGAACTCCGGCTGTACTTGCTCGCTGTTCCCTTTCCAGTTCCGGACATAACCGGCAAATGAAATCGGGGTCTCCGTCAAGGCCAATTTACGGAAAGGATACTTTCTCCCTTTTCTCATCTCGTATTCGTTCTTGACATCCCGGACAAAACCGACCAGCGTATCCTGCAATCCTGTAAACACTTCTGAGAAATTATCATGTCCCTCGAACACGTAAGCCGCAAATTCCACGGAATCCACCATGATTGCCTTTTTCTCGTAATCTCCTATCGCCAGACTGATTCCGGGCAAGAGATTTTCGTTCGTGAAAACCACCGTATCTCCCCGTTGCCGTTCTTTCCCTTGCGAAAGAACCGTTTTCCCTTCCGGCTTCAAGACCTTTAGTGAATACCGGGAAAAATTCTTTCTCAAGTTATAAGGGGCATCTATATTCACGGGAGGTTGAGTCACGGGATACCACAACACCTCCGGGGTTAACAACGTGTACGTTTTATCCAGGAAAGCATACCTTTTTCCAAATCTCAACACGCTACTACCGGTCTGCGTATTATAATACTCCTCATCCTCCACGTCCAGATAACAGATATTCTCATTAATTCCTCCCCCATACTCCATTTCCACGAACACCTTCTCCCCGGGACGCAAAGCCCGCTCCACGACCACAACCTGTTCATCCTTTCTAAAGGAAACATTCTCTCCGTTACAAGTCAACCGAGTCACCTCCAAGGCCGGATTCAGATAAAAAATAAACTCATCCAGCGCAACAGGGCTATCGTTCTCTATCTCTAACTCTGCCCGCACGTCCATCCGTTTGTCCGCCTGGGAATAAACCAGATTCTGAGACACCAACCGCACTTTATCATAACTCTCATACGCCCGATACTTTTCGGCAAATAATTGCCTTTCGTGATTGATTATCTGGAAATGAGATAAATACAAATACATGAATCCACCGCCGATCAACAATACAATCACCCCAGCACAGCACAACCAGCTATTCTTTTTCGGGTGCAAGGGGATTCGTTGCACCATCACGATGGTAAACAACAACGCCCCGATCCCCAAAAACAGGAAAGTCAAACGCTGCATCAGATAAGGCTCCAGATCGGCATGTCCCGTCACGTCAGAAAAAACATTCGGGACGGCCAATGCGAAGGCATCGAATGCCCCGTGCACGGATTCGCTCAAGTAAAACAAGGTCACCCCAACAAACCCCAGCATAATGACAAAGGTCACGGCCTGATTTCTCACGAAACTCATCACAACGAACGAAATTCCCAGAATAAAAATCAACGACGGGATTGCCAACGTGAACAGATAGAAGAAATAAGGATACAAGGCGAAAGGCGATTCACTCGCGAAAACATGCACGAGCAAAGCAATCACCAAGGCAATAATATTCAACGAAACAAACACCCGGATAATCCCCCAGGTCTTCCCTACAATATAATCAGCATTACTCATAGGGTGCACGTAGATCACCTCCGCCGTATCCAGTTTCTTATCTCGCTTCAAAAAATTCCCCGCCAGAAATATCGCTATGATCGATTGGGCGATATTGAAGATATACACGTTCATGAAAGGAATCGACGAAGACAAGCCCGTCACCTCCCACTGGTAAAAAAACATATTACTCTGGAGCATAAGATGGCATCCCACGATAGTCAACAGGGACAACACGGCAAAAATACGAAACAACCAGCTTCGCCTCAACAAGCGGGTTTCATATCTCGAGATAACACTGATATTATGTAGATTCATTATAATTATTATTTAAACAACTCGTTATTCATACTATGGTCCACCTGCATATCCAGCTTATCCTTCAGCAGGTAATCCATATAATACACGTAAGCATGCTCCAGATTCGGCTCTATCTGCTTTGCAGAGTAACCCTCCACCTGCTCGGCCACCACCTGAATCTCCAATCCCCCGGCGGCCGGGATCGTTGAGATAATCGGATATTTATCCTTAATCTCCTCGTATTCCGCATCAGTTACAAAGATTTCCCACACTTTTCCCCGGGAAAGTTCAATCATCTCATCCGGCGATCCCTCGAATTTCAACTCGCCCCGGTTCAACAACGCCAGCTTCTTGCAGGTACTGGAAATATCCCCCACGATATGCGTTGACAGAATAATCGTCGTATCCTTGTCACTGATATCAGACAGAATATTCCGGAAACGTATACGTTCCTCCGGGTCCAATCCAGTCGTCGGCTCGTCCACGATAATCACCTTCGGGTTACCGATAATCGCCTGTGCGATACCCAAACGCCGTTTCATACCGCCTGACAGACGATTCGCCCAGCGATCCCGTACCTCGAACAACCCCACCTTCCGCAACATCTCGTCCACCACCTCTGCCCGATGAGACTTCCCCTTGATGCCGGCCAACCCGGCCCCATAATCCAGGAACTCCCATGTCTTCAACTTCTCGAAAAAGCGGAAATCCTGCGGCAAATATCCCAACACGGAACGGATTGCCTTCCGGTCCTTCGCTATATCATAATCATCAAAAAATATCGTTCCCGAAGTAGCTGTCTGCAACAGGGTCATGATACGCATGAGCGACGTCTTCCCGGCCCCGTTTGGCCCCAACAAACCAAACATACCCGGCTCAATCGTCAAATTCAGTTCATTCAACGCTTTCTTACCTCCCGGGTAAACCTTGCTTAAATTCTTGATCTGTATTTTCATATTGCTGGCGATTAAAAATTCGCTCTAAATATAAAATAAATTATACAAACACGTCTTTATTTCACACCTAAAATTTTCTTTTCCTTAAGACCCCGGAAAATCTCAAAGGTTTATCCCTTTAAGAAAATATTAACAACAAAAATAACGAGTGATATATTTTCAGTATGTCATACAAAATCCTGTTTTTTTATTAAGTTTGTACAGAATTTTAACTTTCAATACATGGAATATACTTCTGATTCCATACCGGACAATCTACTGCTTGAACGTTTCAATCGACGGGACGCCAAGGCCTTCGTGTCCATATACAATCATTTCTTCACGGAACTGCACGCCTACGCCTATCACCTCTACCATCAAACGTCAACCCTCCCCGAGGATGCCGTGCAGGACGTGTTTTGCTATTTATGGGAATCCCGCCAACAAACCTTCAACACCCTTGCCAGCCTGAAATCCTTCCTGCACGTCATGTTAAGGAACAACTACCTGCACCATCTCGACCACCAGAAAGTCGAACAAAAACACCAGAATCACCTGGAACAGGAATCCCGTTCTTCCGACACCTCTTGGGACAGCGAAGTATTCATTCAATTGCAGGAATACGTGGAACGCATCCCCGATCCCGGCAACCGGGTCATCAAACTCTACCTGGACGGCTACGAGGCCAAAGACATCGCCAAAGAAATGCAAATGAACATCCAGACCATCTACAACATCAAATCCAAAGCCATCTCCTGTCTCCGCAAACTATTCCTGGGCGAATAGTCCCCAATATAACGGTATAAACCTAAAAGTACAAAACTTCTCCACCTCCGGTCTCCACATATTTCCTTCAGAGAACGAAAAGGCAATAATTCCGTTTCACGGTCCAATCCATTGATGGATTTTGGATTTACTTTTTAATAATCAATTTATTCGAGCCCCCGAGACTCGCCAGCCTGCCACAAGGCTCCGTATTTTCCAGTATTTCGGGGGTTCTATCCCTATCTCATCCGGGCTAAACGATTACTTGCTATCAATAATTTATCATTTAATTGCAAATTATTTGCGTATCATTTACGTATTTTTCAGGAGATGATACGGAATTAATACGGAATTGATACGGAGATACTTAACATGAAACACAGATAAACAGAGGATTAAATACGGACTAGAAAAAGGGAAAAATAAAAGCTGCCAGGGTGTTTTTTGGGAAAAAAACTTCCTGGCAGCTAATAGCACACTACGCTATTTCACGATAATGGTGAAGCAATCATCCACGTCTTTTGAATATCCCTCGTTCCGGAAATTCAGGGAAATCACGTAACGGCCGACGGGAATCGTGTGTTGCAAGGGCACCTCGAATGTACCATCCCCGTACACCTTGATTTGCTCCAAGGCCTCGGCCACGCTTCCACCACTTTCTTCCCGAATGCTTTTGACAGTCACGAAGATTTGAGCAGTTCCTTCCACTCCTTCAATGGGGGTACTGACCCAGGGGGCTCCCCATTTAGAACGAACGTAGTCCTCCCCGGCGTTAATCCGTTCGGGAATCCCGAACCATTCCGTGATTTGCTGTGCGGTATATCCCATATCCAGATACATTTGAAACTCCGGATTTGGCTCTCCAGGATAATCATCCAGCGAATTCGCATTCTTTATCACCATCGTGTCCGGGTTATAATTGGCATCCTCCGTCTGCAAGTAACCGATGGGAATATCCTGGCAACCTGTGCCCCAGTAGACCAACAAGAGCAATACCCCGATCATGTATAATTTATTCATCGTCATTCATTTTTTAGGTTTAACTTAAATTCTTCCCAGCACGTAATTGTAATTCAGCGCGTGTACTACCCCGTTTA
>CALUMT010000013.1 GCA_944321845.1 uncultured Butyricimonas sp.
TGAAAGCATGAGAAATATGGCGGTTCGGAACAGTCCGGCTTTTTCTTATCCATTGCCCGTTCTCGTGCGAGTTTTATCCAATCTGTTGATAGTCAAATAAAACCTACCTGATTACAACAAATATACAAAAATAGTTCGCCAATTCAAAATACCTATAAATCGATTTCCCCCATATCCCCTTCACCACCATTTCCATCATTCTCCATTACACCTTTCGCATCGCCGACCTCCCCCATTTCCCTCTTCCATCTCACCATCAATGCAACTAATCTCCTTTTGATCATATCCCACCATTTCTCCACCGCTCTTTTTTCTATCCCCCTCATCCTAATGTCTCTTCTCACTTCCCTCTTCTCCAACAGGGCTCTTCCTCCCGGTTTCCTTCCCATTTACAACTAGAAAAACAGTATAAAAACTAGATAATCACTTTATAATAACTGTAAAAAATCTTATTATCATCCATTATACATCCTATTAAAACCTTATATAATATAGGATTTTAATAGGATTCTTGCAGGGTTTTTACTGGGTTTTACAGGGTAATATATCAGTTATCGTAAATTATATCTAATTTATTCAGAAGAGTAAATGAACAGGAAACCCCGGGTATAGGAACAGGAGAAAACGAGAATTGGACAAAGAAAGAATAAACCCGATATAAAGCCTGCAAACAAGAGGAAAAAGGGGAAACAGAACGAAGGAAAGGTAAGGGTATCGAAACGAGATGAGAGAAAAGCCGAGGGAATAAAAATCTTCCGGGAAAACTACCGTCAAAGCAGTTTTCCCGGAAGATTAAACGCTTGACAACGGGTAATCGTACCCGCCTCTAATTACACGAGGCGACGTACCCACTCGTCACGGGTACCGGGCAGCAGGTCAACAACCGGCAACTCGATAAGGGTATAGCAGCCGGGGCGTTGGCGCATGGCGGCACGAGCGGCACCGACAAGGATTTGAGCCGTAAGAGCAGGGTTATTGATTTTCATGTCGAAGGTGAAGAGCTGGTTCTGGGTCTTGCCAGAAACACCCTTGCGGGTAAGATTTACGCCATGTCCCATGTCCTTGAGGGCATCAACGCTCTCGACCTGTTGCACGTGAGTTTCATCATGAGCGAAATAAGGGTCGGCCTTGATGGCAGCGGCAACGGTATTGAAGTCAGCACCGTCGTTCAATTCAACGTATACCATGCGGCGATGGATACCGGTACCGACGGGTATCGTCATGGAAAGGGCGGCTTTTACACCGGGGATGGCCTTCACGGCAACGGTGTGGCCCATACTCATACCGGGACCGAAATTGGTGTAGGTGATTCCCTTGGGGGCACATGCCTCAAGGAGGGCACGAACAACGGAATCGGAACCCGGGTCCCAACCGGCAGAGAGGACGGATACTTTACCGTGAGCCTCGGCGATTTTGGCAAGACGCTCGCGGGTACCCGGAATGTCTCCGTGGATGTCGAAACTGTCTACCGTGTTGAATCCCTGTGCCAGAAGACGGGAAGCGTAGTTCTCCACCTCACGGGAAGGGGTACAGAGGATGGCGACGTCGACACCGGAAAGGGCGTTGATATCCGTCACCACGGGGAGGCCGTTCAATTCGGCGGGAATGTTAGCGGCATCGCGACGCACGACGCCGGCAATCTCGAAGTCGGGCGCGGTCTGCAAGGCATCCAGCACGTAATGGCCGATGTTGCCGTACCCGACAATAGCTGCTTTGATTTTCTTCATATGTTTTTTGCTTTTAGTTTACAAACGCAAAGTTTGTTAGAAATTTCGAAATAAAGAAAGATTTCTTTTTTTTTTTACGGGAAAGGGCTACATTTGTCGAATGTTTTTGAGAACAAACAGTTACGTAACAAACACATAAATAGTAATTATGGCAGAGAATGTAAACGAAAAGCTTTTCAGTGAGTTTGCTCCTACCACGACACAGGAGTGGGTGGACAAAGTTACTGCAGACCTCAAGGGGGCTGATTTCAACAAAAAGCTGGTTTGGAGAACAAACGAGGGTTTTAACGTGCAACCGATGTACCGGTTGGAGAACATGGAGGACCTGAAGAACCTGGAGTGTTTCCCGGGCGAGTATCCTTTCGTGAGAGGTAACAAGAAGGACAACAACAACTGGTACGTTCGCCAGGACATCGTGGTAGAGAATGCCGCCGAGGCTAACCACAAGGCATTGGACGTGCTGAACCGCGGGGTGGATTCGTTGGGCTTCGTGATGACGGAGTGCAAGAATTTCACGAAGGCGGACATGGAGACGTTGCTGAAGGATATCTGTTTGGATTGTGTGGAGATCAACTTCACGTTGTGCTGCAACAAAGTGGCTATCCTGAAGATGTTCCAGGAGGTAGTTGCCGAGCGTGGCATCGACCCGGAGAAGATTCAGGGTGGTATCAATATCGACCCGATCAGCAAGCTGTTGCTGGAGGGCAAATTCTGTGACCCGAACCCGTTCCACGTGGTGAAGGAAACGACGGAAAGCACCGCCGCCATGAAGCATTTCAAGAGCATCGAGGTAGGTGGTTTACATTTCAACAATTCGGGAGCTTCCATCGTTCAGGAGTTGGGATTCAGCCTGGCTGCCGGCGTGGAATACCTGGATAAGCTGACGGATGCCGGCATGGACGTGAAGGACATCGCTCCGCGTATGCGTTTCCACTTCGCTACCGGTTCCAAGTATTTCATGGAAATCGCCAAGTTGAGAGCAGCCCGTTACCTGTGGGCCAAGATCGTGAAGGCTTACAACCCATGCTGCGACTGCGTTTGCAAGATGAATATCCACGCGGAGACTTCCGAATGGAACAAGACGGTTTATGACCCGAACGTGAACATGTTGCGCACGCAAACGGAAGCCATGTCTGCCATCATCGGTGGAGTGGATTCATTCACGGTTCACCCGTATGATTACGCTTACGAGTGCCACCCGTCAGAATTGGGCGAACGCGTGGCCCGCAACCAACAATTGCTGTTGAAGGAAGAATCTCACTTCGACAAGATCGTTGACCCGGCAGGAGGTTCTTATTATATAGAAGAGTTGACGCAGTTCATCGCCGAGGCTGCCTGGAAACTGTTCCTGGAAGTACAAGAACAAGGCGGTATGATCAAGGCTATCGAGAAGGGCTTCGTTCAGGCTGCCGTTAAAGCTACTGCCCAGAAGAGAGATCAGGACATCGCTAACCGCAAGGAGAATTTCTTGGGTACGAACCAATTCCCGAACTTTAACGAGAAGATGGAACAGCCGCTTTGCGAGTGCGTGCTGAAACCGGAAGATTACACGGTTGAAGGAGCCACGGTTGAGACGTTGAAGCCTTACCGCGGAACTCAGGCATTCGAGGCCATGCGTCTGAAGACTGACCTGTTCGCCAAGGAGAACGGCCGTCGCCCGGTTGTTTACATGTTCCCGATGGGTAATCTGGCCATGCGGAAGGCAAGAGCCCAGTTCGCCTGCAACTTCTTCGCCTGCGCCGGATTCCAGGTTATTGACAATAACGGGTTCAAGACCGTGGAAGAGGGAGCCAAGGCTTGCGAGGAGAACAAGGCTGATATCGTGGTAATCTGCAGCTCGGATGACGAGTACGCAGCCATCGCACCGGAAATCTTCGCCGCGTTGAAGGACAAGGCTATCGTGGTAGTAGCCGGTAACCCGGAATCCAGACCACAACTGGAGGAAGCCGGTTTGAAGAATTACATTCACGTGAAGTGCAACGTGCTGGAAGACCTGAAGGGCTACCAAGAGATGTTGGGAATTAAATAATGGACGATTTAGATTATTAGAAGATGAAACCGAATTTCAAAGATATAGATATCAAGTCATCACAGAAGCTTGCCACGAGCGCCAGCGAGTGGGAGAAAGCTAACCATATCGAGAAGAATTGGATGACCCCCGAGCTGATCCCGGTTAAACCGGTGTACACGGCCGAGGATATTCAGGGGATGGAGCACCTGAACTACGTTTCCGGTATTCCTCCTTACCTGCGTGGCCCGTATTCTGCCATGTACCCGTTGCGTCCCTGGACGATCCGTCAATACGCCGGATTCTCAACGGCAGAGGAATCCAACGCGTTCTACCGTCGTAACCTGGCCGCCGGACAGAAAGGTTTGTCCGTGGCATTCGACTTGGCTACTCACCGGGGATACGACTCTGATCACCCGCGTGTAATCGGTGACGTGGGTAAGGCCGGTGTTGCCGTGGATTCCATCATGGATATGAAGATTCTGTTCGACCAGATTCCATTGGACAAGATGTCCGTTTCCATGACGATGAACGGTGCCGTTCTTCCCGTGTTGGCCTTCTACATCGTGGCCGGATTGGAACAAGGGGCAACCTTGGATCAGTTGCAAGGAACGATCCAGAACGATATCCTGAAGGAGTTCATGGTACGTAACACGTATATCTACCCGCCGAAGTTCTCCATGAAGATTATTGCCGACATTTTCGAATATACTTCCAAGAACATGCCGAAGTTCAACTCCATCTCCATTTCCGGTTACCACATGCAGGAAGCCGGTGCCACGGCGGATATCGAGTTGGCATACACGCTGGCCGACGGGTTGGAATACTTGCGCACGGGAGTAAACGCCGGTTTGGATATCGATGCTTTCGCCCCGCGTCTGTCTTTCTTCTGGGCTATCGGTATGAATCATTTCATGGAAATCGCCAAGATGAGAGCCGGTCGTCTGTTGTGGGCCAAGATTGTAAAACAATTCAACCCGAAGAACCCGAAATCACTGGCATTGCGTACACACAGCCAGACTTCTGGATGGTCGTTGACAGAGCAAGACCCGTTCAACAACGTAGGCCGTACCTGTATCGAGGCCATGGGAGCCGCATTGGGTCACACGCAGTCATTGCATACCAACGCGTTGGATGAAGCCATCGCTCTTCCGACGGACTTCTCGGCCCGTATCGCCCGTAACACGCAGATTTATATCCAGGACGAGACGACCATCTGCAAGGCTATCGACCCGTGGGGAGGTTCCTACTACGTGGAGAGCCTGACGAACGAGTTGGTACACAAGGCTTGGGCTCATATCCAGGAAATCGAGAAACTGGGTGGTATGGCCAAGGCCATCGAATCCGGAATTCCAAAACTCCGTATCGAGGAAGCTGCAGCCCGCACGCAAGCCCGTATCGACAGCGGGGAGCAGACGATCGTGGGTACGAACAAGTACCGTTTGGACAAGGAAGACCCGATCGACATCCTGGAAGTGGACAACACGGCCGTGCGCGAGGCACAGATTCGCCGTTTGCACGAATTGCGAGCTAACCGTAACCAGGCCGAGGTGGACGCCGCATTGGATGCCATCACCCGTTGCGCCGAGACCGGCGAAGGCAACTTGCTGGAATTGGCCGTAGACGCCGCCAAGAAGAGAGCTTCTCTGGGAGAAATCTCTTATGCTTGTGAAAAAGTTGTAGGACGTTATAAAGCAGTTATCAGAACCGTGAGCGGAGTATACTCAAGCGTTGCCAAGGAAGACGAGGACTTCAAGCACGCCAAGGAATTGACAGACAAATTTGCCGAGATGACGGGACGTCGTCCGCGTATCATGATCGCCAAGATGGGTCAGGACGGACACGACCGCGGTGCCAAGGTTGTTGCCACTGGATACGCTGACCTTGGTTTCGACGTGGATATGGGACCGTTGTTCCAAACCCCGGAAGAAACCGCCAAGCAAGCCGTGGAAAACGACGTACATGTAGTGGGAGTTTCCTCACTGGCTGCCGGTCACAAGACTCTCGTTCCGGCCGTAATTGCCGAACTGAAGAAACTGGGCCGCGAGGATATCCTGGTTTACGTGGGAGGAGTTATCCCTCATCAGGATTACCAATTCCTGTTCGATGCCGGTGCCGTTGCCGTATTCGGTCCCGGAACCAAGGTATCGAAGAGTGCTATCCAAATCCTCGAGATTTTGATAGAATTGGCCAAGAAATAAATCAAATAATTATTGATCAAAGAGAGGTCGCTTTTCAGGGCGGCCTCTTTTTACATATATAAATCATCCGAGATCAAATTATATTCAATCATACATTATAAATTCGTTATCTTTGCTCATAAATTTTTAATTCAACACGTTAATGTCCCGACGTGTATTTAAAATTAACTGTATTCATAAGGGACTGTGAATACACATAAAAAAGAAACAAATGAAAAAACTATTCACAAAAAATTCACTTGCTAAACTTCTATTCATCAATGCTATCGCAGCAATTTTATCTTTTGGTTTTTCTGCCTGTTCTAACAATGAGGACGAGGATGATGGCGATAATCCTTTAATGAGTGGTCAACTAAACGATGCTCCCTATAAAAACGAAGCCGTTAAATATTACATACTGAATAATGACACCGATATTGAAAGTATCGAATTAACTGCCAGTGGAAATTATATCGTACTTTATGCTGATGACCAAGTTTCTAACTCTGGTACAAGTTTTATTGCAAAAAAAACAGGTATTTTTCATACCAATACGGCACAAATCAATAGCCGCAGTTTCAATCAAGAATTATCCCGTTATGGTGATTTCATAAAAAAAGAAGACAACACCTATGAACTTACGAATTTCGGGAGCATCAAAATCATTAGCGACAATCAATTAGAAATTAAAATAAACGATGGAGAAACTATTATTTCTGAAGTCAGAAAAGAAACAGCCATTACTGAAAACACGCTAAACAACCGATTGAATCACACATGGAAAGTTAGTAGCGCAACAATCCAATACATCAATGCAGATGGCAAAATCGTCAAAACCGACCATTTTACCACCCCCAGTGAATTACAAGAGGAAACCGTACAAGCTGTTCTTGTAACGAACCACGGTTCTTTCTACCAAATCGAATGGGATAACAGTATCGCAGATTACGGTTTATGGCAATGGAGTGACACAGATAATCAAATATTCAAATACACTTGGACGGACGAAGATGCGACAGAGGAAGAGGGTGGTTTCGTACAGGTTACATTCAAGGACGACACAGCAACCTTCCATGAATCAAGCACTGAATATTTGGATGAATACGGCAAAGTTACTATTTCAAGCACAATAACGGCCAAGGCCATCAACTAAAATCAAACATTATTTGGCCAAAGAATAAACTCAGCCTTTGAATACCCTTGAAAGTTATACAAAAACTTTCAAGGGTATTTATTACAAATAATAAGAATCCATTGTCGCCTATTCTAAAGCAAGTATCGCAAAACAAAAATCACGGAAAGGACATATATCATCCAAGATAATTTCTTCAGATTACCACAGCATAAATTGATCACGAAATAAGACAGGACTCCCAATGCAATTCCTTCCGCGATACTGAAAGCAAACGGCATCATCAACATACATAAAAAAGCCGGGATAGCCTCTGAAAAATCATCCCAGGGGATTTCCTTCACGGAAGCCATCATATATACCCCGACAATAACAAGAACCGCACTGGTCGCTGCTGCCGGGACCGATAAGAACAAAGGAGCAAAAAAGAGGGATACCAGAAAACACGCAGATACGACCAATGCCGTCAATCCAGTACGACCACCGGCCGCCACCCCAACAGCACTCTCGCAATAGGTTGTCACGGTGTTCGTTCCCAGCATTGCACCCAAAGTCGTTCCAATAGCATCTGCCATAAAGGCTCGCTGGACCCGAGGATTTTTCTCATCAACTCCGACTTTTGTCACAACAGCAACAACTGTTCCCAGGGTATCGAAAAAGTCCACGAAAAACAGGGTCAACACCACAAACCAAAACTCCATGTCAAAAATATGAGAAAAATCAAACTGACAAAAGCCATCAACAGAAGAAGGAGGGATATCAACAATCCCGACATAATGCGTCTCCCCTAACGGTATCCCGACAAGCGTCGTAACAAACATTCCCAACAACAAGGCTCCCGGCACTTTTTTTATCAGGAGGACTGCTGTAACAACAAGTCCAAACAGAGCCAGTAGCACGGAAGGAGAACGAAAATCTCCTAATCCCAGCAAAGTCTCTTTATTTGACACGACAAGCCCCACTTGCGACAATCCGTTAAAGGTGATAAACAATCCAATACCTACCCCCATGGCAAAACGAAGAGAACGTGGCAACGCCTTCAACACAACATTACGAACTTTCAATAATGTCAAGATAATAAACAGTATCCCCTCCATGAATACTGCCGTCAGTGCAAATTGCCAGGAATATCCCAAACCGACACATATCGTGTAAGCGAAAAAGGCATTCAATCCCATTCCCGATGCCAAGGCAAAGGGTAGTTTCGCCCACAATCCCATAATCAACGTGGCTATAGCCGCGGATAGCGCCGTCGCCGTAAAAACCGAACGTTCGTCCATCCCTGCCACAGAGAGGATTTCCGGATTCACGGCCAGAATATAAGCCATGGCTAAAAATGTTGTCAAACCTGCTAATAGTTCCGTACGCACAGAAGTTCCTGACGCTTTCAAACGAAAAAAAGAATCCAATGTCATAAGCTTTTTTATTTTCCGCGAAGATACACGCTATAAATCAAAAGATTTTCAAATTTGATATGTATTTTCGCGGTCTCAAAAAACAGGCAGGAATATGATTATAGATTTTACAACCATTATCGATTACTTGGGAACTTTCGCTTTTGCCATCAGTGGAATCCGGTTGGCTTCCGCCAAACAATTTGACTGGTTCGGAGCATATGTCGTGGGGGCGGTCACCGCAATAGGAGGGGGAACAACCCGGGACTTACTACTGGGATATTCACCTTTCTGGATGTATCAACCTTCTTACCTGATCGTCACGGGATTCGCCTTATTCTTCGTGATTTGCTTCGGAAGATATGTTATCCGTTTGAACAACACATTTTTTATTTTTGACGCCATTGGATTAGGGCTTTTTACCGTGGTCGGAATCGAAAAAAGCCTCTCGGCGGAATTCCCCATGTGGGTAGCCGTTATCATGGGTACCATGACCGGAGCGTTAGGAGGAGTGTTACGGGATATTCTGATTAATGAGGTTCCCCTGATTTTCAGAAAAGAGATTTACGCCATTGCCTGCATTCTAGGAGGATTCATTTACTACTTCTGCGAAAGTTTTGGCTTTGGCCACATCACGACTCAGCTTGTCACGGCGACAAGTGTCATTTTAATCCGGATTATTTCCGTGAAATACCATATCAGTCTCCCCGTGCTAAAAGGACACGACGACTACTAATCCATCTTAATCTAAAGATTCAAGAATATAGGATTTAATAAGTAATCACTATTTTTTGCTATATTTGCGAATCAGAATATAGAAACTTGTCACCATGGTTCAACAACTTTCTATCGCAGAAGCACAAACAATCTGCTTAAGAAATAACATACCTTTCTACACGTACCGTTTGCCAAACACGGATGATATTGTTTTTGGGGCACAATTAAACAATGATATCACACTTTTCAAGGGATTTGAACATCACCGGGGAGAAGAGGGTTTTATCATCACACCTTTTAACCCGTCCTCCTGGAGTTTTCCCTTTATCATCCATCCGGATATCAGTTTCAAAAACACCCTGACGGACAAAGAGGCCATCATAAATCTACAAACGACCGTTTTCAACACGGCAGAACGCTCCTTTACCCATCAGGACTGTAATCACACGGAATATCTTGATGAAATCCAGACCTTGAAAGAACAACTCGAACAAGAAAATATAAAAAAAGTTGTATTAAGTCGGACGATAACCATTCCGTATGATACGATTCTGGCGAGTCCCCATATATTTGCGCAGATGCTGCAATACCATCATGCGTTTGTATTTTTCGTATCCATACCCGGAAAATGCGCCTGGATGGGAGCTACACCGGAAACATTCCTCCGCTATGACCGGGAAGGATTCAAGACCATGTCATTGGCCGGGACCCAACCCATAAACAATAATATCACTCCCTCCTGGGGAGAAAAAGATATTGTTGAACAACAGATCGTCACGGATTATATTGCAGAAACCCTTCGTCCTTTTTTCCGCCGCAACCTGGAAAAAAGCGAATCGTTCACCGCAAAAGCCGGGAATGTCTATCACCTGTGCACGCTTTTCCAAAGTGACGAACAACTCCCCGCGGATCAAATTGACGAATTAGTCAAGGCCCTTCATCCGACTCCTGCCGTATGCGGAATTCCCAAGAAGAAAGCGATGCAAATCATCATGGATATAGAAAAGCAGGACAGAAACTACTACACGGGATTCCTTGGGCCATTGCAACGCACCGGAGCTTTTGATCTGTTCGTGAACCTCCGGACCATGGAATTATTCGATGATGCACTGAAACTTTACGTGGGCGGAGGAATCACATCCGCATCGGATCCCGAAAGCGAATGGCTCGAAACCTGCGAGAAAGCAAATACAATACTTAACCTAATAAAACAAATAACTTATGGGAAATTTAATTTCTAGTATTGAATCCGTTCAAATTTTACTCGAGGAGCTAATCGCCTCGCGTACTTTACCCGCTGTCATATCACCCGGCTCACGAAATGCTCCAATTAGTGTCAGCATGAAGCGCTCGGGATTATTCAAATGCCACGTCATGCTGGACGAAAGGAGTGCCGGCTTTTTCGCGTTGGGAATCGCCCAAGAGGTGGGTATCGCCATACTTGTTTGCACAAGCGGAAGTGCCATGCTGAATTACGGCCCCGCGATTGCAGAAGCTCACTACCAGCATATTCCCCTCATCGTCATTTCGGCCGACCGTGCCCCGGAATGGTTAGGGCAATTGGACGGACAGGTCATCCCACAGCAGGGAATTCTTTCCGCCTTCTTCAAACACGAATGCCAATTACCCGCGAATATCAGTTGTGATGATGAACGCTGGCACGCAAGAAGAAGCATTCAGGACGCCATCAGTGCGGCGAAACACCCATTGGGAGGTCCCGTTCATATAAATGTCCCCCTACGCGAACCTTTGTATGAATTCACATGCCCCATGAGACCCAAAATAAACCTCATGCCCCCCATGACCGTACAAAGCACCTTGGCCAATTTCTGTATCGGACATATCCAATACACCTATCGGAAGGCCAAAAAAGTCATGGTGGTTGTCGGACCATACCTGAACAAAGAGTTGGGAAATACCTTGATGGAATTAAAAACTTATTACGACATTATTATCGTTGGCGAGCATCTGTCCAACCTCCCTTGCGATTGTGGTATCCGACATATTGACCGGGTATTAGCGACCATCACTCCTGAAGAGAAGGAGAAATTTACCCCGGATTTGGTTATCGCCTGTGGAGGAGCAGTGCTCTCCCGACAATTGAAAAAATTCCTTCGGGAAGCAAAAAACAAACAAGTATGGTATGTCGGGGAAGGAGAAATGGCACCAGATACATTCCAAGGTCTCGCCATTCATATCCCGATTCCACCAGAATCATTTTTCCCACAATTCATCCATACCCCGACCTCACCGAAACTTCCGACTCAATTCCGTCAGGTATGGCTATCAAAAGCCAAAGAGGCAGAAGGTCGCCATGATACATTCTTTAAAGATTTATCCTGGTGCGATTTAAAAGCATTCTCCATCATCTCCGGTCATATACCGGCCGATAGCGAACTGCAACTCGGGAACAGTACTCCTATCCGCTACATGGAACTTTTCGCGCTCCCGAATCTACACCGGGCATGGGGAAATCGAGGAACTAACGGTATTGAAGGCAGCTTGTCCGTTGCCATGGGCGCCGCCTCCTATTCCCGAAAGACAGTCACGCTCGTCATCGGAGACAACAGCTTCCTGTATGATTCCAATGCCTTACTATCAGGAAACTATCCCAAGAATCTCAAGATCATCGTCATTGACAACGGTGGAGGGGGTATCTTCCGCTTCCTGCCAGGTTCCTCGTCCCTTGATGAAGTTCAGGAACTATTTGAAGTACCGCATCACCTGGATCTCTCCAAATTGGCAGAACTTCACGGGATACAAATGCTCACGGCGGACGACGAGACCTCACTACAGGATGCTTTACAAAAACTCTATGCCTCGGAAGACATGACCATGCTCATTGTCAACACTTCCACGCGAGCCAATGGTGAAATTCTAAAACAATATTTCCAATATTTAAGTAAGCAATAATGCAAAGGAACTGGACAACAATAAAAGAATACGAAGATATTTTATTTGAATTCTTCGAGGGTATTGCCAAAATTACCATTAACCGGCAAGAAGTGTATAACGCCTTTCGTCCCCAGACAAATTTCGAAATGCTTGATGCCATGAATATTTGCAGGGAACGGAACGACATCTTTGTGGTTATCCTCACGGGAGCCGGCGACAAGGCTTTCTGCTCGGGAGGAGATCAGAAAGTAAAGGGTATTGGAGGATATATAGACGCCAATGGCGTACCCCGGTTAAATGTACTGGACTTACATAAAGCCATTCGCTCACTCCCCAAACCCGTGATCGCCATGGTCAACGGCTATGCTATTGGAGGAGGACACGTTCTTCACGTGGTCTGCGACCTGACAATCGCCTCGGAGAATGCCCGTTTCGGACAAACCGGTCCCAAGGTCGGCAGTTTCGACGGAGGATTCGGTTCCTCTTATCTGGCCCGCCATGTAGGACAGAAGAAAGCCCGGGAAATCTGGTTCCTCTGTCGCCAATATACCGCCAAAGAAGCCGAAGAGATGGGCATGGTAAACAAAGTCGTACCCCTCGAACAACTGGAGGACGAAACCGTTGAATGGTGTAAAACAATCATGCAACGTAGCCCCATGGCTATCCGGATGATCAAACGGGCCTTGAACGCAGAACTTGATGGCGAACACGGACTCATGGAATTTGCTGGAGACGCCACGCTAATGTATTATCTCATGGAGGAAGCCCAAGAAGGCAAAAATGCCTTCCTCGAAAAACGGGAACCGGATTTCAAGAAGTTCCCCAGATTCCCCTAAAATCAATCGCACCATGTTAAAAGCCTGTTACCTCCCCTACACGCTCCATTTTAAGCAACCGGCAGGAACTTCCCGCGGGATATTACTTGAAAAGCAGACCTATTTTGTCAAAATATGGGATACCCGTCATCCGGAGTCATACGGCTTGGGAGAATGTGCCCTGTTCCGGGGGTTAAGTGCCGACGATGTTCCCGATTACGAACAGAAACTACAAGAAACCTGCACGAACATCCATTTGTTTTCCCCCGAAGAGATACAGGGATGGAGTTCCATCGTATTCGGTATAGAAACCGCACTAAACGATTTGCAAACGGGAGGGATACGCCAACCCTTCCCTTCTCTTTTCTCCCAAGGGAAACAGGCCATTGAAATCAACGGGCTCGTCTGGATGGGGAACAAAACCGAAATGTTGCAACGAATCGAGCAGAAACTACAGGATGGCTTTCATTGTATCAAACTGAAAATCGGAGCGATCAACTTCGAGGAAGAGTTAATGCTATTACAGTCCATCCGCTCCCGTTTCTCCCCCCAGGAAATAGAACTCAGAGTAGATGCCAACGGGGCTTTTACCCCACGGGAAGCCATGTCCAAACTAGAACAATTGGCCCGCTATGACATTCATTCCATAGAACAACCCATCCGTCAGGGACAATGGCAGGAAATGCAGAATCTCTGCAAACAATCGCCTGTTCCCATCGCTTTGGACGAGGAACTGATCGGGGTGACCAATACGGAAGAAAAGATTGCGTTACTGGAATGCATACATCCTTCCTACATCATCTTAAAGCCGTCACTGGCGGGAGGTTTCCGGGGATCAAGAGAATGGATAGAACTAGCGCAAAGCCGAGGTATAAAATGGTGGATTACCTCTGCCCTGGAATCCAACGTCGGCTTAAACGCCATCGCCCAGTGGACCTCCACGCTGCAAACCGACATGCCGCAAGGATTAGGAACCGGGCAACTCTACACGAACAACATTCCCTCGCCCCTGACTCAAACAGGCTCCAAACTACAATATGACCCACGAGGAGAATGGGATTTCTCCTCCTTAAAATGATAATCGGATATGGAATGGGATATTCGCTTGAACAACGTACATTATACCGCACGACCGGCACAGGAGGACAAGGAAGTTGTCGACTTTCTTGACGAGTGGTACAACGATTTGGAATACGTGAACGGAAAGACTTCCGGCTCAACAGGAACCCCAAAAACAATCCGGTTGCTGAAAAGCGACATGCTCGCATCAGCCAGCCTCACGAATCACTTTTTTCAAATCGACCAAAGTTCCCGGTTGTTATTATGCCTTTCACCGACCTACATCGCCGGAAAGATGATGATCGTCCGGGCTATTGCTGCCGGAGCTGAGCTATACACGGTACAACCATCCGCGAATCCTTTACTCCATATAAACGGACACTTCGATTTGGCGGCCATGGTACCCATGCAAGTCGACACGATCCTCTCCCATCCCGTTTCCTTCTCCCGGTTTAAAGCCATCAGGCAAGTACTTGTCGGGGGAGCACCCGTCTCGCCTTCCCTGGAAGAGCGTCTGCAGCAGATAGAGAGCGCGTGTTTCGCGACTTATGGCATGACCGAGACCGTATCCCATGTTGCCTTGCGAGCCCTCAACGGGCCTCAGCACGCGGACACCTATTTTGCCCTTGGACAAATCCATTTCTCGCGAGACGAAAGGGAATGTCTCGTCGTTCATACCCCACACCTGCACGAGAAACATTTCATCACGAATGATATCGTTTCAGTAAAGGATGCCACCCATTTCCAGTGGCACGGGAGAATCGACCATGTCATTAACTCAGGAGGGGTGAAATTATTCCCGGAATGGATTGAATCCCAATTAAGCACGCTGTTATCCCAACGATTCTTCATCACTTCGCAACCGGACGAGCGGCTGGGACAAAAAGCAATACTCGTTATCGAGGGACACCCCCTGTCCCCGGAGAAAGAAAATGAACTGATGGGGCAAATTCGCTCGAAACTTCCCGCGTATAGCATTCCCAAAGCCATCCATTACCTGGAACACTTTCAGGAAACCTACTCGGGAAAGATTATCAGGAAATACGATCAACAATCAATATAAAGAAAAGACCATGGATTATCAACAAGTTATCAACAATATCTACCACGAGGTAAAATCACTTCCCGTTGTTGGAGAAGTCGCCGACTATATTCCCGCGCTGGCCAATGTAGACCCCGATCAATTCGGTATCGCCATCGCGACTATTGACGGACAAACCTTCGGGATAGGCGACTACCAATGTAAATTTTCCATACAAAGTATATCCAAAGCATTTACATTATCAATGGTCATCAGGCACATCGGAAGCCAGTTGTGGGAATACGTGGGAAAAGAACCTTCCGGTACACCCTTTAATTCACTCGTGCAATTGGAAAGAGAAAACGGGATCCCGCGGAACCCGTTTATCAACGCGGGAGCACTTGTCGTCACCGACAAATTGATGAACCTCTACACGCATCCCAAAGAAGCCATCCTTGAATTCGTACGGGAAATGGCTGGAACCGATGACATCTATTATGACAAAACCGTTGCCCAATCGGAATTAAAATGCGCGAACCGGAATCAGGCCCTGGGATACTTCATGAAAAGTTTCAACAACATAGACAATGACGTGGATGCATTGCTTGACGTGTATTGTCACCAATGCAGTATCTCCATGACTTGCGAAGAACTGGCAAAATCCTTCCTTTTCCTGGCGAATCACGGGATCAATCCCCATTCCCAAAAAGAAATACTGTCCGTCAGCCGCTCCAAACGGTTAAATGCCCTCATGCTCACCTGCGGATTTTATGATGAATCCGGAGAATTCGCTTTCCGGGTCGGTATGCCGGGGAAAAGCGGTGTCGGAGGTGGAATCATCGCGCTCATCCCGGGACAACTGGCCATTGCCGTGTGGAGCCCGAGACTGAATAAATACGGAAACTCTTACCTGGGTATTGAAACCCTGGAACGCTTTACAACCGATATCGGCATATCCATTTTCTAATCATGCGCGTATTCGTCTGGTTACTCTGCATCATCGCCATATCCGGCTGTCAACATAAAGGGGACATCACAGGGAAACTTGTCGACATTCCCCTTTCTCTACCGACACGTGCCGACATCATGGACAGCGACTCCTGCCTACAGGTATTCGTGATTGACCGGGAGGAAGTCATTTGCCGCCATTACGTTTTCAACTCCCGACAATTGAAATCCGGTATCCTCTCGACGGAACTCCCCCTGGGACGCTACAAATTAGCTTTTATCATGAATGCCCGTACCAGCAAAGAGATTGAAGGCGGTATAAACCAAACGCTGAAAGATATCCGGTTACGTCTCCTGGAAGAAAACGGTTACCACACCAACGCTTCTCCCTTTCTCACCGCCCTTCAAAGCGTATATATCACGGACAACACCACGGTCCTCGCCCCCGTTCAATTTCAATCCCGCGCAAAAACATTACAGGTACACCTTTCGAATATCCCCCAAGACGCATCCCATTTAAAACTCAAACTATTCCCCGTTCCTGCCTCCATCCCATTCTCGGGGAAACCCAATACCTCCCGCGCGTGTATACTTCACCCGCTCCCCACGCTCCCGACAGGAGAAGGTCATGCTGAACTCGTCACGCTTACCCCGGAATCGGCCATCCAGCTTTTCATTGAATACACCCGTGCCGGTCAAACCGCCCATAAACGCATCCCGTTAAATAACCTGAACGACACGGACGAACCCGTTCAGGTCATTGGAGACTTTCCCTCCCTCCCCGACGAAGAACCCGATCTGGAGAATCTCCCCGACAACGACAATCCCTGCACCGGACATGGCAACGGCATAAACTTGCTTACCAACGGGAGCTTCGAACAATGGAGCGATACCCATAAAAGTCCGGACGGCTGGTACTTCTATCGGGACGGGAAAGACAGTTGCGCCATCAGCATCACGGACCACCCCGTCCTCGACGGACAACAATCCGTCCGCCTGGAAGGAAAAACCTACCTCTACCAGGACATTGAAATCACGCCCGGACAATGCTATGAAATAAAAATGCACGTAAACGCCCCGGATGGCGATTTTTCATGGAAATACTACTGTTATTGGCGTAAAAACAAGAGCACCGCACTCCCAAAAGAATACAACACGCCCATACAGGCAGATTGTTATCTAAAACAAACGGACGGGTGGATAAACGTATTCGAGGGAAAAAACTTCAAGGCCCCGGAACAGGCAAAACTCCTGCGCGTGGAAATCCGCACGTACGGGAAATCACGTGTCCCCGGAACGGGAATCTACATAGACAAATTCAGCGTGGAAGCAATAGAATAAAGCGATTCCCCTACAAAATCCCTTATATTCTTTTTTCTTTAAAGCTAAAAGGTTAACTTTGCCACTCAATTATTACAAATAATATTTTCACATATATGGGAAGAGCGTTTGAATACCGAAAAGCAAGGAAATTAAAAAGATGGGGCAACATGGCCCGTACATTCACCAGAATAGGTAAAGAAATTGATATCGCTGTAAAAGCCGGTGGACCGGATCCAGCAAACAATACCCGCTTGCGTATGCTTATTCAAAATGCAAAAGCGGAAAACATGCCCAAAGAAAATGTGGAACGAGCCATCAAACGGGCAGTATCCAGGGATACTTCGGACTACAAGGAAGTCGTTTACGAGGGATACGGGCCATTTGGTATCGCTATCGTGGTAGAAGCCGCAACTGACAACAATACACGTACGGTAGCCAACGTACGTCACTATTTCACGAAATACGGTGGCTCTCTGGGGACATCCGGTAGCCTGGACTTCATGTTTGAGCATAAATCCATATTCAAGATAAATCGCCCGGAAAATTTCAATATCGAGGACTTCGAATTGGAAATGATTGACTACGGTGCCGATGAAATCTTCGAGGATGAGGACCAAATCGTCATCTACGGGGCATTCGAATCATTCGGTGCCATACAGAAATACCTGGAGGATAACCAATACAGCATCGTGAGCGGAGAATTTGAACGTATCCCGACCGACACGAAAGAACTTACTCCAGAACAACGGGAAACCATTGACAAGCTTCTGGAAAAGCTGGAAGAAGATGAAGACGTTACCAACGTTTATCACAATATCAAGGAATAATACACGAAAAGATATAGCCCCGTTACGCTCACGTACACGGGGTTATATTTTACAATCCGTATAAATAAAAACATCTTCGAAAAATAATCGCAATTTACTTGCAAGTTTAAAAATAACATTGCATATTTGCACCCGCAATCGGCTAAGAGCCCAGCGCAAAAATGACTCCGTAGCTCAGCTGGTAGAGCAATTGACTCTTAATCAATGGGCCGTGGGTTCGAGTCCCACCGGGGTCACCACTTAAAAAGACTGCTTAAGGCAGTCTTTTTTTTATCCATGTATCTTTTACAACCTCCAAACATACACTCTCTACACGCCGTCAATCCACCTCAACATCTCTACGGCATTCCAAAACTAATACTCACACAATAAAAACACTTTTATAAAGCACATCTGTCGCATTTCAATCGCACTCACGTAGCACCCTCAACAGGAAGTGATCAGGAGGTGAAATGCAATTTATCAGGTATAGAGCACTCTCTATTATAGCATGTATCTCTAAAAAGCATTATTTTTACACCATCAATTTATACATCTGGTTATAATGAAAGAATTAGCATTAATTATTATCGCGTGTTTCATAGGAGTATCGGTATTCTCTCAAGAGAATACCGAGTGGAAGGATGAGACCGTACCTTTTGTCGGAAAAGAATACCCGAGAACGTCATTCATGAGTTACGAGGATTTTGAAAGTGCACGAAAGAATGATTTCAAAAATTCCCCGAATTATCAGTCTCTAAACGGAAAATGGAAATTCCATTGGGTAGATTCTTACAAAAAACGACCCGTGGATTTTTACAAGAATGAATTTGACGATTCTGCATGGGAGGAGATTGACGTTCCCGCGAACTGGGAAATCAATGGCCACGGAACAGCCATTTACACCAATCACCCGTACGAATTCTGCCCCCGCAATCCTCAGCCTCCTCTCCTACCGGAAGAAAACCCGGTAGGCTCATACCGGAAGCAAATTGAAATCCCGGAACAATGGGAAGGGAAAGAAATATACCTGCATATCGGGGGTGTCAAATCCGGATGCTACGTTTACATCAACGGACAGAAGGTCGGTTACAGCGAGGATTCCAAGACACCCGTGGAATATAATATCACCCCGTATCTCCAGCCGGGGAAGAATCTGATAGCCCTTGAAGTGTACCGGTGGTCCACGGGGAGTTACCTCGAATGTCAGGACTTCTGGCGCATCAGCGGAATCGAACGGGATGTTTATCTTTTCGCCCAGACTCCCGTGCACATTCAGGACTTCTCCATCCGACAAGACCTGGACAGCACGTACAAGACCGGGATTTTCGGTCTCGACGTCATGGTGACAAATCCACGTCTCCAGCCGGGACAGACAACCATCCGCTATCAACTCCTCTCACCATCGGGAGATGTTGTCGCGGAAGGTCGTAAATCCATGGCCATCGATTCCATTTCCAATATCCATTTCGATGCCCGGATACCCGATGTATTAGCATGGAGTGCCGAACAACCGAATCTATATGCCCTGTACATCTACCTGGAACAAATCGGCAAGAACACGGAAATCATTCCTTTCCGCGTCGGGTTCCGTAGAATAGAAATCAAGGGGAACCAATACCTCGTGAACGGTCGGCCGGTTCTCATCAAAGGTGTCAATTATCACGAGCACAACCAGCATACCGGCCATGTACTGAGCGAGGAAAATATCCGGGAGGATCTCACGAACATGAAACGGCATAACATCAACGCCATCCGGTGTGCCCACTACCCCCAACAACGCCGTTTCTACGAATTGTGCGACGAATACGGCATCTATGTCTGCAACGAGGCGAACATCGAATCGCACGGGATGTACTACGACCTGCGTAAAGGAGGGACCCTTGGAAACAATCCCCGCTGGTTGAACGCACACCTGGACCGGACCGTCAACATGTACGAATATACCAAGAATTACCCCTGCATCACGTTCTGGTCACTGGGGAACGAGGCCGGCAACGGTTATAATTTTTACATGACCTACAACTGGCTTAAATCCAAGGACACGAGTCGCCCCGTGCAATACGAACGGGCCATACTGGAATGGAATACAGACGTTTATTGTCCGCAGTATCCCGGTCAGGTAGATTTCGAGAAATGGGGGAATTCCCCAACGGACCGTCCCTACATCGCCTCGGAATACGCGCACGCCATGGGAAACAGTACCGGAAACTTCATGGACTTGTGGGAAACCATTTACCGCTACCCCAATCTACAGGGAGGATTCATCTGGGACTGGATAGATCAAGGCATCCTGGTCCAGGATGAAAATGGAACCCCTTACTGGGCTTACGGCGGAGATTTCGGGGAGAACACCCCTTCCGACGGGAATTTCCTTTGCAACGGGATTGTCGGACCGGACCGGAAGCCACACCCGGCCATGACCGAAATCAAAAAAGCTTACCAGAATGTATGGTTCAAGGCTATCGACTTGCAAAAAGGCATCATCGAGATTAAAAATTTCCACTTCTTCACGGACCTCAATCAATTCCGTGTAGAATATTCCCTCATCAATGAAAACAACAAGGTGATCGAATCGGGAGAAATACCCTCCCTCAACCTCGCACCCGGAGAAGAGCGCAAAATCACCTTCCCCTACAAAACACCCAAGGATGAAGACGGTACGGAATATTTCCTGAACATCAGCGTGAAAACCCGAAAAGCGACTCCAGGGATTCCCGCCAATCACGAAATCGCCTCGGAACAGTTTGCACTTCCAGTCCTGTCAGCAAAGCCCGCCCTGTTGGTGCCGGCGAAAGAAACCCTCTCCCAAGAGGAAAACGAACAGGAAATTCGGATTTTCAACACGAACATATCCCTGGTTTTCAACAAACAGAAAGGATATATCACCTCCTATCAGGTAAAGGGGACGGAATACGTCAACGAAAGTTTTGGATTCCAACCGAATTTCTGGAGAGGACCTACCGACAATGACTACGGCAACGGTATGCCCAACCGCCTGCAAGCATGGAAACAAGCCGGGAAAGCATTCTCCATCAAAGATATTCAAACGAAACAGGAGAAAGGATATACCCAATTAGCCGTAACCTACCAGTTGAAGGAAGTCCAGACGACACTCCAAATCACGTACACGATCTATACTACGGGTATGATTCACGCGGAATGCCATTTAGCCGCGGCTCCTCATGCCCCGGAATTGCCCCGACTCGGAATCCGCTTCCGTCTGCCTGTCGCCTACAACCAGCTGGAATATTTCGGCAGGGGTCCCGTGGAAAACTATATTGACCGGAATAGCGGCAGTTATGTCGGATTATACCGGAGCACCGCGGAAGAACAATACACGCCCTACGTGCGTCCCCAGGAAAACGGGCACAAGACAGATGTCCGTTGGCTGGCACTGACGAACACGAGCGGCAAGGGGCTATTGTTCATCGCGGACAGTAATCACATGGAATTCAATGTATCCCGCAACAGCGTCGAGGATTTCGACAGTGAAGAGTCTGACCGTCCCTACCAGTGGTCCAACTTCTCCCCCAACGAAACGCACGATCCCGCGAAGGCCCGCAACCGCCTCCGCAAACAGACTCACGTGAATGACATCATTCCGCGTAACTTCGTGGAAGTATGCCTTGACCACCGCATGATGGGTGTCGGCGGAGATGACAGCTGGGGAGCACAGGTTTATCCGCGTTACCGTATTTCCCCCGAACAGGAATATTCATGGAACTTTACCATAATCCCCATCAAGAAGAAAAGCGATATAGACAATTATACCCTCTTCCAGTATTAACAAGAGTGGGAAATAGCGCATTCAAAATCAGGTAGTCCTATTAAAACGGTCTACCTGATTTCTTTTTATCGGGCAATGTTAAATTATTAGGAAATCAGAAGAGAAACATAAAAAATGAAAGTTTCGCGAACGTTTTGATGCAAAATCTGTCAGGAAAAATTTGTTTCCCAAAACTTATTACTAACTTCGCAACACGTAAAAAAGAACATTCACTTTAATAAGAAAATAACATGGTTAGCGATTACAAAGAGATTCTATCAGACAGCGCTAAAGGGATGAAGCGCTCTGCCATTCGGGAATTATTAAAATTAACCCAAAAACCGGAAATCATTTCATTTGCAGGAGGACTCCCCGCGAAAGAATCTTTCCCGTTAGATCAATTACAGGAAATCTGTGCCGAAGTGATCGCCACAGACGGTGCTGCCGCTTGTCAATACGGCTCCACGGAAGGAGTTCCTGAATTACGCGAAATCATCGCTAAACGCTATCGGGACCAAGGTCTAAGTTTCGTAACTGCTGAAAATATCACTATTGTAACAGCTTCCCAACAATCATTGGATTTCATTGGTAAGATCTTCTTAAACCGTGGTGACAAATACATTTGCGAATTACCGTCTTACCTTGGAGCCTTGGGAGCATTTAATTCATACGGCGGTGTGCCTGTTGGAATTCCTCAGGATGAAAAGGGTATGAACCCGGAAATCCTTGAAAGCACATTGGCTGAATTAAAAGCCAAAGGCGAAAAACCGAAATTCATCTACGTGATTCCGGACTTCCAGAATCCTGCCGGAACAACCATGCCGGAAAGCCGCAGAAAAGAAATTCTGGCTATCGCGAAAAAATATGATATCCTCATCGTGGAAGACAGCCCATACCGGGAATTGCGTTTCTCCGGCGAACCACAACGTATGTTATACGATTTGGACGGAGGAGAAGGTAACGTTATCACCCTGGGAACGTTCTCCAAGATCTTCATGCCGGGATTCCGCATGGGATGGTTGTTGGCTCACCCGATGGTCATCGACAACTTCGTGAAGGCTAAACAAAACACGGACTTGTGTACTTCTGCCTTCTTGCAGAAAATCACCGTGAAGTTCTTCCAGAAGAACTATTTCGAGGCTAACGTTCAAAAAATCGTTGACCTGTACCGTGGCAAATTGAACGCCATGATCGGAGCCTTCGAAAAATACATGCCGGAAGGAGTTACCTGGACTCACCCGGAAGGAGGTTTGTTCCTGTTCTTGACCTTACCGGAAGGTTTGGATGCAGAAGAGTTGTTCCAAATCGCCATCGAGAAGAACGTGGCATTCGTGTTAGGAACGGTATTCTTCTGCAACGGAGAAGGCAAGAACACCATGCGTATCAACTTCTCTTACATGACAGAGGAACAAAACATCGAAGGAGTTCGCCGTCTTGCCGATTCTATCCGCGAATTGTACAAGAGACACGGAAGATAATTCTTAATTAACGATAACGTAAAATGGGAGTTTCCCCGTGAAGGGAGACTTCCATTTTATATAAATACAGCTATTATGCGCATTGTAACTCAACGGGTAAAACATGCTAGCGTAACCATCGAGGAGAAAATACATTCCGCCATCGGGGAAGGGATGCTGATACTCGTGGGCATCCAGGCCGATGATACGACAGAAGACATCCAATGGTTAGCCACGAAACTCGTCAATCTCCGCATATTCGATGACGAGAACGGGGTCATGAACCGCTCCATTCTGGAAACGAACGGAGAGATACTTGCCGTGAGCCAATTCACCCTCATGGCCAGAACCAAAAAAGGGAACCGTCCCTCCTATATCGACGCGGCGCCACCAGCCATTTCCATCCCCTTGTACGAAGAATTTGTCCGTACCCTCGCGCATGCCTTAGGCAAGGAAATAAAGACAGGGGTTTTCGGGGCTGACATGCAAGTAGAATTGGTCAATGACGGACCGGTAACCATTATCATCGACAGCAAACAACGAATCTGACACCACCTCCCGTTAAAAAAGGCCGAAATATTTGAATTTTAAGGAAAAGTTACTATCTTGTCAACGAGAAGAGGAATTTATCCGTCACGAAATTCAAAACGATTAAGCAGTGGACATTTCTGAATTACAAACAGCAGTAGATGCCTGGATTAAAATGCACGGGGTTCGATATTTTAACGAGCTGACCAACATGGCGATTCTCACGGAGGAAGTTGGAGAACTGGCCCGAGTTATAGCCCGAAAATACGGGGAACAATCCTACAAAGCCGGAGAAAAGGACGACCTCGCCGATGAGTTGGCCGATGTCATGTGGGTTCTCGTGTGTCTGGCCAATCAAACCGGGATAGACTTAAACGAAGCATTAAACGAGAATTTTCGCAAAAAAACAGCAAGAGACGCTAATCGCCACAAAAAAAATCCCAAACTCAAAGGGGATTAAGGACATTTATTCTACTTTTGCGGGGAATTTGCCAATTTAACGAACGATGTGGACTAAGATTGCAGGTATACTTCTCCGAAACCGCGTGGCTTTTATCACGGGGGTAATGATTATCACCGTATTTTTCGGGCTACAGATCCCGAAAGTGGAGATGTCATACGAATACTCGAACCTGCTTCCGGCCACGGACAGCGCCTTTCTTGACTACGTGGAATTTCACGAGAAATTCGGGCAGGAAGGCAACGTGATGGTCTTCGCCATTCAAGACGATGACTTTTACGAGTTAAACAAGATGAATGATTGGATTATCATGTGCGACAGCCTGAAATCCGTGAAAGGCGTCACCGCACTGGTCGATATCACCCACTCGTATAATCTGATAAAAGATACCGTTGAAAAGAAATTTGACATTCGTCCCATATTCCCTTCCCGAATAGCCGACCGGCATGAATTGGACAGTCTCGTGAATATCATTGAGAACCTGCCTTTTTACAATGGAACTCTATTCAACAAAGAGAAAAACATCTACGGGATGATGGTCTCCGTAGCGGAGGACGTCATGAACTCCCCGGCCCGTGTTGGGGTAGTGAAAGAAATTGTCGGCATCACGCAGCATTTCACGGAAAAATACCAGGCAGAGATGCATTACTCTGGTCTACCCTATATCCGGGTAGTAAACGCGGAGAATATCAAGGGAGAAATGTATATGTTCATCATTCTCTCGTTGCTTATCACGACATTCATTCTCTACCTGTTCTTCCGCTCGTTCCGGATTATCGGTTTCTGCCTCCTGATCGTGTTGATTTGCGTGTGCTGGACAGTAGGAACCATGGCCTTGCTTGGAACAAAAATCACCCTTCTCACGGCCATGTTACCCCCGTTGCTTATCGTTATCTGTATCCCCAACATGGTCTTCATGATTAACAAATACCACACGGAATTTGATCATCACGGGAATCAGATCAAGGCATTACAACGGTTAATTCAAAAGATCGGGAACGCCTCTTTCCTCAGCAACCTGACGACAGCCGCGGGATTCGGAACGTTCATCGTGACCTCAAGCCAGATTTTGGTTGAATTCGGAATCATCGCCTCAATCGGTATCCTTTATGTCTACCTGGTGAGCCTCATCATGATACCTTGCGTGTTCAGTTTCTTACCCGAACCCGATCTGAAGCAAATGAAGCACCTTCACAACAAGACTGTCAACCGGACAATAGACTTGATTGTCAACATTATCGCCAATCACAGGAAGCATGTCTATATCGTTACGGGTATCGTGCTCATACTTGGATTCATCGGAATCTCCCGGATGATTTCCACAGGATACATGGTGGATGACCTGAAAGAAACAGACCCGATACGACAGGATTTGGCTTTCTTCGAGGAAAACTTCGGGGGATTAATGCCCTTGGAAGTCACGATTGATTTCGGAAAGCCCAAGGCCTTACAGAACTTGAACAACCTGAATAAACTGGATAAATTCTCCCGGGAATTATCCGAGGATCCCGATATATCCCGCCCCATCTCGCTGGTGGAGGCCATTAAATTCGCGAATCAGGCATTCTACAACGGCAAACCGACCTACTACAAGTTGCCGACGAACATGACCAAGAATTTCATTCTAAAATATGCTTCCCAATCCACGGGCAACATCGGAGGGGCAAGCAATTCCTTCGTGGATTCCGCTTTCCAGAACGTACGCTTGAGCTTCCGGGTGAAAGATATCGGAACCAAGCGGATGCAGGAAAAAGAAAACAAGCTATACGAAATTGCCGGGAAATATTTCCCCTCAGACAAGTACAAGGTGAAGGTTACCGGCTCAAGCATCATTTTCTTCAAGGGGACACAATACCTGGTATTCAACCTGTTTACTTCCTTGGCCCTGGCCATCGTACTCATTGCATTTTTCATGGCCTGGATGTTCAAGAGTAAACGGATGGTACTGGTGGCCTTAATTCCCAATATCATTCCACAAATCATCACGGCGGCCATCATGGGTTATTTTGGTATCCCGATAAAAGCATCCACCATCCTTGTATTCAGTATCGCTTTCGGTATCTCGGTGGACGGAACCATTCACTACCTGGCCAAATACCGTCAGGAATTACAGGCCACGAACTGGAGTATCCGTTCCTCTGCTGTCCTTTCCCTGAAAGAAACAGGCCAGAGTCTGATATATAATGCCATCATTCTCTTCTTCGGTTTCGGGATATTCGCCCTCTCAGATTTCGGGGGGACGGTCGCTCTCGGAGTACTGGTTTCCATTACCCTCCTGGCAGCCATGCTCTCAAACATCCTCATTCTGCCATCCCTATTGCTCAGCTTGGACAAGCATACCACGAACAAGGAATTCAAGCAACCTCCCATCCAATACCTGAAGGAAGAATAGAATTAATCCAGTTGTAGAGACCTTATCGTAGCCGAATTGGAACATACCAGTATAAGGAAATCCAAGCATAAGTAAAATCACCTGACCAGACTAAATGCCTCATGTCAATCCGCTATTTTTTACATTGCTGATAGACATATTGAAAGTCCTCCATTGTAAGAGTCTCCAAAACAATCTTATCTACAAAAAAGACAGCATCTATAAATTCTCCATTTTTATTAAAATAGTAATGGATATTAATTGCAGCATCGATTTTTTTCAATTTATCCATAATATCCTGATTCAACAACGTACACACAAATCGCTGCACGTAATTTGAATAGGCAGCCCGATTTCCAGTTTTACAGTCTGTCTCTGGTCCCAAAGCTTTATAAGCTTGCAGCAACGAATCATGCTTCTCCGATTTAACGTAATACATACCAAGTAGACTGTCTTTTTCTACCACAAACTTCTGTGCATTCGCATAAGATAAGCAAAAAGAAAAGCTAAGAATTAAGAATAATGTCTTCATACGTTCTATCGTTTAAGTTATATTAATTTCTGTCTTTTCAAGGCAAGGTAGCCATTGATGGCTGACAAGGTAAGGGCTTCAGGACGGGAAAGCACGACATGTATGCCCAGTCGGGAAAGTTCGTGAACCATTTGGCGTTTTTCCAAGGCAAAACCCGTGGCGACAGTCTCGAAATAGGCTTCCCTTACACTCATCACTGGTTGCTCCAAGCCCCGAACCAACTCGGAATTCTCGAACAGAACAACCAATAGCAATTGCCGCTTAGCCAGACGCTGTAAAGTCGCCAAGTGACGTTGCAACCCGGAAACCGTATCGAAATTCGAGAACAAGATAAACAATCCCCGGGTAGGAACCTGACGAAGGGTTAAGGCATATAGCCGATCAAAATCCGTCTCCAGGTAGTGAGACTCCAACCGGTAAAGAATCTCGCTCATCCGTTGCAACTGTCCGGGGCGATTATCCGCCCGTAAACATTCTTGACAATCATTCGAGAAGGTGATAAGTCCCACCCGATCTTCCTTTTTCAAAATGACATTGGAAAGCGACAGTATCGCATTAACAGCGTGATCCAGCATGGTCATCCCGTCAAAGGGTGAATACATGGTACGCCCCATATCCAAGACGCAATATATCTGTTGCGCCCGTTCTTCCCGGTAAGTATTCACCATTAATCGATTCATTTTCGCCGTTGCCTTCCAATTCACGGCCCGAGGATCATCCCCCGCTACATAAGGTTTTATTTGCTCGAAAGCCGCAAGTCCTCCCATCGCCCGCACCCGCACAGCATCCCGAGAAGCCTGAGCATTCCCCAACACGGCCAATTCAGTCCGCCGCATCATCATGAAAGAAGGATAAACCGCGACCTCCCTGTCTGCATCAAAAGAATAACGACGCTCGATAAAAGCATAACGACAAGATACGAAAACCCGGATTTTCCCGAAAACATATACCCCCCGTCGTACCGGATGCAACGTGTAAGTCATTTCCCGTTGTTCGCCCCAAGCCAGTTTTCCCAAAAAACACACGTCCCGCTTTTGGAATTCCACTGGAATCTCATCAATCACCCGAATCTTCACCCGCAAGGGGTAACGATTTCTCAAAGTAAGAACAACCGGATTCTCCTCCCCATTGGAAAGTTTGTCCGCGACAACACGAACGACCTCCATCCCCTCCTGGGGATGATATAACAAAAATCCCTCCCAAAACACAAATCCCAACCAACATACCACCAGTATCGTCACTACCGGGAATAACCAGGGAAAGACATAAGCCATCACGAAGGCAAATGCCCCCAGCAACATACCCAGAAAGAAACGACGGGTCAGATAAGTATGCTTAAGAATTTTCACTATCTCGGTATTTCAATTTTAGACATCAGTTGCCGAATGACATGTTCCACTCCAACGCCCTCCAATTCTTTCTCGGAAGAAAGTTGTACACGGTGCCGCAATACCGGTAACGCCAGATAAATAACATCTTCCGGCACGACAAAATCCCTTCCCTGAAGCGCAGCATAAGCCTTGGCTCCGTTCATCAAGGCGATGGAAGCCCGGGGAGAAGCACCCAGATACAACCAACCGCTCTTCCGGGTGGAGTCCACGATATCCACGATGAAACGTTTGATTTTTTCATCCACGACCACTTTTGAAACCTGCTCCCTCAACTCCATTAACACGGGTACAGTCAACACCGAAGTTAATTTTTCCCACGAAGCAATCTCCCCCCGATCATGCAATTCCAATACCTGAACCTCTTCTTCTACCGTCGGATAGGATACGTTTATCTTGAAAAGGAAACGGTCCAATTGGGCCTCGGGCAAACGATAAGTCCCTTCGTGTTCCACGGGATTCTGCGTTGCCACCACAAGGAATGGATAATCCATACGGTATTCCACCCCGTCATTGGTAATCTGACGTTCCTCCATCACCTCAAACAGGGCAGCCTGCGTCTTGGCCGGCGCCCGGTTTATCTCATCCACCAGGACGATATTGGCGAATACCGGTCCCTTCCGGTACTCGAATCTACCCGTGGCAGGCAAATACACCGAGGTTCCGATAATATCACTCGGCATCAAATCCGGCGTAAACTGAATACGACTGAAACGAGCGTCCAACAATCGGGCCATCACTTTTGCCATCAACGTTTTGGCCACCCCCGGAACACCTTCTATCAGCACGTGCCCGTCTGCCAGCAATGCGGTCAGCAACAAATCCGCTGTTTCCCGTTGCCCGACAATCACCCGAGCCATCTCTTCCCGGATTGTCGCTATTTCCTCGCTTAACTTTGAGAAATCCAATCGATTCTCAAAATGAACTTGTTCCTCCATAATTCATCATTTATGTTTGAAATATTCCATACATTTCATCAATCGCTGTAATTGTCTGCCGGAAACCGTACCGCCATTACGGATTGATTTTATCAGGTTCACCGTTTCCGTCACCCGCTCTTCCTTCACCCCAGAACGTTCTGACAACAAACGAATAAATTCATCATCCAGTTCTTTCGCCTCCAGACGGTAGACATACCGTACCTCCTGTAGAAAATAATCGATCCGCTTCCGGGCGATCACCCCATGCTCTCCCTGCTTGTAATACAAAGAAGCCACCACGGAAACAAATTCCAGCGTCTTGTTTTCCGGTGGACGTACGACCGGGATTGCCCGTTGTTCCCGTTTCGAACGGAAAATCAAATACAGACAACCGGCCAGCAATAATAAAATAAAAGCCCATCGCAAGGCAGGATAAGCCATAACTACCCGGAATAAGGATTGCCGGTTAAATACAGCCGAGAAACTTCCTATCCATTCCCCGTTCACGTTAACCGAGGAATTATCCCAGGCAACATCTGCCTCCAAGGGCAAAAAGGCCAATGCCTTGGCGTAATAATCCCCATCCACCGAATCCAACAGGTAATAGTTCGTGAAAGCCAAAGGATTTGCATGCAGGTATATCCATCCCCGGCCATAAGCCACCCGGATATAATTAGGCATATCCTTGGTTCCGGAATAACCCAAAGTCTCTCCCGAATAGCCCGCCTGCGGAACGAACACCCAATGATCCCTCCCGAAGACATAACGCCGTCCCTGTTCCTGCCGTTGATTGATGAAATCCCGACTTCCCTTCAAAACGTCCATACCGACACGCAACCGCTCCAACAACACCTTGGGGAATACATTGGCAGACATAAACAGGATATTTCCCTCCATCACGTACTTCCACACATCCATCCATTGCTCTTCAGACATCCGAAACTCATTCCCGATCATAAAATAAATTTCCATGGAGTCCTTATCCCTCGTCCGGGTATAGTTCAACATTCCTTCCCGGGGAAAAACAATATCTGCCTTCGGGAAAAGTATCGGCAAGGCATCTGTCAATATACGAGTTCCATAAGGACTTTCACTATCCGGGGCAAAATGCTGCGTCCAATCTGTCGGCCTTGCCTCATTCAGACGGTATACTGCATAGACAATGAAGGCCAGCAACACGAAACCGATAATTCCTGTTTTTCTTGTCATGCTCTCACCTCCCGTTCAAAATCCAAAAACTCCTGCTCCACCTGCCGGTAATCCTCCTCGCTGATCACGAAATCTCCATAAGTCACGCAATCAAAAATTCGGCTCAATCCGGCAAAACGACGGCTCCACTCCCGATTCTCAATCTCGTACTGGTAATCCCGATTTGTCTTAGCCGCTTGCCGACGAATCACCTGCCGCTCATCCAACAAGCACAACAAGGCCGAAAAATGCAATCGGATAGCCAGTACATAATTCTTTTGTTGCAACGCTTCCTCCAACAATCTTCCGTATTCCTCATCCGTATATACCTTCTCATTCCCTTCCATCAAAAAAGCATCCGTTTTCTTCCTCCCCATCAACTTTCCATAATATTTATAGAACAACCAGCCCACACCTATACCAATGAGTCCCACTCCAATCCACATGAGCAGGGTAAACCAGAAAGGTACATCACCGTCGCCATCCATTCCCAACAGCTTTCTCAACAGCCAGGCCTTGATATAATCCCACAAACCAGGTCCCGGAGCAACTTCCAAGGTATAATGATATTCCGGGTCATTCCGGTATTTTTCCAGGAATTCCTCTCCCGGTTGACGCAAAACATAAGCAGAATCTCCCGACATGGACAGGTACTCTTCCCTCTCCCCGGCTACCAACAACCAGGGAAGCAACACCAATACCCCCACAACGATATACTTAATCCATGCCATGCTCATATCATCCCATGTTTTCTATCTTCCCCAACAGGGTCGTATGCTCCTCTCTCTCCCGCAAAGAAAAGAATTGCATCCCAAGTCCAAGGTACAAAACCATATTCAACAGGAATTTCCCGATATAAGCGAATAATACCACGGCTATAAGCAAATACGTATTCGGGAGTTCCCCAGATATCCCGGTTCCAACGCCAAGGATAAAAGAAGGGAGCTCGAAAATAAAACTGACAACAGCAATCAATAATCCCAATACAACGACCAACCCGAACGTCATCCACCAGTTACCTTTTATCAAGTTCCAGGAAGCAGAAAAAGCATCTCCAACGGACACATCCTTCATGACCACATAGTATGTTCCAAAAATCAATGCAATTCCAAAATAAATACCAGGAATAATACAAAACATCAGCCCTACAAAAATAATTAACCCGAAAATAATACTCCACCCCCAAAACATCAACAGCTTATCAAGCATCATTTGCCATACCTCCTTTAAGGTTATCATCTCCTGATTTCCGGCCAAATAATGATTCCGATACACCCGAAGATAAGCTAACACGAACAGTTCACTCCAAAAACTCAAAAGCCCGGATAACAAACCAACCCACATCATATTCATATACATCGAGGCTATTAATGCCGGATTCACCATCATCTCCTCCTCAGAAAGGAACAAGGAACTGGTGAGTACTCCATTAAAAGCCAACACAATCAACACGATTATAGGTAACACCAACACCGCAAATCCTGCCAAAAAGGGCCTAATTTCCTGTTTTAAGAAATTAAATGTCGCCGTTATCACTTCCGAGAACGAGCGCTCGACACTAAGATTAATTCGTTCCATGAGTCTGATTTTTAAATAAATAATGAGGATATAATATAAAATAACCTATAATTCCCGCTAATGATAGTAAAATGGCTGCCACTCCTACCGCCGGTTCTGCGTCAGCGTACCGCGTGATGAATCCCTCGATCCAACCCGCCAGCACGAAAAAGGGCACCAATCCGACCACAAGTTTCACTCCCTGCAAAGCTCCCCGGCGGAATGACATTCCCCTCGGATATGTTCCCGGAAACAAGAAACCGTTTCCCAATACCAAACCCGCTCCTCCCGCAATGATAATCGACGTGATTTCAAACGTTCCATGTGCCCAGACAGACAACATCGAGTGAAACAGCATCTCATGCTCGAAGAAAAAATAATGGAAAGCTCCCAACATAACCCCGTTCGTGAACAGAATCCATAACGTTCCCACCGAAAACAACAAGCCAAAAACAAAGGCCACGAATGCAACCTTCACGTTGTTAGTCGTAATAGCCCAGAACATATCCGTGGCATCCCCCTTCGCGTAAACGCCCATGGGTGTTCCCTGGCGGATATTCTCCAAAGTCATGTTCACGTACTCATCCCCCAGTATCAACCGGACAAATCCCTCGTCCCGCGAAGCAGAAAACGCCCCGACAAGAACAGCCAAGCCGAAAAACAGTAAGGCAAACAATAACGTTTTCCGTTTCTCGTGCAACAATAACGGAAAGTCCGTCAACCAAAAGGCCCATATATTCCTTCGTTTTCGGCGGTCCCTGGAATAAATGCCTATCTGGTACCTGCCGACCAGCCCGTTCAGGTATTGTTCAACTTGACTTTCTGGATAAAAAGTCCGGGCATAGGCCAAATCATCGGACAAGACCACATAATTTGCAGCCAACGTATCCGCATCAAGCAGTCCCGGTTGTTCCATTCGGGACCATTTCTCTTTATTCCGGTTTACAAACTGGGCTTCCCTCATCCCTGACAATTTTATTCTGCCCTAAAGATAAAATATTCCCCTAAAAAAAACTACATTTGTATAAATTAATCTTACATTTTATGAACATTTCCATCAACACCGCACAAAACGTTCATATTGAATACACTCCCGCCCAGTTACTCGAACGTATACTCGCCACGATTGTCGATTATGTTATCATCATCGCTATCGGCATTCCTCTTTTTTATCTTTTCGACAAACTTGGCGGATTGACAAGCACATCATGGTATCCTTATCTCGTGTATCTTCCCCTGTTGGGATATCATCTCATTTGCGAAAGCCTTTTCCATGGACAGACTGCCGGGAAATCCCTCCTCCATCTGCAGGTTGTCCGACTTGACGGTCAACGGCTCACCTTCTGGGAATGCCTGTTGAGATGGGTATTCCGCCTGGTTGACATCGGTATTTCCGGCGGAGCCATCGCCATTCTCACCATCTGTTTCAGCCGCCACGCACAACGCCTCGGGGACATGCTTGCAGGCACTGTCGTCATTCGCCAATCACGCCCTCGGACATTCAATAGCCTTCCCCAGGAAAACATCCCGGACGATTACCAACTGACATTCCCCAACGTAACCCTTCTTTCCGATAAAGACATTCGGGTCATCCAGGAAGTCCTCGATGAAGTCAGGAAACGGGATGAATATCAGTTACTCGACCCCCTCGCCGCAAAAATCAAAAGCATCATTAACACGGAATCCGACCTTTCCAACCTGCAATTCGTGGAAACCGTCCTCAAGGATTACCTCTACCTCTCCCGATAAATTCCGTCAAGAAATATATCCCCTCAAGATAACCTTCTTCAACGGGCTTCGCGGTGCATTCGTGTACAAGCGAATCACGCGGTATTGCATACCCGTTCTCCCCATCGTATCGAATGTTACCTTCAGCACCTTTTCCTCGCCCGGCAAAATCATCTTTCCCTCCATCTCGGAAACGACACAATCACAATCCGTCTCTATCCTACGAATCAATAAAGGCTGCTCTCCCGTATTCTTTATCGGTACGCTAACCCGCCACTCCCGTCCATCAGTGACAGAATCAAAAAGAAACGTATCCCGGACAATCGTTAGTTCCGGATAACCTTTTCCATTTTGCCGTAGCAAATTTTCCGGATTCTCCACAACCGTCGTAAATACCCCCAAAGGTTGAACAAACACGTTTCCATTGATATCAATATGTACCGGTTCTTTAATAGAACCGACAGGAAATGAATATGCCACAGACAATTTCAAATAAAACAACTCACTCTCTTTCGCAGCAATCTCAAACTCAACACCGGTATAGTTAACGGTATCCCTTAGTTCCCTCACGATATTCACGTAAGGCAACGTATCCGTAAATCTCAATTTTATATCCTGGTGCATGGGATTATACACCCGGAACGAATCTATTCGTTCCGTCCCGGTATACATTTCCCCAAATTCAAAATCTATTTTACTAAACAAGAGAGTCCCGATAGGATATTTACATTCATCCGTAAACTCTCTTGTTTTACATCCAAAAAATAAAAAAGAAATACAGAAATAAAATATAACTTTTTTATACGTCACCATAACAAACTTTTGATCCTACCTTATAACCCAATGCCCCAAAGAAGTAATCATTATATTCTCCTTTCCTTTATCAAGGCGTTCATTAAAACGTTTCCAACGGCTAACTATATAATTATATAAATCTTGAGATATATGCATTTCATCCGCACTCTTGAAATCCCAAACAAAACGATTTTTTTCAATTCTTACTCGTGACTCCAACCTCCACAATGCTCTCTCATAGATGTCTTTATTATCCCACAATAACTGAGGTGTAGCATAAAAATCTCCTTTCAAATTCAAAAAAGTTGTATCCTCCACCACTCTTCGAAGTTGTTCTTTATTCACTCTAACAAATTTTCGATTAAGCCTCTCTGAAGCCGAACAACCTACTAACAAGAATACAATTCCAAATAAAAATAAAATATTTTTCATTCCAATTATAATTTAACTAATTCCATTATTCTCCATCTCTCAAAATTTGTCCACGTTCAAATTCAAATTTATCTGCATTACGCAAGGATACTAATGGTAAGTATTGTGGATTTTCCACTTGAAAATACCACGGGGAAACTCCAAGTATACGATCATAACTAATAATATTATTAAATTCACAATCATATTTTTTATCTCCTTCCATAAAAGCACAAGCATTACAACAAAAATATCCACAAAAATCATCTCCAACAGTGACATCACCATATATATTCACCCCCCCTATACCGTCTCCTATAAATTCGCTATTTTTTATATCAATGTGATTTTTTAAATTTTCATAACAATGATATTTATAGACTCTCCACGTCAACTCAAATAACACTCTCATATTCCATTCATGACTTCCTTGTTTTAGAGACGGAAGACTTCTTTCCTCATAAGTATTCTCAAAAACTCTACTTGCATCAACATCTTCATATATTATTCTATAATGATTATTACAAAGCTTCAACGTTCCTTTTCCTTCTTCCACTTGTCTATTCATTCTCTTCCAGCGTTCCACAATGTAATCATAGATATTTGCCGAAATATTCAACTCTGCCCCACTTACAACATCCCAGCACAATCGATTATCTTTTACGTACAAATATCGCTTCATTCGCTCAAAAGCGGGCAAATAAGTTTTCACATTTCCCCAAATAACATGCGGATCATTCAAATCTCCTTGGATTTCCAAAAAGGAGGAATCAGCGTAAAACTTTTCCAAAGAAAACAATCTTTCTTCTGTGTCATCTTCCGTACACCCTAAAAAAAACAACACGAGAAACACACAAACACAACAATAACTTCTGTAAAGAAATAAATGCGATTTCATAAGTATAATGTTTAATAATTAGACATATTAGCAACATCTACATAGTACCTCCTTTCTTTGAATAGATGTTTTTATAAAGGCATGAAAAAATTCTTCACAGGCTATTCCGCATTTTTCTCCCTCATCCGCTCTACCGGGCTCATTCCCTCTTGCCACCGCAAAGCAAAACGTCCTTTTTCATGAAGGTAAATTTCTTCATATCCCTTGGCAAGCCGTTCGTTATAATCATTAAATATATTAGCAAAATAATTGTATATATCCTCAGACATCCGCATTTCTTCCGCACTTCTATCCCACACGAAACGATTATTCACAATCCTTAGTCGAGAATCGAAGCGATGCAACGCTCTCATATAAACCTCTAGGTTAGCGTACAACAACCAAGGTTTATCATAAAAATCACCCTCTAACTTCAAGAATGCGGTATCTGCTTTGCTTTCCGGAAAACCTCCTTGTTCATCCGGACATGCTCCCGATTAAGTTTATCTGAAGCAGAACAACTCGCCAACAACAAGATTACCCCTACCCAATACATAATCCGTTTCATAACAACCGCAGTTAAAGTGAATTGACTTGTTTTAATCTAAAAAATAGCACGCCATTTTCAACACTTCCGACTTAAGCCGGTAGGGACATAGACAGTATCCACTCCTCTTTTCGACGACACTGATGCTTTGGTAAAATTATAAAAAATTTTCTAGAAAACAAAACCATATTTTACATTCCTGCAAAAACAAGAAAAGACCGTCACCTTGCTATGCTCAGAAACCCTTTTCATCCCCACTCAAGTTCCCGTTCAAATATTCTCATAAAATATTACAAACCAACTAAATACAAATAGCGAGGGGGGAAACCATTGGTTTCCCCCCTCGCTATTTATGTGATACGATTTACTTCTTCATTTCTTTCAGCACGTCATCCAGCAATTGTGAGGTGCCGATGCGGAAATACCGGGGAGAAATCCACCCCTCTCCCAACACGTGCTTAACGATTGTCAGGTAACGGATAGCATTCTGTACTTTAGTGATTCCGCCGGAAATCTTGATACCAATCATCCGTCCCGTCTGCTGGTGGAATTGCTTCAATGCCTCACACATCGTGTACACGGCCTCCGGTGTCGCATTCACGGGTACCTTACCCGTTGAAGTTTTCACGAAATCCGCACCCGCATAAGCGGCCACCAACGTGGCGTTAAAGATATGTTCCGTCGTCTTCAACTCGCCCGATTCGATAATCACTTTCAGGACTACCCCGGAACAAACCTCCCGAATAGCCGACAACTCCCGGTACACGGCTTCGTAATTCCCTTCCATGATATCTCCCACGGAAAGCACCACGTCAATCTCATCCGCCCCGGCGGCAATCGCCTCCCGACACTCTGCCAACTTGACGCTTAAAAAGGAATGAGCGGCAGGGAAACAGGCTCCCACAACCGCGGTTTTTATAGGCGTACCTGCCAGTCCTTCCTTCACGGTAGAGGTAAAACTGGGATAAACGCACACAGAAGCCACGTCCGGCAACGCGTTCTTCTTTAATTTTTTAATCAGATCAGCGACAAAAACCGTTATCGAATTTTGGGTGTCCGTAACCTTCAGCGAGGTGTAATCCATGCAAGAAACACAAAACTCGAAGTTTTCGTTGCAGTAAGCCAACGCTGTTTCTTTCTCGATCACTCCATCCAATTCAAATTGAATACGATCCTCTAAATTCACCCAATTATAAACGGTCAATGCTTCCAGTATATTTTCCATATATCTATTGTTTACCAACTCCACCCCACATCCCCGCTTCAAGCCAACACCGGTGGAGACTTATCCAGCTTTTCGCTGGCAAAAATACACAATGTTCACGAGGTATAAAGCAAATCTCATGCAAAATATTTACTTTTGAATGGCAAAATCACAGCCGGATTAGTGAACGAGATATAATAACACAAGAAAAATGGCCTCAAAATCAGACGAACAGACACCTCTAATGCAACAATACTACGCGGCCAAAGCCAAATACCCGGACGCCCTGCTGCTCTATCGCATGGGCGATTTCTATGAAACATTCGGGGAAGATGCCAAAACCGCCTCCAAAATACTGGGAATAACCCTGACAAAACGCTCCCACGGCTCCCCCGGGGATGTCGAACTGGCCGGGTTCCCCTATCACGCCATTGACACCTACCTCCCGAAACTTGTCCGTGCCGGACAGCGGGTGGCTATCTGCGAACAGCTGGAGGATCCCAAGAAAACCAAGAAACTGGTCAAACGGGGGGTCATCGAACTCGTCACCCCCGGTGTGTCCTACAACGAGAATACTATCGACAGCAAGAATAATGTATTCCTGGCCTCCGTCTATTTCACGAAGACCAAGGCCGGACTCTCCCTCCTCGACCTGTCCACGGGTGAATTCCTGGCCACCGAGGGGACTCCATCTACCATCGACAAGCTGCTGAACAGCTTCCAGCCCAAGGAAGTTCTTTATCCCAAGGGAAATGAAGCCAAATTCACGGAACTGTTCGGTAATAAATATTACACGTACCCCATAGAGGAATGGTTCTTCGAGCTTGGCTCCGCCACGGACCGCCTGAAGAAGCATTTCGAGGTAACAACCCTGAAAGGATTCGGTATCGACAAGATGGACTGCGGCATATCCGCCGCCGGGGCCATTCTCTATTACCTCGATCTCACGAAACACGAGCTGGTAGGTCACATCACCTCCATCGCCCGTATCGACGAATCGACCCACGTGCTGCTGGATCGCTTCACCCTGCGCAATCTCGAATTGCTGGATGCCATCCACGAGGGCGGACATTCCCTGGCCGACATTCTCGACCGGACCATCACGCCCATGGGAGCCAGAACCCTGCGCCGCTGGCTGTGCATGCCCCTGAAGAACCCGGCAGACATCAACGAGCGCCTCGACATCGTGGAATGCTTTATCGGGCACGAGAATGAACGCATGGAACTGGAACAACACCTCCGTGTCATCGGCGACCTGGAACGGCTGGCTTCCAAAATCGCTGTCGGCCGCATATCTCCCCGGGAAATGGTGCAGCTAAAAACGGCCCTGCAAACTATCCCCCTGTTGAAGGAAGAATGCCGGAAAACAAATAACCCCGTGCTGCTCAAATGGCTGGAAAAACTGGACGAATGCCAGTCTCTCCACGAGCGCATCGAACGGGAAATCCAGGAAGATGCCCCCAACCAACTGAACAAGGGGAATGTCATTGCCACCGGGGTCAATCCGGAACTGGACGAGCTAAGGGATATCTCCCTCCACGGGAAGGATATGCTACTGAAAATGCAGCAACGGGAAATCGAGAATACCGGTATCCCATCCCTGAAGATCAGCTTTAATAACGTATTCGGCTATTATATCGAGGTCACGAAGGTACACACGAACAAGGTGCCCGCGGAATGGATTCGCAAGCAAACCCTCGTGAACGCCGAACGCTACATTACCCCGGAGCTGAAGGAATACGAGGAAAAGATACTGGGAGCAGAGGACCGCATCCAGGAACTGGAAAGCAACATCTACAACGAGTTGCTGGCCGTGGCCACCTCCTATATCAAGGCAATTCAGGTGGATGCCCACATCATTTCCTACATCGATGCCCTTATCTCCTTTGCCAATGTCTCCATCACGAACAACTACCACCGCCCGGAGTTGAACGACTCCAACACGCTCGACATCAAGGCCGGTCGTCACCCCGTCATCGAGAAACAATTGCCCGCCGGGGAATGCTACATCGACAATGACCTCTATCTCGACAACGAGCGGCAACAGATTATCATCATCACCGGACCCAACATGGCCGGAAAATCGGCCCTCCTGCGGCAAACCGCCCTGATTGTCATCATGGCTCAGGCCGGTTGCTTCGTTCCGGCCGCTTCCGCCAAAATCGGCTATATCGACAAGATATTCACCCGCGTGGGAGCTTCCGACAACATCTCCCTCGGGGAATCCACCTTTATGGTCGAAATGAACGAGGCCGCCAATATCCTGAACAATATATCCGACCGCAGTCTCGTGCTCTTCGACGAACTGGGGCGGGGTACTTCCACCTACGACGGAATATCCATCGCCTGGGCCATCGTGGAGTTCCTGCACGAGCACCCCAAGTACCGGGCGAAAACACTTTTCGCCACCCACTACCACGAGTTGAACGAAATGGAACACACCTACCACAAGATCAAGAATTTCAACGTCTCAGTCAAGGAGGTTAACAATAAGGTCATTTTCCTGCGCAAACTCGTTCCGGGAGGCTCCAACCACTCGTTCGGTATTCAGGTTGCCAAGATGGCCGGCTTGCCCCAGTCCGTGGTCAAACGCTCCTCGGAAATATTGAAACAACTGGAAAACGACCGGAATGCCAACGGAACGATACAGAAAAACATCACCCGCATCGGCAATGAACGGGAAGGATTCCAACTGAGCTTTTTCCAGCTCGAGGATCCCGTGCTCATGCAGATCCGGGACGAGATTGCCGGACTCGACATCAACAGCCTGACACCCCTGGAGGCTCTCAACAAATTAAACGAAATCAAGAAAATTACGGGAATATGACCTATACAGAACAAGATTACACCCCCCACTACTCGTTCATCATCCCGGTTTACAACCGTCCCGACGAGGTGGATGAATTACTCGACAGCCTGACAAGACAGGAATTCCGGGATTTCGAGGTCATCATCGTGGAGGACGGTTCCGCCATTCCTTGCCGGGAAATCGCGGAAAAATACACCAACCGGCTGACCCTGCAATACTTCACCAAACCCAACTCGGGTCCCGGGCAGACACGTAATTACGGGGCAGAACGGGCCAACGGGGAATACCTCATCATCCTGGATTCCGATTGCCTGCTGCCGGCGACTTATCTCAATGCCGTGGAAGAGGAACTTCAATGCGCTCCCTGCGATGTATTCGGGGGGCCCGACCGGGCACACCCCTCCTTCTCGGATATCCAAAAGGCCATCAACTATTCCATGACCTCCTTCTTCACCACCGGCGGCATCCGAGGCGGCAAGAAGAAAATGGATAAGTTCTACCCCCGCAGTTTCAACATGGGAGTCCGCCGGACAACTTATCAGGCCCTGGGCGGTTTCTCCAAAATGCGTTTCGGGGAAGACATTGATTTCAGCATCCGGGTCTTCAAGAACGGTTACTCCTGTCGGTTGTTCCCGAACGCCTGGGTGTATCACAAGCGGCGGGTTGACTTGAAGAAATTCTTCAAGCAGGTACATAATTTCGGCATGGCCCGCATCAATCTTTACAAGAAATACCCGAAATCCCTGAAGATCGTGCATCTCCTGCCGGGCCTGTTCACGCTCGGTACGGCCGCCCTGTTGCTGCTGGCCCCCTTCTGGCCCTGGAGCCTGCTTCCACTGGCCCTTTACGCGCTGTTGGTATGTGTCGATTCCGCCACCCGGAACCATAGCCTGCGCATCGGCATCTACTCCATTGCCGCCGCCTTCATCCAATTGCTCGGCTACGGCAGCGGTTTCTGGCGGGCCTGGTGGCAGCGCTGCATCCTCCGCCGTGCCGAAGAAACCCAAGCCTTCCGGAAGAATTTCTACAAATAAACGGGAGGGATGACCCGAAAGTCATCCCCCCACGGCACATCAAACAAACTTATTGGCAGGAATTAAAAAATACCGAATTTTACTCCCACGAAATAGGATCGGGGCAATATAGGTCCATAAATATACTTGGAATCCCGGGCCTCTCCCTGGTCGAAATCGCTCTGGTAACTGTCAAACACGTTCTGCACCCCACCATTCACCTGGAAGGTGTAACCGTTACCGAATTTCACGTCATAACTCAGTTTCAGCGTCCCGTCAAAGAAAGAAGGCGTGGTCACCAGCTCGTCTTTCTTCCCGTATCCCTCCAGCACGTGTCCCACCTGCATCGGTCCCGTGTATGTCCCCGAGAAGGAAGCCGTGAAATCCTTGAAAGGATTATATCCCAACGTAATGTAACCGTACCGATCCGGGGAGCGCAATATCTTCCTGGTCGCCTCCACCGTCGGATCCTTACTCCAGGCCTGCGCTTCCTTGTACCTGCTGCTTTGGAAGGTCGCCCCCAACTGCACCTGCAGGGAGGCATGCGGCACAACCCTTCCCTCGACATTGATTCCCTTCACTTTAGCTCCGGGACCATTCGTTCTCTCCATAATATCATGCCCCTTGTCATTCTTTCCCTTCGGCTCCAGCACGAACACGTTGCGCAAATCCGTGTAGAATCCTTCCAACAGCCAGTTCATCTGCACCTTCCCCCAACGCACGTAATAGTCCGCCGAAACGCTATAACTGTGCGAACGCTCCGTCTTCAGGTCATCCGCCACCTGAATCACGGTCATTTCTCCCCCCACGGCTCCCACATGCAAATCCTCGTCATACGTCTGCGGAGCCCGGAATCCTTCCGAGTAACTTGCCCTGAAACTCAAATCCTCCATCGGATTATAACGGACATTCACCCGGGGACTGAATATCGGTTTCGACAACACGCTGTTCTTGTCCAGGCGGCCTCCCAACAACAGGCTCAGTTTCCCGGTCTTCCATTCATTCTGCAAAAACAGGCTGTAAACCGAAATGTCCTGCCTGATCTCTTCCCGCAATCCCAGCATCCGGTCATGCAGCTCATTGTAGGAGAACTCTACCCCGGCGGTCAATTCCGAGGGCATGAAGATAAAGCGGTCGAACTGCTGCACGAACTGCAACCCGCCGTTCAGGGTCAGGTCTGCCGTTTTCCCGTAGGCATCCGGATTTTGTCCTGCCCCGTAATACGACTCCCGCTTGATGTCCTGCATGGAGAAATACACGTTCAGGTTCCGCTCGTAATCCTTGGAGAACAGCATGTAGTCCAGCCCTCCCCCGTGAATATTGTGTTCCGTCTGCTCGGCAATATCCGCCTCGTGGGGCAACATGTCCAGTTTGTTCCCTCCCCGGCGGAACTCGTTTATATGGTGATATTCCAGAATCAATTTGCTCAACTGAGTAGGTTTGTAGTAACTCCGGAAACCCAGGGCGCTACTGCTCAACTTGGCCAGTTCCGTGAATCCGTCCCCGTCATGGTCATATCCCTGCCGGTCCCGCACGATACCGAAAAGATGAATCCCGGCGTTCCGCTCGCTCCCGACGATTGCCCCGCCAAAGGAGGTTGCGTTATCAAAATTCTTCCCGCCAATGACCGTGAACGTATGCCCCGCGTTGAAGAAATTGTTCAACGGCTCTTTCGTGATGATGTTAATGGTTCCGGCTATGGCATTCGAACCGAACAAGGCGGAACCGCCCCCGCGCATCACTTCCACCCGCTCAATCATGTTCACCGGGATCTGTTCCAACCCGTAGACATTGGCCAACGAACTGCAAATAGGCCGGCTATCTATCAACAACTGGGTATAAGGTCCTTCCAGACCGTTTATGCGCACCTGCTGGAAACCGCAATTCTGGCAATTGTTCTCGACCCTCAACCCGGGTTGAAAGCTCAATCCCTGAGCCAGACACAGCGCATTAGCGCTCTCGAACACCTGGGGTGCCAGCACGCCCACGATAACCGGGGCTTCCCGCCTGTCCGTCTCGTTACGGTTGGCCGTCACGATTGTACCCTCCAGCATGATCACGTCTTCCTCCACCTCAAAGTTCACCTCCAGCGTCTGCCCCTTCTTCAACACCACTTCCCGCTCTACACTCCTGTATCCCACGCCTTGAACCCGGAGCACATGTTTCCCCTCCGGCAGATTTCTCAACACGTAATGCCCCGTCTCGTCCGTGGCAGTTCCTATGGTCGTCCCTTTTATCAACACGGAAAGGAAAGGAATATGCTCCTTGGTTTCCTTGTTCACCACATGCCCAGTGACATGGGCATCCGTCCGTTTTTTCCGGGGATTCTCGTCTTCCCCGAATCCATTAAACACACTTAGTATGAATACAACTGCAAATAATATGGTTTTCATGAAATTAAAAATCAATAGATTAAACATAAGATAAACGATACACACCACTCCCTTCCCGGACATTCCTCACCGGGGAAAGATGATATGAATACAAAAAGAGATGATTTTCAACACCATGAAAACACGGGAGGCCCCCTGGAAGAAAGTTGCCAACGCCACAACAACTCCGGCCTCTCGATTCTTTTCTGGACATAATAATGCACCCGCACCACCCGAAGCGGCGGGATATCGGCCACAACCGTCGGCTGCAGGCTCGTGAAATGCGTCAATTTCTGAATAGCGGCATATTCTCCCCGGCTATGCCCATGAGTGGCAATAACATCATCCTCCTCCCCATCCCAATAGAAGTGGGAGTGGATAATAATCTTGCCGCTGACGACATGCACGTGCGTGAAAAAGGTAATATTCCCGTAATAACCCAGGAATAATACCAACAGGAATAAAGCGATGCTATTTTTCAGCTGATTTCTACACATACACGTGACATTACACGTCACAAATGTAGAATAATTCTAAATAACAACCAACAATAACCGATTATTTTTCCACGAAGTAGACTTTCTCTATCACCACGTCCTTCAACGGACGGTCGTTCGTGTCCGTGGACACGGCGGCAATCCGCTCCAGCACTTCCAGCCCCTCGACGATTTCCCCGAATACCGTATACTGTCCGTCCAGGTGGGGAGTTCCTCCCACCGTGGTATAGGCCTCCCGTTGTGCCGGGGTCAGCACCAGCCGTTCCGCCTCGAACCGACGGTCACACTCCCGGGTCAACACCTCCGACAGGGAATCCAATCCCCGCAAATTTTCCGCTTCCTCCAACTTCCGCCAGGCCTCCGCGTATCCCCTCTTCAAACGCTCGTACAACGCCAGCTTCCGCCCTTCATTCACCCGTGCCACCAGCTTGTCCAGTTCTTCCGGGGTGTACACCCGTCCCTGCACCAGGTAAAACTGCAAACCGCTGGATGCCCGTTCCGGATTCACGATATCTCCCTCGCGGGCGGCGGCAAGCACGCCTTTCTTGTGGAAATATGCCGGGCGGAACTCTGCCGGCACGTCATATCCCGGCCCACCTTCTCCCAGCAATTGCCCGGGCTCCGCCTCCCGGGAATCCGGATCTCCTCCCTGTATCATAAAATGGTTGATCACCCGATGGAACAGTAATCCCTCGTAATATCCCTCCTCCACCAGTTTCACGAAATTCTCCCGATGCCGGGGCGTCTCCTCGTACAAACGAATCTTCATATCCCCTTCCGAGGTCTCCATAACCACCATATTCTTGTTCTCGCTCCCGCAAGCAACAACTGCCAACATGAATACTGCCGTGATAAATTTTCTCATCCCGTTTTCCTTTTTACCATTAAAAATTCATAACTTTATCGCGAAAATAACACGAAATACCGTTAAAACAAGGTCATAAGGGAACAAACAAATGAAGCATTTACTATTCATTTCATTCATATTGCTGTCGATTCTCCCCGGATGCCGGGAAAGGAAAATGAACGCCAAGGAATTCACCACGGCGAATGTCATCCGCCACCTGCCGGAAAACCGCCGGGAGCAACCGACCCCAACGCCCAAGGATACTGCCGTCATCGAGGAAAAAGCGACACCCGCTCCACGACCGGCAACCGACACCACCCCGATTATCCCCGCGGTGAAGACCAAAAGCTACCACATCATCGTGGCCAGCCATCCCCGCCAGTCTCTGGCCGAGGCCGACGTGCGGAAACTCCGGGAACAAGGCTACAACGATGCCTGCATCCTACAGAAAGACAACCGATTCAGGGTAAGCATCGCCCACTTCTCCAACAGAAATGAGGCATTAAAGGAACGCACCCGCCTCATCGACACCCTCGGTCAGGACGACCTCTGGGTGGGCTACTATTAACCCAACAACGCGAGCACCAGCGCCACCCCGTAAACGAAACCGCCGTACACCTGCCCCGGGGTATGACGCTTCAGGTATAACCGGCACGTGCCGAGCACTCCCGCGGCAAGAATCAGGCAGATCAGCAAATCCCCGACATTCCCCGCGTACTTCACCCCCAGCACAAAGACAAAAGCACACAGCGCCCCGATGGCCGTCATGTGCATGCTCACCTTCCAGCGGATGGAAAGCAGCATGAATCCCGCCAACAGGACTACCAGCACGAGGTACAGCTGCCGCACGATATCCGCGTAGGGAATATTCCGGGAAAAATAAAATGCCAGGAAAGCCCCCACCACCGTGACGAACACCGGGAATATCCGGTCATGCTTCTCCTTCAACTCGAAACTCTCGATCAACCTGAAACGCTTCAACAACGGTAGGCTCAACAACGGCAACAGGATCACCCCCGTCACCGTCAACACGTAAGCCACCAGTTGCGTGTATTCCGGCACCAACGAGAAAACCGTCCCCGCGTGAAACGTGATGAACAGCACGTACAAGGGCAACAGAAACGGATGGGCGACAATCGACAGCGCCAAAGCAATATGTTTCATAACACGTGATTTTAATTACACCTCCCGCCGCAACCTGGCCACAGGAATATCCAGTAATTGACGGTACTTGGCAATCGTCCGACGAGCAATCTGGTACCCCCGCTTCGTCATCAGCTCCATCAGCTCGTCATCCGTGAAAGGCTTTTTCTTGTCTTCCCCGTCCACGATTTCCTTCAACGCGTTCTTCAGCTCGCCCGTACTCACCTCTTCCCCGCTGCTCGTGGTCATACTTCCCGTGAAGAACTGCTTCAGGGCGTATATCCCGAACCACGTCTGCACGTACTTCGAGTTCGATACCCGGGAAATAGTCGACACGTCCAATCCCGTGATATCGGCAATATCCCGCAAAATCATCGGTTTCAGGCGATTCTCGTCCCCCGTTTCGAAGAACTCCTTCTGGAACTGCACGATAGCCGTCATCGTCAGCATCAGCGTATTGTTGCGCTGCTGCACCGCGTCGATAAACGAGCGGGCCGACGCCAGCTTGTATTTCACGAAAGAAACCACATCCTTCTTCTCCCGGCTGTTCGTCGCGCTCTTCTGGTAATCATCCAGCATATTCAGGTAGGACTTGTTCAGCCGCAACTCCGGAATATTTCCCGTGTTCAGGCTCAACTGCAATTCCCCGTCCTCCATGTCCAGGATAAAATCCGGTATAATCTTCTCCGCCCCGGGCACGGAAGCATCCGAAAGCTGCCCGCCCGGTTTGGGATTCAACTTCAATATCGTATCCACGGCCTCCCGCAACTCCTCGTCGGACACCTTCATCCGCTTGGCCAGTTTCTCGTAATGCTTCTTCGAGAATTCCTCGAAATAATCCTCCAGGATCACCTTCGCGTTCTCCAGGGCCGGACTCGGATGCTCCTCCATCCGCCGTTTCACCTGCAGCAGCAGGCACTCCTGCAAATCCCTCGCCCCCACGCCGGCCGGCTCGAACTCCTGCACCAGATGCAGCAGCTCCGTCACCTTCTCCTCGCTGATTTCCAACCCCACCCCGAAAGCCAAGTCGTCCACGATATTCTCCACGTCCCGCCGCAGGTAACCGTCATCGTCAATATTCCCGATGATATACTCGGCCACCTTCCGGTCCATCTCCGGCAGGTGTCTCACGCCCAACTGGTTCATCAGGCTCTCCCGGAAGGACTCCCCTCCGGACACCACGAACTCCCGGCTGTCGTCATCCCGCGAGGCATTCGAGGCCGTCAGCTTGTAATCCGGAGTATCGTCATCATCGCTGATATAATCCTCCAGCGAAAACTCGTCATCACTCTCCCTGTTCTCCTCCTCGGTCACTTCCCCGTCATTCACCTCCGGTTCGTTCTCCCCTTCCTTGAAATCCACCTCCGCTTCCGGGTGCTCCTCCCCTTCCTCCAGCAACGGATTCGTCTCCAGCTCCTCCTTGATCCGCTGCTCCAACTGGAACGTGGGAAGCTCCAACAGCTTAATCAACTGTATCTGCAAGGGATTGATTTTCAATCCCAACTTCTGTTGTAAATTCTGTTTAAGCATCCCTCGATATTTTTATATAATTCAAAACAATTCAATATTCCCACTCTATATCATATAACTTATCTATAATCCGATTTGCTAAATTCTGACCTCGGCTTATTAATTGACAACACTGAGTTTCATCTATACCTTGAGCTTCTTCCACAACAACATCCGCAATGATTTTACAAATTCCTTTCCATATCGCATTATAATCTTCTTCTGAAATTAAAATCTTATCTATGGAAATAGACTCTACATTACCTTCATATTCCCACATATATGTAGCAATACGATGAATCTCATCATCTACATTAACAATTTGAGGCCTCTTTTGAGTGAATTTATTGAAGAATCCCATGTTTTTACAAAATCATTCGAAATAGATTTTCGACATTTACTATTTTCATGAATTAAAACTCTGCATTCTTCGGCGTACGCGGGAACGGGATCACGTCACGAATATTTCCCATGCCCGTCACGAACAGCAACAACCGCTCGAATCCCAACCCAAAACCGCTATGCGGGGCCGAACCGAACCGACGCGTATCCAGGTACCAGTTCATGCTTTCCACCGGGATACCGACCTCGTTCATCCGGGTCGTCAGCTTGTCGTAATCCTCCTCACGCTGCGATCCCCCGATAATCTCCCCAATCTGCGGGAACAACACGTCCATGGCGGCCACGGTCTTTCCGTCCGGGTTCTGCTTCATATAGAAAGCCTTGATTTCCTTCGGGTAACCCGTCAGGATAACCGGCTTCTTGAAATGCTTCTCCACCAGGTAACGCTCGTGCTCGCTCTGCAGGTCCACACCCCAGCCCGTCACCGGGTACTGGAACTTGCCGTTCTTGTTCTGCTTGCTGTTTTTCAATATCTCGATGGCTTCCGTGTAAGTCACCCGTTCGAAATCGTGGTTCAACACGAACTGCAGTTTCTCGATCAGCTCCATGCTGCGATCTTCCGCCTTCTTGTCCTTCTCTTCCTCCTGCAACCGCTTGCTCAGGAACTGCAAATCGTCCATGCAATGCTCCAGGGCGTAACGGATCAGGTATTTCAGGAAATCCTCCGCCAGATCCATGTTATCCTCCAGGTCATTGAAAGCCACCTCCGGCTCGATCATCCAGAACTCTGCCAGGTGACGGGTCGTGTTTGAATTCTCAGCCCGGAAAGTCGGTCCGAACGTGTAAATCTTGCCCAACGACATCGCTCCCAGCTCTCCTTCCAGCTGTCCGCTCACCGTCAGGTTCGTCGAACGGCCGAAGAAATCCTGCTTGAAATCCACCTCACCCTCTTCCGTCAGCGGCGGATTCTTCGGGTCAAGCGTTGTCACGCGGAACATCTCTCCCGCTCCCTCACAGTCGGAAGCCGTGATCAGCGGCGTGTGCAGGTAGTAGAAACCATGATCGTTGAAATACTGGTGAATGGCAAAAGCCATCGCGTGGCGGATACGGAACACCGCCCCGAAAATATTCGTCCGGAAACGCAGATGCGCCACCTCCCGCAGGAATTCCAGACTATGTTTTTTCGGCTGAATCGGGTACTTGTCCGGGTCAGCCTCACCCAGCACGATCACCTCCCGGGCCTGAATCTCCCGAGCCTGACCGCTACCGGTACTCTCCACCAGTTCCCCCTTCACGTGCAGCGCCGCTCCCGTCGTCACCCGCTTCATCAGCTCCTCCGGGAAATTCGCCATATCCACTACCACCTGTATATTATTTATCGTCGAACCGTCATTTAATGCAATAAAATTCACCTGCTTGTTACCTCGCTTCGTTCTCACCCAACCTTTCACTTCAACCTCTTTACCGCAGTCTCCGGACTGCAACAAATCCTTTACAGACATTCTCGTCGTTTTCATCTGAAAAACATTTAAACATTAAACTTACATACGCGAATATACGCGAAAAAACAACAGTCCTCGCGTTCCTTCCTCCAAAATTCACGACGCCACCCTTTTCCCCTCCCGCAAACCAACGATAAAGTCCAGATACGACATCATTTTAGGGCATAAAAAGAGCCGCCTCGATGAAACAAACAAAAAGTGAGGCGGCTCGACGATTCCCCTTGTCCGCTCGGGGAATCTAATGGTTGCAACGCATATTTAAGAGAGAGTATTCTACTCCACACCCGGAGCTCCCGAGGGTACTTTCTTGATATAGGCGGCACGGATACGATAAACATCCGTACGCGGCAAATTACCAGGCTCAGTGTCAGCACTTGTTGCATGTTCAAATGTCCCGGTCGAGGAATTATATACCGACTTGGTAGCTCTGGCATTATCCGTTCTTTCTCCAAATGCTCCCATTCTCGGTGCCGGATTAGAAGACCAATACCATTTGTCCTGGAAAACGCTGAATGCTCCGTAATATTTATCGATAGCATACTCCAATTCTGAAATGGTCGGGAAATACCAACGGGTTTCAGGAACAGAACCGGCCGCATTACGTTTGTTCTTGTTGTAACAATATTCCGCCGCACTTCGGGGTTTATCTTTGAGAGTCATCTCCTTCCATGCTTCTCCAGATTTATTATCCTCCCACCAGTCACGATACTCCTCCATCATTTGTTTTGTATTACGCCAACCGAAATCAAGATAATCAGCCCAATTTTTATTTCCTCCAAGACCTGTTGTCACTCCGACCATCCCCCATTCCAACCCTTCGTACACGGCAGTAAATCGATCTTTCGGATCATAAAACTCCAGGTATTCCTCGTAGTACTCGATATAAAAATCATATTCCGGACGATTTTTATTATACTGGCTTCCAGGAGAGAACTTATCAAAATGCACCTTCAACAATCCCCGCTGCTCGATGGTGATATCCCGGGTTTCAGTCGGAGTTTCGCTATCATTCCCCGGGGCAAAATAATACAGGCGCACTGTTGCATCGCGGTCCTTGATGTTTCCTTGATCATCCACGTTATTCGGGTCATTATTCGGATTCGTGTTCTCGTCCAGATAGAAATAAATACGTTCCTCGCGCTGTGACGCCGTGTATGTGGTATTATTTTTCAGTGTATTGGTTACCAGATCGGTGGTGAAATAATCCCGCTTACCGTCTCCCGGGTTTGTCGCTGCATACAGCCTGTTACCGGTCGGAGAATCATGAAGTGATTCCATGCGCAACCAGTTGTCCTCTTCAGCATCCAAAATCTCCACCTTCATCCGGGCTCCCTCTTTCAGGTAGATATCCATCGGGGTAACACAGAAATGCGCGTCATGCCTGCGCTCGCGCAACATGCTGATAAAGTAAGGATTAGTTGACTTGTCAATGGTCACACGCACGTCCAGCAAGGCTTCGCCACCTTCGCTGTCAACGCCGTTTGCCGTGATACCCTTGATGCTGATATTGTTCTTGTACTGGCGGTTGGAAGCAATCACGAAATTGTCCGTGTGGTTCCCACCCAGGTAAAGATCGTATGCCACGTGATACAGGTAGGCATTATGATTCACGTAATCCCCCTTCACGGTGATATAGGCAGCCCCTTCGTTCGCCCGTTGCGGCTTGAAGCGCTGCTGTTTGTCCGGGTCTGTCATGCCATCGGGATAGGTAAAATCCTTTGGCTGACGGGCATGCTCGAACATGTAGAATGTGGCGGTAGCCGTTTCTCCCTTTCGGATTTCCACGTTCAGCAGGTCGGACTCCGTCACGTCGTATGAAGCCTCCAGCTCTCCGGTCGTTACCAAATCCGTCGCGTCAATATTCTCGTCTGTAATGACAGGTACCAGCTTACCCGACTTCGGGAAATTATGTACCGTAATGGCAGTTGCCTTAAATGAAGGATGCAGGTTGTCGGCACAGATTTCATTCGGGTTCATCGTGAAATTCAGGTCCACTCGGGCCATCAGTGAACGCATCTTCACGGCAATCACCTTCTCCGATGCACCGGAAGTCAGGTTCTTTCCGGTTTCCACTCCCACCATAGGCAATCCTCCTTCGGGAAGCGTGGCGGTAAAGGTCGGCAAGGTATAGCTAAGCCCCTCCAATTCGGCTTTATTCTTAACTTTTTCCGGAATTCCATCTGCTCCTACAGCTCCGAAATAATCTTCCGGGAAATTGGCAAAGGCATAGACGGTAGCGTTACCGGCTTTCCCGGCATCAGCAAACATGGCAGACTGCAAGCGCACGGTCTGTGCCGCTGTAATATACTCGTATCCCTGGAAAGCATCATTTTGTGTAGCTTGCAGGTAATTGCCCTCACTGTCGAAGAGGAAGAGGTGCAGGCTCTTGATTTCCTGTTCGGCATAATCCTTAGGGTCAGTGCCTCGGGTACCCACCTTGTAAATGCCCATCTGTGCCGGAATCACCTGCACGGACAGATCACCTTCTCCCGCGATGGCACCGGGATAATCTATCTCCTCGCGGTTACAGGCCGTAAATGCCAGTCCCAGCACAAGGCACGAAATAATATGATATATCGAATGTTTCATAAAGCAAAACGTTTAGTTATTCAAAAGTGATATCGCTGTCGCCCCCGTCTTCCCAGTTGTCGGTGGCACGCATTTCCAGCACCACGTCATTACCGATAAAGTTGATGGTGAACACGTTTTTCACCCCGGCCTGGAATTTCAACCCGGATAAAGGAAAAGTACGAGAACTTCCCCCGTATGTTATTTTTATGGAAGAAGAACCATAAGAACCACTCGTGATATTCCCGTTTTCATCGGCAATCAGCAAAAGGTCCACCGGATTCCCCTCTGCATCCGCAATACGTAGCTTCCCGTTTGCCGGACAGGTCACAGTTCCATCCACAACAGTAAAATCTCCACTATATGCACCGGAAACTTCCGTACCCTGATTCTGTCCAGTCACCTTGATAGTCTTATAGAAATCAGTACCACTGAATTGCAGTTGGGTGATTTTCACCTCCTGCTCCGTGAAATTGTTCACCTCGAACTCCATCCCGCAAAGCAGGTGGCGGAAATCCATCTTCACGGGGCCTTCCCCGCTTGTGCGGTCAATATTGTAAGCCACCATCAGGTCCGGAGTCTGCGTACGGTCCAAGGGTGTTCCGCCTAAATATCCCTGATACGGCATCGTATAGGTCAGCACCGGGTCGCTCACGGCATTTGCGGATGACAGCTGGATGGTTCCCATATTCTTCCCGCCGATTGTAATCGTACCTGAATTATATCCGCTAACCTCGGCATACGGGTAATAGGCAAAGAAAGCATACTGGTATTCGGGATTGTCGTACCATTTACGCAGTCCTTCTCCGTTATAATTATATTCCCACAAGCCCGTGCCGTCGAAAGTAAGTTCCTGATTATAGAACACCTCCGGCTTCACGAACAGCTTCTTCGTGTTCCAGTCCGACTCTCCATACAGGTGATTCGGTTCATCCAGGCAATACCCCAGCACTCCCACCTTGTCTCCTTCCGAGAAAGTGGTCTTGGCAATGGAGCGGCTCAACGCGTAATCGGACGTAAATATGATGCCACTGTCCGACAGTCCTCCACCTCCGGGCAGTTCCTCCTGCTGACAGGAAGCGGCAAGCAATCCTGCCAGCAACAGATATGCTAATTGTTTCTTCTTCATAATCCTGCTTGTTTATATGATTATTACTGTATGTTTACACTACCGCCGGAATAGGAATAATTCCACTTCTGCACCGTAAAGTCGGTAAACGAGATTCCCGTCTGTTCCACGGTAGAGGTGTAGACATAAGCGTTGTTTTCTTCCCATGTTGTTTGAGGCAGGTTCACGGTAAGCGTTTCATCCCCCTGTCCCCTGTCCAGCGTCACCGCCAGCATCACTGCATTTACCTGTTGCGGCAGCAGCAGCATATCGCCGAACAGCGACAATACTGTCGTTCCTGAAACAACCTCCGGACCTGAGTATTTAAACGGAGTGTCCGTGCTTGATGCACCGCTTCCCATATTAGTCCAGGTGATTTTCTGGTCTGCAAGAGCATAGCTAAAATCACCCGTATAGCTCATCCCATAGAATTGGGCACTCTTTACGGTAGCAGAAACACCCGTGGCAGCTTTCAGTTTGACAACTACCTTGGCAAGCCGGTGCTTGAATGTGAAGGGTACTGATTCCGGCATATTGTTTGCTGCTACACTATATTCATCAGAAACAGCACTCATCAGGTCATTGCCTTTGCTGCAATCAAACGCGGAGCAGGAAATTGTATTCATCCCTGCGTTGATTGTAGCCAATTCCGCCCCATGCAACGCGTGAAAACGATAGGTGAAACCCTCCAGCCAGTATCGGGTGTTGTCATACGTCCAAGTTCCGCCATCCTTTTTATAAACCCGCTCACCGGTACCGTTCTCACTTTCGAAAACAGGATGCGTGTTGACATCCTTCGAGAACAATCCCCATACACGGAACTCTTCCATCTCATCGGCAGTGGATATGGCGGCACGAGTGGAGACCTCCGTGAAGCAGATGGTCTGCTGTATTTCCTGCTCCTGAATCTCGCTTTTACTGCAAGCTGTCAACAGATACGGGCCTGCCAGTGTAAAGCATAATTTGATTAAAGATTTATACCACATATCGTTTTCATTTTAAAGTTATATTTCGTTTTGCGTCATTCTGTAATATACATGCTGCATTGTGTTTATTACTTTATGCGATTCTTTATTTTTGCTTATTGGTGAGTGTAAGGGGAACATTCAACCCCTTACACCCTGATATTTCTAATGATTCTCATTCCATGTTCCGGTGTTTATTGTATGAGAATCGGGATTTGATTCCTTAGTATATTAAGGAAGTTGAGTAGCTGGAACATTAAGACCTGTTTCAGAACCTTCTCCGTCCCATCCGTTAATATCTTTGGTAACCGTAAAGACAATCGGTTTCAACTCGTCATCGGTAATGTTCTCAGCAGTCAATTCAGCTGCAAAATCATAGCAGTAGCCCAGCTGTAATTCAACCTTTTCGATTTTCACGTTGTGTTTGAATTCACCGATAAGAACTTCTCCTTGGAACAACTGAGCAGTAAACTCTACAGAATAAGATGTTTCAGCAGGAGTAGGAATCATCAATTTTTCGTTATAAGTTTCCAAAGCACCATTGTATTCGATAAAGTCCGCCTCAGTGTCATCATCATTAGCAACGGCATTACCAAAGTCCAATTGAAGCGTTCCTTCTTGTGAACCCCATGTATTTGCTGTTTCTCCAATAGTAAGAGTTCCAGTTGCTTTTGCATCAGAAATCTTGACACCAGTAACTTTCACTCTGTAACCTTCGCCTACTGCATTTTTGAAAGAGAACTTCACTTTAGACAACTGATGGCTGAATGTCATGTCAACTGGCTGTGGATCTGCAATAAAACCTTCATTTGCGACAACAGCAACCGGAGCGGCATGAAGCAAATCAGTATTTCCATCGTTATTGAAAGCAACACTCATAGTAACTTTTCCATTAGCCACATCTTCATTGGTTACTGTTCCTTTCCCGGCAGGAGCTATGGCACCGAAAGTATAGGTATTACCCTTTACCCAATACTGTGGTGGGGTATAAGTCCAATCACCACCACTTTTAGACACTTTTACGCCATCAAAAATCTGTGAACTTTGTGGGTCTTCATCTCCATTCGTAACAAAACCATAGACATCAAAATTTTCCAATGTCGTTTTGGTCAAACTCGGGTCAACGATACTACGGGTACCATTGTTCACGAATGCATTGCTGAACCCGATCGCACGATTGCTAGCGATCTCTACTGTTTCGTTTTTTGAACAACCGGCCAGTGCTAAAGCAGCTACTGCCACGGTTAAAAATTGTTTCTTCATAGTTGGACAATTTTTAGTTAAACATTAAGATATTGTTGTATGAAAGATTTAATATTCCGTTATTTGAGTGGGAGTTCTACGTCCTCGTACTCTCCCCAGCCATCCACGTCCGGGTCAAACCCTCCGGACCCTTCCAACCCATCCTCATCCTCAACACGGATTCCGTCAACCACGATGACCCCTCCCCGAGGTTGGGCTTGCACCTGGTCGGTCACATCAAACACGAATGGAGGCAGCATTTTCCCATTCGTCAGACGCACCTCCAACTCCAGCTTGAAACTACGGCTTTCACGTGCAGCCATCGGTATGGGCTCTTCGTCCGGAACCCCGAACGAAAGTATAGTGGTGTATACCCCCAACTCCTGATCCACGATACAGTCATCAAAGAGAATGGTGACAACCTGATCCGTGGTAATCCCCGATTGGAGATAAACCCCTCCTGCCATCCCGGCCAAAGCGCCTTTGGCCAAAGCCACGTATTCCAACCCATGCTCGAACATGTAATGGATAACATAAGTGTATACCAGTGGCCGCATGTTAATGGGCATGGCGGTGATACTGTCTGTCCGTTCTGCCGTGAAGTTAGGGTGGAATGAACCGTACAACTGGTCAGGAGCACTGACCGTCACCTCGCCCTCGTTACGGGAATTATACGTGGAGCGGGCTCGTCCGCGCGTGCTGGCCACGGCCGTCGCGGTAGATTCCTCGTCATGGAAAGTGATGTACTCCGTATCGTTGTTGTAGAACAGGATGTCGTGTACTCCCGGACTCATGTGCAGGCGACCTCCGGTGCTCTCTAGATTGGCCTCGTTCTCCAGTACCCCGTCGGTGAACACGCGGGCGCGGATTCCATCGCCAGCCTCCGGGCGAAGGGAATTGTAACTGAATCCAAGAATCCCACGCCAACGGCCTTCCCAATTCTTACCGAGGTCTCGTTCCCATTCGGCTTCCCACTTGGCCCGAACCTCGTGGCGGGAACTTAGCCCATGCTCATCGTGATTGTAGCATAAATCCTTGCGGCAGCCGGTCAGCGACAGGGCGGCCAGCGCCATGATCATCAAGTATCCTCGTGTTCTCATTGTTTACCTCCTTTCTTCCACCAGTTTAGTATCCATACCAGCGAAAACTTGGCTTTCAGCGGCCCGAAGTAGTTCGTGCGGCCCGTTTCCTGGTAAACGTAGTGCCCGTCGATGGGCAGGTATTTCTCGTGTTCCGTGTACAGGTAACCGATGCCGATGTTGGCCTCCAGGTGCAGGCTCTTGCACCCCTTCACGGGGAACATGAAACCGTAGGCCAGTCCCGTCATGAAGTATTCGCCCTGGTACCCCTGCTTGCCGTTCTCCAGGTCGTAGGCCCCGCCCCCGACGAAGAACCCGGCGTGGTGACCGTGCCACGGTGCCTTGGTCTTGAACCAGTAGCGGGCCTCCGGACTGATAATCCACAGGTCGTAGTATTTGTTTACTCCCCCGCCGATACGCCACCAGGCCAGTGAACCCTCGAGGTTGAGCGACCATTTGTCATTGAATCGGTATTCCATTTCCAACGTGGGCAACAGCAACAGGTCGTACAGCAGGTTGGTCTTGATGGCCAGGCGTCCCGGTTCCGGTTCTGCCACGGGTACGGGTGTCACGACAGGAGTCTTCTGCTCGGCTTCCTGTCTGGCTTTTTCAGCGGCGGCTCTCTCCGCTGCTTCCCGTTCAGCCGCTTCCCGGGCCGCTCTTTCAGCTGCTTCTCGGGCTGCCGCTTCTTTGGCCGCTTTCTCGGCTTCGGCTTTCGCTTTGGCTGCCTTTTCCGCCGGACTGCATCCCGGGGCGTATACCAGTCCTACCACGGCTACCACGTCACGCATTCCCTCGAAGGCGGAGGTACGGTTGCCCGTGCGGTAGTAGTCTTCCTTCATCCCGTGGTGGGTGATGAAATAGGATT
>CALUMT010000014.1 GCA_944321845.1 uncultured Butyricimonas sp.
ATTCAGAGATAGTGATTTTAGTAAGGATTTCAGTAAATATCCACGGGCGAAAGAGTTTATCCCTAACTGGTTAGCAGATATACTGAAAAGAAAGAAAATAAGTTTCTAACAAACCGGGATAACACTAAACAGCGTTCCCCGCTGAACCATTACTGATAATAGTGCAATGAATAAAATCGTCCAAACTATAATATCATTGACAGCTTTCAGTGTTTTACTGATAGCCATAACATTATTTTGTGGTGGCTTAGGTTTTAGTCGTCTGTTCGGGATATATGGCATTATGGAGTATTGCCTTTTAGGTTTACTTATTATTACAGATGTATTACTAATCTACAAGGTCTATAAACTATATGCGATGCAGCCTAAAGCGATAATGTTATTGTTGGGATTGGAATGTTGCTCTGTCATTTTGTGGCTTGCCTTTATCTGTATAGACCAAAGTCTATTAGATTGGCAAATTACAAACTTTATATTGCAAACTGTCAACTTAGACGGCTTCACGGGGGATGAACGAGGATTGAATATGCTCGCAGTCTTATGCGGCATTATTTATCCTCTTTTGGGGATTGGGTGTTTATTCACCGGATTGAGATTTATAAATAAGTTAGTAACAACGAAAGATAGCATCTAACGATGCTCCTTTCTAACCATTGACCGCTGAAACATTATAAATAAATAAAAATAATTATGGATTTTATAAACAAACTTTTAGACGAGAATTACGATTGGGGGGATGAACGTATTGATGAAGACCTTTATGATGAACTGAGCGCCGAACTCATTATTGATTACTTAAAGAAACATGACTCGGAAATTCGCCAAATGCTGGTCTTAAGCTGGAATTTTGATAATCCCAAGAAAGTCATCCAATGGATTGTCGAGCAACCCGATACAGACAAAGGAACATGCCTGCTCATTTATTGGCGAATGGTTCCAGATTTCAGCAAACAGTTTGCAAACCGGGAGGAATGTGAAAATACCCATAGCTGGTATCTTGAAGATTATGACATCATCCAAACACTTGAACAGAATTACACGGCGGGCTTTTACAAGAACCAACGCTACGCTTTCAATCCCCGCCATGACTCGTATCAAGACGGATACGACTGGACTGCAAGTTTGAATCCTTCGGAATTTAAGGTTTCTATTCCACAAGAAATGTTCGACACTTTAGATGGTATTGTACTGGATGTACCTTCTTGGGAAGAAGGTATTCCAGAAGAATTGCAACCTGCAATGGATCGTTTAGGCGACTTAGTGGATGAATAATATGTTGATAACAAGCACCTGTTCCGCCTAATGGTGGCAAGGAGAAAACCATTACGTGTACCTAAAAAACAGTATGAATATGAAAACTGAAAAAATTATTGATGTCCTGTAAGGAATGGATGTCAATACAGAAAAACCGGAAATCATGGATAATATAGCTAGTTATTTTATTCAAATTATTTTGAACAGTCGTTCAAATTTAAGAGCTTTATTATATCTTTGGCTCAAAACAAAACCAATCTTAAAACATAAATAACATGGAAACAGTTAGCGAAAACTTGAAACAAGAGAAACATTATCCCAGCCATTTCGGCGAAGTTTATAACGCGATGCCAGAAAAGTTCGAGAAAAGAAACGATAAGGTGAAACCATTCCTATACTATGGATTGGCCGCCATTTGCGTGCTGCTGGTTATTTTCCCTGGCTGGTTGCCAATGCTCCCGGCCTGGTTGGTACGTACTATTGGAATTATCGGGGCTATTTATTTCATATTCGGTTCGATGGTTGCCGGATTTGCCGTGTACAACAAACAGAGCGGCGGCAAAATAACAGCATACAAAACAAAAAAATTCATCAGTAGCGAAACCAATATAGAGGACATTATCGCCGCATTCAATCATCATGATTTTGAATACCTCTGCAACTTACCCAGTGGTCATAACCAACCCGTGCAGCTCCAGGTGGAAAAAGACGAGACCGGACGGGAATTTTACTGTATTTTGATCACATTTGTCGCGGGAGCAAAAATTGTCGGGCTGGCAGATCCGGTAATCCTGTCCGGAAGCGAATACGAGAAGAACGAGGCATTCATCAGACACATGTGCGACAATGACGTAAACTAATCCCCCATGGTAAATTTCTGCAATACAGCAAAACGTATAATGGATCAGTCCGAAGATTCCCGGGAAATGGTAGATATGGCTTTCCTGTACTTGTGTTCCGGTAACCCGTACGCGGCGTACGTATGCCTCGAAAATGTTCAAGAGCAATCCTTGGCTGTTTTATACAATAGAGCCTTATGCCTTTATCTGGTTGACGAACACGAAGAATGCTACCAACTTTTGAAAGAAGCAGAAAAATTCATCCCCAACCAACTTCAGGGAGACAAGAACAGGAAAATTCCTCGGGCCCTGCTGGAGTGGGAACACGAGACAAGTCCCGTGACATGTCCGCTTCCGAGAAAAGCACCAGAAAATCTAGCGATAATACAATTGCTGCGATTAAAAGCAGAGGCCGCTTTCCATCTTCAGTTATATGAAGAAGTAAAACGAGTGGCTTCAGTCTTTCATGGAGAATATAAACATATCAATGAACTGATAAAGAAAATAGGGAATCATGACTTGTAAAGATATAATTGAGCTGTACCAGCAACAAAAACCGCTAGTCGAGATATACCATGCTTATCGTGAAGTAGATATTACAGAGAGGGATGAAAAGAATCAAGGATACACGCCCCTACATGTGGCATGCCACTTTGCTGACAGCAGGGCAATATCCATACTCCTGGAAAAAGGAGCAGATGTGAACGTCAAGGATAACGAAGGGTATAGTCCACTATGTATTCTTGGAATGAGCGAAATGGATACCGTGGACGAAAACAACGTGAGAGAAGCCGCAACAATGCTACTTGCCGCGGGAGCAAAGGTTCCTCGCTCCGGGAAAAGTACCACGGCTCTAATCCAGGCTGTACGGCATCGGCATTTTCTGATGGCTGAAGCTATCGTCGATGCTGGGGGAAAAATCAATTCGAGTGACAGTAACGGGGAAAATGTTCTGCATATGGCCAGTCACATGGCTGGTCTCGTGGCCCACAACAAGGAAAGAAGCAAAAGAAGACTGGAAGAAATGAAATCCGAAGGATGGCATCCCGAAAAAAAGATGCAAGAAGCTGAAATGGAGGTAATCAAATACCAGACACAGGAAGAAGAAATTATCCAACTGGTGAAAAAACTTCTTGCAAATGGAACCATAGACCCGGAAGAAAAATCAGGAGTCGGGAAAACCCCTTTCGAGATAGCCTTGGAAGAAAAAGGATTTTGTATCGGGGCTTTACTTTCCGGGAAGGACGGAGAAATTGATGAATTAAGCTTACGCACCTGTGGTATGGACATCTTTCAGGCTTTATTCTACAAAAACGAGAATGCCCTTGATGCCATTCTCTGCACGGGAATAGATCTTCAATCCGTTTGTGAACACGAAAGAATGTATGACTTTCTAGGTAAATCCCCTCTTGCCTGTGCTCTCGTATGGTCGGAATTCCAAGCGGCTGAAATGATTCTAAATGCCGGAGCTGATCCGAACTGGCTCATGCCGGACGAAAACAGCGCATTCGCGGCATGGATCAAGCACAACCGTTTCACAGGAACGGAAGAGCAATACATTCACCTGTTGGAACACATGTTACAAAACGGATGGGATATCAATCTTCCAACAGACAAAAGAGGTAACACGGCCCTTGCCTTTGCCTGCCTGCATGCCGGACATGGTCCTTGTAACCCGGCAATCCGTTTCTTCCTGAAGAACGGAGCAGACCCGAATGCTGTCAATCCTTGCGGACAAACCCCGTTAATGTTGTTGTGTGGCGGCGATTACTGGGATGGATATATTCCCCGTTTACCAGTGCTTCCCCGCTCCTACCCTTATGGACACAAGTATTTCGGACAGGATGAAATGGATGTGTTCGAAACATTACTTGAGGCTGGGGCAGACACTAACTTTAAAGACCAATGGGGAAATACCCTACTACACTATCTTGCGGCCAGTTGTAAAGGAAATGAACTCCGGCAAGTGGCAGAGATTCTGGAAGACTTCAATATTCCAAACACGGAAGCCGTGAACAATGAAGGATTGACAGCCATGGATGTTGCCATCAGCCGGAATAATGATGACATGGTCAAATTTTTACTCAAAAACGCTTAAATATGGATAATAACCTGACCTTTCTCAACGCCTGCCGTAACGGACAGAAAGCAATCGTACAGATATTCCTGAAAAAAGGAGGTATAGACGTGGACAAACGTGATGCTGAAGGGAACACATCCTTATACTATGCCTGTTCCAAAGGCTATAGAGATATCGTCGTTTCATTGCTTGAAAATGGAGCCGATGTCAACCTGTGCAATAATGCTTCAGAAAGTCCACTTCATGCTGCCGCGAAAAGCGGAAACAAGGAAATACTGGACAAACTTCTCCAGTATGGAGCAGAAATCGATGCACTGGACAAGGACGGACGTTCCCCTTTGTTATGCCTGTTAGATAACAAACGCACGGACGCCTCGCTCTTTCTCATTGAACGGGGTGCTGACACGGAATTGACCGATGTCAGCGGCCACAAAGCCATTGATTACGCCACGGCTCATGGACTCAGGGAGGTAGTCAGCCGACTTTCTTCCCATGAAACCAGTGATGCCGAAGGTAATACCCCTCTCCATCAAGCGGTTTACAATGACCAAAGTGAGGTCGTGCGCACCTTGCTTTCAACATTCGCACCAACAGATGCCATGAATGACAAAGGTGAAACTCCGCTCATCATCGCCTGCATGAAGGGGAATCTAATGATTGCCACCCAACTTATCGAAGCCGGAGCAGACGTTAACAAGGCTCAATTAAACGGTACAACCCCGTTACACTTTGCCGCATTATCCGGCAATATTCATTTAGGTAAAACATTGCTGGAGGCCAATGCCCATCCAAATAGTCGAAACGAGAATGGATACACTCCCTTGATTATCGCTGCCAGAGAAGGGAACAACGAGTTCGTGAAACTGCTGACAGCTTATCATGCGGATGTAAACATGGCGGATAACTATCAGCATACCGCATTACATTACGCTTCTGAACGGGGATACAACGAAATCGTGGAAATACTTTTAACAGAAGGTGCGGAAGGATAAAATCAACCAAATGGTATGTATAACAAACAAAAAAACAAGAAGATATGTCAAAAGAAAAAATCACCCCAAAAAATCCAGAGGAAATAGCAAAAGCTGCTCAAGAAGCAGCCATTAAAGCGGCCATGGAACAAGCTCAAGCCATGTTTGGAGGCCTAGCCGGATTCCAAATGCCAGATATGAGTAGCTTACAGGAACAAATCAATACCCAAATGAAAGCGGCAGTTCCGAATCTAGAGGAGATTCAGGCTCAACAAACTGCAATGGGTACACTCGGAGGAATAGACCCCGAAACAGTAAACCAAGCTGCCCAACAAAATATGGCTTATGCCTCCCGAACCATGGAAGCGATGCTTAACGGGGATTTTGAGGAAGATCTAACCGGGGATGGCAATGGGGCGGAGGATATGGCCGCTTTATTCAATAATCTAGGAGACTTCATGGATACAGAATGGGAAATCCATCGTAAAAGCGACGATATGTTGAGTGAAGAACAAAATAAATTACTGGCATTCGGGGCTCCTCTCCTCGTGTATAACAGCGAGGACGTAGATTCTATTGAAAGTAAGATTGATGCCGACTCATTCCGTGAGCAGTTAAAAAGCTGGTGGAATATCACGGACAAAGACTCCACTTTCAATATTGTCAATTGGCTATTACATGAAGGTCATCATGACGATGCGGATAATGCCTTGGCCAAGCTACATGAAAAAGGATTGGAAAATATTTCTGACCAGGATGAAGAAAACACAAAAATGGAAGATGTTTGCCTTATCGTTGGACACATGCTCGAAGAAGGATACTGCACCCCGGAGAATGTTCCGTCTACAGCCATTGCCTGGGACCTTGTTCGATTGGTGAATCTTGCCCGTTGGGCCTATATATGCGGTTACGTGAACCAGAAGGAAATGTGGGAAATCATGCAAATTGCTGTCAAAACAGCCCAAGATACCTTCAAGTCTTGGGAAGAATACGGATTAAGTTTCGTTTTAGGACGAGGCGTATGGCATGGAGACACAGATGACTGTGATACCGCACAGGAAATTATCACCACCCTACTGAACAAAGATGAATCCCCATGGAAACAAATCAAATGGTGACGAAATCAAATGGCTGAGTGATATATTAAAAATATTTTTGAAAGGTTGTATTTCTAAATAGTTATTATTGATTCATTTAGGAGTACAACCTTTTCCTATGGCATAAAACCCAATAAACAGAATATGAAATCGGTTTCACGAACAAATAAGGCAAGAAGAACGGAAAAGTAATTGAAATTACTAGCAATTAATGCCATAAAGTATTTACATAACAATAATATTGTTTTTATTTTCTTTAAAACGGCGAATATTCACTTGTTCTTTCTATATTTGTCAACAAACATTCAAATTTTTAATATCAGGAAATATGGAAGAGAAAAGTGCGTTAAAGAACAAAAAAGACACTACATTATGGATTATCATCGGAGCTTTAGCCGTGATCCTAATCGTTTTGTCCGTATTCTTTATGATTGAACACAAGGAAAATAAGGCAAACATGGAAGCTATCATGTCGGAAAAGGAGGTCCTGCAACAGGAACTGACAGACTTGAGCCATGACTATGATAATTTACGGACAGACAACGATACGTTGAACGCCAGATTGGCCCACGAGCAGGAAAAAATCGCCCAGCTCATGGAAAGCATGAAGAAATTCCGGAACAATTCCTACGCGGAAATCAACCGGTACAAGAAAGAAATCGGTACGTTGAAAAGCGTGTTAAGAAGCTACGTGGTACAGATTGATTCTCTGAACCAGTTGAATCAAAAATTGCTGGCCGAGAACACGGAGGTGAAAAAACAAATGAACTGGGTGCGGGAACGTAATAAGACCCTGGAGCAGAAGACGGAGAAAATGGCAGAAACCTTGGAGAAAGCCAGCACGTTAAACGTGGAATCCATCAGCGTCTACCCGATTAACAAGCGGGAAAAAGAAACTTCATTGAAGAAGTGCTACCAGCTGAAAACAGAGTTCACCATTGAAAGAAATATTACCGCCAAACGGGGAACAAAAACGATTTATCTGCGCTTTACCCGTCCGGACGGTCAGGTTATCGCGGCATCAAGCAAGTCGTTCTTCAAGTTCCAGAATACGACCCTCACTTATTCCGCCCGCCGGGAAATCGAATACGAGGGAGAGAGACTGGAAGTGGCTATTTACTGGCCGAATGACGGAAGCCTGATACGTGGTGAGTATATCGCGGATTTGTTCTGTGACAACCAACAGATAGGGACTACTAAATTCATTTTAAAATAACGGACATAAAACGATTTATATTATGACAGATATAGAAATAGCGAACTCCGTACAGATCAGACCGATCACGGAAATCGCGGACAAGTTGGGCATCGCTCACGATTTACTGGAACCTTACGGAAGGTATAAAGCGAAATTGCCATTAAGTCTCATCGACAAGAATAAAATAGAGGGGAAAAAACTCATCCTGGTTTCGGCCATATCCCCCACTCCCGCCGGGGAAGGAAAAACGACCATTTCCATCGGCTTGACCGAAGGATTGAACCGCATCGGTAAAAAAACGACGGTTGTGCTTCGTGAGCCGTCGCTGGGACCGGTGTTCGGGGTCAAGGGAGGTGCTACAGGTGGAGGTTACTCGCAAGTGATCCCCATGGAGGATATAAACTTGCATTTCACGGGTGATTTCAGTGCCATCGAGAAAGCCCACAATCTTTTAGCCGCCCTTATCGATAATAATATACAGAGCAAGACCCGCTCGTTGAATATCGATCCCCGAACCGTGACATGGAAACGGGTTATGGACATGAATGACCGCTCGTTACGTCATATCATCGTCGGTTTAGGAGGAACATCAGCCGGTATTCCGAGAGAAACGGGATTCGATATCACGGCAGCTTCCGAGGTCATGGCCATCCTGTGTCTATCGGATGATTTCGAGGATTTGAAGAATCGACTGGGGAATATCTTCGTGGGATATACCTTTGACAAGAAACCGGTTTATGCCCGGGATCTTCATGCCCATGGAGCCATGGCTGCCTTGTTGAAGGATGCGATAAAACCGAATCTGGTACAAACCCTGGAGGGAAATCCGGCCATCATTCACGGGGGACCTTTCGCGAATATCGCCCAGGGAACCAATTCCATTATCGCTACCCGCATGGGATTGACCTTATCGGATTACGTGGTAACAGAGGCCGGTTTCGGTTTTGACTTAGGCGCAGAGAAATTCTTCGACATCAAATGCGTGAAAGCCGGGTTGAAACCAAGTGCCGTTGTTATGGTCGCCACCGTCAGGGCCCTGAAATATCACGGGGGCATGAAACTGGATCAATTGAAAGAACCGAACGTTGAAGCCCTGAAAAAAGGTATCGGTAACCTGGAGAAACAGGTCGAGAACATGAAGAAGTTCAATATATGCCCTGTCGTAGCCATCAATAAATTCGCTTCGGACACGGAAGAGGAAATCGCCTTCCTGGCTGAAAAATGCAAGGAACTGGAGGTACCCATGGAAGTTGCCGACGTTTGGGCCCAAGGAGGAAAAGGAGCCGAGAACCTGGCACGCCTTGTATCCAAGGTTGCGGAACATTGCACTTGCAGCATGAAACCGCTATATGACTGGAACTGGAGCGTGGAGGAAAAAATCAAGACTGTCGCCACCGAATTGTATGGTGCGGCCGCTATTGATTACACGGCAGACGCTAAAGCCGATCTGAAGAAAGTGCTGGATCTGGGATTAGACAAATTACCTATCTGTATTGCCAAAACCCAAAAATCCTTGTCGGATAATCCCAAACTGCTAGGTCGTCCCAAGGATTTCGTGGTGACCGTACGGCAGATAGAGATTGCTTCAGGAGCCGGATTCATTATCCCTATCACGGGAAGCATCATGCGAATGCCCGGCTTGCCAGAAACTCCTGCCGCGGAGAAAATCGATATTGATAACGACGGTAAAATCACCGGATTATTCTAAGATACAATTGGGGATGTTTGACTCGGTCAAACATCCTTTATTTTATATCCATGAAACAGCTTGAAATTATACCACTCCCGGAGAATGCGCTCGGGGATAATTGGGAAAACACGGGAAGAGTGTTACATGAATTGTGCCCGCCCGTTTTGCTGGATACCGGAGCATGGCAACAGGATAGTTTTCATTTACCGGAGGTTACGGTTAGAATCGGTTACACCCGGCAGAAACTCATACTGAGATTCGACGTACGGGAAAGGGAATTCCGGGCCGTGGAGACGGGTTTGCATGCTCCCGTGTGGGAAGATTCCTGCGTGGAGCTTTTTATTGCCCTGACGGAAAATGGAGGATATTATAATTTTGAATTCAATAGCGTGGGAGCTTTTCTGTTAAGCCACGGCTTTGGTCGGCACGAACGGGAAAAGGCTCCAGAGGAGATTGCTCGGGAAACTCGACGAGAAAGCATTATTCGTTTTTCCTCAGACCCACGGGATGCGTATCCTTACCACTGGCAGTTGATCGCGGAGGTACCGTACACTACCTTTTTCAAGCATAGTTTTGTTCCTCGATCGGGAACTTCCATCCGGGGAAATTTTTACAAATGTGGAAACAAATTACCCCATCGGCACTACCTGACGTGGAATCCCATTTACACGCCCTCGCCTGATTTCCATCAGCCGGATTATTTTGGAGAGATGATTTTTAAATAAACCACCCTATATGAAAACAGGATTATTTATGCTATTCGCAGGAATTATTTACGTTCTACTTAATGATTCCTTGCTTTTTCTAAGTATCAAAAGATACCTCAGGACAAGATTATTCCGGGGAATCTTTTGGTTACACACCTTGTTATTTGTAGCGGGATTCGTGGTGTATCATTTCCTGATGCCCCGCCTAAAGGGTCCGGAAACTTATTACTGGATAGGAGAAGGTATCTCCGTGTTTTTACTCTTCTATGTTCCCAAGACGTGTTATCTCCTGCTCCAGGGTATCGCTTTACTGCTGAAGAAATTCACGGGCTCAACGAAGGTTTCCCGGATCTTACAATACACGGCAGTATGTGTACCTGTGTTCTTTTTCGGGTTAATTCTCTATGGCATAAGCTGGGGACGCTCCGATTACAAGGTTGAGCAGGTAGATGTGGTCATTCCGGATTTACCGGACAGCTTTAATAGTTTACGTGTTGTACAATTAACCGACTTGCACTTGGGAAGTTGCGGAAGAAACTTCAAAGGCATCGCGAAACTTGTAGAGCGGGTCAACGCGTTGAATCCGGATTTAATAGTCTTCACGGGAGATATGGTGAATAATTTCGCAGAAGAGTTGGAGCCCTGGATTGAAAAATTGAGGGGTCTCCATGCTCCCTTAGGAGTATATGCCGTGACAGGTAATCACGATTACGGGAAATATACCAGATGGGAATCGGAAGCGGCAGAAAAAGAGAACTTGAAGCGCTTCTTTGAAAACATGGAGAATGCCGGTTTCCGCATGCTCAATAATGCCAACGTACCGCTCGTGGAGGGACAAGATACGGTTTTCCTTTGCGGGGTCGAGAACTGGGGATTACCACCGTTCCCGCAAATCGGGGATTTGCAACAGGCTCTGGAAAGCACGGAAGGGCATGTCGTCATTCTCCTCTCCCACGATCCATCCCACTGGCGTCAGGAAGTGGTGAATTATCCCGTGGCACTTACGCTTTCCGGGCATACCCATGCCATGCAAATGGGAATCAGAATCGGTCATTTCCAATGGAGTCCATCCCAATACATTTATCGGGAATACAATGGACTTTATCATGAAAACGGCCACCAGTTATACGTTTCCCGCGGGGCAGGATTCATCGGGATTGCCGGACGTATCGCCCAACGACCTGAAATCACGTTGCTGGAATTAAACAACCGACAATAAAACTATTGTTTAAAATCCTGATTCAGCACTTGCAGGTAAGCTTTAACCAATTCCAAGGTATTCGGATTTTGATTGGAGCCGATATCCTTTTTGGTCCGCAGGTCATATATGCAAGCTCCCTCCTCGTTGATAATGGCTGCCGCATTTCCGAATGCGTAGAAAGCGAAAGGAATGCTTGAGGTATCCAGCAGGTTCTTGCTGTAGCGGAAAGCGGAGGCATCCATTCCCAACTGAGCGTAAAGCGTGGCGACCATATCTGTCTGAGAGCCGATTTTATCCACCACGGTATCACGCACATTCAGCACCCCTCCGGTGAAAACCATCGGAATCCGGTAAGCTTCCGGGACATGAGGCTGCAATTGCCCGATATGCCGTGTCCCATGATCGGCGATCAGCACGAATAAGGTATTATCCCACAGGCCAGATGCTTTCACTCGTTCAAAGAAATCACCCAGACACTGGTCCGTGTAAGCAATGGCATTCCGCAACTTGGAACCGCTATCTTCCCCGGGAATTTTAGTTTCCATCGGCACCGTGAAAGGTTCATGGCTGCTCAACGTGAAAGCCATGTACATAAACGGTTGCTTTGCCTGCAACAAATCATCATGCAATCGCTCAAACATATAACCATCATGTACTCCCCATTTAAAACGCTGCTCTATGGCTTCCCCGGAAAAATCATTTTCGGTCACCATCTGCTGGAAACTCATGGTCACGTAGGAACGGAATCCCCCGAAATTAATATCTCCCGTATAATAGAACTGTGTTGAATAGCCTGCCGCTTCAAAATCAACCGGAAAACGGGGATGATTATACGTCTTGTTCGGGTATTTCAGCATAGACACCTTGGGATGTGCCGGGAAAGCACTGATAACCCCCAGCATACCTCTGTCGGAACGGTTACCCGTGGCATATATATTGGAGAAAAACACACCTTCCTTGGCTAAGCGTTGCAGGTTAGGCATATCATTCCACGCATTCAACGTGAATGTCTCCAGTAGCAGCACAACCACGTTAGGACGCTCCACCTTCAACAATTTCGGGTACACTCCTTCTTGCCTATACAGACTGTCCACCAGATATTCTGCACGTTCATCCGTCATATAATGGAAATCCCCCTTCAATTTGTCCACGTGCATCACTTCATAGAGGAAATTCCATACCGGATTTATGGCCGCCTGATTGGCATACATGTTTTTATTGTTGAAGAAAACGAAACTCACGTTCATGGGGGCCACGTTAAAACCACCGCGTACAGGAATAACCATCGCCCCACCCAAAAGCAAATACACCACGGCATGCCACATTTTACCGTCACTTATTTTCAATTCCGGGCTGATCTTCCTTTGATAGAAAATATAAAACACGCACACCAAAACAACACATAAGGCTATCAACAGCAGGATTAACCACGTCGGTGTAGAAGCCAAAGCATCACCCGGTGTCTTCAGGTACAGCAAAGGAGTCGCATCCATGTGGTATCCCCAGTTCTTGAATAATTCCAAATCCCCAACCACAACCAGGGAACATATCAGTAACAACAGGAAAGTCAAGCCCGAGAAAATACGCTTTACCCAGACACTCGGCAAAAATACACCCAATGCCAAAATGATACCGGATAACATCATGATATATCCCCCGAAAGATAAATCCATCCGCAATCCCTTCCAAAAGATCATCCAATAGTCAGCTATCTCCAGACTAGATGTTTCGGAATATTGATAGACAAGGAAGAGCCCCTTGGCGACAATCGAAAAAACAATCCAGAAAATATAGTATTTCAGCAAAAACAACAACCTGTTTTTCATCATGTTAAATTAAAAAGGTGCGGTATTATCTTTAAAAGGATTCATTTCAAAATTCTTGCCTCCATCCTGGAAATCCGTATCCAAGGCCGGCATTTGCTGGGGTACGTCGTCATTTACCCGTGAACCCAACGTCACGGTTGTCACTCCCGAGGACGGAGCCCCGAAAGGAGAAGCAACCTCCAGGTCACAGAATTGAGCCAGTTCGTTACGGAATCGCAGTTGTATTTCCCCCACGGCTCCATTACGGTGCTTCGCTATAATAATATCCGCGATCCCGCGCAAATCATTTCCCTCATTGTCCTCCATTATCCCGTAACGCTCTGGACGATGGATAAACAACACCATATCGGCATCCTGCTCAATGGCCCCGGATTCACGCAAATCGGACAGCATCGGCTTCTTGGCATCCCCGGTACGTTGCTCGACACCACGATTCAACTGGGAAAGGGCAATCACCGGTATATTCAATTCCTTGGCAATAATTTTCAATTGACGGGAAATCATACTCACTTCCTGTTCACGATTTCCCCTCATATCGGCACCAGCCGTCATCAATTGCAGGTAGTCGATAATCAGAACCTTTATTCCATAGCGTTGTTGTAACCGACGGCACTTGGCCCGCAACTCGAAGATTGACAATGCCGGAGTATCATCCACGTAAATGGGAGCCTTTATCAAGGCCTTTATCTTAGCGTGCAATTGTTGCCACTCATCGTCACTTAACTTACCGTTACGAATCTTCTCTGAACCTAATTCCGTTTCACTGGCAATCAAACGATTCACCAGCTGCACAGAGGACATTTCCAACGAGAAAATCGCCACGGGCTGGTGATGGTTCACGGCCATATTGCGGGTCATTGACAACACGAAAGCCGTTTTACCCATGGAAGGACGGGCCGCTATAATAATCAGGTCCGAAGGTTGCCACCCGGACGTCACCTCGTCCAAAGCGGTATAGCCCGACGGAATACCACTCAACCCGTCAGGGCGTTTCCCGGCAGCTTCAATCCCCTTGATGGCTTCATCAATCAGCACATTGATAGCGGTCGTCTCTTTCTTGATATTTCCTTCCGCAATCTCGAACACGGATTTTTGGGCCAAATCCACAAGATCCGCCACATCCGTCGCATCATCATACGCCTTATTCTGGATATCCGTACATACCCGGATAAGTTCACGCTGGATATATTTCTGCACCACGATTCGGGCATGGAACTCAATATGTGCGGCAGAAGCAACCTTGGAAGTCAACTGGGCCAGGTAGTAAGGTCCTCCCACTTCATCCAATTCTTTCACTCGCCTCAATTCCTCCGTGACAGTCAGAATATCGACCGGCTCGCTGTTTATCGAAAGCGTCTGAATCGCCTTATAGATTTTCTGGTGAGCTTCCTTGTAAAAACATTCCGGTCTCAGGAAATCGCTGACTGAAATAAAAGCATCCTTTTCCAGCATCAACGAACCCAAGATCGCCTCCTCCAAATCCACTGCCTGAGGGGGCATTTTACCATATTCCGTTTGTAACGACTTATAGTTATACTCTGCCTTTTTCGCCATACCTTCACGCTTTATATCCTGTTGCACAAACTTCTATTCTTCTTTTTCGTTCTCGAAACTTTTATTATACTGGTGCATAGCCCGGAAACTCATACCCATACTCGAGAAACCGCCGTCATGGAACAGGTTCTGCATGGTCACCTTTCTCGTCAAATCAGAAAACAGGGTGATACAATAATTGGCACATTCCTCCGCATTGGCATTCCCGAGTGGAGACATTCTTTCCGCGAAATCAATCAACGAATCGAAACCTTTAATACCGCTTCCAGCTGTAGTTACCGTCGGGGACTGGGAAATGGTATTTACCCGTATTTTCTTCTCCCGACCATAAATATAACCGAAACTTCTGGCGATAGATTCAAGCATTGCCTTGGCGTCTGCCATCTCATTATACTCGAACATGGTCCGTTGGGCTGCCACGTACGACAAAGCTACCACAGAACCCCATTCATTGATGGCATCCAATTTCTTCGCTACCTGCAATACCTTGTGGAAGGAAATGGCAGAAATATCCAACGTCTTATGCATGAAATCATAATCCAAATCATCATAAGGTCTCTTCTTCCTAACATTCAGCGACATGGCTACCGAGTGAAGGATAAAATCCACCTTCCCACCAAAATGTTGCATCGCTTCCTGAAACAGACGCTCCAAATCATCGCAATTTGTTGCATCAGCCGGAATCAATAATATATTATTTTTCTGCGCGAATTCCTTCACGTTACCCATCCGGATAGACAGTTCCGTATTCGTCAACACGATATCCGCACCTTCTTCAAGACACTTCTCTGCTACTTTCCAGGCAATCGACATTTCGTTCAACACCCCGAAAATAATCCCTTTCTTCCCTCTTAATAGATTATAACTCATAACATTAATATTAGTTTCATTCTTTATTTTCCAGAGAGCAAAGATAATAAATCTGGACCAACGAATAAAATTCCCCGGTTCAACTAAATAATAATATCAATAAATAACGTTCGATTTCTTTTTTAAAGAAAATATTGTATCTTTGCCCGATAAAATAACGATATCTATTCATTTTTTAATTCATATTTTTATGAAAAAGATTCTACTTTTTAGCTTAGTGGCAACATTGTCGTTGACAACACTTGCACAAAACAAGGAAACCGAGAATGCTAGTAACGAGAAGACCTCATGGAGCGGTTTCGTAACCAACCGTTTCTGGGATAACTGGTTCATTTCACTAGGAGCCGGTGGTCAGATTTATTTTGGAGAATATGACAGCAAAACCGATTTCGGTAAACGTCTTACTCCCGCATTCGATTTATCTGTTGGTAAATGGTTCATGCCTACTTTAGGAGCTAGAGCCCAGGTTGGTGGATTCACCTTAAGAGGTTCTGCTGGTGATGCCAGCAACATCTACCAAAAAGGTATCAGAAACAACGGGTATTATCGTCAAAACTGGAAACAATTCAACGTACATGTTGATGGATTGATCAACCTTTCCAACTGGATTGGCGGTTACCGTACGGACCGTTTCTATGAAGCAGTTCCATTTGCCGGTTTCGGTATGATTCATGGCTGCTCCAGCGCAGACAATACTGCATTCATGTTTACTGCAGGTATCTTGAATAAAATGCGTTTGTGTGATGCCATTGACTTGAACATTGAATTAAAGGGTAACCTCGTTCCTCAAGACTTTGATGGAGAAGTTGGCGGTAGCCGCGGTGAAGGTATCTTAAGCTTAACTGCTGGTATCACTTACAAGTTCAATCAACGTAAATTCAGAAAAGAACAAAAGACCAAAATTGTTCCTACCGGAATCTCTCAAGAAGACTACATTAACGTAAAGAACTTGTTACAGGCTGAACAACAAAAGGCTTCTCAATTACAACGTGAATTGGAACAATCCAAGAAAGAATTGGAAGCATCACAAAAAGACGCACAAAAAGATCCTCTTGCTACGAAATTGACTGTATTCTTCGAAATTAACAAAGCTGTATTGGATGACAAAGGCAAATTGAACATCCGCAACTATGCTGAAGTTATCAAGAATGCTCCTGATAAAAAATTCTTGGTTACCGGATATGCAGATAAAGCTACTGGAACCGCTAAATTCAATCAAAAGCTTAGCGAGAAGAGAGCTCAACGTGTAGCTGATGTATTGGTTAAAGAATTCGGAGTGAAAAAAGAACAATTGATTGTTTCTGGTAAAGGCGGCGTTGATACTGAAAAAGCTAAATTATGCCGTTCTGTTGTTATCGAATTAGCTAAATAAATTCGACACGATAACACATATAAAAATAGGAGCGTTTTTAAGACGCTCCTATTTTTTATATCCATAAATGACAAATTCAATTAATAATTTTGTTTCAATAAGAAACGGGCATTTTCCAATGCAGCCTCGTTTACCACACTACCGCTCATCATCCCGGCTATCTCTAACACCCTCTCATCCTCGTTCAATCGACGGATTCGGGAAACTGTACTCTCCTCCCCGTCTTCCTTGTACACTTTAAAATGACAATTTCCAGCTGCAGCAAGTTGTGGTAAATGGGTAATGGCCAAAACCTGCATACGGTTTGCCATCTCGCGCATCATCACGGCCATACGGTGAGCGATATCCCCGGAAACACCAGTATCAATCTCATCAAAAATAATCACCGGCAATAATTTTGTTCTAGACAGGATATATTTCAGCGACAACATCAACCGGGAAATCTCACCCCCGGATGCCACCTTCACCAATTCTCCCGGTTCTTGATTCTTATTCGCCGAGAATAAGAATTTCACATCATCTTTTCCTGTCGGTGTAAATTCCTGTAACGAAGTAATCGATACGGCAAATACGGCATGCTTAATTCCCAGACCGACGAGCAATTCCTCCATTTCTTTTCTCAAATCACCTTCCGAAGCAATCCGGGCTTCATGAATTTTCCTAGCCAACCCGTTCATGGAATTTTCCAACATGCCAATCTCTTCTTGCAGACTCTCGACACGGGAACCATAAGAACGGATATTATTCAGACTCTCCATAAAACCGGCTTGTAACCTTAACAACTCACCAACAGTCTCTACCTTATGTTTACGTTCCAACTCGTAAATCACGTTCAACCGTTCATTGATAAATTCCACTCTTGAAGGATTAAATTCCACGTTCTCGGCCTTCCGTTCCACGTCATCCGCGATATCTTCCAATTCGAGAACTACCGAATTCATCCGTTCCCCGTAATCTGCTGCATCCTTCAAAACCTCGGATAAAGTATTCAATCGGCTCCTGACGGTTTTTAATGACTGGATCACGGACTGCTCCTCCCCAGACAGCACGAAACCGACTTCTGAAAACGTAGATTTTATCATTTCCGCGTTATTCAACACGCTCAGTTCTTCTTCCAATTCCTCCTGTTCACCCTCTCGCAGACAAGCTTCTTCCAGCTGATTGAACTGAAACTTCAGGTAATCCTCCTCTTGTTCCGCCTCCCTGGCCATTCGCTTCACTTCCTCCAATTCCTTCAGCAACCGTTGCCTCTTGTCATATATAGTCTTGTATTCTTCTAAGACAGCCTCGTTACCGCAGAATGTATCCAGTATATCCAATTGATACTCGGGCTTTCCCAATAACAGGGACTGATGCTGTGAATGTACATCGATCAAGAAATCCCCGAATTGTTTCAACAGCTTGTTATTCACAGGAGAATCATTAATAAAGGCGCGTGATTTTCCATCAGGGAGGACCTCCCTACGCACCACGACCTGATCATCATAATCCAAATCGTTCTCCTCAAACCATGCCTGCAGATCATATCCTTTCACCTCGTACGTGATTTCCACCACGCATTTCTTACTCCTATCTTTAATGACAGAAACATCGGCCCGCTGTCCAAGAGTCAATCCGATTGCTCCCAACAGAATGGATTTACCGGCACCGGTTTCTCCCGTGATAATCGTAAACCCCGGTTCCAACTCGATTTCCGTCTTCTCTATCAAAGCGTAATTCCTTACACATACACTCTTTATCATCATCCGCTTTCTTTAAAATTAAACGAAAACAAAGGTAAAAAAAATCTTGGGCTACACGGGAAAGAATTTCAATTGAAACACATTTAATTTTTTATCCTCCCGTTTTCTAATCACGATTAATTTTGTACTTTTGCCCCCCGATTTACGATAAGTTCTTTAAAAAATGACAAGTAGAAGATTAATTAGAATTAAAGTTTTACAACTTTTGTATGCTTACGCCAAGAAAGATGGCGCCACGATTAATGAAGTGGAGAAAGATTTATTCAAAAGTATAACAAAAACAACGGACTTATACTACCACGTATTCCTTCTTCTCACGGAGATCCAGCGTAAGGCTTTCCTGAAAATGGATGCAGCCCGCAATCGGCTACTTGCCACCAAAGAGGACCTGAATCCCAACATGCGGTTCATCGAGAATCCGGTCATTCGGCAAATCGGCAATAACCGGAAATTCAAAACCTACGTGACCACGAACTACATCTCATTTAACGACACCCCGGAAATCATCGACATCTTGCATGATAAAGTGGTAAAGCAAGAATTCTTCCAGACATACATGAGTAAGCCGTCGGTAACTTATGAAGACCACAAACAGCTGGTTCTCGATATCATCACGGAAATCTTTGCCGATGACGAGGACCTCGACGAAACGCTGGAAATCAAGAGTCCCTATTGGAACGATGATTTGGAATTCGTGCTGGGCATCGCCTATAAAACCATCAAGCGCATGAAGAAAGAATTCAACGAGGATTCTGTATTCTTCCTGGCTTTATATAACGACGAGGAAGATCTTGACCTCGCCAAAACCCTCTACCGCAAATCCGTTCTTGACATGAGTGCCAACTTCGAACTCATTGACCGTTACACCAATAATTGGGACCTTGAACGGATCTCCGATATTGACAAACTAATAATGGACATCGCCATTTCCGAGTTGAAATATTTTCCCTCTATCCCGATAAAAGTAACCTTGGATGAATACATCGAAATCTCCAAGAACTACGGAACCACTAAAAGTAGCGGCTTCATCAATGGAATCCTGGACAAGATTGTCACGGAACTCCAGGAAAAAGGAGAAATCAAAAAGATCGGAAGAGGACTTATGGAATAAACGGGGAAATCAAAATTCCCCGTTTTTTTATTTAATACTTATCCTTTATCTTTTCCGGGCTGTAATTCCGGATATATTCCATTGCTTCCTCTACACTGTCCGTCACGAAATACAGGTCATCATAGGCGGCAGATATAAAACGCTCCTTACGGGCATTATGAATAAAAAGGAAGAAATACTCGAAATAATCATTTGTATTCAGGAAAACAATAGGCTTATTATGCACCCCTAACTGCTTCAATGTAATGACTTCCGTGATCTCCTCGAGGGTTCCCCACCCACCGGGAAGAGCGATAAAAGCATCCGACATCTCCCGCATCACGCTTTTGCGTTCCTTCATATCCGGTGTCACGATAAGTTTCGTCAACCCCAAAGCCGCTTTCCCCTTGTCCACGATACACTGGGGAATCACTCCCGTCACCCGGCCTCCGCATTCTTCCACCATATCCGACACCTCCCGCATCAACCCGCAATTCGTTCCGCCGTACAACAAATTCCATCCATTCGCCACAATCTGTTTTCCCAACTCACCCGCCACGTTGAAATACTTTCTATCAACCTCTGACGAAGCACAAAACACGCATATATTCATATCTAATTTCGTTAAATTTATTCATGACGGACAAAGATACAAAAAAAGCGTGTATTGCCGTCACGGTTCTACACGCCGAAAAATTACTACTAACCCTTAATTCAGAACTACACGAGTTCTATAAAATTCTAAATACCCATTCTTATTACTTAGTCACTTGCATTTATTAGATGCGAAAAGACACGAATGGTTGCGTGAAATTTTCAATTATTTTTCCCGGTAACGGCAAAAAGGCGCGATACCGCATTCCTCGCACTTCGGTTTCCTGGCCAGACACACGTACCGACCGTGCAGGATAAACCAATGGTGCGCCGTGGAAAGCCATTCTGCCGGGATATGCTCCACCAACTGCTTCTCCGTTTCCAACGGAGTCTTGGCATCCACCAGCCCCATCCGGTTCGCCACCCGGAAAACATGCGTGTCCACCGGCATAGCCGGCTGACCGAAAGCCACAGCCATCATCACGTTCGCCGTTTTCCGTCCCACCCCGGGCAACGTCTGCAACAACTCCATATCCCCCGGAACCACACCCCCGAAATCTGCCGTCAGCTTCTTCGCCATTTCCGACAAATGCTTCGCCTTACTGTTCGGGTAGGAAATAGACTTGATCAAGTCAAAAATCTCCTCCACCTCAGCCTTTGCCATCGACTCTGCGTCCGGGAAACGGGCCATCAGCCCGGGAGTCACCATATTCACCCGCTTATCCGTGCACTGGGCGGAAAGCATCACGGCCACGAGCAAGCCAAAGGGCGAATCATAATGCAATTCCGTGGTGGCCACGGGCATATTCGCCCGAAACCACCCCAGGATCTTGTCATATCTCTCCGCTAACTCCATGTCACCTGCCTTCATTTCACTTCCTCGATCTTGTATCCCAACCCCTCCACGGCCTTTACCACGGCACTGGCGTCTCCTCCTTTCAACGTCACGTGCAAAAGCTTGTCCGGACTGTTCAAATCCACCGACCACTCGGCAACATCCTGCAAAGCGTCCATAGCCGGTTTAATCCGGGCCACACACCCGCTACACTTCAAACTGGTTTTAAAAGATACCTTCTTTTCCATAACACTGTATTTTAATTGATTATAATGATTTCCATCGAATTCTCAAACTATTTGTCACCACCGACACAGAACTGAAAGCCATGGCCGCGGCCGCGATCATCGGGTTCAGCAGAAACCCGTTCACCCCGAACAGAACCCCAGCGGCCAACGGTATCCCGATAACATTATAAATAAACGCCCAGAAAAGATTCTGCCGGATGGCAGCCACCGTCTGCCCGGAAAGTTTCAGCGCCTTGGGGATAACGTTCAGGTCGGAAGTTATCAACGTGATTTTAGCCACGTCCATCGCTATATCCGACCCCTTCCCCATGGCAATACTCACGTCAGCCTGAGCCAACGCCTGCGAATCATTAATCCCGTCACCCACCATGGCCACCACCTTCCCCTCTTCCTGCAACGCCTTCACGAAATCCGCTTTCTCGTCCGGCATCACCCCGGCCTTGAAATGCCGGATTCCCACGCGTTCAGCCACAGCCCTTGCCGTCAACGCGTTGTCGCCGGTCAACATATACACCTCTATTCCCTGCTTCCGGATAGCCTCAATCGCCTTGCCCGAGGACTTCTTCACCCGGTCCGCTATAGCTACAAATGCCAGCAGACGTCCTTCCCCGGCAAAGAATACCACCGTATTCCCTTCCCCCTCCCGGGCAACAGCCTCCTTTTCCATCTTCCCGTCCAGCACGAACCCTTCCCGCTCCAGCAGAGCCCGGTTCCCCACGAAATACATCTTCCCTTCCACTTCCGCCCGTACTCCCATCCCGACCAGACTCTCGAATGCCGAAACGGCCACACCATCCTTCTTCACCTCTTTTAAATACTGCACCACGGCCTCCGCCAGCGGATGTTCCGAACGACGTTCCACCTCGGCCAACACCCGCTCCAGACGTTCCCGCTCCACGCCCTCGCTCCAGCACATATCCACCACCATGGGCCTCCCTTCCGTGATTGTCCCCGTCTTGTCCAGCACGATGGCATTAACCCGATGCAACGCCTCCAGGCTCTCTGCATCCTTAATCAAAATATTATGCTCGGCCCCCTTACCGATACCCACCATGATCGCCGTCGGCGTAGCCAATCCCAACGCGCAGGGGCAAGCGATTACCAATACCGTGATCGAAGTCAGCAACGCATGAGTGAATGCCAACTCGCCCCCTACCAGCATCCACACGGCGAAAGTCACCACGGCGATACCAATCACTGTCGGCACGAAAATCCCCGCGATCCGGTCCACCAGTTTCTGCACGGGGGCCTTACTTCCCTGGGCTTCCTGCACCATTCGTATGATACGGGCAAGCACCGTATCCTTCCCCACCTGTTCCGCCTCGAAACGGAAACTTCCCTTTTGGTTTATCGTACCCGCGTACACCCGTCCGCCAGCCGACTTCTCGACCGGTATCGGTTCCCCCGTAATCATACTCTCGTCCACGAACGAACTCCCTTCTCGGACAACCCCGTCCACGGGAATCCGCTCCCCGGGTTTCACCACGAGCAGGTCACCCGGCACCACCTCCTTGATGGCGATAACCTCCTCGCCTCCTCCCGGCATCACCTTCACCACCGTTTCCGGCTGCAAGCCCATCAATTTCCGTATGGCCGACGAGGTACTGTCCTTCGCCCTCGCCTCCAGCAAACGTCCCACCAGAATCAACGCGACAATCACCGCCGCGGCCTCGTAATACACGTGAGCCTCCAATCCTCGGCTCGTCCAGAACTCCGGCCATATCGTGTTAAACAGACTGAACAGAAAAGCCACTCCCGTGCTCACCGCGACCAGCGTGTCCATATTCGCCCGTCCATGCCGGGCCTGCATCCAGGCATGCACGTAAAAATCCCTTCCGAACACCACCAGTACCGGCAGCGTCAGCACCATCATAATCCAATCCACGTACGGCATACCCATGAAAAACATCCCGAGCACGAACACCGGCAATGCCAGCGCCACGGCTCCCGCCGTCTTCCGCTTCAATGCCCGGAACTCTTCCCTTCTCAACCGCTCACCTTCACCCGGATCCTCTTCCTCCTCCACCATCAATTCATACCCGGCCGCCTCCACCGCCTGCTTCAATTCCTCGGGATTCACCGTCCCCGCGTCATATTCCACCGTCACCGTTCCATTGGCGAAATTCACCTTCGCCTCCTTCACCCCGGGACAAGCGTTCAACGTCGTCTCCACGTTCAGCGCACACACTGCGCAACTCATCCCTCCCACCTGAAAAATTTTCTTTACCATTGCCATGATTTCATTTCCTTTTAATATTCAAAATTAAAAAATATTCCACGAATGACAAAAGTAATTTCCCTCACGTACAGCCCGATTACATAAAATAAAAAGATATCGGTTATTACAGGAACATCATCAAAATTACCTGAGCCAGGATTACCCGCACGAACATCGTCAGCGGGTAAACTGTCGCGTAGGCCACGGAAGGCGAATCGCTCTCCACTGTCGTGTTCACGTAATTCAGCGCCATGGGATTCGACATACTCCCGCAGAGCATTCCGGCAATCGCCCCGTAATCCTCGCGGGCAAACTTAATCGAGAAAATGGCCACCAGCACCACCGGCACAAAGGTAATGGCGAAACCGAGCCCCACCCACAACAGACCTTCCGGGCGGAACACCGTCTCGAAGAAATGCACCCCCGCGTCCAGTCCCAGGCAAGCCAGGTACATCGACAGCCCCAATCCCCGCAACATCAGGTTGGCACTTACCGTCGTGTAAGTCACCATGTGAATCCGGGGACCGAACGCCCCCACCAGGATACCCATCACGATGGGGCCACCGGCCAACCCCAACTTCACCGGGAAATCAATACCCGGTATGGCCAGCGGGATAGAACCCAGCAACAATCCCAGCAACATCCCCACGAACACCGTCACCAGGTTCGGCTCGTCCAGATCCTTCACCTTATTACCCAGCACCTTCTCCACCTCGAGAATCGCCTCCGCCTCACCAACCACCGTCAGCCGGTCACCCAGCTGCAATATCAAATCGGGCGTCGGCAGCAATACCACTCCCGCCCGGTAAATCCGCGTAATATTAATCCCGTACTGGTTCCGCAACCGCAGGCTGCCCAGCCGCTTGCCGTTAATCCCCGGTTTCGTCACCACGATACGGTGCGACTCCAGCCGGTTATCAATCGCATCCCAGTCAATATTCTCCTGGTTCCAGTCCATCTTATCCTTCTCCCCGATAAGCATCACCAGGGCCTCCACGTCACTCTCCGCCACGATGACCAGCAACCGGTCACCGGCCTCCACCCGAGTCTCCGACGTCGGGATAAGCACCTTCCCGTCCCTCCACAAGCGGGAAATCACGAAACGCTTCGACGACAACCGGGCAATCTCCTGCACCGTCTTCCCCACCGCCCCGGGATTCGTCACCAGGAAACCCACGATAACCGTGTGCTTCTTCTTGTCCACCTCTCCCTGCTTGAAAAATATACTTGAAGCCATCATCTTCCGGATAACAATCAACGCCAGAATCACCCCCACCACCCCCAACGGGTAAGTCACGGCACATCCCAGCGCCAGATCCGACTGCGCCAGGCTCGGGTCATTCATCTGCTTCAGCGTCTGCTGCGCGGCCCCCAATGCCGGCGTATTCGTCACCGCCCCAGACAGCACTCCCACCATATCCGGCAGCGACACCCCCGTCGTCCAGTGAAACACCAGGGTCATCAGGCTGCCCAGCAGCACCACCAGCATCGCCAGCATATTCAGCTTCAGCCCGCTCTTCCCCAGCGAGGAGAAGAAACCCGGCCCCACCTGCAATCCCAACGCATACACGAACACGATCAACCCGAAACTCTCCGCGTAATTCAACATCTGCGCGTCCAGCGTCAAACCCAGGTGTCCCGCCAGGATACCCACGAAAAACACGAACGTCACTCCCAGCGAAATACCCCATACCTTAATCCTTCCCAGCATCAACCCGATAGCCACCACCAGCGAAATCACCACCACGGCCTGCACCACCGAATGCTCAATCAATAAACCTTTTAACCATTCCATTTTTATCCGTATTAATAACTAAAATCTACTGCCTAATAAGGAAAATCTACCGCGAAAATAATCAATTCTTAAAAACCAATACATACATTCGCAACAACGTGAAAACAAATCACGCAAGAATAAAGGAGAAAACGCCATGCCGACGGCATCACGATTCCGCGTTTCTTTAGTAGACACACAACAGTCCCAGGGAATCGCGGGACACTACGAAAAGCATTATGAAAACATTTCTGGGAATTTTAATGGTAACACTTACCCTGGCAGCCTGTTCCAACAAAAAAGAAAGCCCCAAGGACTCGATTGAAATCACCAGCGGGTCCGCGGCGCAAACCATCTACGCCGACCAGACTTCCGTCAACAACGGACAAGGCATCACGTTCAAAACCTCCGGTCCATGGTACTCCGAAATCCGGGAAATCAGCCGGACAGCAACCCAACTCGACTGGATCTCCTTGAGCCAGACCAGCGGCGACGCGGCCGGGGAATATACCATCCAAATCGCGCTCGGGCTAAACAACTCCGGCAAAGACCGTAAAGCCGAGATCCGCATCATCTGCGGACAATCCGTCATCACCGTAACCGTGGAACAGAAAGGAACCACCGAGAACGGCAAAATCATTCGTCTCGTGCGAAGCATCGACTTCACGCCCAACTACTGGAGCGAGGCAAAATTCCGGAACGAGACTCGGGAAATGTACTAATTCAAATACGACCTGTCGGGACGCGTCACGGAATACATCATCCACAATTATGAACCGGATAACACGCTCTATGTTTCCCTGACAACCACCCTCGATTACAACACCCGAGGCGAAATCCATGTCACGGAAACCGAGCAATACAATGCTTACCCCGACGTTTCAAAAGAAAACTACACGCTCACCCTGAACGACAAGGGACAAGTCACACATGTCAAGCTAAACGAAGGGGAAGTCACCGATTATGACCTATCCTACACGGACGACCGACTGGCAAGAATCGACTGGCAAGACTACGATCCCTACCACAACCTCTACACCTACAGCAACGGGGTTCTCTCCTCCATCACCGAGTACAACGGGGAGCTCCGTGGCGAGTCCTTCAAAAACCTGGAAACCATTTTCGGGAAAACAGCCAATAATCTACTGAACATCGACCCCAATGCCTTCTTCCTGATCACTGACGCTAAAGATCACAACCATCTCAACGATTCCCGCCAGCAATTCATGGGACGTCTCGACCGTATGGCACTCCTACGTCTTATCGGGAAAAACAGTGACTTTCTCATCGAGAAAAACAACTCATTCTCCCCGGATTTAACTTTCCCCAGCAAGGGATATTTCGGGAAGCCAGGCTCCTTCACACAGGACAGCCAGGTATTCGAAAGCTTGCAATTGGAGCCGGATATCATATACACGTTTGATAACGAGGGCTATATCCTCACCATCACCCAGCAAGAAACCGTGATTAAAAAACAGATAACCTGGGATGTGTACATCACGGATCAATTCTACAACGGGAAAGACGATTCGGAAGGTTATATCGGGGAACGGGTTCCTGGACCCTACACTTCCCAGGAACTCGGACGAGGCATCAACACCTACGTCTACACCTTCCGCTACGAGTAACACTTGTCATCAAACACGGGAAAAGAACAACGGGGAAGCACTTTCAATACTTCCCCGTTATTCTTTTCAACTCATCCTCCGCCTCCCATCTCAGCGAAACCACGGCTCATATACCCCCCTTCCCTCCCCAATCACACGCTCACGTCCTAACCGTTTCTCCACAAAATCGGGCAAAAAAAAACCGTGTCTGCATGAGACACGGTCAAATTTTATGATTATGGAAGTTGTTACATGTTCATACCACCGCAAACGTGGATCGTCTGTCCCGTCACGTAAGCCGACAAGTCGGAACCCAGGAACACGCATACCTTGGCGATATCCTCCGGCGTACCTCCCCGTTTCAGCGGAATCTTGGCAGCCCACTCCTGACGAACCTCTTCCGGCAACTTGGCCGTCATGTCCGTGATGATGAATCCCGGGGCCACGGCATTGGCGCGGATATTACGGGAACCCAACTCCTTGGCCACGCTCTTCGTGAAGCCGATGATACCGGCCTTGGAAGCGGCGTAATTGGCCTGACCGGCGTTACCACTCACGCCCACCACCGAACTCATGCTGATGATGGAACCGGACTTCTGGCGCAACATGATGGCAGAAACGGCCTTCGTGAAATTGAACACGGACTTCAGGTTCACGTTGATCACGGCGTCCCATTGCTCCTCCGTCATACGCATCAACAGCGTGTCTTTCGTGATACCGGCGTTGTTCACCAGGATATCCACCCGACCGAACTCCTTGTGAATCTCCTCCACCGTGGCAGCGGTAGCAGCGAAATCAGCAGCGTTCGACGCGTACATCTTCGCTTTCACACCCAGGGCAGCGATCTCGCGCTCCGTCTCCTGGGCAATCTCGTCATATCGTAAATCAGTAAAGGCAATATTAGCACCTTCCCGGGCAAATTCCAATGCCACGGCCTTCCCGATACCTCTCGAAGCACCGGTGATGATAGCAGTCTTTCCTTCTAGTAATCTCATACTCGTTTATGTTTATTAAATAAATACCGGGCCATTCCCCCGTCCGTCCACCTTCCCCTCGACCCACCCGGCAAAGATACGCGAATAATCCGTAACAAAAAACATTACCCCTTCTCTTTTATCTCTGCTCTCGCGACAAGAAATCTCCCGCGAAAATCAGAACCACCAGGTCATCGGGCCACCAATCCGCCGTCGACCAGGTAATGCCCGCCGGTACAGAAGCTTGAGGCATCGGAAGCCAGGAAATACACCAGTTCGGCCACCTCCTCCGGTTTCCCGGCCGATCCCCGGGCGTAAAGCGCATTCTCCTCCCGCCAGTAATCATCGATACTGCAATTGTTCACCTTGGCGAAATTGGCGAAAAGATTATCCACGAGCGGAGTCCGGATCGTCCCCGCGCAAACGGCATTGACCCGCACGTTCATCGGTCCCAGGTCAATTGACAGGCTGCGGGTAATCTGCCCGAGAGCCCCCTTCGTCATCCCGTACGCGAAACTGTGCGGCTTCCCCACGAACCACTGGTCCGAGGCGTTAATCACCACCGATCCGCCCCCGCCATCGATAAGACAGGGAACGGCCTCGCGCAACGTGTTCACGGTCCCGTAAATATTCGTCTGCACCATCAGGTCCAGTTCCTCGTCCGAGATATCCAGGAGCGTGTTGCACCGGTGAATCCCCGCGTTGGCAAACACGCTGTCCAACTTCCCGAAACGCTCCACCGTTGCCTTCACCGCCCGGCGGATATCCCCTCTCTCCCGGGTATTCCCCTCCACGAAAACCAGCCTTTCCGGGCAATCCAATTCCCGGGTCAGCTTCTCCGCCTCCGGCACGTTGATATCCATAAAACCGACATTCCATCCTTCCTTGATGAACTTCCTAACCGCGGCCGCACCGATACCGGTCGACCCTCCCGTGATAAATATAGTCTTCATATCGCGAAACAAATTTAAATAATTATATAACACATATTTGCAAACACACGCTTATCTACAACCGCCGGGGAACAATATCTCGGACTTCCCCGGCGATAAACTGCGGTAAGGTATAAAAAATCCATCAAATAGCCAAATTCCTTCCGGGCACACCAATCTTTTCCCTCGAAGACCGTGCTTTAGTCCCCTGAAGCTTCTCCCCGAAACCTCCCATCCATTCCGAGGCACCCCTCATACGCTTTACTTCGCGGACGAGGGGACATCCTCCTTTCCTCGCACCCGGAAACACCGGCTGGGCGAATAGGCCGTCCCGTCCTCCCGGGCGAAATACAGGTACACGTGTGCCGGTAGCCCGAACTTCGGGTCCAGCCGAAACCATCCCTCCCCGTCGCCCCGTATCCCGGACACCTCCGGGGCTCGCTTCGGGGCTTTCGGTTTCGCGTCATACAACACGCCCACCTGCAGGCGGTCCGTCGCCGCCGCGTTCACTTCCCGGCGCGTCTCCCGCCACGTCACGCGGAACGTTCCCTCTTCCTTCCCCGCCGTCACGGCCAAATCCCGCGGCAACAGCACGCTCCCCGCGCTGAACTGAAACCCCTCGGCATCGAGCACCTCCCGTCCCGCATCAAAGCACCGGTAATTCGTCGAGTAGAACAAGTTATGCGCCATCTTCCCCTGTTCCCGGGCCGCCAACCGCCAGATATCGGCCGACACCTCCCGCCGGAAATAGCGATACAGCTCCTGCACCACCGCGAAACGGTTCATGCACGTCTTCCGGGCATCGGAAAACCCTTCCCGCTCCCACTTCCTCGGTTTCCCGGGGATGGCCACGCGTCGCACGCACACCTTGTTTCCTCGCTTGTAAAAAATCAAGTCCCCCATCTTCCCCCGGATGGGCATTCCTTCACCTTCAATTAATTCCATATTTCTCTTTTTTACCATTACCCTCCCGTCCCGGGGCTTCACCGAATCACAAGCTTGTCCTATCCGGAACTAGAATAATACAAATATAATATAATTCCTATTCATATACAATTCAAATTCTATTAAAATCGAAGTTAAATCGAATTTGAATCGAATATAATACGTAATTGATGTAGTTGAACCACATTTGGGACACGCCTGGGATAGGCCGGAAAATTACCTCAATTTCGATAAGAATTACAAAGGAGTCCGAACAAGACCGACTGCAGGCGATTGGCCCCGTGTAAGTCTGTTCGGACTCCCGTTATGTTATCCCACGGCTATTCCCGTACCTTCAAGACAGAGAAATGGTCGTGAAGACGATACTCTCTCGCCAGAACGGATCCGCCGCGACATCGATATCCGGCAGCAGGAAATCCTCCTTGTCCGGGTGTCGTGCCAGAATCTCTTCATCTGAGAGAGAAAGCCTGGAACGTATCTTCTTGAAAAATTTCACCTCGGAATATTCCACCCGCTCATCCGCCTCTATCATCCGGATAGCCAAATCCACGATTTGCAGTTCCTCTTCAGGTGTCAGGTTTTCCCGGGACAGGTCGTCCAGGTATTCCCGCAAGAAAACCGTTCCTTCCCGGTTAATCGCCGAAACGTAGGTGTTCAACAGGTTTTCCACGTCCAGCGTTCCCAGCACGGGCAATTCCGCTGCCAGCGACCTGACCAGTTCTATTTCTTCCGGGGCTATATTCCCGTCACAGGCCATGCAGCAGAATATGGTTTTCAAATAAATTTCAGCAGTTGTCATTGTCTCGATTTTTATGGTTTCCTATTTCAGCAAGCCTTCCGCGTTGCCCCGTTCACTGTCCGGCAGCAAATGCAGGAGCTCGGAGAGAATCGGTTGAAGTGTTTCCATCCTGGGACGGGTGGCAATTTCCTCCAATCCCCGATCGATCAGGTGACGGGCACGAGCCGCATCCTTCCAGCGGACACCCGCGAAGCATGTATGGTAGTGGCGAATCAACCCGATACACTGGTAAAGCAGGGTTATCTGGACGAAAAGATCATTTATCCGCTCCAGCGTCTCACGTCCGGCGCGGACATCCTTTCCCCGAATCACCTGGTCCACCTGGGGGCGCAGTTGCTCGACGAGGCGAGCGGTCTTCTCGTTGCCAACTTCGGACTGTACCTTCTCGACTCGCTCCAGCTCTTCGCGGAGTTTCTTCTCCAGCCGTTGCCATTCCGTGGCATTATCAAGGTCCTCGATTTTCCGAAGCAATTCCTTCACGTGTTGCAACACGGCCTTTTTCTCCGAGCTGTTCATCGCTTCCGCGTCCACCCGGTCAAATTCTTCCTGCAGGGAAGTCGTGTCAATCTGCTCCTTCTCCAACCTGTCGATGCCGTCCTGTGCCTCAAGCAGGTAGTTGCTAATTGTTTCCCCGGCATCGGCAACCGATTGTTTTTTGCTCGTGTCCAATTGTTTCTCGATGGTGATATCGAGTGCCACGAAATGGACTTCCAGCCGCATCTGCTCGGAAGTATCCACTTTCAAGGTCACGTCGACGGGACTACCCGGCGGAACGGGGACTTCCAGCTCCGCCCCCGTGATGGTCACGTCGGCCACGTACTCGTACAGGTATGCGGAACGTCCCTCCGCATCGGCGAAGTCATCCACCTGGTAAACGGGAACGGTGAGACGGTCTTCGCTCATCCCGGGACGGAGCTGTGCCGTTGTCTTCAGGTCGTTGATCACACCCGTCGCCGGAACCGGCTTGTTTTTCTCCAACCCTTTGGCCATGCGGAACACGCCCCGGTTCTTCACGTCGCTCCAGGTGGCAATCCCGATATTGTAGGGCAAAGGTGCCGCCCCGACCTTGGCCCCCTGAATGATGGTAAACTCCGCCGGGAAACAAGGCAGGAGATTCCCTTGCTCATCATAAGCCCTCACGGAAAACAGGTTGGGCCGTGATTCCAGCAAGCTGACCTCCACCACATTCCCCGCCCGATCGACCTCAACTTTCCCGCTCGACCAGGCTTTATCCCCCCGGGTAAATTCAACCCAGACTTTCAGGAAGGAGGAATCGGCCGACAACTTGACACTTACCCATTCCGTGGATTCCACGGAAGTAGACTCGTAGCCGATGTCGAGGGTGACGGTACCCGTCTCGATATCACCCGCATCCACCCCGGCATCTATCGTCGAGGCGTAAAGAGCCGCCCCGGTGGCAACAGCTGTCATGGGGTCGATACTCGTGTCCACGTTCGGGGTAATCTGTTCTTTCAGCATCTGGCGGATCAACGGGCAATGCGTGGGTCCCCCGACAAGCAGGAGCTTGTCGAGCTGTTCCCCGGAGAGACGGTTGCGCTGCAACAGGTTCTTGCAGATATCCACGGCCTTCTGGAAATAGGGACGCATCACGTTGAAGGCTTGCTCCTGGGTCACGGTCAGGTCCAGCTCGATTTCTTCCCCGTCCTCGTCCTCGCCAAGTTCCCCGAGATTGGAAAGGATATCCTCCTTTTCCTTAAAGGAAAGCTGGTTCTTGACTTCCTCGGCGTAGGTTTTCATCGCATCGCGCAAGACCTCCTTTTTACCGGCATTCCCGAGGGTGGAAGCGAGCTGGTAATTCGCCGAGAGGTAGGGCATGATGATGTTGTCCACGATGGCATAATCGAGATTCTTTCCGCCCAGGTAATTGTCGCCCTCCGTGTCGAACACCTGCATGATACCGTCCTCCACCTTCAGCAGGGCGGCATCGAACGTGCCACCCCCGAAATCGAACACCATCCATATCCCGTTCTTGTTCTCGGCGGTCAGGCCGTAGGCCATGGCCGCAGCAATCGGTTCCTGCAGCAGCTCGCACCGCTTGAAGCCGGCCATGCGGGCGGCCTCCATCGTGGCCGTCTTCTGGTTGACCGTGAACTTGGCGGGCACGGTGATGACGGCGGCGGAAAAAGTGTCGTCCGTGACGAAGGATTTCAAGGTCTTCAGGACCTCCGCCGACAATTCCTCGGAGGAAAAGGCGCGTTCCATGTAAGAGCTATAATAGCGGGTATCCGTGGCCATGGTGCGCTTGAACTCCACGAAAGCGTTGGAAGCCTCCTTCTTGCCCGCTTTCGAGGCCCGGCGCTTGTCGCTTTTCATGTCGTTGAAAGCGGAATCGCCGGCCTTCACGCTCTTGCGCTTGGTGAAAGAGACGCAGGAAGGCATGGTGTCCTTCAGCACGTCCGTCTTAATCACGAGGGGTTCCCCCTTCTCCATACGGCATATCGCGGAATTCGTCGTACCGAGGTCTATGCCATAGTCTATTTTCATTCTTGCCATAACGTAATAATATTTATTCAGGTTGACTTACTTCGATTTGTGCGGCCTGTATCATCTGTTGCCGGTAATTGATCTGGGGCTTGATGATTTTCGTTATCACCTGCTGCCCCTCCTGGAGGGATTCATCGGTGACGAAGGTAACGGCGGCCTTCATTCCCGCCATGTAGGGTTTCCCGAGCATCTCGACAATCTCGTAGCCGTTGGCGTTGAAATTGTCCTTAATGCGCTGTATGGCTTTGGCAAGCTGCTTGTAGCCTTTGACGGAGGTATCCATTCGGGCCAGGTTCATCTCGATTCTCACGATCTCGTCGGCCACCTTCAGGGCCAGGGAATGGTCCGTTTCTGCGGCGGGGGGTTCGGGCGGGACGTTCCGCATTTGCTTTTCGATTAATTCCAGCAACTTATTATCCAGGGTGACGGATTCCTCCTGCATCCGCTGCTGGGCGGCCTGCAAGGCCTGCTGGGCCTCGCGGACCCGGGCAATCGAGGAAGTCTCCGTCCGGATTCGCCCAGCCAGCCGATAGAAAACCAGGAACAGGACCAGCAACACCCCCACGACGAGCCCTATTCCCCAAAGCGTGCGGTTGTCCAGGGCGGCCCGGCCGGAAACCAGAGACTCGTTCGTACTCCTGATTTCCCGAGAGAAATCGAGCCTGTCGGCCTGCCGCAACTCGTCCAGTTTCCTGCACTCGCCCTGCAGGCTGTCCACCGAAAGGCGGAAGACCGCATTATCCCCCGCCAAGGAGCGAATCCTGGAGGCGTTTCCCCCGGTCTCCCGGGAGAGGGAACGGAGGGATTTCTCCAGGTTGGTTTGGTGCTGGAGCAATTGCCGGTATTTTTCTTCCAAGGAGGCATGCTTCTCCCGGTTGGCTCGGGTTTCCACCCGAGAACTGTCCACCGAGGCCCGGAGAGTGGCGTGGGAATCGAGCAAAACACGCACGTCGAGCAGGATTTGGCGGGTTTCCCGGGAAAGCACCCGCAGCGAATCCGCCATCCGGGTCTGCCTTTCCCGCAACTCGGTTTGTTGGGCTTCCAGGGTTGTTTTTTTCCTGTTAAATATATTCTGCGCTTCCAGCACGGGACAGCACAACAGAATAATTAAAAGGGGTATGAGGAGAGTTTTCATGAATGAATATAAGAATGAATACTAGGTAATAAAAACAACAAAGCAAACAAAAGAATAAAAAATACAATCAACCAAAACTCACAACCAATACCGTCATCCGAACTATTACCAGTCGAAGAAGAAGTTGATGAAGATGAAATTGCCTCAGAGGTCGATAATCTAATCGGTATCTTTAAACGAAGACACGATTCTTTTAAAGCCGTACGTTGCTTATCATAATGATTTTCTTTAAAATCAAGTTCAATATCAAAAGAATCCATTAATTCGATTGCCTTCCAAGCTTTCTTTAAAACTGATTTCAATGTGTCTAAAAGCACTTTTTCAGCCACGGTACCCTTATACTCTATTATCATACTAATTAGTGGAGCATATGAATTCACTTCCTCGACAACCTTGTGAAGAGCATTTCTGACTACCTCGGTTGAAATCCGTAAATAACAAGGATGGTTCGCCCCTAGTTTTTGGTTTATTGTCAAAAGCCAGGAACGGGTATCGTTCAACAAGGTAATGGAATACTGTATCTCATCGGGTTCCGCGGAGAATTTCTGAATTTCTTCCTTAATCGCTTTATGCTCGAAAGTAACCTCGGCTGGGGGTAAGGCATCGATGATTTCCTGCAATATATCCATGTTCTCCTGGCAACGCTGACGGGCCATATCCCCGACAACCACGGACTGGGCGTAGGACTGCAAGGTCATGGCCCGGGGAGCAACCTCTTCGTTTTTCGAATCGTTGTAGAAATCAATCCCGCACTGGAGAATCTCCAACCCGAGCTTGTCGGCGAGCATGCCGTACTGCAGGTCGGAAGGGGAAAGCAGGGAAGCCAGTTGCTTCAAGGGTTCCCGCGTGTCGTTCATCAATTTCGTCCCGGCCGCGAAACATTCCTCCGCCGTTTTGCCCCGGGAAGCCTTGGCCGTCTCGATAGCGGAATAGAGGGAATCCAACAAGGGTTTCACGGTCTTGTCGCCGACGTATTGCCGCCATCTCTCCCCAGGCAGAGCAGCCAACAATCGGCAGGCCTCGACACCTTCACAAAGCGTATCGAGGAAATCGTATTCCAGGTTCTCGAGCTGGACGGTACAATCCTTGCCCAGCACAAGGGCGGCGAAGGCGGGGGAATAGTGGGGATACAGCTTGTCGGCACAGGCGAGGGCGGCCCCGTAATCCTCCCGTATTAGGGCGCAGACCATCCGGTTCTGCAAGGAGGAGACGTCCTCTTTCTTTTCCCAGATGGCAACGGCGTTCGCCATGTTACCCTCCATCAGGTGATTCAGGGCAATGTCGTCGACGGGGCTCACTTTCAGGAACCAGAATTGCGCGTAATGAAGCTGCTCCCGGGGCAATGCCAACCGGGCATCGGCTTCCGACAACGTTTCCGTGACACGAGCGAGAGAAGGTAACAAGGAGGGCAAGTCCAACGGAAACGTCATGGATTTTCCAACGGAGACAAAGGCTTTCAAGCGATTGAAATTGGCCATCCGCTCCTTCGTGGGCGAATTGGCGTATAGTCCCAAGACACGGTAAGGGTTGTTTTGTATGATATCCAGCATACGGCTCACGTGTAAAATGTGTGTCAGCCGGCTCCTCGCTGTACAAAATATCATTACCTGAAAACCGTACATAAAAAACGTGGAGCCAGCCTTGTCGCCCGTTCCACATTCAGAAGGCTCTCGCATGCCCTGTCCATCGAAACGAGCAACGCGAAAGCCCCACGCTGATGCTATCCTATAATCTTCCCATTGGTTTTGCCGAATGACAAAACACGGGATACTATAAATATACATCCCTAGGACCGTCCCCGTTGCTTTGTTTTTGATGAACATTATCGAATTTGCGAGATTCTCTGAATATCAAAACCAAAGCGTCCAGTAAACGCCTCTTATGTATGGTGTCCCTCCCACCCCGTACCATTTTATATGGTTTCAGCGCAGGGAGCGACACTACAAAAGTAAAAAAAATTATATTAGCCCGGTATATTGATTCCCGAATTTTCTTCCGTGTTGCTACCGGGTACGCGAAAGAGGGTGATACCGCCCGGGAGGACGATGGCGATAGTGCTCGGGAAGCAAATGATAATACTACTCGTGAAGACAATGATAGTACCGCACGTGAAAATGATAGTGGTTCTTCCCCTGTTCACGGGTGTCCTAACGAGGCAAAACAGGGTGTTTCTACCCGTACTGCAAACAGTGCTATTATTACACGTATATTAATATTTATACACAGTACTACTATTGATATCAAAAAATCAAGTGATAAATTAATTGATTATACAACAATTAATTATATAATAATAGCAAAAAAGACGCCCCTACACACACTCCTACTATTTATTCAAATAAATATGAATATTTTTAAATTTTTCGTGGAGAAACTCTTGTTTTTCTCGAAAAATTATCCATATCTTTGTCATGCCGATGGATTCCAATGGCAAGTTGAACGGGAAAAATCATTCGCCCCAAACAAGCGAAGCGAGAATCCCGGGAGACGGGAAAGGGAAGTTCCCGGGAATCTCCTCCGGAGGAATCGACGAAGAAGAGAAATACATAGTTATGTATTACAACCTCGGACTCGTTAAACAGGGAAAGCAAAGGCTTTAGAATTCATAGCGGACCCGGTTTCATTGACAATCAATCTTACCTAAATAATATAAAATAAATCAATATGAAAAAATTAATTTCTCGAAAACGACTAGAAACATCGTATTCTTTTAAAGAACGACGTCATTCTAACCACAACCTTATGTCTAACCTCTTAATACTGAACTACCATGGGTAAAGTATTGCCAGACCCCGGAGGTCGTATTAAAGGAAAGATAGGCGATACGGTGTATTACCTGTTGGGAAGAAATAATATCGGCAGAAAGATGCCTCTCTCCCACAAGGTATCCACCAGTGATGAAGCCACACGCGTGAAGAATATCTTTAAGGAACGGACTACCTGGGCTTCCGCCACGCTGGAAGCCAGCAAGCTGGGATTCCCTCAAGCCACGGTAAACATGAGTGCCGGGAACCTGTTCATGGCCGAAAACAAGGATCGCTTCACGCAGGAGGACCTGTCAATGCCCGTCACGGTGGATTTCGAGAAGATGCAATTCTCGAAAGGGCGACTGGAAGAACCCGAAGTCAATTACTCGTACGAGGAAGCCGGCAATTCGCTGACCTTCACGATAACGGACAACTCGGGGGACCCGGGGGCAAACCCGGACGACCAGATTTGTGTCGTCGTGCTGGAAACGGAACGGAAGCGGGCTAAAGTCAGCGTGTTGGCCAGCCGGGAAGAGAGCGGTATCAAAACCGTCTCCATTCCCACCCGCTGGAACAAGGACAACTTGCAGGTGTACACCTTCGCGACAAACAAAAGGCTAAAGATAGCCTCGCCAACGGTGTACCTGGGGACAAGTACCCCGGTTTAATACAATTGAGAGCGACTCAGACCATTGAGTCGCTCTCGTTTTATTTATCCCAGTTGGAGATTTCTCCAAATATTCAATTTTCAAGTATTACTTCGGCTTTCCATGCCGGAACAATCATTTCACGAGGAAGCCTTTACGGGCAAGGTAGGCTTTCAGGCGAAGGAGATAGTCCCGGGAAGGGCTGTCGAAGAGGGAAACGCCCGAGGCCCCGTTGTCGAAGGCGGCATCCAGGGCTGCCTCGAAATCCTCCTGAAGGTCGGGCAGGTAGAGCCCGGCATAGATTTTGGCCCGTCCGTTCACGGCTTGCACGCTTTCCTTCACGGAGCGGCCTATCCAGACGGGTCCCTCGTTGTAGAATCCATTGTATATCATCGGGAAATAGGCGTCAAGGTGCCAGTTGGCCCAATCCTGACGCACCATGGCCTTGGCCATCGTGGGACCGGGGAAGACGGCCGCGGAGATTTTGCCGCCACGGGCTTTCACGGCCCGGGTGATGCGGTCCACGACAGCGGTGATGCCGTCGAGGCGGAAGTTTATCCACGACTGGCTTTGCATGGGATACTGCAGGTCAAGAGGGTCTGTTCCCGTCAACTCCTTATAGCGGGCACGGCAGACGTCGCAATAGCAGTAGTCATACTCGGGATGCTCGGAGGTCTGCTCGATGCCGTAGTTTTTCCACAGGCCCACGGGAAGTATGACGTCCGGGAAACGCACGTAGTCCAGGTGTACCCCGTCCACATGGGGCAGGCGGGATATCCGCACGTAATCCTCGGCCAGGTAGTCGGCCACTCCCTCGCGATAGGGACAAAGGAAACGGTAGTAATCGACGTAGGCCGGCTGATCGAAGGAGGATTCGCCCCGACGATTGACGGCAAACCACTCGGGATGGGTCTGGAGGACTTCCGAACGATTCATGGTCCATCTCCAGTAGTGGGCTTCCAGCCCGGCTTCCTGGCAGGCCTTGTAGACAGGTTCCTCGTAGCTCTCGAAGAGAACCCCGGAGATGCCGCATTCCTTCATCAGGCGGAAATAGGCCGCGTATTCCTCTATCGATTTATTTTTATCAATGCGTACCCAAGTCCAGTTTTTCACGACCCGCGGGGTGATTTTCCCAACGACGAAACGCCCCTCGTGGTTCAAGGTATAACGCTCTCCCCTGCCGGGCAAAGTCACGCTCAGGAGATAGGTCGAGGCCGTCGCCTCCACCCCGACTTCCGCACCCTCGGGCAAGGCGGAGAGTTCGGCATCGGTCAGGAAGAAATCCTCGACGGTACGAAGATAGCCTTCGCCGGCTGCGACACGCTCCTGCTGCTCGTGGAACATGGCCCAAAGCAATTTATAGGCACCCATGTCATAGGGATAAGTGAACTCCTCCTCTCCTTCCCCCACGGTGAGCGCGGAGAAGTAGAGGAATCCCCAACGCTCGGGCATGTGCATGTCCACCTTGCCGGTGGGTTGCCATACCCAGTTCTCTTCCCGCTGGCCGGGCTTGAGCCACTGCACCCGGGAGAAGTTGATGCGCCAGTAATTGCCAGCCTTCAAGGGGTTGTTGAAGTTCAGGGTGACAGCCTCCCGGGGTATGGCCATTTCCACGGTCCACTGCCTGTCGGTATCGCCGGGCTTATTGAGGGTACCGTCCCGGTGGACGGCCAGCTTGAGCCCGGGACAATCCCACTGCACCATGAAATTGCCTCCCGAACGGTAAGGCCGGTCCAGCATGAGGTCGAAGATAACCCCGCGGGCATTGTTCTCAATCTCGAAATACTGGTGCCCGTCGCCATCGGGATCCAGGAATACCTCGAAGTCGTTGTCATAATAGATAATGGTGTCCCGTTGCGTCAGTCTCGCCACGATATTCTTTTCCTGAAGGATGGCCGCCACGTAGAGGTAGTTGTCATCCCAGAGCATCTTGACCCGGGTGTCGTAAACCGGACGGGGGAATCCCTCCCCGCTAATGTCCACGAAAAGGGAGGTGGGGACGGCCTTCGTCCAGGAGCCCTCCTTCAGTTTGCCGTCAATCTTCATATCATCGGCCGTGCGGTAACACACGTACCCGGCGGGAAGCGTGAGCAGACGCCCGTGTTTCTCGAAAATCCCCTGGGCGTGCAACAAGACACAGGACAAGGGCAACAATAGCAGGATTGTCAATAGAATCTTCTTCATCATGGTTATTTTAATTATTCAAGCGTAAATCGTATAAATCGGTTTAAAGGTAAATATTTTCCGGCAACCCGACAAATCGTTTTCAAGGGGTAGTCAAAGAGAGATTTTCCCTGTCGTAACGGGTGAAAATGTATGACATAAACCTGAAAGAAATACACTATTTTGGAAAACTTTTTGAAATGAAATCACGAAAAAGTTTTCCAAAAAGAAAAACTTTTATCACGAGAATCAAAAACAAATCCTATATTTGCATCGGTTTTGGTTCCTTTCGAGGAAGGATTAAAAGGGAATCAGGTGAGAATCCTGAACAGTCCCGCTGCTGTAAGTCCTGAAGGATGATTTAAACCACATGCCACTGTTTTCACGGGAAGGCGTTTAAATCGAGGACAAGTCAGAAGACCTGCCAAGGCCGAAAGGTTTCAGAGGCTTTCGAGGAAAAAGCCGGGAACACGACAGGTCACGCCAGTTATCTCCCGCCATATTATCGACAGCCGTCCCGAAACCGGGGTTTAGTGAATTTACGCGATAGTAACAAAAGAAAAGTGATATGATTCAGACAGTGGTAAAAAGAGACGGCCGGGTTGTCGGCTTCAACGGAGAGAAAATCATAGCGGCCATCCGCCGGGCAATGCTGCACACGGAGCGCGGCGAGGACATGGAACTGGCTTCCGCGATTGCCGACCGCATCGCCTACCGGGGTGCGGCACAAATGACCGTGGAGGAAATCCAGGACAACGTGGAAATGGAACTCATGAAAAGCCGGCGGAAGGATGTAGCCCAGCTCTACATCACGTACCGGAATCAACGGAGTATCGCCCGCAAGGCAAAGACAAAGGATATTTTCCTGGAAATCATCGAGACAAAAGCCAATGACATCACCCGGGAGAACGCGAACATGAACGCGGATACCCCCGCGGGAATGATGATGAAGTTTTCCAGCGAAACGACAAAACCCTTCGTCGACGACTACCTGCTGAACGAGGAAGTGAGACAGGCCATACACCAGGGGTACCTGCACATTCACGACAAGGACTATTACCCCACGAAGAGCCTCACCTGCGTGCAGCACCCGCTGGACAAGATACTGGAGAAGGGATTCTTCGCGGGACACGGGGAATCGCGGCCAGCAAAACGTATCGAGACGGCCAGCATCCTGGGGTGTATTTCCCTGGAAACCGCCCAGAACGAGATGCACGGCGGGCAAGCCATCCCGGCTTTCGATTTCTACCTGGCCCCCTACGTGCGTTCCAGCTTCGTGGAGGAAATCAAGGTCCTGGAAGAACTGCAGGGCGAGGACTACAGCCGGCTTTACAACACGGAAATCCAGGATTACCTGCAACGCGAACTGACCGGACTGACGGGAGAACAACGCGTGCTGCAACATGCCGTGAACCGCACGGTGAACCGCGTACACCAGTCCATGGAAGCCTTCATCCACAACATGAACACGATTCACAGCCGGGGTGGCAACCAGGTGGTGTTCAGTTCCATCAATTACGGTACGGACACCTCTCCCGAGGGACGTTGCGTGATCCGCGAGCTGTTGCGCTCCACGTACCGGGGCGTGGGCAACGGGACGACTGCCATCTTCCCCATCCAGATATGGAAGAAGAAAAGAGGGGTGAATTATCTCCCGGGCGACCCGAATTACGACCTGTATGAACTGGCCTGCAAGGTGTCCGCCCGCCGCTTCTTCCCCAATTTCATCAACCTGGACGCCACGTTCAACCGGCACGAACTATGGAGAGCGGATGACCCGAAGCGCTTCCGTTACGAAACGGCCACGATGGGATGCCGCACCCGGGTATTCGAGAACAGATTCGGGGAAAAGACCTCCATCGGCCGGGGCAATCTCTCGTTCTCCACGATAAACATTGTCCGGCTGGCCATCGAGTGCATGGAAATCAAAGACCGGGACAGCCGGGTGGAGGCATTCTTCTCGAAACTGGACGAGATGCTCGACCTGACGGCGTTGCAATTGCACCAGCGTCTGGAATTCCAGCAAACGGCCCGGGCGAAGCAATTCCCACTGCTCATGTCCTCCCTGTGGCTGGGATGCGAGCGGCTGAAAGCGGAAGACACGATAGAACCGGTCATCAACCAGGGTACGCTGGGTATCGGCTTTATCGGGTTGGCCGAGTGTCTGGTGGCCTTGACGGGGAAACATCACGGGGAAGACGAGCAATCCCAGGCGCTGGGGCTGCGCATCGTGGGCCACATCAGGGACAAGGCCAACGAGTACTCGGAAAAATACCAGCACAATTACAGCGTCCTGGCCACGCCGGCAGAGGGACTTGCCGGGAAATTCACGGCGAAAGACAGGAAAAGTTTCGGTATCCTGCCGGGAATCACGGACCGGGAATACTACACGAACTCGAACCACGTGCCCGTGTACTATAAATGCAGCGCCAATCATAAGGCCAGAATCGAAGCCCCCTATCACGACCTGACACGGGGCGGACATATATTCTACGTTGAAATAGACGGGGATGCGACCCATAACCCGGCTTCCATCATGGGGGTTGTCGACATGATGGATCGATACAACATGGGATACTGTTCCGTGAACCACAACCGGAACCGCTGCATGGAGTGCGGGTTCGAGGATGCCTCGGAACACCTGGAACGCTGCCCAAGGTGCGGGAGCACGCACATCGACCGCCTGCAAAGAATCACCGGCTACCTTGTCGGCACGACAGACCGATGGAATCACGCGAAACTGGCAGAACTAAACGACCGGGTAAGACATGACTGATACGCTTTCATTATTGGACATCATAGAGGACACCGTCGTGGACGGCCCCGGATTCCGGGTTTCCGTCTACGCGGCGGGATGCAGCCACCACTGCCCGGGATGCCACAACCCGCAATCGTGGAACCCGAGCAACGGACATCCCGTGGCCGTAGAGGATATCGTGGCGAAAATCGCCGACAATCCATTTGCCAACGTGACCTTCAGCGGAGGGGACCCGCTATTCCAGGTGGAAGGGTTCACCCGGCTGGCCCAACGCCTGAAGGAAACCGCCGGCAAGAATATCTGGTGCTACACCGGTTTCCGCTACGAGGAGATTCTCGCCTCGAACCGGCTATCACGCATCCTGCCTTATATTGACGTGTTGGTTGACGGTCGGTTCGACCCATCCCGGAAACAGGAAGGCCTGCTTTTCCGGGGAAGTTCCAACCAGCGGCTGGTGGATGTGCCCGCTTCCCTCCGCTCGGGCAAGGTGATTCCCTGGGAATACAATCCTTACCCGTAGGAAACCGCCCCTCCCGAAGACCATGTTTTGCCCGAAACTTTTTATTTCGGGCAAAACGTGTTTTGTCTGAATAAATTCCTACATTTGACGGGAATCAAACAGAACAGAACATGACGGAAGAAATACAACTGAACGAACACAATAAGCAGGAATACCCACCCATGCACACGACGGAACACATCCTGAACCAGACGATGGTGAGGATGTTTGGGTGCGAACGGTCGAGAAACACCCACATCGAGCGGAAGAAATCGAAATGTGACTACCGCCTGGCCACGGCTCCGACAGCCGAACAGGTGGCCGAGATAGAACGGCGGGTGAACGAGGTGATTGACCGCCACCTGGAGGTGACGACGGAGTTCGTGACCCGGGATAACGTGCCGGAAGAGGTGGATTTGGGCAAACTGCCGGAAGACGCCAGCGAGACGCTGAGACTAGTACGCGTGGGGGATCACGACACCTGTGCCTGCATCGGCGCCCACGTGGGAAACACGCGGGAAATCGGGCATTTCAAAATCATCAGCTCGGATTATGCCGACGGGAAATGGCGGGTTCGTTTTAAACTAGAAAACCGCGAATAAGGGCATTTTGCCATGTCTGGATTGCAGAATATGAAAAATAACGCAAACATTAGATTGCAAAATGGCTAGTTTGTGGATTATTTATTTTACATTCGCGCTAACGATTGAGACAAAACAAAACATAATATACAAGGAATCATGAATCTTCTGGAACAAATTAAAGAAAATGCCAAGAAAGACGCCAAAAGAATCGTTTTGGCGGAAGGTACCGAGGAACGGACGCTGAAAGCTGCCGACATTATCCTGCAAGAAGGTATAGCTCAAATCATTTTGCTGGGGTATCCCGCTGAAATCGAAAGTCTGGCCGCCAAATTCGAACTGAAACATATCGGGAAGGCCACGATCGTAGACCCGGAGAACCATCCCAAGAAAGAAGCATACGCCGATTTGCTGGTGAAACTCCGCGAGAAAAAAGGTATGACGAAAGAACAAGCCATGAAGCTTGTCGTGGATCCGCTTTACCTGGCCACGTTGATGATCAAGAGCGGGGATGCCGACGGGGAAGTTGCCGGAGCCAAGAACGCCACGGGAGACGTGCTGCGTCCTGCCTTGCAGATCGTGAAGACATTGCCGGGAATGTCTGTTGTTTCAGGAGCATTCCTGTTATTGACCGACAAGCCGGAATACGGGGAAAAGGGGCTGATCGTGTGTGCCGACTGCGCCGTGTTGCCTAACCCGACCGCCGAGGAACTGGCACAAATCGCCGTGGCCACGGCCGGAACGGCACGGGCTATCGCCAAAATCGAACCGAGAGTGGCCATGTTGAGCTTCTCCACGAAGGGTTCTGCCAAGAACGAGCTGGTAGACAAAGTAGTTAAAGCCACGGAACTGGCCAAGCAGATGGCTCCGGACGTGATGATCGACGGGGAAATGCAGGCTGACGCCGCGTTGGTAGCCTCCGTGGGTGCCAGCAAAGCACCGGGAAGTCACGTTGCCGGAAAAGCAAACGTATTGATATTCCCGAGCCTGGAAGTGGGAAATATCAGCTACAAGCTGGTACAACGTATCGCCGGAATCGAAGCCATCGGCCCGGTACTGCAAGGTATGGCCGCCCCGATCAACGACCTTTCAAGAGGATGTTCCGTGAGCGATATCGTGAATCTGGTGGCTATCACGGTAAATCAAGCACAAGCTGCAAGCAAATAAATATTAAAACACTAAAAATACACGTACGATGAATATTCTGGTTTTGAATTGCGGTAGTTCATCTATCAAATATCAGTTATTGGACATGAAGGCTGAACCCACGTTGCTGGCAAAGGGTTTAGTGGAAAAAATCGGTCTGCCCGTGGGTAACTTCACGCACAAGCCGACAGGAAAGGACAATTACACGGTTGCCGAACCCATTCCGGATCACACGGCAGGCATCGACTTGATTTTGAAAGCCCTGGTAAACGAAAAACACGGGGTAATTTCAGCCCTGACGGAAATCAAGGCCGTGGGACACCGCGTGGCTCACGGGGGCGAGTATTTCGCCAAGAGCGTGCTCGTGGATGAGGATGCCAAGAAGAAAATCGCCGCCTGCTGCGAATTGGCCCCGTTACATAACCCGGCCAACCTGAAAGGTATCGAGACGATGGAAAAACTGCTGCCGGGTGTACCCCAGGTTGCCGTATTCGACACATCTTTCCACCAGACCCTGCCGAAAGAAGCTTTCATGTATGCCCTCCCCTACAAGTACTACGAGGATTACCGTGTCCGCCGTTACGGATTCCACGGAACTTCGCATAAATTCGTGGCCGAGAAAGCCTGCCGCCTGTTGGGCTGGAATATCGAGGAAAAGAAAATCATCACCTGCCACCTGGGTAACGGTTCCTCCATCACGGCCATCAACAAGGGCAAGTCGGTTGACACCTCCATGGGATTCACCCCGAATGCCGGTGTTATCATGGGAACCCGGACGGGAGATATCGACCTGGGAGCATTATTGTACGTGTGCGAGAAAGAAGGATTGAACACGGATCAAGCCAATAAACTGATCAACAAGCAATCCGGTTTACAGGGAATTTCTGGTATTTCATCAGACTGCCGCGACCTGCAGGCTGCTGCCAAGGAAGGTAATGAACGTGCCCGTTTGGCCTTGGATATGCTGGCTTATGACGTGAAGAAATTCGTGGGTAGCTATGCCGCCGTGTTGAACGGAGTGGATTTGATTGTTTTCACCGGAGGTATCGGGGAGAACGATGATGAGGTACGGGAACAGGTATGCCGCAACATGGAATACATGGGTATCCGCTTCAATGCCGAAGTCAACAAGGGATTGAGAGGAAAAGACCAAATATTGTCCACCCCGGATTCCAAGGTAACCGTGATGAGTATCACCACGGACGAGGAACTGGTTATTGCCACGGACACGATGAACTTGACGAAATAATAAAATTATATCCATTTTGGATAGCTAAAAATGGAATTATCCCCCGGGGTAGTTCCATTTTTCTTTTATATTCGCGGAGAGAATTAATTTTAAACAAGAAAGACATGAAAAAGAGTTATATCGTAATTGGAGTGATTATTGTTATCGTGTTAGGTATTTTCCTGTGGTTCAAGGGAAGCTACAACCAGATGGTGGGACGCAGTGAAGCCGTTTCGGCCCAATGGTCCAACGTGGAAAACCAATACCAACGCCGGGCAGACCTTATCCCGAACCTGGTGAACACAGTGAAGGGTTACGCTGAACACGAGAAAACAACCTTGGCTGAAGTCGTGGAAGCCCGGGCTAAGGCCACACAAATGCAGGTGAATTTCGACAACCTGGATGCCCAGACCATTCAGAAATTCAATGCCGTGCAAGGGGAATTGTCCTCTGCCCTCTCCCGCCTGATGGTGAGCGTGGAAAGATACCCGGATTTGAAGGCTAACGAGAATTTCCGGGATTTGCAGGCTCAACTGGAAGGAACGGAAAACCGTATCGCCGTGGAGAGACGCAAATTCAACGAGGAAGTGCAGAGCTATAACAAATACATCCGCTTTTTCCCGCAGAATATTGTAGCCGGAATGTTCGGTTTTTCATCAAAACCGTACTTTGAGGCTGCCGAGGGAACGGAAAAAGCCCCGGAAGTGAAATTCTAAAAGCACCGTTAAGCATGTCACCGGAAAAGAAATTCACGGAAGAACAGAAGGCGGCCATGGTGGCGGCCATACAACAGGCCGAGAAAGCCACATCGGGAGAAATCCGGGTGCATATCGAGAACCACTGCAGGAAGAACGTTCTGGACAGGGCCGCTGACGTGTTCGCCCAACTGAAAATGCACAAGACAGCCGCCCGTAACGGGGTGCTGGTTTACGTGGCTCTCGAGGACCGGAAACTGGCCATCCTGGGGGATGCCGGCATCAATGCCAAAGTCCCCGCCAATTTCTGGGAAGGCATCAAAATCCGCATGGTGGAACAATTCAAGCAAGGCCTGATCACGGAGGGAATTCGCGAAGCCGTCCTGTCGGCCGGGAATGCCCTGAAAACCTATTTTCCCTATCAAACGGATGACAAGAACGAACTTCCCGATGATATTTCATTCAATTAACAGACGAGAAAGATGATAAAACACTTAATATGGCTCGCCCTATTCCTCCCGGGATTGTTCCTGCACAGCATGGGACAAAATATCCCGGAACCCATGAAACCCCGGTGTATCGTGAATGATTTCACGAAATTGTTCTCTACCGGACAGCGGGCCGCCCTGGAAAAGAAACTGAGTACGTTCAACAAAAACAGCTCCACGCAAATTGCCGTGGTAACCATCGCCGACCTGGAAGGATATGACGTGAGCGATTACGCCGCCCGTCTGGGAGAAAAATGGGGTGTCGGTCAGGAAGGAAAAGACAACGGTATCGTCATCCTGATCAAACCCAAACAGGGAGGAGAAAAGGGACAGGTGGCCATCTCCGTGGGATACGGCCTGGAAGGGGTGATTCCCGATGCCACGGCTTCCCGCATTATCCGGAACGAAATCATTCCCGCTTTCCAGAAGGAAGATTATTACGGGGGAATTGACCGGGCCACGGACGTGCTTATTAATTTGTCGAAAGGCGAATACACGGCCGACGAGTACGACAAGAAAGGGAATGGAGGAATGGGCATTATCGTGGCCATATTCCTGTTCATCGTGTTGTTCTCCATCATCTCGAAACGGCGGGGCGACAATGACAGCTACACGCCGGGACACAGCTCCGGAGGTGGATTCTTCTTCTTCCCCATGGGAGGCGGTAGCGGGGGATTCGGTTCATTCAGCAGCGGAAGCGGCTCTTTCGGGGGATTCGGAGGCGGTGATTTCGGAGGCGGCGGAGCCAGTGGAGACTGGTAATACATTTTCCAAAATATTTCTTATCTTTACAGTACACAAAACCAAAAATCTACACTATGGCAAGTACATGTAAAGGTATTATCGGTATCCTCACGGGAGGAGGAGATGTGCCGGGACTGAACCCGGCAATCAGGGCCGTAACCATCCGAGCTCTAAGGGAAGGCTACAAAGTTATCGGAATCCGTCGAGGCTGGAAGGGATTGGTGGACGTTATCCGGGATAAAGACGCGGACAATTCCAACAACTATTTCGAGTTGACGGAAGAAATCGTGAACAAGGCCGGCCGGACAGGCGGGACCTTCCTGCACACTTCACGTACACGGGCTTCCCATATCCCGCTGGAGGCAGTGCCCCCACATCTAAAGGATAAATACACGGACAAGATCAACGACTTAACCCCGGAGGTCCTGAAAAACCTCGAATTTATCGGTATCAATTACCTGATTCCCATCGGGGGTGACGACACGTTGAGCTATGCCGTCCGGTTAAGCCAAGAAGGGGTGAAAGTGGTCGCTATCCCGAAAACCATGGACAATGATGTTCCGGGAACCGATTACTGTATCGGTTTCAGCACATGCATCACCCGTACCATCGAGCTGACCCACGATCTTCGCACCTGTGCCGGTTCCCATGAACGTATCCTCGTGCTGGAAGTTTTCGGACGTTATGCCGGTTTCACGGCCATGCTGCCCACGTTGGCCGGTGCTGCCAACCGTTGCGTCATCCCGGAATACCAGTTCGACATCGAACGCTTGGCCGAATTGCTCTGCCAGGACCGCTACACGAACCCGAGCAAGTATTCCGTGGTCCTGGTCTCAGAGGGAGCCACCTACCGGGGCGGACAGATGATGTTCCAAAGCGAGGAAACGGATATGTTCGGGCACAAGAAACTGGGCGGAATCGGGGATTATGTCTCCAACGAACTGAAAGCCTTGTCTTCCCGCTACAATAATGGAGAAACGGTCAATGTGATCAACCAGAAGTTAGGATATCTGGTACGTTGCGGAAACCCTGATGCCCTGGACTCCATTGTCCCGATGGCTTACGGGAACTTGGCCCTGGACCTGATATCCAAAGGACTGCATGGACGACTCGTCATCCTGCGCAACGGGCGATACGACAACGCTCCTATCGAAATCATCACGAGCAGCAAGAAAATCGTGAACATCGAAAAATTCTACAACACGGACCGTCTGCGTCCCAAATACAAATCCTTCGAGTTCATGCCGCAAATGATATTATAAAAAGACAGGGGAGGTGAAAGACCTCCCCTATTCTTACAAAGTTATGCCAAACTTATTTTTTGCGCTCTACCACATGTAACACTCGCCCTTCCTTATCCAACATGTAAAAGCGTAAATCCTTAGCGGAAGCGGAGCAAACCGAGAATCCCGTCTCGCCACTGCAGAACACCGTACCCTCCGTCGGTTTCACTTTCCGGCTCAGGGAAGCGGAAGTGTTCACGATATAATCAATCGAAGAATCGGTGCGACGGATATGTTGGTAATTATGGATGTGCCCACAGATGTACATATCCACGTTATGTTTCTTCAAAATGGTATTTACCCGTTGCTGCATATCCGTACGTTCGCTCTCGGACTTACTGGTCTGGGCGTAAATCGGGTGATGTCCCATGACAATCGTCCAGGTCGAGTGATTCACGGAGAGAAGCGAATCCAACCATTGCAACTGTTTCCGATTCTCCTGTTTAACCGCATCTGGATAAGTATCATCCTCTTCCCGGTACTTATCGATCAACGGAGTCGTGTCGATAAAGATCAGCCGCACGGTTGCACCATCATCCGTCCGATATAACTTCGTGTAATAACGCCCCGGCATACACCAACGACGACTTACCCGAGTATAATCCAATACGGCCTGCGTGTTGCCGCGATACTCATGATTACCCATAACAGGAAACCATTCCACCATCAACTCCGGGTGAGCGTATACCAACTCGTAATTCGTCATCCATAACGGATCATTCACGCTGGCTACCCCCTCGAAATGGTGTACATCACCCAAAGCGGCAACGAACTCAAAACCGATAATCCCTTCCATCTCGCCCATGCGTTCCGCGATAGGTTTCTGGTCATAATAACCGTTTCTACCCAAATCATTCACCACGTAAAAATTGAAACGGTCATCCATTTCCTCCTTGGTCAATTCCCGGGGCTGGGCAAAACATCCCCATCCCCCGAGAATCAATAAGCAAATTAATAACAATCTTTTCATCGTATTTCTTTAAAAGTTAACCTTAAAACCGATATTGAATTTCGGTCCGTAATATTCTACCTGCTTCGTCAGATCAGATTTCCCCTGGTAATATCTCAACGGTTGATTCAGTAAATTGGTTGCCTCACCGTAAATCGTGTAATGCTTGGCAAATGTGTAGCTGATATTGGCATCCAGGTAATTTACCTTATCATAGTAGGAATCCTCAAACGGGGTACTTCCGAACTCATCGATAAAATCACCGGCAAAGTTATAAGAAGCACGGACATTTAAGCCATTCCGCTCGAAATAAAGGGATACATTGGCCAAATGTTCCGGAGAACCGGGTAACGGAAGGTCCTCGTTCTCGAGCACGTTTCCTTCTTCATCTTCCCGTTCCAACTTGAAGTCGGTAATCTTGGAATGCGTGTAGGTATAGTTGGCATACAAGCCGAAATATTTCAAGCAAGGAGCGATGAAAGCGAAATCCTTTTGCCAGGCGAATTCCAATCCCCACAAATCAGCCTTACCGGCATTCATCGGTATGGACATTTCATCGTAAGCAATACCCTCATAAGTACCGTCAACCCAATTCTGCTCCACGATAAAATCCTTGATCGCCTTGTAATAGAAGCCGGCAGAAACAATACCGAAATCAGCAAAGGTATAATCTACGGCGAAGTCAATATTATGGGAAAGCGTAGCATCCAATTCCGGGTTTCCGACAGAAAGTTCGGTCTTGCCATCCTTGGTCTCGATGCTCACGTGAGGAACCAGATCAAAGTATTTCGGACGGGCAATGGTATTGGTGTATGACAAACGGAAAGCCAAGTCGTCATCAAGTGCGTATTTTACCAGCACCGAAGGCAACACGTTCAGGTAATTATCCGTGCAATCCGGGGTGTCGTTCAATTCAATGGCATCCGTATCATCATTAACCACCAGTTGTTTCCCCTGGTATCTCAAATGAGTGTTCTCCAAACGTACACCCACCATAGCCTGCAATTTATTACTGAAATTATGGTCGTAACGAAGATAACCGGAAGTCACCGTTTCATGGGCATCAAAAATCTCTCCCAGCTCTTCCTTGTTCTCCTCCTTCTCGAACAAAGAACTGTTGTTCAAGTCCAACTTGCCCAAGAATTCTTTTGTCACGAAAGTACCGGCCTCGTAATTATCCATGTAGAAGTCTGAACGGGTCTGGTCTTTCAGGGCCGCAAAAGCATCCGAATCAAAATCCTCGTTTACGGGAGAATAATCATAAAATTCCAAGTCTCTTTTCTTTCTCTTATCCGCGATTTTCGCACCCAGACGAAGATTATTCACGAGATTTCCCATTCGAATCGGGATATTCAAATTAATGCTTCCCTTCAAATCATCCTCGGAGATATCCTCCTGTTGCTCGGTCAATTCATCCAACTCGTAACCGGCAGCAGCACCCAGCAACATATCCTCGGCATTGGCAGGGGTCATGTGCGGCTCTCTCAAATCGGACAAATCCGGGGTAAAGTTCACCACCTCTTTCTTGTAAGCGATATAGCGTTCGTTGGGACGTTCCTCCGTGGCCCGGGCGTAAGAAAAATTCCAGTTCAACAAAGTAGTTCCAAACAAATGTTCACCATTCAAGGCAAAATCCATGGTCTGTTGAAGTTCCAGACGAGCGTTGTTCTCTGTACCACCTTTGGTCTGGAAAACCACCTCTTCGGCCTCACCCTTTTCATTCAGATCCTTGATACTTTGGCGATACCGGTTTTCCCAGTCATTCCGGCGATTATAGATACCCTTGAAATCCAACCGATGATTGGGATTAAACTTGTAATCCAAGGAAAGAGAATAGCTCTGACGTTCACGATGAACGAAATATTGGCGGATCTCGTAATTCGTGACGTATTCTTTTCCTTCATCATCCTTTTTCCACTCGAACTCCGCGTTATCGGAACCAATCGGATTATTCTGGTAAGACGCGGAAAGGATCATACCCAATTTGTTGTTGAAGAAATTATCACCATACGTCAAACCGACATTCAACTGCAACTTATCGGAAATCAGGTTATATCCCGTTCCCAACGTGGCATTGATCATTCTTTTAACCGGGGAACTCTTGGTCACCAGATTCACGGAACCACCGATGGCATCCGCATCCATATCAGGCGTAACCACCTTGTTCACGACAATCGTCTGAATCATGTCCGCCGGGATCAAATCCAATTGCACGTTGCGGATATCCCCCTCGGCTGAAGGCAAGCGATTGCCATTGATTGTCACGGAACTGAAATCAGGAGAAGTACCGCGAATCTGCCCGAAGCGAGCCTCTCCCTGGTCGTACTGCACGTTAATACCCGGAATACGCTTCATGGCATCCCCGATATTGGCATCCGGGAAACGTCCCACCTGGTCGGCAGAAACGACATCTCTCAAATTCAAACTGTTCTTCCGGTAACTCGTTGCCCGCTGGTATCCCCAGAAAGTACCCCCGACAAACACGGAACTCAACAATTTATTATCACTCGCCAGTTTAATATTCTTTTCCAAGGTCTTCCCAGCTTCAATAGTCACGCTCTCACGTACGGTTTTATATCCCACGTAACTTACTTTCAGGTGGTATTTTCCCTCAGAGATTTTCGGGAACACGTAAAAACCGTTAATATCGCTCACGATCCCCGTCTTCAACTCCTCCAAGTAAATCGTTGCTCCCGGTAAAACCATCCCGGTCTGATCAGTTACACGTCCGCGCAAAACTCCATTTTTACCCTGCGCGCAGACACTTGAACACAACACGCTAAATATCCCCGCAACTAACACGAGAATAACACACATTTTCATCGATTTCATAAGAATTACTTATTCGTAAATACTGTTTAATCTCACTCTTTGGAATAATTGTATTTGCTCATTTAAATCTTTCTTGCTTTGTTTCAAGGCCTCCTCAAAATCGAGGCTATCTTCTTCGATACAGGCAATCGCCACTTTAATGACATGTTCAAACAGCGAACGGTCTTTCACCGTGAAGCATCCTTTCCGCACCTTCGCCCGGAAATATTTTTCTATTCTCTTCACGGCATTGTAAACAACAGGTTTCTGGATTTGCGTGGAAACGGCGACATCCCCGCCCGTAACCTGAATCTTATGTAAATAACGTTCGTCCATCACGGAAAGCAAACAGGCTATTTCCCGACCGAAATTCGTCTCTTGAGCCTTGGCACAATCATGTTCCAGGTAATCTTTCAAAGCCAACGCAAACTCCCAACCGGAAGATTTTTCATTAACAACAGCCCCACGGGATTCCTCACCAGAAATCTTTTCCGCTTTGGCCCAAACCTGCTGGGCTCTCATCGGAAAGTACGCAATAACCAATAATGTCAACAAAATAAGTGTTTTCATAACTCTATATCCTTTTTCAATTTCTATCGCGAAAGAACAAGGGTTTTGTTACATGAAAATTACAATTCCGTGACATTAAAGTAAAATACTACCCCGTTACCATCAGTTCGGAAAACAAAAATACCAAGTCAAACACAAAATATTACTTCTCATGGTTTCAAATGAATACCCAACGTCCGATTAATAATATCCAATGCTTCCTTTAGATTCACGTCATGAAAAGTCACTGTCAATTCCAAATTTTCCCAATCTCGAGAAACATTCACGTGTGCCCCATAATATGCATTCAATCGAGCCACGACCTCCCGTAATGGAGTGTGATCAAATTTCAACACACCTGTTTTCCAGGATAATAGATTAACATCATCATACCGAGTAACCCGTAAGCTATCCTCTCCCTTCCGATAAGCAGCCGACATACCTTTTTCCAAAATCACCCTTTCATTCCCATCGCGAACAATAAACTCCACCCTCCCGCAAAGAACCCATATTTCTGTGCTTTCCCCTGTACTCTCCACTTGAACCTCTGTTCCCAATACCTTCAGCCGAGCCACGGACGTATTCACAATAAAAGGAAACTTGTTTACTCGTTTCACCTCAAAATAAGCCTTCCCAGACAAATTCACTTCCCGCTCCTTTCGTCCGAACTTTTCCCTATAACATAACTCCGTTTCCCCGGCCAGGGTTACTCGGGAATTATCCGGTAACCAAACTGTCCTTATCTCACCAATCTCAGTGGCCAACACCACCCGTTCATTCCGCGACCACCATCCAAACCCGATACATAACAATAGCGTTGCCGCTATCCCGGAACACAATCCTACCCGAAACGGATTCTGTACCTGAAAGCCCATACTTATCCATGCCTCTTTGGCATCAAATAACCCATAGCGATATCTTTTGGTTCCCAGTTCCAATTGCTGACGAATACACTCTATTTCCTGGCAATGTATCTCATCATCTGCCATCCATCTTTCCACTCGCTTCCGTTCTCGTTCATCAGCCTCTCCCAATATATATTTTATTAAAACTCGATTTTTCATCTTTTTATTATTCACCCGAAAAAAAACAAATAAATCTTCACGGCAGCCTTTCTCAAAGCCTTTATTGCTTTACCTAAATGCATCTCGACCGTTTTCTCGGATATATCAAACTTACAAGCGATATCCCGATACGACAACCCTTCCTGCTTTGCTGCCAACAAAATTTTCCGACGTTGTTCAGGCAAAGCATCTATCCAATCCCACAAACGGGCTTCCCGCTCTGCCAACTCTTGATTTTCCTCCTCATTCTCCGGTATCTCTTTCACCTCATCAAGCGATACCGTAACATGGGAACCACGAAGGCATTGCAAACATCTATTCCGAACACAAATAAACAAATATCCCTTCCAGTCCTTCACTTCACGCCCTTTTTCATCTTGTCCGATTTCCAACAATTCAACAAAAAGTTGCTGCACCACCTCCTTTGCATCATCCTCCGACCCCACGATTGTCCAGGCATACAGACACAACGGTCGATAATATTCCCGGAACCCTTTTTCTATCAATCGTGTTGTTATCTTCATAACTACACATGTATTATCTGATCTTTAAAAATTGTAACCTTAAAAACAAGTGGCAAAAGCAACCTCCAGAAATATCCAGAGCCTGCTTTTGCCTTCAATTAAGAACCATAGTCCAACCCTTATTCTTCATCCATTGAAGCATGCACCACAAAATGTGAGATATCATTAGCGTCTACGTAATCCGAATCCCCAAAACGAATATCCACCACCCATAAGTAAGTCTTACCTACATCTACGAATTCTGGGGTCGGAATCCAAAAATAATTATATTCTCCATTACGATCTTCTTGAACAAAACAATGATCATTCATTAAACGAGCATTCATCCGCACGTATAAACTATCCAGTTTAGACGTACTTAAAGTATATTTTTGATGCAACAAATCTAAATCTTCATCAACCGGTCCACATAAATAAAATGATACATTTGCCGGAACTGACTCCATCATCAGATAATGACCCGATAGAGTATCGTTTATAACAACTTGTTGCTGTAATAAACCAAAACCGACAATCCACTTCGGCGACCTTTCTTTATTGCACGCGTAACAAATTATCACACCTGTGCACATTATCCAAAAAATTAATTTCATTACCAATATCTCATATAAATTATATCAACATTATAATGGAACCCGTAACGGCAGTTACCTTGGGGATTCTCGTTTTTAGATATGGTAACTCTAATCTTAAATGAGATTAGAGTTACCCATTACAACCGACATTCTCAATAAACGTGTTTTTACTCTCAACATATTGTAGATACTCAGCAGGAATCTACTCTTTATCTATAAACCATATCAGAAAAATTAAATCATCCATACTATATTGTAACGTTTTCAATATAAAGAGTAGAAAAGGTCATAAAACCCCTACTCAAAATACATTTCTTTTCCTGTAAAATAATTAAAAATTATAGATCCAAGTAACAGAAGGAACAAACGTGAATAAACTCCATGCCCGTGTAGTAATTTTTCCATCTTTCCATTTATGATACATAATCGAGGGATTGCGCCGTCCGTAAATATTATAAACACCAAATAACCAAGAACTTCCCTTATTCTTACGATTATTCAAGGAATACGTGACATCCAAATGGTGACAAGCCGGTAATCGAACATTATTCGGGTGTTCAATGTACTCCCAGGCATTTGGGAAGTAATTACCTGTTTCCACCTCCGGTGGTGGAGTCGTCACGAACAATTGCTTCCCGAGAGAAATATAATTCCCGGAAGCATAAGTAAAAGTCAAGGTAAGATTTTTCATGAAACGGTCACCTTCCCGCTCCGGGATATGATAATTTGCCACGATGCATAACTTGTGACGCCGATCATATTCAAACGGGAACCAATTGTTCTCGCAGATTTCCTTGAACCTCCGTTCAGATTTAGACAAAGAATAAGCTACCCATCCAGATACGATACCCTCCGTTCGTCGTAACATCATATCCACTCCATAGGCATGCCCATCACCAACCTGCACGTGTTCCTGCCAACTGTCACCCTTGTCCTTTACGAAACGTACCCCATCCCGATAACGTAACACTTTGCTCATAAAACGGTCATATACTTCCGCCGAGAATTCCCAACCGCTGTCCCACACTCGAGAGATTCCGATGCTAAACAAATCAGAACGTCCTGGGGCAATCCGTTCCGTGGCAGGAACCCACAAATCCGTATTCATCCCCACCGCTGTATTTACCAGCAAATGCATCGGCTGTTGAGCTCTCACCCAAGCAGCCTTCAATATAAAACCTTTCCCAGAACGGTAATCAACCGTCAAACGAGGTTGTAAACAAACATACGTTTTCTGCCCAGTCCGCTGCATATCCAAACGCAAACCGACATTCAGATTCCAACGCTCTCCCAACTGCCACTCGTCTTCCGCATAAACAGAGAAAGCATATAACCTTCCAGCCGTAGAATCCCGAACCTTGCTCTTGAATTGCAAACTCCCGACATATGACATTTCCGGCAGAAAATTCAACCGGGAAATTCCCCCGCCAAAACGCAGGTAATGGCGAGTATCACAACGAAAATCAAAATCCACTTTCAACGTCATATCCTCCAAATGTGAATTCACTCGAGCCTCATCCCGACGACCATATTCCGCGTTAAACATCTCAATTTTCTGATTATTGTCAAATCGGCTATAATACATCGTCACGTTCGAGAAAAGACGGGAAGAAAAAAGATGGTTCCATCGTCCGGCCACACTCAAATTTCCCCAGTAAAAATGTACACGGTCAGGTTTTTTACTGTGGGAATCCTTCCATTCCCCGAAATGGGAATCCCGCCCGTTATAGAAACTTAAAAACACCTTGTTACTCTTGTCTATTTCCCAATTCAGTTTCGCATTCAAATCGTAAAAATTATACCCTATGGCATAATCACTTCCGGCAACCAGAAGCCCTAATCGAAATACACCATCTAACCATGTCCGCCGAGCCGAAACAAGAAAAGAAGCCTTATCACGTTTTAAAGGACCTTCCAATATAACCGAACCTGCCACAGGACTCAAATGAAAATTTCCGGAAAATTGCTTACTATTCCCCTCCCGCATCGTCATATCTACCACTCCGGCCAAATGCCCACCATAACGGGCCGGTAAACTTCCCGAGTGAAGTGTAACACCTTGCAAGGCATCTCCATTAAAAGCGGAAAAATAACCAAACGCGTGATTCACATTATACACTGGCAAACCATCCAACAGGAATTGTACCTGATCCGGACTTCCTCCCCGCACACTGAAACCAGCCATTCCTTCCTGCCCACCATTTACTCCAGGCAAAAAATGCAAGGCCTTGAATACATCCGCTTCTCCCAGAACCGTTGCTATATTTCTCACCTGACTGGTAGACAAAGTATAGGTTCCCAAATCAGGAGACAACTTCCTTGCTCCCGCGGCTCGTACATTCACCTCTTGCAATTGATATCCAGATACTAACTTCACAATCAACATAGTATCTTTCAATATATGCAAATTCACCTGTTGGGAAACAAATCCCACGTAACTTACTAACAGGGAATGTTGCCCCGGTGGCAGAGTAATAGAAAAAAATCCATAAGCATTTGTCACAACTCCCAAGCGAGTACTATCTTCGTATAAAGTAGCACCAGGCAACCGTTCCCCGGTGGCCTTATCCTCGATATAACCATATACCGTAACTTTCTCCTGTGCCAACGCAATCTCGGCAAATAGTATTCCCATCAACCATAATATTCCAATCCTCCTCATCGCCTCAATCATTTAAATCGTTAAAAGATTCATCTTTCACCTTTCGGAAAACTCGTTCTTTTACATCAACAAAACGCACATAGGAAGCCACCAGTCCGAGACCGTTTCTCACATTAGAATAAGTCCATAATGGCGTGTAGAACAGAGGTAAACTCTCCATATTCCATAAATACTCCTGGTTCATGATAGCCGAGCGCAAATAGTGGTCATAATGTTCATCAAGACTCAATATAAAATGCATTCCTACTAGATAAGAATAGTAACCATTGTATTCCATGCGGTCATTCCCCAAAGGCCCACCCACATATTCCAGCATTAGTCTTTGCCCATCAAACCCTGCATCTTCTACTCGAACAAAATAATCGTATTCAGCGGGAACTTCCTCCTCATAATCAAATGTACGATTAAAAGGATCCGCTAACGTACTATTTGTCTCTATATATGATGGTAATTCAAATCTCGTCGGACGTGTCGTGTCACCAAATGTTATTCCACGACAATAAGACAGCCAGTAATAATTCTTTTCTCCAGGAATATCCCGCCAACAATTTATCACCCGGTGGCGTATTGTATCATACGTAATACTCGCCTCCCGTATGGGTAAGGGTACTCGAGTTTCTCCCCATACGCGATCCCGATCCTTCATCCAAACCTCCACTTTATATATTGTTCCCTCCATTACTCGATGAGATAACACGTACCATCCTTCTCCCCGATAAACAGCCTTACCTATCTCCTTTCCATCGCCATATAACCACACGGAAGCCAGTTCCTCTGCCCGAAAGTCCGCCGTATCATACACGGCCTTCGTCCAAGTAACTCGTACACGTACAGAATCATCCCCCGCACGCAAAATACAACTTAACACAGGAAGCGCTTCCCCTTTTCCCAAGTTTAAAACCATTTCCCGTTCACATCCACCCCACACTATTCCTAGCATAGAAACCCACAGAAATTTGGTATAAAATCTCATCATCTTTCTCATAATTTTATTTGTAAACAAATCATCCTTTATTAGAAAGAGTGAAAAGGACATCCTATCCCCACATCTAAAATCTCAAAAAATCATAAAATCTTCATCCTATCAAATTTCCCCTATTCTTCCCCGTATATAATCCACTGTTCATCAGTATTTCACGTTGAGCATTTCCGTATCAATTCCGTATCATCTGCGTATCAATAGCGTAAAAATACGCAAATGATATGCAGATAATATGCAATTTTATAACGAGCTATTGATTGTAAATAGCCGTTTACCACGGATAAAATAGAGAGCAAACTACCAATTGTACAGAAATTTACGAGGTATAATTCTAATGTAAAATAGGGTAACCCTAATGTACTTATATGTCATTAAAGTTACCCATTTACAACCGACATTCTCAATAACGTGCTACATTTCTGTCGATATTTCTCTACAGAAATATACATTACCAATTAATCAAATAAACCATGAATCATTCTTTGTATTTCTACTCATAAAACTCAAAAAGACACAAAACCCCTACGCCCACAATCTAAAAAAATCATAAAATATTTTCCGGTCACTCATCAACGGGAAATCCATTCCACAAAGCGGTCAGCATAGGCAATATAGAGTAATACCCAAGCCAAAAAACGCGAGAAACGGCCAAGCAACATGTAAAAAGCGGAGAGCCTGGGGCTAACACGATAAAAACCAAGGGCAATGGCAAATATATCCCCCACCAGGGGTAACCAGGTAAATAGAGCCAACCATGCCCCGAAACGTTCCACCCGCTGTTGTTGGCGGATCAATTGCTCTTTCTTTACCTTAAACCAGCGTTCAAGCCAATCCCAACGTCCCAGCCAACCTATCCAGTAAGAAGTAAGTCCACCCAGCCAATTTCCCAAGGTGGCGATCACCAGACACCACCACACGTCAGCCCCCAACGCCAACACCCCGACGAGCAACAAATCCGCGCTCATCGGTATCACCGTGGACGCGAGAAACGAGCCCACGAATAATCCCAGGTATCCCCATTCTGCCAAAGCTTCCATGTCCGCTATCATTAAATTCAAGGTGTAAAGATAATAAAGATTGAACGTTTTTCCCGTTTTACTCGCTACCTTTGCCCCGTGAAATAAAACAAAAGACGAACACTATGGACTTTACCAGTATACGCCGGGAATTACACCGGTATCCCGAACTATCGGGCGAAGAAAAAGAAACGGCCTCACGCGTGGAGGATATATTAAAAACATTAGAACCCACTAAAATCATCCGTCACGTCGGCGGGCACGGTATCCTGGCCGAATACGTGTTCCCGGGTGAAGGCCCCACCCTTTTGTTCCGAGCCGACATGGACGCCGTTGCCGTGGAGGAACCGACAGACCTCTGTCCCTATCATTCCTGCCACCCGGGAGTGGCGCATAAATGCGGGCATGACGGGCATACCGCAACCCTGCTACGCTTCGCCAAACATTTACACGAACATCCCCTACCCGCTGGACGGGTATTATTATTGTTCCAACCCGCCGAGGAAACGGGTGCCGGAGCCCGGGCTGTTCTGGAAGACAAGGTGTTGGAAGAATACCGGATTGACAAGGCTTTCGCTTACCACAATATTCCCGGTTCCCCGCTGGGAGAAGTGCTTTGCCGGAAAGGCAGTTTTACCTGCGCGGTGGTAAGCGTGGCCATCACGCTCACGGGCAAGACATCGCATGCCGCCGAACCGCAAAATGGTATCAATCCTGGAGCAGCCACTGCCGACATCGTGCGGGAAGTGCTTCGTTGGAACAATACCGACAAGACTGCCGAGGACTATTTCCTGGCCACCCTGGTGGAAATACGAGTCGGCGAAGAAGCCTATGGAGTCTCTGCCGGAGAAGGTGTCATCCGCTTCACGTTGCGGGCCAAAACCGACAATGTACTGCACCAGCATACCCGCCGCCTGGAGGAACTGGTCGCTTCCATCTGCGAACAAACAGAGGGGTTGCAGCATAGTATCACCCACGTGGAACCGTTCTCCGCCAACGAGAACGACAAAGCGTGCACGGACATCATCCGGGAAGCCGCCCGTCAGGAAGGACTGGCCTACACGGAACTTTCCCAACCGTTCAGTTGGGGGGAAGATTTCGGACTTTTCACGAATCACTATCCCGGGGCATTATTCGGTCTGGGTGCCGGGGAAAACTGTCCCCCGTTACACTCCGCCCGTTACGATTTCCCGGACACGCTCATCGAGACCGGAGCAGCCATGTTCTATCGCATGGCCGTCCTGTCCATTCAATAAACCAAAAGGCTATTTATTCCCCGTAAACACGGAACCAGGAGAGCGTCTGGTAATAATTCCCGTAATTCCAGGCTGCAGAAGGGACAAAGACATTCACCCCGCTGAATTTATCGGCGGGGATTTCTCCCCTGTTATAAAATGGATTCACGCAGATCTTATAAAGGACAATATCATCCAAGGCTTCCTTAACCCGGGAACTCTCTTCGTCCGAACGACTCATCCGAACCAGGTAATCACCTAAATCATAAAATATCGGGTTCGTGTAATCAATCAACGGGTAACGATATACCTCATCCTTTCGCAACGTGCTCACTTCATCGAACCGGCCACTCAGCACATCCCCGCAAACCGCGTAAAAAGCGTCCATTCCAGCCATATTCACCAGCGCCGCCGTACCAAAGGAAGAACTCATGGCCGCGTAATGCTCGTGATACAAATCACATACCCGCTTCAGACCGTCAACCAACTGCTCCCCTTTCCCCCACAGGTAAGGCAATATGTCCCCGTACGGGTACCCCTCTATAGGTGTTTCCGTGCACGAGGCTACCACGTAACGCACCTCGTCCCGTAAAGCATATAATACCTCGATGGAAGACATGTAGCAAGCATCCCACAACAAGAAATCCAACCCCTCGGGGAAAGCCCGATCCAAGGCCTCCGCCATATCCGCCACGTCCATGTGATTTCCGCCATCCACCCCAAATGAACGGGAATGTACCCAATTCACCGAAGAAAGTCCATCCGCGGGGACAGACCGACGGACACGCCCTCCTTCCACATCATAGGAGAAACCATGTTGCGACACCCAAGCATCGGCATGGGATCCCCACACCAACCCGTAGGATTCCGCCGGATAGAGGGTTTTCATTTCATTCACCACCTGCACGAAAGTTTCCGGGTCCGTAGAATCCATCTCCTCGTACTCTTTGATTATTTCCCGGGTAAATCCTCCTTTCCCATCCGAACGCACCCCGATAAGCTGCGGGTTACCGCTCGTGGCATCCAGGTATATCACCACGTTGCCGTCGTAAGCATCACTCCAGTTGTCCACGACATCCTCGATATTCTTCTTCAGGGAAGAGGATATGCTTCCGCCATCATCGGCAAACATATACATCATCAATGTTCTCGATTTGCAGGGATCTTCCGATTCCTTCGTGCAGGAAACGAAGACCAGTAACAATAGCAACCAGGTATATTGTATAAAAAATCGTTTCATTATCCATCATTTAAAACAAGCGCCAAGGTAAGCATTTTCCCGTTCTTCTCAAAACGGTTCTCAAGCCAGTGTCCGTATTTTCATGAAACAGGCGGCACAATCGAATTCCAACCGGAAACGCCCCAGCGGATTCACCAGGTAAAGAGGATACTGCACGCCTTTATCCCGTCCCTGTTTCCGACACAAGCCCAACTCGTGAAGCAGACAGTAGCGCGTTGTCATCACCTCCCGTCCCGGTACACGGCCGCTCTTCTCGAATCCGGACTCAACATTCCCCGCACCATGTTCCCGATAGAAATCAGCCGCCAGCCCATTCACCACGTTCAGTTTCCAATCGGCAGGCAAGGTATACGGTACCTCCGCGTGTAGTGGAGTCTGTACCCATTTTTCCCTGTTCTTTTCCCGGGCTGCCGTCAACATCTCCAGCAAATGCCGCCGACAAGCGTTCAGCGCTGCCGCCGGTACAAAAACGACCTCGTCACCCGTGTATTCCACCCGTGTACACACGTAATCGGTACCCCCGCATTTCCCCAACTGAGTGCATATACGTTCCCGTTGAGCCGGATTTTCCGCCAAGGGAAAAGTCTCCTCGCTCATGGACTCAACCCGTACGCCATCTTCATCCTCCGCCTCCAACCACAAATGTCCCTCCCTACTCCCGGCCGTGATAGCGATACTGATTTTCCGCGTGGAATCCCCCTTTGCCAGGCGGGTCACGAATTCATGGTCATAATTTCGGTACAACACCGTACCCGGACGCACGTTCACCCGTTCATTACAGATTAACCGGTTGCCCTCCACCCGATTCACCTTGATGCCCCTCAATTCCTGCCCGTCAAAATAGCATAAACCATCGGCATTATGTATATCCTCCCCGGCTTCCACGACAAGCATGTTCCCCTGACACTGCTTTACTGTCGCCACCCGTTTACCGGTGGATTTCGGGGTATCCATGTTCACCAGATGAGCGGGACGACCGGCAAAAAAATACTCCGTGTATCCCCGGTTGAAACTTCGTTCCGGATCCGGGGTGAAGGAGGTATTCACGACACCAGATGCTACCCGGGAATATTTCTCCGGATTATTCGCCACGATTTCATTCAAACGTTGGGAATAATAAGCCGTAACATTCGACACGTAATCCGCCTCTTTCAGGCGCCCCTCTATTTTGAAAGAATCAATTCCCGCTTCAGCCAACTCCGCCAAATGAGCCGAGAGATTCAAATCCTTCAGGGAAAGTACATACTTGTCATTCACCAACCGGCGCCCCGAGGCATCCTCCACACTCCATTTCATGCGACAAGCCTGGGCACACTCGCCCCGGTTGGCCGAACGCCCCGTAAGGTAATGCGACAGATAGCACTGCCCGCTTAGACTGACACACAAGGCTCCATGCACGAAATACTCCAGTTCGGCACGGGTTTCCCGGCGTATCGCCCGAATCTGCTCCAGCGACAATTCCCGGGCAAGTACGATACGCTGGAATCCCAGTTTATCCAGAAATTTCACCCGTTCCGGATCGTAATTATGCATCTGTGTACTGGCATGCAAGGCTATCGGCGGCAAATCCAGCTTCAGCAAACCGGGATCCTGCACAATCAACGCATCCACCCCCAGCCGGTACACCTCTTTCACCAACCGTTCGGCCTCCGCCAATTCCTCGTCGTACAATACCGTATTCAGCGTCATGAACACCCGGCAATAAAAACGGTGAGCGTAATCCACCACCCGGGCCAGGTCTTCCAGCGAATTGCCGGCCGCTTGCCGCGCCCCAAACGCGGGGCCGCCGATATACACGGCATCCGCCCCGTTGTTGATGGCAGCGACAGACACTTCTGCGTTTCTGGCCGGTGACAATAATTCCAACTTTCGCATGATTTTCCCCTTAACAAATATTACATGGTAAACGGAATATCCACGTAATTCCCGTCCTTGATCACGGGCACATCCACCAGCTTGGTAGCCGGAAAATGTTCCGCGAGATATTGCCGGATGATGGTTATCGAGTCATTCGTTATCCACTCGCTGTCGTTCGGGAAACGGTTATACATCAGGTGAGAGACCCGGATTCCCTGATACCGGCAAGCCTCCAGGCTCAACAGCGTATGGTTGATACTGCCCAACTTGGATGAGGCCACCAGAATAAGCGGGTAATCATGCTCCCGGATATAGTCAATCGTGAAATACGAACGGGTCACGGGTACATACAGCCCGCCGGCACCTTCCAGCAAGACCACGTCGTACAGGCTCTCCAGTTTCCGACTGGACTCCTCCACCCGCCGCAGGTCTATCGTCACCTTATCGATTTCCGCGGCCAGATGCGGAGATGCCGGGTATGTCATCACGTAAGGGCAAGTCGTACCATCCTGATCCACATCCTGCACGGGGATACCCATTATCTCCCGGTGTTTCAGAATATCTTCCGAGATGCCGACACATCCCGTCTGTATGAACTTCTGGGTTATCGTGTTCACCCCACGGGCACGCAACGAACGGGCAATGAGTCCCGTCACAATGGATTTTCCCGCATCCGTATCAATTCCACTGACAAAATAAATCATGATTCCCTCCTTTTTAAAATCTTTATCTGTTAATCTTCATTTTTCTTACAAACAAAATACATCGGGTGATAGGTCAAGGGGACTCTCCCCTGAATCCCGAAACGCCGGTTATATTCCTCGGCAAAAACCTGCATCTTTCCTTTCGTCCAAATATCCCGACCGGCGGACACGTTCACCCCCGTCCGTTTCAAATGCCGCAATACCTCCAGCGGTCCTGAAAATTCCATCACGTGACAATCTTCTCCAGCAAACAACACCTCGAAGCTCCGCGACAGCATCGCTTTCATTGTTTCCAACGTCCCGTAGGCCAGTCCCTGCCCCGTGAGAGTACGCACTTCCTCCAGGTTTCTAACTCCAAAAGTACTGAACACGAACATTCCACCCGGCTGCAAGCAATCCCGCAACTTACGCAACGTCGCTTCCGGCTGCATAAACCACTGGAAGGTTGAGGCCGACAAAATCAAATCATATTTCCCCGGAAAATCCACGCACTCCGCGTCTCCCGGGTAACAGTCCACCTCCGGAATTCCGTACCGTTCCGCCGTCTGCACACACATTTCGGGCACCAGGTCATTTACCTGTACCCGCACATCCGGAAAAGCCTCCCTTATCATTCCTGTCAATATACCTGTACCGCACCCGAGTTCCAATACCCGACCAAGTTTCTCCCCCAAATATTCCCGGGTAACAGTGACCAACCGCTCCGCTATTATCTTTTGGACCACGGCATTTTCCTCGTAGCTATCCATGCTCCGGCGGAAACGCCGCTCCACCTCTCGTTTGTCAAAAATCATCATGCAATATTAAATCCCAATTATCCAGTTCCCGGAAAGGGTAATGCCCTCCTTCCAGGGAAATCACCTTACGGCAACGCTCACCCCACCAGTTCCGCTGATTCTCCGGGGGGAATATCACATCCCCTGTCGATACAAACACCCGATCCCAGCCAATCTTCCCATGCATTCGGGCGGCCTGCTCACGGATACAATGCAATTCCTCCACCTGCTCCGCCAACGGTCGCTCCGGCATTTTCCCCGAGAACCACTCCCGGTCATTGCTCGTCAACATCCGTCGGAAGAACTTCTCCCGTCCCCGTTCATCCATCCCCCGCTCCGTCAAAATATAACCTTTCACCGGTATCCCGTAACGGTCATCTACCGGACATTCCGTCCCGTTCAGCGCTACCATCCTCCGGGGACACAGATTCCATCTCCCTACCAACAAGGAAGCCGCCCATACCCCCATCGACCAGGCCACCACGTTCACGGCCTCGTAAGCGTCCAAATCCGGTGCAATTCCCCGCTCTATATCCCGGTAATCATGCACCTCGCAGACATCCAATTCCCCTTCCACGTGGGACACTGCCCGCAGATCCATTCCCCACCCGTTAAAAAACAGCACGACCTCCCGGCTTCCCGTCCGTTTCAACCAGTTTATTTCCATTATCACCTCCCGGCGTTGGCCTTACAGACTCACGTCAATAAATTCCATCAAACAATCGTAATCCTCATCCGGAATGGCCGCATTCAGGGAAAAACGAATACGGGCCTCGTTCTTGGGCACGGTCGGGTAACGTACCGGCAACACAAAAAATCCGTTATCCCGGAACTGTTCCGACATGTAAACACTATTCTCGTTACTGCCGCACAGGAAGGGTACGATATGCGAATCCCCCCGGGTCTCGAATCCCCGTCGAGTCAACACCTCCCGCAAGCGGGCAGCCGTCTTGGCCAATTTCATCCGGAAGCCAAAGAACTCCGGCATCTTCCCCAGGATGAAACGGGTCCAGGCCACATTTATCGGTGGCAAGGCCGTTGTGAATATCAGACTGCGCTGGGTATTCACCAAGAAATCCCGGAACAACCCGTCACACACCACGAATGCCCCACACGAGGCGAAAGCCTTCCCAAAGGTTCCCACGATGAAATCAATATCCTCGATACATCCCATTTCCTCGCAACATCCCAGACCGTTCGTTCCACGTACACCCACGGCATGCGCTTCATCCACGTACAGGAAAGCATCGTACTCTTTCTTCAGGTCACACAATTCCTGCAAGTCCGCCACGTCGCCGTCCATGCTGAAAATGGATTCCGTCACGATAAACACGTTCTCGTATTTTTCCCGATGATTGAACAGCAACTCCCGCAAATGCTCGTAATCCAGGTGCCGGTAACGCATCATCTCGGCATCGGCCAGTCTCATCCCGTCAATAATACTGGCATGCACCAATTTATCCGCAATAATCAAATCGCGCTTTCCCGCCAAAGCCGGCAAAATCCCGATATTGGCATGATAACCGGAGGTGAATACCAATGCCCCTTCCCGTCCGTACATATCCCGCAAATCCTGCTCCAACAACCCGTAATACTCATGATTCCCGGACAGCAAGCGGGAAGACGAGGCACTGTATGACAACAATTTCACGTCCGTCTCTTCCCTGAATTCTTCATTCAGGGACGGATTGGAGGCCAATCCCAAATAATCGTTAGAGGACAGATTCAGCATCTCCCTCCCGTCGCAATGAATCAGGAAACCGTTATGCTGCACGTTACGCAACTCCCGGTAATTACCCGCTTCACGAATCACCTCCAGTTTATGTAAATAACGTTCTTTATTCATTCTCATTTATAACAAGCTAATACTCTATTCATCGCCAAGGTCAGACGACGCAATTCTCCTTCCCCGATAATAAAAGGCGGCATCACGTAAACCAACTTGCCGAAAGGACGAATCCATACCTTCTCCCGCACGAAAGCGGCTTGTATCAAAGCCATATCTACGGGTTCCCTTAATTCCACGACACCTATAGCCCCCAGTACCCGCACATCCTGCACGTTATCCAATTTCCGGATTGGCTCCAGTTCCTTACGCAACTGCTCCTCGATACGCCCGATCATTTTCGGGATATTGTAACTCCGGATCAGTTCCAGCGAAGTGTTCGCCACAGAACAAGCCAACGGATTTCCCATGAAGGTCGGCCCATGCATGAATACCCCGGGCTCTTTCGCGCAAATCTGGGCAGCTACTTCCTTCGATGTCATCACTGCGGCAAAACTCATATAACCTCCCGTGATGGCCTTACCCACGCACATGATATCCGGAGATATACCGGCATGATCCACACCCCACATCTTTCCCGTACGTCCGAAACCGGTAGCAATCTCATCGCATATCAACAACACCCCGTAATCATTACACAATTCCCTTACCTGTTTCAGGTAATCAGCCGAATAGAACCACATGCCACCGGCACCCTGCACAATGGGCTCCAGGATAATCGCCGCAATACGGTTATGATTATTACGCAGACATGTACGTAATTCATCAATATGCTCCGGCATACACGGTTGCCCGTAACGGGGCTCCGGCCGTGGAGCAAAAAACTGCATGGGAAGCGTTCCCCGGAAAATGGAGTGCATTCCCGTCACCGGGTCACATACTGACATGGCGTTCCACGTATCGCCATGATAGCCCCGCCGTGGTGTCAGGAAATAATGCTTCATTTCCTTGCCCGCGGCATACCAGTACTGGAGGGCCATCTTCATCGCCACTTCCACGGCCACGGAACCCGAATCACAGAAAAACACATTATTCATGCCCGCCGGAGCCATTTCCAGCAACCGCTCGGTCAATTCCACCGCCGGTCGATGAGTCAGTCCCCCGAACATCACATGCGACATATCCTTCAACTGCCGTTGCACGGCCTCATTCAACACCGGATGGTTATACCCGTGTACGGCACACCACCACGATGACATTCCGTCCACCAACCGCATACCGTTTTCCAGTTCAATATACACACCCTCAGCCCGCTTCACCAGGTAAACAGGTAATGGATCCACTGCCGAAGTATAAGGATGCCATACATGCCGGCGATCATAATCGAGTAATTTTTCTGTGGTCATCATATCTTTTTCACTTTACGTATTCTTACTTGTACAAAGGTAAAATTTATTTAGCACGAGAATCCCAACTGTTGGATTTTTATCCGATCCTCCTGCACTTTCGAGCCCACCGTCGTCAACAGGTCGCCCACGATAGCGGCGTTTATTCCCGTCCGGATAGCTTTCTCTTCAATATGAGCGATCAAGGCTCTTCCCCCGGCAAAACGCAAATAGGCATCCGGATGGATGAAACGGAACATGGCTATCGTCGTCAACACTTCTTCCTCCGATAAAGGCGGCATTCCCTCCAGGGGAGTACCCGGTATCGGATTCAATATATTGATTGGAATAGACTTTACTTCCAATTCCCGCAACAACAAGGCCAGATCCACCCTGTCCTCCATCGTCTCACCCATGCCGATAATTCCTCCCGAACACACCTCCATCCCCACTTCCCGGGCAGCCCGGATTGTAGCAATCTTCTCGTCAGTCGTATGTGTCGAGCACAATTCCCCGAAATACCGGCGGGAGGTCTCCAGATTGCAATGATAACGGTCTATCCCTGCCTCTTTCAAGCGTTGCAATTGTTCCCGCTTCAACAATCCCATGGAAGCGCATAATTTTATCGGCATTTCCGAGCGTATCCGCCGGGCATAAGCGCACAGCCGGTCAATATACCGATCCGGTAACGCACGACCACTCGTCACGAACGAGAATTTCGTAACCCCATAATCCGCACTCTGCCTGGCCAATCCCACGCAGGTCTCCTCATCCACCAGATCATACTCCTGTATTCCCGTGTGAAAAGCGGCAGATTGGGCACACCACTTGCAATTCTCAGAGCAACGCCCCGAACGGGCATTCACGATGGAACAAGTATCAAAGTGCCACCCCATGCACCGTTCCCGGATTTCCCCGGCTGCCCTATACAATTCTTCCTTATCCTGCACGGATACTAACTCCAGGGCTTCCTCCCGGCTCAATTGTCCTCCTTCCAGGACTTTCTGTTTTAAACTCGCAACTAACATATCTTGAAGAAATAAAAAAGCATGCCCGATACTTCGGACATGCCTATATCATAACCTAACTTATTATCTATAGAACCACACGCTCCTGCGTTATCTCCACAACTCAAAAGCGGCATCATCCCTTCCTGCATCACCCGCTCCGTTCCCGGATCGCTCCCGGTATTCTCTGCATTCTCCTGCCATCTCATCAACCACTCCGATAATATCCGGTCAATAACCAACCCTTTCCGGGCCGCTTTTTTGAGACTCATCGCGCATACATGCAAGGCCAATTGCCCGATATGCACCTCCCTACCCAGCGAGGCAAACACGGCATATCCTTTCCGACTCCATCGGCAGAAATACAACTTACGGGCAATATGACATTTTCTTTCTCCCATTCCTTCGGAATATCACTTGAGCAAATCCGCAGTCGTCACGTTCGTGGGTAAAAACTTAGAGGCATCTCCCCCGTTCAGGATCACATCACGCACTATCGTCGAACTGATAAAAGTCCGTTCCGGTGACGTCAACAGGAAAACAGTCTCTATCGAGGACGCCATGGCCTTATTGATCTGCCCCACCGCACGCTCGTACTCGAAATCAGCAGCAGTACGCAACCCCCGGATGATGAATCTAGCTCCTAGTTTCTCGCAAAAATCCACTGTCAATCCCGAATAGCTGACTACATCCACCCGATTCTCTTCCCGGAACACCTTCTTAATAACTGCCAAACGTGTATCTATATCCAAAAATCCTTGCTTCACCGCATTAACCCCAACAGCCACAATAATCTTGTCAAACATCTTCAGGCCCCGACGGACAATTTCCTCGTGACCGATTGTAAACGGGTCAAAAGAACCCGGAAATATGGCTACCTTTTCCATGCTACAGTTTTTTATATTACGAGCGACAAAAATAGGCAAAGCATCCCAACTCATGTTACAAATTAAAATTATTTTTTCGACAAATCCAAAAAAATAGTTCTTATTACTGCATTTTTTCTTTAATAGAATTAGGAAAAAAAATTTCCATTTCGTAAGTTTGAAGCAAGGAATCACAAAATAACAATCAAAAAATTCAGCGTATGACACGAAAATTACTAATCAGAGACCTCACCCTGAGAGATGGGCAACAATCTTCGTTTGCCACACGAATGAACCAAAAGCAAGTCGACCGCGTGCTCCCCTACTACAAGGATGCCAATTTCTACGCCATGGAAGTATGGGGCGGTGCCGTACCTGACTCCGTGATGCGTTACCTTAACGAGAACCCCTGGGACCGCCTCGAGAAAATCAAGGCTGCCGTGGGCGATGTTTCCAAATTAACCGCCCTTTCCCGAGGAAGAAACTTATTCGGGTATTCCCCCTACACGGATGAAATCATAGAGGGCTTCTGCAAGAATGCCATCCAGTCCGGGTTGGGTATCATGCGTATATTCGATGCTCTCAACGACGTGAACAACGTGAAATCAACCATCACCCACGTCAAACAATACGGAGGTATCGCTGATTGTGCCGTATGCTATACTATCGATCCCAAATATCCCAAACTGAGCTTTATAGACAAGCTCAAGGGAAAGAAAATATCGGCTCCCGTCTTCACCGACGAATATTTTCTCAACAAGGCCAAGGAAATGGAAGCCCTCGGTGCTGACATGATTACCATCAAGGACATGAGCGGACTTATCAATCCCTCCCGTGTCGGTAAACTTGTGCGCCTCTTCAAGCAAAATCTCAAGGTGCCCGTGGATTTCCACACCCATTGTACTCCAGGATACGGTCTCGGTGCCGTCCTCTCCGCCATTGTCAACGGCGTGGATATCGTCGACACCAATATCTGGTATTTTGCCGGAGGACCGGCAGCCCCGGCCATCGAGCTTGTTTACCTTTTCTGCAAGAAACTCGGCGTAGAACTGGATATCAACATGGAAGCCGTGGCCAAAATCAACAAGGAACTTTACGGAATCCGCAAGGAACTTGAGGCTTTTGATGCCATCAAGCAATTCCCGGCAGAGTTCAACCCGCTAACGGACAGATTGCCCGATAATATCGACAAGGAATTCGACAAGGCCATCGAAGCCGCCAAGGCGGATAACGAGGAAGCTCTCCTACAGGCTTGCCACGCCATCGAGGCCTATTTCAACTTTCCCAAACCCAACGAGCTAGTCAAGAAGGCTGAGGTTCCCGGAGGTATGTACACCAACATGGTTGCCCAATTGAAGCAACTCAACTCCATGGATATCCTCGAGGAAGCCATGCGGCTCATCCCCACCGTCCGACTTGCTGCCGGATTGCCACCCCTCGTGACACCGACCAGCCAGATTGTAGGCGCACAAGCCGTTAACTGTGCGCTTGACGAGAAAAACGGGAAACCGATGTACACCAACAAATCCAACCAGTTCGTGGCCCTCGTCAAGGGTGAGTACGGTAAGACTCCCGTACCCGTGGATCCGGCCTTCCGGTTCAAGATTGCCGGCGTACGAGAGGAAACTCCCTACGATACCTCCAAGTACAAGATGCAGGATAATCCCGTACTGCCCGAGTTCGGTGGTGTAAAACTCGCCGAGAACGAAAAAGAAGTTCTCCTGCTCGAGCTATTCCCGGCCGTGGCCAAAACCTTCCTCATGAAACAGAAAGAAGCCCGCTACAAAGCCACTACGGGCGGTAATCAGGCCCAACAGGAAGCCGATGAACAGGATAACGCACCCATCACCGGGAAAACCGTTGACGCCCCCATGCCGGGAAGTATATTCAAGATCCTCGTGAAACCGGGTGACACCGTGCAGAAAGGCCAGAACGTCCTCGTGCTTGAGGCCATGAAGATGGAAAACAATATCACCAGCGACTACACCGGAACCGTGAAACGCATCCTTGTCAAGGAAGGAAAAACTGTCACGGCCGGAACCAAGCTTATCGAAATTGAAATTTAAAACATCAATCAGGATACAACATCCTCACGGGGGCGGGCAACCGTCCCCGTTCCTATTTCATTCACCACCACCGTACCCGCCAACACGGACAGCAGTGACACGAAACAACAGGCAAACCACCGGATCCCGGGAATCATCATCGCCACCATGAACACAGCCCCCACCCCGACAGCCACACCCGCGTGCCTCCACACGAAACGCTCCGTCTCCCGGGCTCGCAACCGCTTCCGCTCGATAGCGTAATCCATGAAGGTAAACCCATAGAAATAGGTTCCCACCAAAAACAACAAAAAAGGTCCAGCCAATCCCACCACCGGAATAATCGAAAACACCAATACCACTAACGTCACCGCAAACTGCAAAAACATTCCTCTCAATGCCACCAGCAATCCGCGCCAGATATCCCTCCCGAACTGCCTCCAGCTAAACGGATACTCCATACCTGTCAACAACTTCTCCCCCCTCTCCGATAACCAAGAAAATACCGGAGACAGTATCATCATCACAAGGTATCCCCCAAATGTCAACGCAACCATAAAATACAACACAGCTGAAAGAAGCCACACCAACACCCCTGTCATTGCCCTTACGAATGCCTCTTTCAAAACAGCCTCCGTGTTATCTAAGCAATACGCAATAACTCTCATCAACCACATATCCGACCACTCAGCCAACCACCCCACCAACAATCCCAACACCACGAATACCACCACAGCCGCCACAAACGGCCACAACATGAAATGCCACATTCCCCGGCTAAACAATAACCTCGAAGCCGGACCATAAGCCCGTACACCTCTCGCCATATCCTTAAAAAATCCCATATTCTTGTATTTTACCATTAAACATCATTCCACTGTTCCCCGTAACACCAGCACCACCGTTGCCGCATCCGGGTCATTCGTGTACAGCGTCACCCGCTTCCGCTGATACCCCGACAAATCCCGGGTATCCAGCACCACCGTAACCTCCGTCGTCTCACCGGGACGCACCATCCGCTTCCCCGTCTCCACCACCGTGCAGCCACAACTCGTCTCCACCTTCCGCAACAACAAATCCCGATTCCCCTCGTTCGACAAGCGGAACTTCGCCGTCACTTGTTTTCCTGTTGCCACCCGTCCGAAATCCATCTCCCGTTCCTCCATCACCAGCTTCGGGCAATTCCCGGAATCCTCCCCTTCGAACGCATCCCGCACGTGTGCCTTCACGCAAATGCCCTCGCCAAAACCGCCTTCCCCATCCACAAAAAATCGCAACTGCCCCCAGAAATTTCCCAACATCTCATCCCCTTCCGGACGGAACACCACTCCTAACTTCTCGCGAGCACCGGCGGCAATTTCAACCCCACCTATCCCCAAACCAGTCGTATCACCCCCCACCAGATACACTCTCACTCCCGGCAATCTTCCGCTCTCCTCCAACATCACGGCCTTCCCCGTCGGGTTATACACCTGCAAAGTCAATTCCGACCGATGTCCCAACGCCACCGTGTCAAAGACCACCGTCTCCGCGTCCACCAGCAATACGCCCAAGGGATAGCGGCAATCCTGACATCCGGAATTTCCACCACATCCCCAAAACATAAACATTAATCCCAAAATATATCCAATCTTCTGCATAACATTAACAATATCTTAGACAATCCCCTGTTATTTCATTTACAAAAATACGGCAAATTTCCATACACCCTTCCATGTTTCCCGCGAAACTCAAAAAAGAACGGCAGCCCGCTTCCCGCGAGCTGCCGTTTCCGTATCGTATCAATAAAATCACTTAATTAATTCCACGCTTCTCTTCACGAACTTGTCCAGGGCTTCTCCCTTCAGCAATCCATTGGCCAACAATGCCAGGTCAATCAACTGACCCACAATCTTGTTACCCTTACCGTACTCGTCGAGCAACGTCTCCTTCTGTTTTCTCAACTCGCCCAACTGCTTATCGTAATCCGCCTTCCGGTCCTTATCCACTTGCGGAATCTCCTCGTCCTTCTTACCCTTGTTCAATTCATCCAGTTCGGCCTTCTTCTTCTCCACTTCCTTCATCTCGGCATTAATCGGCTCGATCTTGGCAGTCATCTCGGCCTTCTCGTCAGCCAACACGCCTTTCACCAGTTTATGCTCCGTGTTTACCACCAGCGTGTACTGGTCACCCATTGCACCGTAGAAACTCATACCCGGGTTCAAGGCCGCCATATCCTTCATACGGCGCATGAATTCCGAACGAGTCACGATAACCGGTTCCGCGGTCTCGCCCAATGCCTCGAAACTAACCATGTACATACCTTCCTTCGGAACCTGGGAAGAGAATACTGTACGCAACTCCTCCTGCTCCTCGTGGCTCCAATCCACGGCCTTGGCATCCGTCTTCGGGATCAACTTCTCGATAACATCCGAATCCACCCGCACGAACCGATGATCCGGGGTCTTCTGCTCCAGATGGTTGATAAAATGCGTATCCAGCTGACCGTCCATCAGCAACACGTCATATCCCCGCTTCTTGGCAGCCTCAATATACGTGTACTGCTCGTGTACATCCGTGGCGTACAGGAACACCAGCTTATTGTCCTTATCCGTCTGCTCGGCCTTGATCAGGTTCTGGTACTCCTCGTACGTGAAATACTTTCCTTCCGTGTTCTTCAGCAGGAAGATACTGTTGGCCCGTTCAGCGAACTTCTCGTCCGTCAGCATACCGTACTGGATAAAAATCTTCAAGTCGTCCCACTTCTTCTCGTACTCCTCCCGCTGATTCTTGAATATATCCGTCAGGCTGTCGGCCACCTTCTTCGTTATATGATTAGAAATCTTCTTCACGTTCCGGTCACTCTGCAGGTAAGAACGGGACACGTTCAACGGGATATCCGGCGAATCGATCACCCCGTGCAGCAACGTCAGGTACTCCGGCACGATACCCTCCACGGAATCCGTCACGTACACCTGGTTACAATACAACTGTATCTTGTTCTTCTGAATCTCGAACTTATTGTCAATTTTCGGGAAATACAGGATACCGGTCAACGTGAAGGGGTAATCCACGTTCAGGTGAATATGGAACAACGGATCCTGGGCCATCGGGTACAACTCGTGGTAGAACTTCGTGTAATCCTCCTCCTTCAAGTCGGCAGGCTTACGCGTCCAAGCCGGGTTCAGATCATTGATCACGTTATCCTCGGCCGTCTCCTTGTACTCGCCGTCCTTCCACTCCTTCTTCTTCCCGAACACGACGGGAATCGGCAGGAACTTGCAATACTTCGTCAACAACTCGCTCACCTTCGTGTCCTCGAGGAAATCCTTCTCTTCCTCGTTCACGTGCAGGATAATATCCGTACCCCGTTCAGCCTTCTCCGTCTCCTCCAGCGTGTATTCCGGGTTACCGTCACACGTCCAGCGAACGGCCTTCGCTCCCTCGCGGTACGACTTCGTAACAATCTCCACCCGATCACTCACCATGAAGGCGGAATAGAATCCCAACCCGAAGTGACCGATAATGGCAGCCCCGTTATCTTTGTACTTCTCCAGGAATTCCTCGGCACCCGAGAAAGCGATCTGGTTGATATACTTGTCCACCTCCTCGGCCGTCATACCGATACCGTTATCCGATACCGTCAGCGTACCTGCCGCTTTGTCAGCCTTCACGCGCACCTTCAGTTCGCCCAGTTCACCCTTGAATTCCCCGTTGGAGGCCAACACCTTCAACTTCTGGGAAGCATCCACGGCATTCGAAACCAACTCCCGTAAAAATATCTCGTGGTCGGAATACAAGAACTTTTTGATAATCGGGAACAAATTCCCCGTAGCAACACCAATCTTTCCTGATGACATAATCTTTATATTTTTAGTTTATTAATATTCAACATTCACATTCTTTCCCTCTCCCGGCAATTGCCATGCCAAACCCCACCCCATGCCGTATTGTCAGCCCTCCCCAACTTTTCTCCCACTCCCTCCACCCCTTATTCCCGCCACTTCACCTTTCACTCCCGGTACTTCACCGCTACTCCCCGGGTACTTTCAAAGTACTTACTCGGCCCCTTGAGCCTATTCTCAGCCTATTTTAAGCCTATTCTCAACCTATTTAAGTAGGCTTTCATTAATAGCAAATATCACGTGAATTCCTCTTTAACTATCCACGAATGGCCTTTACCATCCCTCGAGAGCCGGAAGAAAACCGTTCGCAAAATAGCGACAGGCGAAAGGTAATCATTGGATAATTTTTGTAAATTTGCTTCACGGTCATCCCACGAAAATGTTTGGAAAATGCTTTTAATTATCTAAATTCGCGTCAACCTCTGGAAGCGTCCGGAGAAATATTTTGATAATAAAGGCGTTTTGTTTTATCCTAAGTAATAAAAGACGACCAAACTTTTTGTATAGAAGGATAAACAGTACAAACGTTCATGCTCACTGTATATACGTATTCGTTATATGGTAAAGCGTGGGATGACTGTTTATTTCTATACGGGTTTCTTGGTCGTTACCTATTACTTGATAAACAAATGATTCCCACGCTCTTTTAATTTTACTCATGCCTGTCCGGGAATTAGGGCTAAAATTAAATTTTTATGAAACACTTTTTTTTAGTTTTGATGCTGACCATCTTCAGTTTAGGATTGACAGTTTAGGATTGACAGCTCAGGAATCGTATCAAGATGTAGTTTACCTCAAAAATGGTAGCATCATCAAAGGAACAATCATTGAACAAGTCCCCAACGAATCTATTAAGATTCAAACGGCAGACGGAAGTATTTTCGTTTACAAGATGGAGGAGATTCTAAAAATGACAAAAGAAATGGCAAACGTATCCCGGCAAAATAGCTTTAGTTTCAAAAAGAAACAACTTAGCTTCAAAGATATTGCCGGTTACCGGGGATTTCTGGATTTCGGCTATTCTTTCGGGACGAGTGATTACAAATCGGATCGCTTAGAATTATCCACGTCACACGGGTATCAGTTTAATCCTTACTTGTTCATCGGTGGTGGCGTGGGAATACACTATCACACGGATGCCGATTTGTTCTTTATGCCTATATTCGTCCACGCGAGAGCCAATTTTATGAAAAACGATATTACTCCGTTTCTCGATTTCAAGATCGGATACTCGGTATTTGACGGGATGGGCTTTTACCTTTCCCCGGCCGTCGGATGTAGTTTCAACATGGGAGAGGGGAACAACCGGTTGTTTTTCATGTTAGGATACAGTATGCAAAAAGCAGAGATTGAATACTATCGTTACACTGAAAACGTGAACTTAGGTGCTTTCTCGCTCAAGGTGGGCTTTGAGTTTTAAGCTAAGGGGGAATTATTATTAAAAAACGAGGGCAAATCGAATTGTCCTCGTTTTTTTATCTCCCTGCTGAAGACTCTCTCCAAAGATTCAATTATCAAGAAAGAAAATTTAGTTTTGGACCTTTTTTTTATTCTAGGGAATACCTTCCCTCAAATAGGCACATTTAACACCACGCCTTAATCCCGTTTTCTTCCCGCCATCTGGTCTCGTCCTGATCACCTGCTGGTCAGTTACTGATTCCAATAGGTAAAGAATAGCAATGAAAGAGGCATGGAAATATTGCCAATATATTTTTAATCATAAAACAACTACAACGAACAAAAGGATTCAATAGATAAAAAGAAAAAGTTTATCCTTTCATCCCTTCAAAATATCATTATTTTCGCATAACGAATCATTAAATAATATCCGTCGCGTTTTAAAAAGGAGGCAAGATGAAAAAACTTATACTTGGAATTATTATCACTCTCTCGTTTGCCGCCTGCAAGAAGTTTGAAGCTCCAGAATATGGACTCACGAAAGTTGACATTCAGGATGCCAGAATCATCTATTCTATAGCCGAAAAGAGTTTCCCGAACACACGATTCATGCTCCTGGACTCCAGCGACAACGTGCGCCCCGTCCGTTTTATTACCACAGAGGGGGATTCCGTGGATATGACCATCTACGGTATTCAGCATTTAAACAAGGATTATCTCCTCATGGCAGGATATTTTTATTTGACGGGGTATGATAATCCACCCACCTACATTATCCTCGTGAATAAGGAAAGCGGGAAAATTCATCCTGTTAAAAATTGCGACGCAGGATTATACAACCTAATCAATATTGGGAGACAAATTTATATTGACCAAGAAGGGTATCATTATATAGAAATCGGGGGCTCCCTGTACAAATGCAAATCCCCATCGGACGATGAGGTTGCCTTTATCCCTTGCCTCGCGGAAAATAAGCGCATTGGGGGAAGGTGCATGGTGTCGAAAGATGGTATCATTTATCACGAACAAGGTGAGGACCCAGACTTTGAGGCATTCCTCCAAATGCCCGATAACCAGGAATACAGCCTCTCGGAACTACTCGCTGACAGGTTTCATCTTGACGAAGGGGAGATGGAGTTCGAACACCAACCATTCCTGCTGGATGGCTCCTTGTGCGGCATATTGCGCCACGGAACAGGGAATAACCGATTTAAAATGCTCATCCGGTACGGGATTTCCAGGGACAACACGGTATCCATCGATGTGTTGCAACCACGTTATCCCTACACCAACCTACCCGAGTATAATCATGTACGACAAGTACACGAAATTATCAACGACGAGAAACTAATCATTGATTATGATTTGAATTCCAATTGTTTATCAGAATCCGGTTTAACAACATCCACCCTTCCAAGCAATGGTCTCATCGGTAGAAGCCTCACGTGCCAGTGGTATTTTGACGAAAACAGTTTCAGTGCCTACCACCTCACGGATTATTCAATAGCCTTTACAATCAACATTACAGAGAAAGGAATTACCAGTACTTTGAAACCGTGGAGCGATAAGTGCCACGAAGGAATAACGTTTATCGGGATTTTGGCCTCCACTGGTCAATATATACTGGGACACGTTCATGAAAACGGGGAGGTCACTATTCACGAGAGTACAGTCTCCGACATAATCAACGATTTCATTTGCCTGTAACCACTAGCATAACAGTATTATATTCAATCATCCGGGATACAAATATTCCATCACAAAGAGTTGCAGTCCGTAATGGGATGAAACCTGTTGACACAATCATCAAACATTACCGTGGAATTGAGATGCCCCACGTTGTTTACCGTGTAGAAAAAATGTAAAAAAGCTATCCCGATACGAGATAGCTTTTTATGTCGAAAAAATCGTATTTTGCCACAAAAGCAATGGTTATTTTTTCTTGCTGTCAATTTCCTTCAACAGTTCATCGACGGCGGTTTTCAGCTGGGTATCCTCGCCCTTGACGATGGTCTCGGGGGCGTTCAGGATGTAGATGTCGGGAGCCAGCTCGGAATTCTCCAGGTAGGAGCCGTCCGGTAACTGATACCCCACGACGGGTATCCCGAAGACGATGGTCGGATCCTGGGTCCGTACCCAATTCACGCTGGTCATGGTGCCCGGCACGGGAGCACCGACCAGCTTGCCCAGACCACGATGCCTGTATACCCAGGGGGTACCATGGGCGTTGGAGTAGTTGGCTTCGCACTGGAGCATGATGGAAGGCTTGTTCCAGCGGCGGCTGGGCATGTCGCAAGCGGCACGTCCACGGACTACCTGCGTGAAGTATTTCTCCCCGCTGAAGAGGATTTCCACGTCCTCGTGCAGGCGGCCTCCCCCGTTGAAACGGGTGTCGATGACGATACCGTCGCAGTGGTTATACTTACCCAGGATGTCGGAGTACACCGTGCGGAAGCTCTCGTCGTCCATGGAGGGGATATGCACGTAACCCAGGCGACCATTCGACCAGCGACGGACATCTTCTGCCCGCTGCTTCACCCAACGATCGTAAAGCAATTGGCCGAAAGCCCCGGCAGTGATAGGCTTCACCACCTCCTCCCAACGCTCCTTAGTCTGGGGATCATAAAGGGAAACGAGCACCTTTCTACCGACCTTGCCATTGAGCAGGGCCGTATAATCGGCATTCTTGTCTACGGATTCTCCGTCGATTTTCTCGATGACCGTACCCGCCTTCACCCGGCTGTTCTCGTGGTGGAAGGGGCCTTTCTCGACTACCTCGGCCACACGCAGACCGGGATAATTCCAATCAAAGAGCAGACCCAGGTTGGCCGTGGCCTCCGGACGTCCCGGGGCATAATAGCGTCCACCGGTATGGGAAACGTTCAACTCGCCCAGCAATTCGCTCAACAGTTCGGCGAAGTCGTAATTATTATTGATATGAGGCAGGAATCGGCGATAGTTGTCCACCATGGCTTCCCAGTCCACACCGTGCATGTCCACGCGGTAGAACCGGTTCTTCACCTCCCGGTACACATGCTGCAGGAGGTATTCCCGCTCGGCAGCCAAGTCCATCTTCACGGCGGCACGGAAGGAAACGGGCTTCAAGGCTTCGGTAGCGGCATCCATCTTTTGCATGCCCCCGCCGCCCAAAACGAATATGGATTTCCCGGCGGCATCGGACACCATGTTTGCCCAGCCGCTGTTCATCTTGTGCAACAATTTGGTTTCATGCTTCCGCAAGTCCATCTTCCACATGTCAAAACCACCTTCCACGGCCGAGAGGTAGTAGAGTTTCTCCCCGTTTGCCGACACGATAGCGGAAGCCAGACGGGAGGAATACGGCGTCAGACGCACGATACGATCCTCGATGCCTTCCAACTCAACGGCGACGGCCTTCTCTTCCTTTTCCTTGCCGGCAGCCTGCTTTTGCTCTTTCTCCAGTTCCTTCTGCAACTCGTAGTCCTCTTTGCTCAAGCGGAACTTGTCATAGGCATCCTGGTTCATGAACACCATCATGACATCGTACAATGAACCCCAGGAGGCGTGATTACGCATACCGTAACGCTCGGTGATGAAAAGTATGGCGTTGCCATCCATGGCCCAACGGGGCGAACCGCTCATGTAACCGCTGTTGGTCAGGTTGACCACTTTCCCCTGTCCGTCGGCGCTTACCAGAGCCACGTCGGAATAGGGGTCATGCCCGTTACCGATAATTTCCAGGGTAAACCATTTACCGTCGGGCGACCACGAGTAATCGAAACCTCCCGAGCGGGTGAACCACATCGAACCGTCGGTGATTTGCCGCGTTTTCTTGCTCTCCAGGTTATAGACCATCAGGCGAATGCGGTCCTCGATGAAGGCGATTTCCTTCCCGTCAGGAGAGAATTTGGGATAGGCACGGTCCACCTTACCGGAAGGAAGCAGAGCCTCTTCCTCTATCAAGGTGGCGTTCGGGAAATTCTGGTCCTGCTCCCGGACTATCCGGGCCAGGTACAAGCCGTACTTCCCGTCCCGTTCGCTGGCATAAACCAGGGTACGGTTGTCCGCCCCGAAAGAAAGGCCCGATTCGGCCTGCTCCGTGTGGGTAATCTGCTTGGTCGTACCGTATTCCACGGAGGTCACGAAGACTTCCCCGCGCACCACGAAGGCAACCTGCTTGCCGTCGGGAGAGGGTACCGCCTCGGTAGCCCCACGGGTATAAGGGAAGGTAGCCGGGATATTCTCGTCGTCCCGTGTCAGGTCGATAGCCACTTTCCGGGGCTTAGCGCCCGTGTTCATCGTGTAAATTTCCCCGTTGTAGGTGAAACAGAGCGTCCCGTCAGCACCAATGGAAAGGAAACGCACGGGATGAGTCTTGAAGGACGTTTCCGCTTTCACCTCCCCGGGAGTATCCAGCGCGAAGGAATAAACGTTGAAACTGCCCTTGTTCCGCTCGCTCAGGAAATAAACCCGCTGACCATCGGGACTCAGCACCGGGTTCCGATCCTCTCCCGGGCGGGCGGTCAGGTTCGTGTGCCGTCCGGTTTTCACGTCATACCGCCACACGTCACGGGTGACGGAAGAGGTATGGTGTTTGCGCCATTCGTCCTCGAACCCCTTCCGGTCCTGGTAGAGGAAGAAATCCCCCTTGGAGGAATAGCATACCATCTCCGCCGGGGTAGCCAATACCTGCTCGATCCGTCCTCCGGCAACCGGTACCCGGTACAGCTCGCCCATGGCCGCAGTCGGGAAAAGGGCACTCTCGGCCGGATCCTGGATGGAGGCCGTGAACAGCACGTGCTTTCCGTCCGGCGTGAAAGCCGTGGGAATCTCCGCTGCCGAGTTCACGGTCAGGCGACGGGCCTCTCCTCCCTCGGCCGACATCACGAACACGTCAAATCCCCCGTAACGGTCGCTGGCAAAAGCAATCTGTTTCCCGTCAGGCGACCAGACAGGGGTGGATTCGTATGATTCCAGGGCCGTCAGCCGTACCGCCTTACCTCCGGCGGTGTTCACCTTATAAATGTCTCCCTTGTAACAAAAGGCAATTTCCTTTCCGTCGGGAGAGATACGACCATCCCGCATCCACAGCGGTGTCGCGGCATGCAGCGCGGAAATACCTGCCCCGAGGGCAAGCGTCAATAATAGTTTTTTCATGTCTGTCTCGTTATTTGATTCTTCTGTAACTTAAAAAAGCTGTCCTGGGACTCGTTCCGGGACAGCTTTTGTCATATCTGTTTCAATTATCAGGCTTTCTGTTGTTTCAGCATCTCGTCGATGTGAGCCGCGGCACGACGACCGTCACCCATGGCCAGGATAACCGTGGCACCACCGCGGACAATGTCCCCGCCGGCAAAAAATTCCGGTAGATTGGACTGCATCGTCTCGTCGTTCACCACGATGGTTCCCTTCTTGGACACCTCCAGTCCCGGCACGGAACGCGGTACAATGGGATTGGGCGATACCCCCACGGCAACCACCACCACCTCGGCGTCGATCAGGTATTCCGATCCTTCCACGGGCACCGGGCTGCGGCGACCGCTGGCATCGGGTTCCCCGAGTTCCATCCGCTGTACCCGCACCTGCTTAACCCGGCCACGCTCGTCGGCAAGGTACTCCACGGGATTCGTCAGGGTCAGGAACTCGCATCCCTCTTCTTTCGCGTGTTTCACCTCCTCCAGACGGGCAGGCATTTCCTCCTCGCTCCGGCGATAAACGACAACGGCACGCTCGGCGCCCAGACGCTTGGCCGTACGTACGGAATCCATGGCCGTGTTACCCCCGCCGACAACCACCACGTGCTTACCGTGGTATACCGGCGTATCGGAATCCTCCTGGTCGGCACCCATGAGGTTCACGCGGGTAAGATACTCGTTAGAGGAAAGGATACCGTTATAATTCTCTCCCGGGATATTCATGAAACGGGGCAGACCCGCTCCAGAAGCGATGTAGAACGCCCGGAAACCTTCCTCCTCCAGGTCGGCGATAGAATCGGTCATTCCCACGATGAAATTCGTCACGAACTTCACGCCCATCTTCTTGAGGTTATTGATTTCCACGTCCACGATATGATTCGGCAGACGGAATTCCGGGATACCGTACTTCAACACCCCGCCGATCTCGTGCAGGGCCTCGAAGACCGTCACGTCATAACCCAGCTTGGCCAAGTCGCCCGCGCAGGACAATCCCGACGGACCGGAACCGATAACTCCCACCTTGATACCGTTGGCCGGAGCCAGCTCGGGAAGGGCAATCTGACCAGACTCCCGCTCGTAATCCGAGGCGAAACGCTCCAGGTAACCGATAGCCACGGGCTTCTTCTGCAATTTCTGGATGTAGAAACACTTTGACTCGCATTGTTTCTCCTGCGGGCACACGCGGCCGCACACTGACGGCAGGGCGCTCGTGCGCTTCAGTACAGCGGCAGCCTGCAGGAATTCGCCCCGCTCGATATTCTTCACGAAACCCGGGATATCAATTCCCACCGGGCACCCCGTCATACAGGTCGGGTTCACGCAGTCCATGCAGCGCTTGGCTTCCGTCATGGCCATCTCCCGCGTCAAGCCCTTGTTCACCTCGATACGCTGGCTCTTGATACGCTCGGCGGGAGGCGTTTCCGGCATCACCACCCGCTCGATAGCGGTACGCTCCTTGGCCGGCACGCTCTGGCGCAACTCCTGGCGCCAGGCCTCGTTTCTATCACTCACGTTATTCATAATATCTTCTTACTTTTCGTTTACATGTAATTTTTCCGTCTCCTCCGTCTTGAAGGCACCCAAGCGGGACAGCATCTCGTCGAAATCAATCTGGTGGGCATCGAACTCCGGTCCGTCAACGCACGTGAAGCGGGTCTTTCCGCCAACCGTCACCCGACAGGCTCCGCACATCCCCGTGCCGTCCACCATGATGGCGTTCAGGCTGGCGATAGTCGGGATATCGTGCTGACGGGTCAATTTCTCGCAAAACTTCATCATGATGGCAGGTCCGATGGTCACGGCCAGATCCACCTTTTCCCGGCGGATAACCTCCTCCATTCCTTCCGTCACGAGCCCTTTCTTCCCATAACTCCCGTCGTCCGTCATGATAATCACCTCGTCCGATGAAGCCCGTACCTCAGCCTCCAGGATAACCAACTCCTTCGTCCGACCGGCCAATACCGAAACCACCCGGTTCCCGGCGGCCTTGAATGCCTTAATAATCGGCAGCAACGGGGCAACCCCCACACCACCGCCACAAGCCAGCACAGTCCCCACCTTATCAATATGGGTCGGCTTACCCAGCGGTCCCACCACGTCCGTGATGTAATCCCCCACTTCCAGGGCACAAAGTTTCCGGGAAGAAACCCCCATCACCTGCACCACCAGCGTGATACTACCCCGTTCCACGTCAGCGTCAGCAATCGTTAACGGCATACGCTCGCCCTTTTCGCCCACGCGGACAATGACAAAATTACCCGGCTTGCGGGACTTGGCGATCAATGGAGCTTCCACTTCCAAGCGAACAACCCGTTCCGAGAAATAACTTTTAGCTAAAATCTTATTCATATTCAACGTTTTATCCTTTTCAAAACCGAGGGAGACACCTCTCCCGTTTCAAGTCGCAAAATTAAACACCAACCACAAAAAAACAACTTTTTCAAGCAAAAAAGCCTTTTCATCACGAATAACCCCCTATATTCGCGACCGAGAAACCAAAAAAGAAAGCATCATGGCCAACAAGAAAGAACGCGTCAACGTGGTCTACTCCACCAACCCCAACTTCCAGTACGAGTACGAGGAAGAGGAACAAATCGAGACCCTCGCCCCCGAGAAACAGAACCTCCGCGTCACCCTCGACAGCAAGCAGCGCAACGGGAAAACCGTCATCCTCGTCCAGGGATTCGTCGGCACCGACGACGACCTGAAAGACCTCGCCAAACTCCTCAAGAACAAATGCGGCGTGGGCGGATCCGTCAAGGACGGCCAGATCATCATCCAGGGCGAGCTCAAGGAAAAGGTACTCGCCATACTATGCGACAACCATTACCGGGTAAAATGAACGACATGGAAACGATACTGCTCAACACCGCTTACTTTCCCCCCGTCCAGTACATGGCCAAGGTCAAAGCCTGTGACGAACTTCTCATCGAGGCCCACGAGAACTACGGCAAGCAAAGCTACCGCAACCGCTGCGACATCATGACGGCCAACGGCATCATGACCCTCTCCGTCCCCGTCACCAAAGGCCCCACCCCGAACACACACACCCGGGACATCCTCGTCGACTACTCCACCCGCTGGCAGAAACTCCACTTCAAGGGCATCGAGTCCGCCTACAAGAACTCCCCCTACTACGACTACTACATCGACAACCTCCTCCCCTTCTTCGAGCGGAAAGAGAAATACCTCCTCGACCTCAACACCAGGATACTCCACGAGCTCATGGACATTCTCCAGCTCCGCCGACCCGTCCGCCTCACCGAAGACTACCTTCCCCTCCATGAGGGAGTCCAGGACCTCCGCGACGTGATACACCCCAAACCCTCCCGCCGTCGGGCCGAAGACACCTTCACGGCCAAACCCTACCACCAGACCTTCGCCGAGCGATACCCCTTCGCTCCCAACCTCAGCGTCCTCGACCTCCTTTTCAACACCGGACCGGACGCCCTCGCCTACCTCTAAACACACCGCCCCCTTCCCCTCCTACCGGGAAGGGAAAACATACCCGCTCGCCAACACCCGGGGTAAATCCCCGGCAACGGCAACCTCCTTACAAGAATCGCTTGATTAACTTCAAGGCATGCGTGTAACGCTTCGTCGCCTCGTTGAAAATACCGTGATGGTCAATCTTATCGACACGCACCCGACCCGACGCATGGATGACACGTCCCGCCTCCCACAACACCCCGGCATGCGTCACCGCACCCGACTCGTCGCCAAACAACACCACGTCCCCCGGCAACGCCTCCTCCAGGAACGAGAGCGTCTGTCCCTCCGCCGCCAAACGGGCCAACTGACGGGGTACACCGACTCCCGCCAACCGGTACACCATCTGCACCAGCCCCGCGTTATCAATCCCCCGTGGCGAACGGCCTCCCGCCACGTATGGGACATTATAATACATCAACGCGTAACGGGCAATCGCCTCCCGGGCATTCCCCGTCCCCGCCTCCGACAAAGAACCCACCAACCGATAAGCATCATCCCCCACGCGGAAACATCCCGTCTCCCCATCGTACAACGGCAGGAGACTCCCGGCAGGCACCAGCTGCCCGGCCCAGTCCCCCTCCCGCATCACGATACTGAACATATCCCGCGTGACGAACGGCACCCCCTCCATGGCACGACGCACGAACCCCTCATCCACCCCTACCAAATCCTCCCTCCGCGTCCAACCCTCCGTCCCGTCATGCAGCATACGCATGCGACACCATCGACCCTCCTCGCGCGTCACCTCCATCATCTCCCCGAACAGGGCCTGCGAGGCCAACACGCTCCGTTCCGACTTCTCCCGTCTCAGCGGGACAATCCCCGCAGTCGTAATACCAAAAATCATCATCGTGCCATTAAAAATTAAACGAAATACCGGTTTCCCGCGAAAATAACGGAAAGTTTCGAGACTTCGGCCGCCCCCGCCCAATAATCCCTCGAAAAATCCACCCTTTCCCCAGCCATTCCCCCGGTTCTCCTCCCGACGTCTCTCCCGCCACCACACATCTCCCGGGGATCTAGGGGGATACTCCCGGGGTGCTAGGGAATATCTACACGAAAATGACCCTGTTATTACTTGCTTATTACTTGCTCAACAAGTAATGAACAAGTAAGTAACAAGTGATACGCATATGGTTATTCGGGAGGACCCCGGGCTTACCCCCCGGGATCCCCGGGAGATGTGCCCTCCCACCAGGCCAATCCCGAGCGGGGAAAATACCACCACCTCAAAGAGTCGTCACCCGCTCTTCACGGCGAAAAAACACGAGAGAGAGGTCCGGCCCTTTCACCGTTCGTTTTTTTCGCGTAACTTGCGGGGCAATAACATGGATTAACACGAATCTGATTATGAAGAAACTAGTAGTTTTGACCGGGGCGGGCATGAGCGCCGAGAGCGGCATCCGCACCTTCCGTGACAGTGACGGGCTGTGGGAAGAGTACCGCATCGAGGACGTGTGTACCCCCGAGGCCTGGGAACGGAACCCGGAACTGGTAAACAATTTCTATAACGCCCGCCGCAAGCAATTGCTCGAGGCGAAGCCCAACGCCGGACACATCGGGCTGGCCGAACTCGAACGGGACTTCGACATGCACATCATCACCCAGAACATCGACGACCTGCACGAGCGGGCCGGGAGTACCCGGGTACTTCACCTGCACGGGGAATTGCGAAAGGTGAGAAGTAGCCTGAACCCCAATCTCATTTACGACCTGGACGGTTGGGAGCTGAAACTGGGTAGCAAGGCGGAGGACGGGTCTCTGTTGCGCCCGCACGTGGTGTGGTTCGGGGAAGCGGTGCCCAACATAGAACCGGCCACGGAGCTGGTACGCCAGGCCGACATCTTCGTCGTCATCGGGACATCGCTGGCCGTTTACCCGGCTGCCAGCCTGCTCTACTACGTGCCAAAGGGCTGCCGCGTGCTGCTTATCGACCCGCGCGTGCCGGAAAGCGTCCGGAAGAGCCACATCGAGTTCATCGAGACGGGAGCATCGGAGGGCGTGAAGATTTTGAAAGAAAAACTGAAAGAAAACCTGTAAAAGAGAAGAATATATGGCTCGTGGCAAGAAACCATTGATAGAAAACGTTGAGATAGAAAAAATAGCGGCCGAGGGAAAGTCCATCGCCCACGTGGAGGAGAAGGTGCTGTTCGTGCCCAATACCGTCCCGGGGGACATCGTGGACGTGCAAGTGACCCGCAAGCGCAAGAGTTTCATGGAGGGGTACATCACCCGCGTGCGGAAATACTCGGATATCCGGGTGGAGCCGTTCTGCGCCCATTTCGGGGTATGCGGGGGCTGCAAGTGGCAGAACCTGCCGTACGAGATGCAGCTACAGTTCAAGCAGCAGGAGGTGATCGACAACCTGCAACGCATCGGGAAAGTGGAACTGGAGGGAATACGGCCCATCATCGGCTCACCCCGCACGGAACGGTACCGCAACAAGCTGGAGTACACGTTCTGCAATAAACGTTACCTCACGCGGGAGGAAATTGGCGAAGGGGATGAGGTGGAACGGACTCCGGCCGTGGGTTTCCACGTCCCGGGACTTTTCGACAAGGTGGTTGACATCAAGCGCTGCCACCTGCAGGATTCACCCTCGAACGAGGTGCGGGACTTTATCCGAGAATACGCCCTCGTCCGCGGGTGGGATTTCTACGATATCCGGGAACACCGCGGCTTGCTCCGCACCCTGATTGTCCGCACCTCCTCCACGGGCGAAGTGATGGTCATCGTCACCTTCGGCGAGGACCGGAAGACGGAACGGGAGGAATTGCTCGGGGCCGTGGCTGAACGTTTCCCGGAAATCACGTCGCTACTCTACGTGGTGAACGAGAAAATGAACGACACGATTACCGACCAGGAGATAGTCTGTTTCCGGGGTACGGACCACATTTTCGAGCGGATGGAGGACCTGCGCTTCAAAATCGGGCCGAAGTCCTTCTATCAAACGAATTCCGAGCAAGCCTATAATCTCTACTCCCGGGCAAGGGAACTGGCCGGATTAACGGGCAACGAGGTGGTATATGACCTGTACACGGGAACGGGGACTATCGCCAATTTCGTGGCCAAGCAGGCAGCCAAGGTCGTCGGCATCGAGTACGTGCCGGAAGCCATCGAGGACGCCCGGGTGAATTCAGCGCTGAACGGCATCCACAACACGCTTTTCTACGCCGGCGACATGAAGGACGTATTAAATGACGCATTCATCGCCCGGCACGGTCGCCCGGATGTCATTATCACCGATCCCCCACGGGCCGGGATGCACCCGGAAGTGGTGGAGACGATTCTCCGCGCCGCTCCCCGCCGCATCGTGTACGTGAGCTGCAACTCGGCCACACAAGCCCGCGACCTGCACCTGATGGACGCCGCCTACCGTGTGACAGCCGTCCAACCCGTGGATATGTTCCCCCACACCCACCACGTGGAGAACATCGTACTTCTCGAGCGAAGAGGATAAAAAACATCGAGGGCGGCCCACCAGGTGAGCCGCCCTCGATATTTATCGCAATGACCGGGAAACGCTTTTCTTATTTTAATCTCCCTCGCCGGAGATTTTCTTTTTCAGCCAGGTCATGTTTTCCGGCCATGCCCCGGGGATTATTCCCCGGCCATGAAGTGATGGTAGCCGTTCAATTTCTTCCAAGCACCCCGGGTGAAATCGGGTACTTCCACCGGCATATTGTTATTCTCGATGGAGATACGGGTCAATTCCCCGATACAAGACCACTCGGCAGCATCGTATACATCCTGGTCAAGCGGCAGACCGTTGCGCAAGCAATACACCAAACGGTAATCCATGATAAAGTCCATTCCGCCGTGACCTCCCACTTTCTTGGCCATTTCTTCCAGTTCGCGATGAATCGGGTGTTTGTATTTCTCCATCAAGGCGGCCTTGACATTCTCGGGTACGAAACTGTGCATGCTCAGGTTCTCGTGGTCGGGCATTCCTTCTACGGCATCCGGTGAATGGAAGCAATATCCTTCAACGGGATACTTGTTGGCGAATCCCTCGGTTCCCGTCACTTGGTACATCCGGCTGTACGGACGAGGAGTCATCACGTTATGCTGCAAGTGTATCACCTGACCATTAGAGGTCTGAATAAGGGTCAAAGTCTGGTCGGCATTCTTGAAGTTCTTGCTCTCGCGGTTGTTGAATTTCTTTACCATCTTCGGGCCGTTAATTGCCTGAGTCTGCATGGCCACCAGGTGGGTCATGCGGTTTCCCCGATGGATGTCAAGCAACTGGCAGGCCGGCCCGAGGCCATGAGTAGCATACACGTCACCGCCATGCTTCTCGTTGAAATCCAATCGCCAGTTCCCCTGGTAGTAAGGCCAGAATTCCTCCAGATTATGATTATACGCACCTTCCACGTGCTCTATGGTCCCGAACAAACCTTGTTGAGCCATGTTCAAGGTCGTCAGCTCGAAGAAGTCATACACGCAATTTTCCAGCATCATGCAATGCAGGCGAGTTCTCTCGGCCGTATTCACCAGCTTCCAGCATTCCTCCAGATCCATGGCTGCCGGAACTTCCACGGCCACGTGTTTCCCATGTTCCATGGCATAAACAGCCATTTCCACGTGAAGTTGCCAAGGAGTGGCAATATACACCAGGTTAATATCCTCCCGCTCACAAAGGGCCTTCCAGCCATCTTCGCCGGAATATTCAACGGCGGCTGGCAAACCACGCTTTTTCAATATTTCCTGTGCTTTCTGAGCCCGTTCTGGCAACAAGTCACACAAAGCTACCACTTTCGTACCCGGAATATAAGTAAAACGCTCTACCGCTCCCGGTCCGCGCATACCTAAACCGATAAAACCGACACGCACAGTGTCCAATGCTTCACAACGTAAAGCCACTACATCTTCCTGTCCGGCAGGACGCTCGGGAACTTCAACCCGAATAATACCTCCCTGTTGGGATTCTTTCTGGCTCTCTTTTCCATTACAAGCCCACAACGCCGCAATAACCAATGCGGCAATAAACACAACATTTTTTTTCATACTAGATCTTTATTTTTAGTTTCTGACCTGGCTTCAACTTTCTCACGGCCTTTTCCGACAGACCGTTCCATTTCATAATATCTCGATTGGTTACTCCTTCAAACTTCTTGGCTATCGACCACAGGTTCTCCCCTTTCTTTATCGTGTAATAGAAATACTCTCCCTCGTTGAGAGGTTCCACTTGTACCTCGTTGTTGGAAGCAGAACCGGCATAAGCCGTACCCATTTTGGATTTGTAATAATCCACCTTGTTTTTCGGCACGTAAACGACCAGTTTCTGTCCTACACGAATCAGGTTACGCGTCATACCATTCCAGTATTTCAAGTCGTTCAATCGAACATCAAATTTCATGGCTATTCCCCCGATCACATCCCCATTCTTCACCGTGTAAACCAACTTCGCCCGGTTACTGGGAGCCACGTGCGCGTGTTTTTTGAAACGCACCCGGGGATCGGCTGTACGGTCGCTGTCATTAAAATAAGCCAAACGGTTATAAGCAAATATTGTATCCTGACGGTCGATGAATTCCGTCACGTAATTATAGGGCATACGCAAGGGATAGGATTTACCGAAACCGGCAGGCACGATGTCCGCCTGGTACTGCGGGTTTAAATCCCTCAACTGCTCCACGGATATATCCAACAGATTCGTCACCTGTTCGAAGTGCAGGGCATCTGATATCATGATCGTATCGCACATGGTGGGCAATTCATTTTCCACCACCGCAATATTATGCTTATCATAATAATTGAACAAATACATAGCCCCGATAAATGCCGGAACATAACCCCTCGTTTCTTTAGGCAATAAATAATAAATATCCCAATAATTCTTCTTTCCTCCCGAACGGCGGATAGCTTTATTCACGTTCCCCGGGCCACAATTGTAAGCCACAATAACCAGTATCCAATCCTCGTATATCTGGTACAGGTCCTTCAGGTAAGTGACTGCAGCCTCTGATGATTTCACTGGATCCCGACGTTCATCCACGAAAGAATTGATTTCCAATTTATACATTTTTCCTGTCCCGTACATGAACTGCCACAAACCACAGGCTCCTGCTCGCGAAAAGGCTCTCGGGTTCAAGGCACTCTCGATAACCGGCAAGTATTTCAACTCTAAAGGTAATCCTTCCCGCGCCAGAATCTCCTCAAAAATCGGGAAATAATACTCGCTCAAACCAATCATGGCTCCAGACTGAGATTTACGCCTCACGGTATACAATTCAATATAATTCCGAACAATCTCGTTATATGACAAACGTATTGCGGAATTCAAGGAATCCAATCGTGCCAGATACACCGAATCCGGCATAGTCACGGCATCTTCTCCCGTATCGTATAAAACCTCATTATCCTCCCCTCCTTGTTTCGAGATGTACCATTTCTCGTATAGGACATCCAGTTTCTCTATAAAAGCACCCGGAATTGAATCCGTTAGAACGATCATCTTGGGTGTCAACAAACGAGGCGGATCCAATTTCATTCGAACCGTGTCACGCACCTCCGCTTTCGCCACGCTTCCCCCCAACATTCCAATTAAACACAACACAAAAAAACGCATAATAATCTATCTTCTTAAAATCTTAACGACAATGTCAAACCAACCGTTCCCCCACACGCCGGAGAGAAACCAGTCGAAGGTGCTATCTTCATGGATAAATCCTCGTTTATCTCAAAATCATAAAAATGGGCAAAAACCACCGCATCAATAATCTGCACGGCATAAATACCGGCACAGACGATATACATCAAATCCCGATTTCGCTTATAGTTTTCCTTCTTCGTCTTCAACACTTCCTGAAATCGCTTTTGCATTGACTCTGAATAACCTTCCGCAGTTTTCCCGGGAGCCATCAACTGGTCCCATTTATTATCCGTGGGATAAGGCGTCTCACGGTCATTTTCCTTATCTTCCGCAATCTGGTTAAGGTAAGCGGTATAATCCACGAAAGCATCCCGGTATTTATTATAATATTTTGTATTCCAAGACAAACCGTAAATAGCAGCCCCGACTCCCCCGTAAAGGATCGGCAGTTTCCACCATTGACGATTATACACCTGCCCGGCTCCCGGCAAAACCATAGCCAAAATCGTAGCCTTGTGGGGAAAATGTGGCTTAGTTTCCATTCGCCGCTTCATCAGGCGTTTTTGAGCTCTCGTTAAGGTATCCAAGGCCAGATCCGTTCCCATTAACAAAGAATCCTTATCCACCTTTCCTTCCAAATGCGGCAATCCCATATCGGGTAACGTATCCCGAACTAAAAACACCATTCGCTCTTCTCTTTCGGCTGCCTTTCCGGCTCCCGTCACCATCAAGAAAATAGCGATGCCCAATATTCCTTTCCGTAAAAATTCGCTGAATCCCGCTTTCATTACTTAGAATTCATCGTGTCCAACAAAGCAACTATACGTTCCAATTCTCCATCCGATTTAAAGGAAATAATAATTCTTCCCCGCCCTTTCTCGTTTCGCTTCAAATCGACTTTTGTGTCAAAATACCTGGACAAATGATTTTGCAACTCCACGTAATCCCCAATGGATTTCGGTTTCCGTTCCGGTTTCGCCTCCTTCACTTCCTCTGGATTCGTCAATGCCCTCACGATTTCCTCCACCTTACGCACGGAAAAATCATATTTCAGGATTTGCTCAAACACCATATTCTGTGTTTCCGGATCGTCAATATTAATAATAGCTCGGGCATGCCCCATACTTATCTTTTTCTCCTTAATCGCGAGTTGTATTGGAGCCGGCAACTTCAACAACCGCAAATAATTTGTAATTGTTGTCCGTTTCTTCCCCACCCGTTCGCTCAAGGCATCCTGAGTCAAATTACATTCATCAATCAAACGCTCGTAACTCAACGCTATTTCTATCGCGTTCAAGTCCTCCCGTTGTATATTTTCGATAAGAGCCATAGCCAGCACAGACTCCTCTCCCATCTTCTTTATATAAGCCGGAATCGTCTCCAGACCAGCCATCTTGGCAGCACGATAACGACGCTCCCCCGCCACAATCTCATACTTACCATCCTCGGCCTCATGCACGGTGATAGGCTGCACTATGCCTATCGACTTGATGGAAGCCGCCAACTCCTGCAATGCCTCCTCGTCAAACACGGTACGAGGCTGATGCGGGTTCGGGCGGATATCACACAATCGCAATTCTTCCTGTAATGCCGACGCATTTCCCTCCCTCGGTTTTATCTCTTCAGCGGCATCGGCCAGCAAGGCCCCCAAACCCTTACCCAACGCATTTTTCTTCGCCATATTACTTTTCCTTATACTATTTTTTCTTGTTTTTCTCCAACACCTCGTTCGCCAAACTCAAATAATTCTCCGCGCCCCGGCATCCAGCATCATACAACACTACCGGTTGCCCGTAACTCGGGGCTTCCGCCAACTTCACGTTCTGCTGAATAAGCGTTTTGAACACCATATCCTCAAAGTGCTTACGGACCTCTGCCACCACTTGATTTGACAAACGCACACGACCGTCATACATCGTCAACACGAATCCCTCGATCTCCAAACTTGTATTCAATCTTTTCTGGATAATCTTGACCGTGTTCAACAACTTTCCTAACCCTTCCAAAGCGAAATACTGACACTGTACCGGAATGATTACCGAATCCGCGGCGGCCAAGGAATTCACCGTTAACAATCCCAACGAAGGAGAACAATCAATCAGCACGTAATCATAACGGTCACGTATTCCACTCAGCACCTTACCCATCACCCGCTCCTTATCATCAAAATTCAACATCTCCAATTCCGCACCCACCAAATTAATATTAGAAGGCAATAAATCCATATTCTCCACTTCCGTCTTCAATATCGCTTTGTCCGGATCCAACCCATCCACGAGGCACTCGTAAATAGTCCCATCCAGCTCCTTTAAATCATAGCCCACGCCTGTTGTCGCGTTTCCTTGAGGATCCGCATCCACGAGTAATACTTTCTGTTCCAGTATTGCCAAACTTGCTGCCAGATTAACGGAAGTCGTCGTCTTTCCCACTCCTCCTTTTTGATTAGCAATCGCTATTATCTTAGACATAAACAACTATTTTTCGAATTATGCGGGTAAAAATACACATAAAAAAGGAATGCCCCCGTACTTTTGATCGTTTTTTTACTGACAATCGCCGCTTTTTTACTAACAATGGCTAACTTTGCTCCCGAATACAAGGAATTATCAACATGCAAGCATCGGCACAGGCTATTTTAAACGAGATTTACACGCAAGCCAACCCGGAAAAAGCCGCCATCCTCGCCCGTTTTTTCAAGACAGGACCGGGAGAATATGGCGAAGGGGATTCTTTCATCGGGCTCACCGTTCCTCAGATCAGAAGTATCGCCAAACGCCACCATAACACGGACTTACCCGTTTTTGCCGAATTATTGGCCTCTCCCATTCACGAAGTGCGACTCACGGCATTACTGGCTCTTGTCTACCGTTTTGAAAAAGCAAAAGACCAAAGCAGACGGGACGAATGCGCCCAATTCTACATCGAGCATCTCGATGCGGCCAATAACTGGGATCTAGTCGACCTAACATGTTATAAATTACTTGGTCCATGGCTCATGGACTATAGTACTCTACACGATTGGGCTCGCTCCGGACATCTTTGGCGCCAACGAGTGGCCATCGTCACTTGCATGTACCGTGTTCGTCGAGGTGACTTTTCCGATGCTTTTGCCATAGCTGATATTCTCCTCCATCATCCCCACGATCTTATCCACAAGGCTGTCGGCTGGATTCTCCGTGAGGCTGGTAAAAAAGACGAGCATGCCCTCGTGGCTTATCTTCTTCCTCGTTACCGGCACATGCCACGTACCATGTTGCGCTATGCCATAGAACGATTCGAAGAAGAAAAACGGCAACAATTCCTACAATCACGAATCTAAAAAACATTGAACACACCTATGATCAGTTTCCTGCAAGTAGAGAATCTTTCAAAACGTTTCGGCGAACATCTTCTGTTCGAGAACATATCCTTTGGTATTGGTAAAAACCAGAAAACAGCCCTCATCGCCCGCAACGGCAAAGGCAAATCCACTCTTTTAAGCATCATCGCCGGAAAAGACACACCCGACACCGGAACTGTCATTTTCCGTAACGATATCACGGTAGGGTACCTCGCCCAAGAACCAGACCTCGACCCCGAGTCCCTCGTGCTCGAGGAAATGTTCAACACCGACACCCCCGTCCTTACCCTTATCAAGGAGTACGAACGAGCCGTCAGTTCCAATGACATACAGGCCCTTGAAACCCTCATTCCCAGAATGGATGCTCTCAACGCCTGGAATCATGAAACCGAAATCAAACAAATCCTCTCCGAGTTGAAAGTCGACTTCTATGACCGGCATGTACGCGAACTTTCCGGGGGACAACGCAAACGGGTTGGGTTGGCCAAAGTACTCATCAGTCATCCGGATTTTCTCATTCTCGACGAACCGACCAACCATCTCGACACGGAAATGATCGAATGGCTCGAAGATTATCTTCACGATACACAAACCACCCTTTTCATGGTCACCCACGACCGATATTTTCTGGATCGTGTCTGCGACAACATCATCGAGCTGGACGACTTCGGCCTCTATTCCTATGCAGGGAATTACTCCTACTATCTCGAGAAACGGGCTGAACGCCTCGCCTCCCGCGACGCTGCCATAGACAAAGCCCGCAACCTGCTCCGTACCGAACAGGAGTGGATGCGCCGTATGCCACAAGCCCGGGGACACAAGGCCCGCTACCGAATCGATAATTTCTATCGTCTCAAGGACGCCGCCTCCCGCCCCGCGGAAGAGAAACACCTCGAACTGGACATCAAGGGACAACGGCTCGGGCGTAAAATACTGGAACTGGAACACGTCACTAAAAGCTACGGCAGCCAATGCCTCGTCAATGATTTTTCTTACAAATTTATCCGTGGCGAGAAAATAGGTATTGTCGGGAAAAATGGAGTTGGAAAATCCACCTTTCTTAACATCATCACCCGTAACATCGAACCGGATAGTGGTACGATAGACATCGGAGAAACAGTCGTTTACGGCTACTATCAGCAAGACGGCATCACCTTCCGCGAGGACGACCGTCCCATCGACATCGTCAAGGAGATTGCCGAACGGGTCGACCTCGGCAACGGACGCGTCATGTCCGCTTCCCAATTTCTCGAGTATTTCCTTTTCCCCGACAAACTCCAATATGCCCCTGTGGCCAAACTCAGCGGGGGAGAACGTCGGCGACTGTACCTTCTCACGGTACTCATGAAGAATCCCAATTTCCTTGTACTGGACGAACCCACCAATGACCTAGACATCATGACGCTAAACGTCCTCGAGGAATATCTTCGTTCTTTCGCCGGCTGTCTGCTTATCGTATCGCACGACCGATTCTTTATTGATAAAATCGTCGACCATGTTTTCGCCTTCGAGGGTAACGGACTCATACGGGATTTCCCCGGTAATTATACCCAATACGCGGATCGCCGCGAGGAAGAGGAAAAAGCCCGTCGCGAGGCCTCCAAAACCACGACCACTCCCTCGCAACCTACCCGCGAGAAAAATCGCCAACGCCGACTGACCTACAAGGAACAACAAGAGATGAAACAACTGGAAATCGACATGGAATCCCTTAACTCAGAACGGACAGAATTGGAAACAGCCCTCAGTTCAGGTACATTATCCCCGGAAAAACTTCTCGAAGCCTCCCGCCGGGTGGCCGAGATCATCGATATTCTTGATGAAAAAGAAATGCGTTGGCTCGAACTTAGTGAAATATAACACGTATGGCCAAAGTACAAGAAATGACACAAGGGCGGCCATTACCGCTCATTTTCAATTTCGCATTACCGCTACTGGCAGGTAACGTCTTGCAGCAAACCTACTCCCTGGTGGATGCCGCCATCGTGGGCAAATTCCTCGGGATTAACAATCTAGCGGCCGTAGGAGCAAGTACTTCCGTCATATTTCTCATTCTTGGATTTTGCAACGGATGCTGCGGGGGATTCGGAATTCCTGTTGCTCAAAAATTTGGGGCTCGAGATTACAGCTCCATGCGTCGATACGTTTATACCAGCCTCCGGTTAGCCACCTGGTTATCTATCGGTATAGCCATCATCACCAGTCTGGCCTGCTCCACCATCCTGCGGCTCATGCAAACTCCCGAAAATATCTTCGAGGAAGCTTACCTTTACCTGCTCATCACGTTCCTGGGTGTCCCCTGTACTTTCTTCTACAATCTACTCTCGAGCATCATCCGGGCCTTAGGAGATAGCCGTACTCCTTTTTGGTTTCTCCTGTTTTCCACGGTACTCAACATCGCCCTGGATCTTTTCTGTATCCTCACGCTCGGTTGGGGCGTTGCCGGAGCTGCCATCGCCACGGTTTTCTCGCAAGGAGTATCAGCCATTTTGTGCTATTTTTACATGAAACGTCATTTCGAGATTCTACAAGCCGATCATCCGGAAGAATATCGCTACACCCCGGCAATTGCCCAACGTCTCCTCGGAATCGGAACTCCCATGGGACTCCAGTTTTCTATAACTGCCATTGGCAGTATCATGCTCCAGGGAGCCAACAACGCCCTGGGCACTTCCTGCGTGGCAGCATTCACCGCCGCCATGCGTGTAAAAATGTTCTGCATGTGTCCCCTCGAGAGTCTAGGGATAGCCATGGCCACTTACTGCGGCCAAAACTACGGGGCCGGACGTCCCGAACGTATCGGTCAGGGGGTACGGGTCGCCTGTGGCATGATGCTTACCTATTCCGCGGTTATGGCCATTATTTTATGGACTGCTTCCGAACATTTTGCACTTCTTTTCATCGACTCATCCGAGAGCGAAATCATCCAACTGACCGCCCGTTTCTTGCACGTATCCGTTAGCTTCTTCCCCGTTCTTGGATTATTGTGCATCCTGCGTTATTCCATACAGGGAGCCGGTTACACGCGGCTTGCCATGTGGTCTGGAGTATCAGAGATGGTTGCCCGTATTCTCGTCAGCCTTATCGCTGTCCCCTTGTGGGGTTATTGGGCCATTTGTTTCGGCGATCCGACGGCCTGGATTTTTGCCATAGCCTTCCTTATTCCGGCATTTGCTTACATTCGCCGCCGATTATCCCGTTTAACTAACACTTGATCATTATGCAAACAATACTAATAATAGAAGACGACAAAAGAGTTGCAGATCTATTAAAAATAGGATTAGAAGAAAATGGATATCAAACAATGGTTGCCTACGACGGCATAATGGGACTTCGGCTTTTTCAATCCAACCATTTTCAGCTCGTCATTTCAGACATAATACTTCCCCAACTTAACGGTTTTGAATTATGTCGGGAAATACGTAAACATAATGAAAATATCCCCGTACTTATGCTCACCGCATTAGGAACGGCAGATGACAAGTTGGACGGTTTCGATGCCGGAGCCGATGATTATATGGTCAAACCTTTCGACTTTAGAGAATTAATAGCCCGGGTGAAGGTCCTGTTAAAACGAAACATGGATATCCATCCCTCTCTCCCCGAACAAATCACGTACTCGGATTTATCTGTCAATTTAAAACTTCAGGAAGTGAGAAGGAAAGGACAAATCATAAAACTTTCCCCAAAAGAATACAACTTATTGGTATACATGATTGAAAATGCAGAAAAAGTCATTAGCCGAGTAGAGATTGCAGAAAAAGTCTGGCACACGCACTTTGACACCGGAACCAACTTCATTGATGTTTACATAAATTACCTAAGAAAGAAAATAGACAAAGAATTTGACCACAAATTAATCCACACCAAAACGGGCATCGGCTTTATTCTATCGGATAAATTATGAAAATAAAAACCAGACTTACGTTACAAAATACCGGTGTAACAGCCACCGTTTTCCTCGTATGCTTACTATCCATTTATTGGGTCAGTGAACGAACCCGTAGCAAAACATTCTTTCATGACTTGAAAAAAGAAGCCATTACCAAGGCTCATTTGTTCTTTCAAAAACAAGTGGACGCAAAAACCATGCAATCCATTTATTTGAACAACAAAAAATTCATCAATGAAGTAGAAGTCGCCGTCTACACAACCAGTTTTCAGATGTTATATCATGATGCTATCCAAAATGATATCATAAAAGAAAATCAATCCATGATAGATGCCATCGTGCAACAAAAAGAAATTGAGTTTTATGTAGACAAATATCAAGGAATAGGGCTACTCTATTCCTATCAGGGAAACAACTATGTCGTTACAGCAGCCGCTTATGACGGATACGGGTACGCCAACCTGCACAAACTACAAAAAACATTGATCATACTGTTTGCCGTTGGACTGTCATTACTCTTCCTCGCCTGTTATTTCCTGGCACAAGCCTCGCTAAGACCGATAAGAAGCATCGTTAAAGAAGCGGAAAATATCACAGCCCTACACATAGAAAGGCGATTACCCGTGAAAAATCAAAAAGACGAACTGGGGGAACTCAGCACGACATTCAATTCACTACTCGAACGCCTGGAGATATCTTTCAATTCTCAAAAAATGTTCGTCAGCAACGTATCCCATGAATTGAGGACACCTCTTGCGGCCCTTATCGCAGAACTGGACCTGTCCTTACAAAAAGAACGTACCCAAGAACAATATAAAACAGCCATTCAAAATGTGCTCCAGGACGCAAAAAGAATGACTAAACTAATTGATGGCCTTTTAAATCTCGCGAAAGCCGATTACCAAAAAGAACAAATTAAACTACAGGAAATACGACTTGATGAACTTTTGCTGGATGTACGGGAATTTATCCTTCACGTGCATCCGGATTACCATATAGAAATATTGTTTGAACAAGAGGAAGCCGAAGATGATCGCTTAATCACGGTTATGGGCAATATTTACCTGCTGAATATCGCTTTCTCAAATTTAATAGAAAACAACTGTAAATACTCTACCGACAAATCCTCTTTTATTCAGATATCCTACTGGGAAAAATGGACCATTATACGCTTTTCCGACAATGGAGTCGGAATGTCTGACATCGACAAACAACACCTGTTTACCCTCTTTTACCGGGGTGAACATGAAAAGGATATTGAAGGACATGGTATTGGAATGACTCTTGCACAAAAAATCATTCACCTGCACGCTGGGCATATAACCGTCCACTCAGAACAAGGAGTCGGAACAACATTTATCATAGAATTACCCCATATTTAAAAACTATTCTATCACCGTTCAGCAACATAGAAAGTTCTAATAGTTTTCTAATACCACTCGACACCTGCAGGTTTTATTTTTGCCACACGAAAGAACTCAGTAATAACCTGTAAATGAACTTATCATGTGGAAGAAGAAAACCTCTCAAAAAATGGTCGCATTCAATGCTGAAAAAGTTTTTTTAGCTGCAACTCAATCACTCAACACCGTATTCAGTTTTTTTCAAACAAGTCCACAAGGGCTGAGACAGGAAGAAATTGAAACAAGGCAATCCCTATACGGGAAAAATGAAGTGGAACATGAAAAAAAGAAGAAACCTATTTCCACGTTCATCAAAGCATTTATCAATCCGTTTATTGGTGTGCTAACCGGTCTTGTCATCATATCCTTCATTCTCGATGTTCTAATGGCAGAACCGGGAGAACAGGACTGGACAGCTATTGTTATTATTTCCACGATGGTAGTATTTAGTGCCGTTTTACGTTTCCGGCAAGAATGGAAAGCCAACATCTCCAGCGAAGCCCTTCTAAAAATGGTAACAAACACCTGTTACGTGAAACGAGCAGGAAGTCCGGGAGAAGAAATCAGTATCACGGAGTTAGTTCCGGGAGATATAGTCTTGCTTGCAGCAGGAGATATGGTACCCGCGGATATCCGTATTATAGAGGCAAAAGATTTATTCGTGAGTCAATCAGCCCTCACTGGAGAATCGGACCCTATTGAGAAATCTCCGAATTCCAAAAACAAAAAATACACCAAAGGCAGTGTCGTTGAACTAGATAATATCTGCTACATGGGTTCCAATGTCGTTAGTGGTTCTGCTACCGGTATTGTTTTCAACACGGGGAACAGCACCTACCTGGGCACAATAGCCAAAAGCATTGCCGGTCATCGGGCAGCAACGGCTTTCGACAAAGGTATCAGCAAAGTAAGCTTCCTCTTGATCCGTTTCATGTTAGTAATGATTCCCTTCGTGTTTCTTGTGAATGGATTAACGAAAGGCGATTGGTTGGAAGCCTTTATTTTCGCCGTTTCCGTGGCAGTTGGTCTCACACCGGAAATGCTTCCCATGATCGTGACCGCCAACCTCTCCAAAGGAGCAGTCGCCATGTCCAAAAAGAAAACCATCGTCAAAGATCTTAACGCGATTCAAAACTTTGGAGCTATGAACATCCTTTGCACTGACAAAACGGGAACTCTCACCTGTGACCAAATTGTACTGGAAAAATATATAAATGCAGATGGCACAACCGACTCGGATAAAAGGATACTCCGGCATGCCTACTTCAACAGTTTCTTTCAAACCGGTTTGAAGAATCTGATGGACAAAGCCATTTTATCCCACGTCAAAGAACTTTCTCTGGAACACCTGAAAGATAACTAGAACTTGCGTAATAATGGCAGAATGAGGGCAAAATATGATAAGTGGTTGGTACTTATACCATTTTTGTGTTACCCCGCCATATTTCTAATTTCGGCAGAAATAGCCGTATATGGTGGGTGGAAAAGCCATGCGACTTTGACCCCTTTGGCCAAACAGGATTGTCCCCCTTTGGCTACAATATGATTGACCCTTTAAAGTCCTGGTGTTGGGGGTCAATTTTATTTTACCCTTTTAAAATTTC
>CALUMT010000015.1 GCA_944321845.1 uncultured Butyricimonas sp.
TCTGCCGTTTTAACGGTGGTGACTTCTATATGGTCGGACTTGACATCACTTCTCTTTAGGTTACGAACATCTGAATAACGCAGACTGGTAAAGCAACAGAACAGGAAAACATCCCGGACACGTTCCAAATACTGTTTGTCTTTGGGTATCTGATAATCTTTTAGTCTGTTCAACTCTTCCCATGTCAGGAAGATTACCTTCTTGGGTGTGGTTTTCAATTTCGGTTTGAATGTATCGTATGCTATATTCTGGTGATAGTCTTTCTTGAAGCTCCATCGCAGGAACCATTTGAGGAATCCCATTTGTTTACCGATGGTACTGTTTCTCATGTCTTTCTTGTCACGCAGGAAATTGACATACTCGTTCAGTCCGAACTCATCGAAATACTCAAAGGTCACATCTTCCTTGAACTCCTTGAGGTGATTTTTAACGGCTGCAAACTTTTCGTATGTGGATTCAGTCCAGTTATTCTGGTTGCCGCATTCTTTTACAAATTCATCGAATACCTCCCAAAAACTTATCTTTACGTCTTCCTGGTCTTCACTTGTATCTTTCATCCGCAGGTTGAATGCGTCCTTTAGCTGTTGGGTAGTGGGCATGGCTTCCTGTACCTCAAATTCCTTGAACACGTTTTGAATTTCGGTATAGTATTTCAGCAGATCGGCATTGATTTCAGATGCACTTTGTTTTAGTTTGTTGGTACACCCGTTCTTCACTCGCTGCTTGTCAGCATCCCACTTGGCTACATCAATGCGGTAACCCGTTGTAAACTCAATACGCTGACTTGCGTATATGACACGCATACGGATAGGCACGTTCTCCACGATTGGCACACCGTTCTTCTTCCGGCTTTCCAATGCAAAAATGATGTTTCGTTTGATATTCATAATTGGGTGTGTTTGAAATTCTACACCCAAATATACACCCAATATTTGGAATAGCAAAAGATATTCAGAAAGATTTAGATTTACTATACACTCCAAATAGTGAGTGATTATCAATAGTTTGCAATTTTATGATATTTCTTGAATATGTAGGTTCGAGAGCCTGTCTCTCCGCCGCAAAGGGTGTAAATCAAGTGATTACGAGATTTACACCCTTTTTTACATTTGGGACGGCTAAATGTTTTTAATATCATACATAAATTCGGAAGTTTTAAAGAAGATGATTTCTGCAATGATTCAGAAAAGCAGATATATGTTTTATCTTTGAATAATTAGTCTTGTAAAACATTACTCTTAATTCCGTACAGTCAGCCTTATATTTTTGGGTGTAAAAAAGGGTGTAAATCTCGTAATTACTTGATCTACACCCTTTATTGCGGAGAGAGAGGGATTCGAACCCCCGGAACCTCGCAGTTCAACGGTTTTCAAGACCGCCGCAATCGACCACTCTGCCACCTCTCCATTGCGGGGGCAAAGATAAGGCGTTTTTATAAAACACCAAACATTTCCCCCTATTTTTTTCAAAAATATTTTACACGAACCACTCGTTGGGATGACGCCGCGTGTACATTGTCTCCAGCTCCAGGGCATGATGCCGATAACCGTCATGGTCGAACGACTTCGCACCCCGGGGACAACGCTTGATGCAAGCGCCACATTTAATGCAGATTCCCGTGATCACCCGCGGGTTCTCGCGGGAAATCGAACCCATCGGACACACCTCGCTGCACAATTTACAATCGTCGCAACGCTCGTCCGTCACGGGAAGTATTTTCCGGAAATCAAAAGTCTCCCCCCGGGCATTACGGGGCACGTAATATCCCCGGTAAGGATATGGCGTACCCGGAACCTCGATGGCAAAACGTTCCCCATCCTGTTTCCAGGATTCCACGATTTCCCCGGCAAACGCATCTACCTTCTCCAGATCACCAGCGTCCGGACGCCCCTGGGCCAATACCCGGGAAAAGGCATGTTCCCCCACGAAAGCCCCGGCCGCCACGGGTAATATTCCCCCTCGCGACATGATATCCCGCAGCTCAATCAACGCGTCATCATAAGCCCGATTGCCGAAAAGCACCACCGGCACACCAACAGCCCCCTTCCCCGACAATTGCCCGAGATATTTCAACAGCACGTTAGGTACACGCCCGGCATAAACGGGAACCCCCAACACCACGAAATCCCCTTCCTCGAATTGCAGCGGTACAAGGCGTCCCTCCGGTAAGGTAAAATCCAGCGTCACCACCGGCAACGCAAACAATTGTCCCAGCCGTTCCGTCAAGCGGGAAACCACCCTGGCCGTTGTTCCCGTAGGGCTGAAGAAAGCCCCAACGATTCTACCCGGCGCCTTCATAAACGATAATACGCTTTAAACCATTTCACGAAACGGGCAATCCCCTCCTCCAGGGACACCGTGGGCGTGTAACCGTAATCCGATTGCAGACGGGTCGTGTCGGCCCACGTCTGGTAAACATCCCCGGCCTGCATTCCCACGAATTCCTTCCGGGCCTCACGTCCCAGGTTTCGTTCCAACTCATGGATGAAATCCATCAGCCGGACAGGCATACCCCGACCGATATTATAAATCGTGGCCGGTACCCCGGGCACATCCTCCCGACGGACTTCCGGCATGGCGATAATCTTCTCCACCCCCGTCACGATATCGTCAATATAAGTAAAATCCCGGGAAAGATCCCCGTTATTGAATACCCGGATCGTCCGACCCTCCCGGATAGAATGGGCAAACAGCATCGGGGCCATGTCCGGTCGGCCCCACGGGCCATACACCGTGAAGAAACGCAACCCGATCGTGTTTATCCCGTACAACTGGGCATAGGTATAAGCCATCAGCTCGTTGCTCTTCTTCGAGGCCGCGTACAGGCTCACGGGATGATCCACCCGGTCTGTCTCTTTGAAAGGCACCGAGGCGTTATTCCCGTACACCGAAGAAGATGAGGCATACACCAACCGACCACAATGATGATGGCGGCAAGCCTCCAACAGATTGGCAAAACCCACGATATTACTCTGCACGTAGGACTCCGGGTGCGTGAGGCTGTAACGGACTCCCGCCTGGGCGGCAAGGTTCACCACCACGTCAAAATGCTCCCCGGCGAAAAGCGTGTTCAACGCCACGGCATCGCACAAATCCATCTGGCAAAAAGTGTAACGCTCGTGCTTCGCGGAACGAACCGGCTTACCGGGTTCCGGACGCTCGACACCGCCGGCCTTCAAGCGGTCCAATTTCAGCGACACCTCGTAATAATCATTAATGGAATCAATACCGTATACGGTATGCCCCGCGGCCAACAATCTCTCGGCAAGAGCCGAACCAATAAAACCGGCTGCCCCGGTCACCAATATATTCATGACAGTTCATTTTTTAAATTCATTTCCGTATCAGGATGAACGACAATCTTCCCTTCCACGTTCTCGTCATCCTTCATCTTTCCCAGCCTCACGGGCACAATCCGATTCGCAAGTCCCTTGTCATAAGGCACTTCCACCCGGATATAATTATCCGTAAAACCGCATATGGAACCGTTCACCTCGCTATCCTCGAACAGCACGGGACGAATCTCCCCCTCGTGCTTCCCGTAGAAACCACGCAATTTGCGTTCCGAAATCTCCAGCAGCACCTCCACCCGACGCCGTTTCTCCGTTCCCTGGACAACCAGCGGTATATCCAGGGCTCTCGTCCCGGAACGCTCCGAGTAAGGGAACACGTGCAACCGCGACACGTCCAATCCCTCCACGAACCGGCAGGCATCCTCGAAGGCTTCCGGGGTCTCTCCCCTCATTCCGGCGATGACATCCACCCCGATAAAGGCATCCGGGATAAGCGATTTGATCTGCCGCACCTTTCCCGCGAACAAATCCCGCCCGTAACGCCGCCGCATCAAACGCAACACCTCGTCACTCCCCGACTGCAACGGAACATGGAAATGAGGCATAAAGCGCCGCGACTCGCTCACGAAACGGATAATCTCGTCCGTCAGCAGATTCGGTTCAATCGACGACACCCGGAAACGGTCCACCTCCTCCATCCCGTCCAATTCCCGGAGCAATTCCAGGAAAGTCTCCCCGTGTTCCCGGCCGAAATCTCCCGTGTTCACCCCGGTGAGAATAATCTCCCGGATACCCCTTCGGGCCGCATCTGCCGCTGCCTCCATCACCTGAGCTATAGTCGCGCTCCGGCTACGTCCCCGCGCGAAAGGAATCGTGCAATAAGAACAGAAATAATCGCACCCGTCCTGTATCTTCAGGAAACAACGCGTACGGTCGCCATACGAGTAAGCGAGATCGAAATTCCCCACCTTGAAAATATCGCAGGAATGTGGTTCCTGATGTTCCCACTCCTCCACGTGGCGCAATATCTGCTCCACGTTCAGTTTATCCTTGGCATTCAGCACGAGATTCACGCCCTCGATGCGCGTGATTTCCTCCGGCCGCAATTGGGCATAACACCCGATGACCACGACGAACGCCCCGGGATTATGATGCACGATTTTCCGGATCAACTGCCGTCCCTTTTTCTCGGCAATATCGGTGACACTACACGTGTTAATCACGAAAATATCCGCTCCCACCTTCTCGTCCACGGTCACACCACCCGCCTGCTCCAACCTGTGACGCACGGTGGACGTTTCCGAAAAATTCAATTTACACCCCAAAGTGATAAAAGCTATCCTTTTCCCTGCAATATCCATGTTTTCATTCTTTAAAATACTGAGGGCAAAGGTAATAAAATATAGGCATATCCCGCCATTCTTCTTTTGTTCGTCATAAATTCCTCATAACTATACCACTTAGTCTTCTTTGGAACGGTTCAGCAACGGTTCAGGAACGGTTCATTAACGGTCAAACCCGGTTCATGAACAGACACGATACCATCCCAGTCCCGCGGGAAGTCAAAATCGGAGCCGTCCCGGGAGAGAAGCGGCAAGGAATTGGCAGTATCATTTTTTATCCCTACCTTTGGCCATAACATTAACGCGAAACAAGCATGAAATATTATATTATCGCCGGGGAAGCATCGGGTGACCTTCACGCCTCCAACCTGATCAAGGGACTGATACGGCACGACCATCGGGCGGAAGTCCGCGGATGGGGTGGCGACCTGATGCGGGAAGCCGGGTGTACCATCGTCCGCCATTACAAGGAAACGGCCATCATGGGATTTCTGACCGTGCTGAAGAACCTCGGGAAGATTCAACGGAACATCGCGGCATGTCATGCCGATATTCTGGCTTGGCAACCCGACGTGGTTATCCTCGTGGACTACGGGGGATTCAACCTCCGGTTGGCCAAACTCCTGCAGGGAAGCGGAATAAGGATTTTCTATTATATATCCCCTAAAATATGGGCCTGGAACACCGGACGGGTGAAAAAAATCAAGCGATTGATCGACCGGATGTACGTCATTTTCCCGTTCGAGGTAGATTTCTACGCCAAATACGGTTACACGGCCCGTTACGCCGGCAATCCGCTCGTGGATGCCATCGGTGAACGGGAATACAAGAACGAGACTTTCGAGGAATTCGTGACGGCCAACCGGCTTTCCGGGAAACCGATCATCGCCTTGCTGGCCGGAAGCCGGACCCAGGAATTGAAGCACGTGCTTCCCAAGATGCTGCGAATGGTCAAGCAATTCCCCGACCACGAGTTCGTGATAGCCGGAGCACCTTCCATGTCGGAGGCCGACTATGCCCCGTACACCCGTGGCATGAATATCCGGATCGTGTATGGGCAAACCTACCGGCTCGTTCGTCAAGCCCGGGCCGCCCTCGTGACCTCGGGTACGGCTACGCTGGAAACGGCCCTGTTGCGCACGCCGCAAGTCGTTTGCTATAGTGGTGAAGGCGGGGCATTAAGTTACGCTCTCTTCAAAATGTTCGTGAAAGTGAAATACATTTCCCTCGTGAACCTGATCGCCGGATGGGAAGTGGTAACGGAACTATTGATGCAGAAATTGAACGAACGCAACCTGAAGCGGGAACTCTCGGCCATATTGCCGAACGGGGCGGCACGCACACGCATGCTGCAGGGATACGACGAGGTCATCCAGAAAATGGGATGTATCGGAGCATCAGACCGTTTCGCCTCGATGATGATATCCGATTTACAGTTGCATAATTTTTCTCGAAAAGAAAATTGATTTTTTCTTTGCATGAAAGAATAAAAGCTCTATATTTGCACCCGCTTACGACAAGCAAGCGTTCATTAAAATGATGGGGAGATACCAAAGTGGCCAACTGGGGCTGACTGTAACTCAGCTGACATTGTCTTCGTAGGTTCGAATCCTGCTCTCCCCACCTTTGCGGAAATAGCTCAGTCGATAGAGCACTAGCCTTCCAAGCTGGGGGTCGCGGGTTTGAGTCCCGTTTTCCGCTCAAGCAAAAGCACTTACCTCGGTAAGTGCTTTTTTATTTCCCATAGTTCTCAAAAATTCTCGCTTCAACGCGAACAAACACGCGAGTAGAAACATTTCATCCTGTCTCAAAAAGAAAAAACAAGAAGAAAATAAGGCAGGGTGTTTCGAAAATATGTAATCCGGGTTGGAATATCCGTAATTTATCTACTATAGCGTGAACGTTATCTTGCTATTTTCGCGATTAGAAAGAAAAATGTGATATCGTTATAAACAAGTGTAGATATGAAAAATATACTGATTTTATCATCCAGCCCCCGGCGAGGAGGCAATTCCGACACGCTATGTGATGAATTCATGCAAGGAGCCATGGAAGCCGGTAATCATGTAGAAAAAATATTCCTGCGAGACAAGACCATTCACCCTTGCACGGGTTGCAGCACCTGCAGTTTGTACAAGAAACCATGTCCGCAGAAAGATGATGCAGCCGAGATTATCGCGAAAATGCTAGCCGCTGACGTGATCGTGATGGCGACCCCAGTTTATTTCTATGCCATGAGCGCACAGATGAAGACATTGATTGACCGTTGCTGCGGACCTTATACGGAAATGAAAAACAAAGAGTTCTATTTTATTGCCACGGCCGCTGAAAATGATGAACGTATTATGGGACGTATCGTTGCCAATTTCATGGGATTCCTGGATTGCCTGGAAAACCCGACCGTGAAAGGAACATTGTTCTGCGGCGGAGTATGGCACGTGGGCGATATCAAGGGAAATCCAGCCTTGCAACAAGCGAGAGAGATGGGGAAAAACGCGTAAAGAGAATGAAGCGATGACACTGAATGATTTTTTAAAACACGTTGAGGAGCAAAAACCGCTCGATAGTCCCGAGATTTACGATTTCATGAATAGCATGAGCGAGGAGGCTCGCCGCGTCACGTTCGAATTGAACGGATGTTACCACACACCCGAAGAAACACGAGGCCTGATGTCCCGCTTATTCGGCAAGGAAGTCGATGAGACATTTCGGGTATTTCCCCCTTTCTATACCGACTTCGGGAAAAATATCACCATCGGTAAGAACGTATTCATCAATGCCTGCTGCCATTTTCAGGATCATGGTGGAGTGACAATCGGTGACAATTGTCAAATCGGGCATAATGTCGTTTTCGCGACATTGAATCACGGTATCGCTCCCGAAAAGCGGGCATCCATGAATCCGGCCCCCATCCGATTGGGCAGGAACGTGTGGGTCGGTTCCAACTCCACCATCCTGCAAGGAGTGACTATCGGCGATAACGCCATTATCGCGGCAGGATCGGTCGTCACGAAAGACGTGCAGGCAAACACGATAGTGGGAGGAGTTCCCGCCCGTTATCTCCGTTCCATCGAACAGGACCAGACGACACCCCCTGAAACCATATGCCGGTAGGGACTTCCGTCACAACCACAAGTCTCCCCCGCGACAAGACATGCCAAACGATGAAACAGATCTTATTATTACTATCGATTGTATGGCCCATCTACATGGGCATACAATCTTGTGATCCGAACAACAAAACGTTGGCCGATGGAACCGAACAGCCCCTTGCCCCTCCCACTGACGAGGAAGATAATAAGGAAAACGAAAACAACACTGAAAACACGGATACCACAACCATGAATCGCAACATGATCATCAGCATAGGAGATACGCACTACACGGCCACACTGGAAGATTCCCCGACAGCGAAAGCCTTCATTGCCTTACTCCCCATGAGTGTTACCATGACGGAAATGAACGGGAATGAAAAGTATTATAATCTAAGCAAAAACCTACCAACGGAGACATTCCGCCCAGGTACCATTCATTCCGGAGATTTGCTCTTGTGGGGTACGAACACGGTCGTTCTTTTCTACAAAACCTTTTCATCATCATACAGCTATACCCGTTTAGGCAAAATCGATGATCCGGAAGGATTGGCTACCGCTCTCGGTAAAGGAAACGTGAAAGTCTCGTTTTCAATACAACAATCCCAGGCATCCACGGATATATAAAAATCATCCGGGCCTGGCACAAGAAATTGTACCCTTCCCTACCGGGGACATTGTCACCGGGAAAAAAGAAACATGACAAGAAGAGGGGGCAAATCATTGTTTTAATCATTTCTTTTGAGTACGTTTGAGAAAAATACAAGAAACAGAGGAGTGAGCGGCTTGAATTTTTACAAACGAAACAATTAAATATCAGAATGATGAAAACGAAATTATTGCTATTCGCCATGATGGTGATGTTCGCGACTTACACACTGCAGGCACAAACAGAGGAACGGTACATAGAAGTGGTTGGGACCTCGGAGCTTGAAATCGTTCCGGACAAGATTCACTACATCATTGAAATCCGGGAATATTTCGAGGAAGAATTTGACGGAAAATCCAAACCGGAAGAATACCGCACAAAAGTACCCCTGGAGCAAATCGAGCAAAAATTACGCCAGGTTCTGGCAGAAGCGGGAGTTTCCAATGACGCCATCCGCACGCAGGAAATCGGGGATTACTGGCGCAGGCAAGGACAGGATTTTCTGGTCTCCAAGAGATTCGATATCACGCTACGGGATTTCAAGCAAATTGACAAAATCGTGAAACGGATGGATACCCGGGGAGTCAACTCGATGTATATCGGAGAATTGGAAAACAAGGACATGCAGTCCTATAACCAGAAAGGAAAAATTGAAGCGTTGAAAGCCGCCCAGAAAAAAGCGACTTACCTGGTGGAAGCGCTAGGCAAGAAACTGGGAAGCGTGATCCGCATCGTGGAAGAAGGGAACACGGGAGGAGGACTTCCCCTCATGAAAAATGTGGCGCTTGATGCAGCTGGAGCCCCATTTGACGGATTCCGCACGATAAAGAAGAATTACTCCATGCTTGTACGGTTCGAAATCACGGATTGAAAACCGTCACGAGGTAAATTCCAGCAAAAGAAAACAAATAACGAGACGAGAGTCGGAATGGCTCTCGTCTCGTGTTTATTCCAGGGACCCGGGGGAAATTCCAAAAAATCTCCCCTCCCAGGAATAAATACTTCTTGCCAAGAAAATCCCGCAAGCGATTGCCGTTTCCACCAAATTATGTTATCTTTGTGGAGATATTCGGAAGGGGTGCCTACGGATAAACCGAAAAACGGTTATCCGGCCCGTGAAAGGACACGGGTTAATACAACGGGCTGAGATTATACCCATGAACCTGATGCGGGTAATGCCGACGTAGGGAACGTGAACGATGATAACGGATTCCGTTTTTTAGACTTTCCCCTGAAGATTTTTGATAACTAATTAATTGTACGTTATGCAAGTATTTATCAACGACAAGGCTTTCGAGTGCGGGGAAAGTGCCACATTACGAGAAACGCTGGAAAACAACGGAATCAACACGGAACACGTGGCCGTAGCCGTGGATTACACGGTCATACCGCGAGCAGAATGGGACAAAACTTACCTCAAGGACGGAAGCAAGATCATCATCATCAAGGCCGTACAAGGCGGATAACATCATCGTAAAAAATATTCACATAAAAAATACAAATCATGAGTCAGGAATTTAATATTTCAAGCGGCCCATTACCCGGGTCAGAAAAAATTTACGTAAAAGGCGAAATGTTCGACATCAAGGTACCGATGCGGCAAATTAACCTCTCCCCCACGATTGACGTGGACGGCAAGCGCGTGGAAAATGAACCGGTAGTGGTATACGACACGTCGGGTCCTTACACCGACCCGGAATACAAGGTGGATTTGCACAAGGGATTGCCAAAAATCCGGGAAAGATGGATCGAGGAACGGGGAGACACGGTCAAATTGGACGGACTGAGCTCTGAATACGGACGCATGCGGCAAAATGACCCGTCACTGGATTGCCTGCGTTTCGAGCACGTGAACACGACACCGCGTGTGGCCAAGGATGGACATGCCGTAACTCAAATGTATTACGCCAAACAGGGCATTATCACCCCGGAAATGGAATTCATCGCTATCCGCGAAAACCAACTGGCCGACAAAATCAGAGAACAATACAAGAAGGAAAAAGGTGAACCGCTGGGTGCCAATATGCCGGAATACATTACACCGGAATTCGTGCGCCAGGAAGTGGCTGCTGGACGGGCTGTCATCCCCGCCAATATCAATCACCCGGAAAGCGAGCCAATGATTATCGGGCGTAATTTCCTGGTAAAAATAAACGCCAATATCGGGAATTCCCCCATCACCTCCACAATCTCGGAAGAGGTGGAAAAGGCCGTTTGGGCATTCCGCTGGGGAGCAGACACGATCATGGACCTCTCGACGGGAAGGAATATTCATGAAACCCGTGAATGGATTATCCGTAATTCACCCGTACCGGTAGGAACCGTGCCTCTTTACCAGGCCCTGGAAAAAGTGAGGGGAAAAGTGGAAGACCTGAACTGGGAGATTTTCCGCGACACGCTTATCGAACAGGCCGAGCAAGGGGTAGACTATTTCACTATTCACGCCGGATTGCGCTGGCATCACGTACCCCTGACTTTGAAACGTCTGACGGGAATCGTATCCCGCGGGGGCGCTATCATGGCACACTGGTGCACGACCCACAAACGGGAAAGTTTCCTATACGAGCATTTCGAGGACATTTGCGAGATTCTTGCCAAATATGATGTGGGAGTATCCATCGGTGACGGATTACGCCCGGGATGTCTCGCAGACTCGAACGATGAGGCACAAATCGCCGAACTGAAGACGCTCGGGGAATTAGCCAAAATCGCCTGGAAACATAATGTACAAGTGCTCATCGAAGGACCTGGACACGTGCCAATGCAGAAGATACGGGAGAATATGGACCTGGAGCTGGATTACTGCCACGAGGCCCCGTTCTACACGCTCGGACCGCTCGTTACGGATATAGCCCCGGGATACGATCATATTACATCGGCCATCGGTGGAGCCATGATCGGGTGGTACGGAACTTCCATGCTGTGCTACGTGACCCAGAAAGAACACCTCGGCTTACCTAACCGGGAAGACGTGAAAGAAGGGGTTATCACGTTCAAGCTGGCCGCTCACGCCGCAGACCTGGCCAAAGGACATCCCGCCGCTTATTACCGGGATTATGCCATGAGCAAGGCCCGGTTCGAGTTCCGCTGGAAAGACCAGTTCCACCTGGCTTTGGATTCAGAGAAAGCCCTCCGATTCCACGATGAGACACTGCCCGCAGAGGGACACAAGGAAGCACATTTCTGCTCCATGTGCGGAGAGCATTTCTGTTCAATGCGTGCCAGCGAGAAATTACGCAAAAAGATTAACGAGGAATAAAAATGATTATTCTATTCACCGCACCGAATGATATTCCTGAAGAAGAGGAGATTGTGAACAAGTTGTTCGGGGATGGGTTGCATGTACTACACCTACGCAAGCCGGGAGCAAGCCGGGAACGATACGAACGTTTTATCCGGAGTATCGCTCCCCGCTACCGGCAGCGAATTATGGTACACGATTACCCGGAGCTGGCAAAGGAATACGGGCTAAGGGGTTTTCACCTGAGATTCCGGGAAACAAGCGGTTTCATTCCCCAGGAAGGCGACAGGATTAGTGTATCCTGTCACTCGTTCGAGGAAATCAGGGAATTGCCGTTCGTGCCCGACCATGTGTTTCTTAGCCCGGTGTTCGACAGTATTTCCAAACAGGGATATCATGCCGCATTCCAGGAAGAAGAACTACGGGATTTCCTGCATCAGGTATCTGTGCCAATTATCGCTCTCGGAGGTGTGACTGCAGAAAACACGGAAACATGCCGTCGTCTTGGATTCGCTGGGGTAGCCTTACTTGGATATATCTGGGAACAACCGGGAATGGCTATTCAGCGTTTCCGGGAAATATTCCCCGACACGGCAATGAGTATCGCAGGGTTTGACCCCAGTTCCGGAGCGGGAGTAACCGCAGACATCAAAACATTCGAAGCAAACGGGGTGTACGGCTTGGGAGTCAGCACGGCTATCACCATCCAAAACCAACAGGAATACCTCGGAACCCATTGGTTATCGGCAGAAGAAATTCTGCAACAGTGCGAATGCCTGGCTCGAAAATGTTCCCCCCGATTTATAAAAATCGGACTTATCGAGCATTTCGAGACTCTTCACCACGTGGTGAAAGAAGTAAAAAAGATATTTCCCCACGCTCGTGTGATTTGGGATCCTATCCTGAAAGCCAGTGCCGGATTCCAATTCCACAAAGCAGAAAAGCAAGGTAAACTGGAAGAGATATTACGGGACATTTACCTGCTTACGCCTAACACGGAGGAAGTGAAGGTATTATTCGGACAGGATAGTCATCTGGAAGATTTACAGAAAATATGCCGTGCTACCGGGACCAATATTCTCTGGAAGGGGGGACATGACCAAGGGGACCTGTCAACAGATCGGTCAATCACCCCCGAAAGAATCACTACCTTCTCGGTAGCTCGTTCCGCCGGGAGCAAACACGGCACGGGATGCGTCTTGTCAGCAGCCATTACCTCTTACCTGACGTTAGGTTATTCTCTGGCAGAGGCCTGTCGGCAAGGACAACAAGTGGTGCATCGGTTTATCCGGTCTAACAACACAAACCTGGGAATACACCGACAACCAGAATTCCCAAACCTGTATGCTATTCCCCTGCAATACATCACGGATTATCGGGAAGATATGAGTATTCCCGAACAAGTGGAAGCTGTCTGCCGGGGAGGATGCCGTTGGGTTCAATTGCGGATGAAAGAAGCTAGCCGAAAAGAATTCCTTGAAACAGGTCGGCAGGTCAAAAGTATTTGTCAACGATACGGGGCACTCTTCATTATCAATGACAATGTAGAACTCGCCCTGGAATTGGATGCAGACGGTGTACATCTTGGCAAAGAGGACATGAATCCCCTTGAAGCCCGTCAGATTTTAGGATATGACAAGATCATCGGGGGAACATGCAACACACTGGAAGATATAGAAAACCGCTGTAGACAGCAAGTGGACTATATTGGCCTGGGGCCATTCACCTATACAACAACCAAGAAGCGCCTTAGCCCGGTTATCGGCCTGGAGGGTTATCGAGAACTAATGAATAAATGCCGGGAAAAAGGGATTCACCTGCCGGTACATGCTATCGGGGGAATCAAGACGGAAGATATTCCCTCTATACTTGCCACAAGAGTAACAGGAATCGCCTTATCATCCCTGCTGAAAAACAGTGAAAATATAACGAGTAAAACCATTGAAATCATTAATATCATAGGATATGCAACCATTAAAAATAGCAGATAAAGTATTCACCTCCCGCCTATTCACGGGAACAGGTAAATTTGCCTCCAACCAACTTATGGAGGACGCCATATTGGCATCAGGTTCACAACTGGTAACTGTGGCCTTGAAACGGGTAAACATGGATGGCCAGAACGATGATATACTGGCACACCTGAAAGCTCCACACATTACATTATTGCCCAACACATCGGGAGTCCGTACCGCAAAGGAAGCCGTATTCGCCGCTCAGTTGGCACGGGAAGCCCTTGGGACCAACTGGTTAAAACTGGAGATTCACCCGGATCCAAAATACCTGCTACCAGATCCTATCGAAACGCTGAAAGCAACGGAAGAACTCGCTAAACTGGGATTCGTGGTACTTCCCTACATTCAGGCAGACCCCGTGTTGTGCAAGCACCTGGAAGAAGCAGGAGCAGCAACCGTCATGCCTCTTGGGGCACCCATTGGAACCAACAAGGGATTAGTTACCCGTGATTTGTTGGAAATCATTATTGAACAAAGCAACGTCCCCGTAATTGTGGACGCCGGAATTGGAGCCCCTTCACATGCCGCTGCCGCCATGGAAATGGGAGCTGCCGCCGTTCTGGTCAACACGGCAATTGCCGTTTCACCGAACCCGATAGAAATGGGACAGGCCTTCAAATTAGCCGTAGAAGCAGGCCGCTTGGCCTACGAGGCAAAATTGGCCAAACAATACAAACACGCCCAAGCAAGTTCTCCTTTAACCTCATTCCTTGATTAACCGTTTTTAATTCAACTAAAATGACATTCTACGATACGATACAGGAGTACGACTGGGAGCAGGTGAAAGAAAGCATCATGGATAAATCCAAGAATGATGCTATCGCCGCCATCAATAACAGTCACCGTACTTTAGAAGATTTCAAAGCCTTAATCTCCCCGGCAGCCACTCCCCTGCTGGAAGATATGGCCCAAGAAGCCAATCGTCTGACTCTTGAACGATTCGGAAACACGATACAGCTTTACATCCCACTTTATGTATCGAACTACTGCACTAACTTTTGCGTATACTGTGGGTTCAATCACGAAAATGACATTCACCGCAAGATACTGACTCTGGAGGAAGTAAAAGCCGAAACAGACGTTATCACAAGTTGGGGATTCAAACATATCCTGCTTGTATCCGGTGAAGCCCCGACAATCTCCACCGTGGATTACTATGAACAAGTCATTCGCACCATACGGGATAAATTCTCACAAATAGCCCTTGAAGTACAACCTTTGAATACAGAAGAATACGCCCGATTACACGAGGCTGGTCTTAGCTTCGTCTGTGTATATCAAGAAACGTATAACGAGCAACAATACCCGAAATACCATCCCAAAGGCCGTAAGGCAAATTACCGTTACCGGCTTGAAACGGCTGATCGAGTATGCACAGCCGGAGTCCAGAAAATGGGTATCGGTGCCTTACTCGGTCTGGAAGACTGGCGGGTTGATTCGTTCTTTACCGCATTACACTTGAAATACCTGGAAAAACATTATTGGCGGACGAAATATTCTATTTCCCTCCCCCGCCTGCGACCGCATGCTGGAGCTTTCATGCCTAAAGATCCCATCAATGATCGGGAAATGGTCCAGTTAATTTGCGCTTACCGTCTGTTGGACCAAGAAGCCGAGATTTCAATCTCTACCAGAGAAAGCCGCAATTTCCGGGATCATGCCATGCACCTCGGGGCCACCACCATGAGTGCCGGTTCCAGCACGGAACCAGGAGGATACGTTGTTCCGCATAAAGAATTGGAACAATTTGCAATCAACGACGACCGTACCCCACAAGAAATGGTCGAAGCCATTAAAGCACAAGGCTACGAGCCCGTATGGAAAGATTGGGATAAATGGATGTAATTCCACACTTACCCGTAAGGTTTAAGAAGTTTATAAAAATATGGCTTTATTAACTCATAAACCTTACGGGTTTCTCGAATGAAATCATTAGGTTTTGCTATCTATAAAGTAAAAAAGGACATATGGTAGTAGCCTATTTAAGAGTAAGTACAAATAAACAACACCTAATGAATCAGAAAGAGGAAATTCGTAAGTTCGCCCAAAAACGTCAACTAACCATAGATGAATGGTATTACGATATCGTCAGCGGTAAAATAAACAGTAACGATCGCCAATTGGGTAATCTACTGGAGATTCTGCAAGAAGGAGATTGCCTGATCGTGACAGAGGTATCCCGCTTAAGCCGAACGCTTATTGATATCATGAACATCATCAACACTTGCATCCAACGCAAAATTATCCTCCATTGCACGAAAGAAGGATACACGTTTGAAAACAACATCAACAGTAAAATACTGGGGTTCGCTTTTGGCTTAGTTGCCGAAATAGAGCGTAATCTTATCTCTATTCGCACGAAAGAAGCCCTTGCTGTCCGAAAAGCCGAAGGCAAAACTCTTGGCAGACCACCCGGTAGCAGTCCCCAATTACAAATACTGCTCAAACACAAAGAACAGGTCATAAGATCCCTCGAACAGAAAGTATCCTACAGACAAATCGCAGAAACTTATAATGTATCCATCGGCACGATGAATAGATTCATCAAACGGTATAAAGAAGGAAAAATCAAACACAATAACGAATAACATGGCATTGACACAAGAAGAAAAACAACGCTATAACCGACATATCTCACTAAACGAAATTGGAGAATCTGGACAAGAAAAACTCAAGCAAGCCCGAGTTCTTGTTATCGGAGCCGGAGGTTTAGGCTCTCCTGTTTTACTCTATTTGGCAGCAGCCGGAATAGGGCATATCGGAATCATTGATGATGACACGGTATCCGCCTCAAACCTTCAACGGCAAATCCTTTACGATAATAATCATGTTGGACTTCCCAAAGCTTTTGTTGCCCAAGAAAGATTGCAACAATTAAATCCCTTTTGCCTTGTCACGGCTTACCCGGATCGCCTCAGTCGGGAAAACGCCCATGAGATCATCAAATCCTATCACTTGGTTATTGATGCCACAGACAATTTACCTTCCCGCTATTTAATTGATGACACATGCCGTGAACTTAATATCCCTTTCGTGTACGGAAGTATTCGGGAATTTGAGGGGCAAATATCCGTTTTCAATTACAAGGGAGGTCCCCGATACCGGGACGTATTCGATTATCCGGATGACGGACAACAATTCACTCAGCCTTCAGGAGTATTAGGTACACTACCGGGAATCATTGGATCGTTACAAGCCAACGAGGCTTTAAAAATCATACTTGAATTACCTGGGATTCTTACCGGCAAATTACTCACAATCAATACACTCACAAATACATTTATTACATTCAATATTAAGGCATAAAAAGAAAAGTTATACCAATACGACAATCATCCTTCCCGAATTTGGATATTTGAAAAACACTCTAGCAAGCATATTTATAAAGCGATGGCGACCCAGAAATTCTTGAGCCGCCACCGCTTTATAAAAATCTAAGCACACCTATATTTACAATCATTCCGGTTTTCCCAGCAACCTAAACATATTTTTCTTATAGGCTTCCACACCCGGTTGATCAAAGGCATTCACACCCAACAATCCACCCGAAATGGCACAAGCCATCTCGTAGAAATAAAACAATTGTCCAAGGTAATATTCCGATAATTCCGGCATCACCACCCGCAGGTTGGGTACACCTCCGTCTACATGTGCCATTCGTGTTCCTAACTCAGCCATTTTATTGACCTCATCTATCCGCTTACCGGCAAGGAAATTCAATTTATCCAGATTCTCGGCATCTTCCGGAACCACTAATTCATACCTCGGGCGCTCCACGGAAATAACCGTTTCAAACAAATCCCGACGCCCCTGTTGAATATATTGCCCCATGGAATGCAAATCCGTGGTAAAATCTACACTGGCCGGGAAAATACCCTTATTTTCCTTCCCCTCGCTTTCCCCGTACAACTGCTTCCACCATTCGCCCACGTAATGCAATTTCGGATTATAATTCACGGTAATTTCTATCGTGAATCCCGCTTGATACAGAGCATTCCGTACTGAGGCATAATCCATCGGTAAATCGGCATTCTTCTCCTCGCAACGAGCACGCATATCCACGGCACCCCGCACCAATCCCCGGATATCGAATCCCGCCAAGGCAACAGGCAACAATCCCACCGGCGTCAACACGGAATAGCGTCCTCCCACGTTATCCGGAATTATAAATGTCTCGTATCCTTCCCTATCGGCCAATGTCCTCAAGGCTCCCTTTTCTTTATCCGTTATAGCAACAATCAACTCTCTGGCCGCCTCCTTACCCACCTGGCGTTCCAATTGCTCCTTTAACAAACGGAAAGCAACAGCCGGTTCCGTCGTTGTCCCCGACTTGGAAATAACACATATTCCAAATCGCTTATGCTCTATATACCTTCGCAGTTCATACAAATAATCCTCACTCACATTATTACCGGCGAACACTACCCGAGGTCCGTCACAAACCGCGAAACTATCCGACATAGCTTCAATCACAGCCTTAGCCCCAAGATACGACCCTCCGATTCCGACCACAACCACGACATCCGTTCTTTCTCTTAATTTCCGGGCACAAATCTCCACTCTATTCAAATCCTCCTCGCCAATTTCCACGGGTAAATTCATCCATCCCAAAAAATCGTTTCCCCGACAAGTACCATCCCGCAATGATTTCAAAACATGTTGGGCATTTTTCCGTTGCACTTCAATCTCTTCTGCAGAAACAAAAGGCAACACGTTAGCATAATCCAGTTCAATATACCTCATTGCTTTATAAATTTAGGGTTTTTCTTTTCTCGATTTCAACATATCCCGATAACGCGAAGCCTGCTCGTAATCCTCATTTTGAACAGCCTCATCCATTAATCGTTCCAATTCCTCATCTGACAACAACTCCAGATTGTCACCGTGCCGACCGGTAGATTTCATCCCTTTCATTTCAAAAGTGGAAGCAGAAATCCCAACTTGATCTATCACGCTTTTTTTCATGTAAATCGGGCATTTATAACGCAAGGCTAAGGCTACCGCATCCGAGGTCCTGATATCTATCTTGATAATCTCGTCCTCTCCCCGGCAGAAAAAGGCTTCCGCGTAAAAAACGCCATCCTCCACACGGTAAATAACCACCTCTTCCAAATCCACCCCCAAACGTCCTGTCAATTCCTTTATAATATCATGAGTCAACGGACGCTTGACCTTCACCCCTTCCAATTGCACCACGATTGCCTGCGCTTCCGCCATTCCGATAATCACCGGTACCCGCACCTTATCCTCCTCATCCGACAAAACCAAAGCGTAAGCTCCAGTTCTCGACAAACTGTTGTAAGCCAATGCCAATACTTTCATCTTTACTCTATCCATAACAGCATCTCCCTTTTAACAGTTTCACCTTATACCTTCCCGTTTCATTTCTTTATCGGGGCTCGATAAATGCGAGCCAATCCCCCGAGGCTTGTCTCCCGGTACTTGGCCTGCATATCGCATCCTGTCTGCATCATAGTCTCCACCACATCATCGAAAGAAACCTTATGACGCCCGTCCGAGAACAACGAGTACACGGCACACTCCCTTGCCTTTTGCGAAATAAAGGCATTCCGCTCGATACACGGGATCTGCACGTATCCCCCGACAGGATCACACGTCAATCCCAGGTTATGCTCGAATCCCATCTCTGCCGCGTATTCCACCTGCATCGGGGTTCCTCCCAGAATCTGAGCCGCCGCCCCTGCCGCCATGGCACAAGCCGTTCCCAATTCTCCCTGGCAACCGACTTCCGCTCCCGAAATCGAGCCATTCGTCTTCACGATATTCCCAATCAATCCAGCAGTAGCCAATCCCTTGAGAATACGTTTATCACTTATATCCTGATCATGTTTCAAAAAATACAACACGGCCGGAACCACACCAGCAGAACCACAGGTAGGTGCCGTAACAATCTTACCCCCGGCAGCATTCTCCTCCGCAACAGCCAATGCCGCGGCGAACAACATTCCCATGTGCCGCAACGTTCCGGCCGATTGCTGAGCCCTCACGTGATAAGCACAAGCCTTTCGGGGTATACGAAGCGTTCCCGGCAATACCCCCTCGTTCTCCAAGCCGTTATGAATCGATGCCACCATCACCTTCCACACCTCATCCAAATAATCAAAAATCTCTGCTCCCTCGTGTAATTCCACGTACTCCACGAAAGTCCGCCCCTCTGACTTACACCAGTTCAAAATATCCGTCATTTTCGTATCCGGGTAAATATCCTCTCCCTCCTCAAACGTTCCGGCCTCATCCCACAAAGCACCTCCTCCCACGCTATACACTTCCCACGTGTCCGTCACCAGACCATGACTCAACGCCTCGAAACGCATTCCATTAGGATGATGCGGCAATGTCTTTTCCGGTTCCCAGATGATATCCACGATATTCGGATCACCCACCTCCCGCTGAATGGCAACATCCGTACAGTGCCCTCTTCCTGTCAAGGCAAGACTACCGAAAAGCGTCACCCTTATACGTTCAGCATAAGGATTCTTCTTCCTGAACATGGCTGCCGCCTTACCCGGTCCCATCGTGTGACTGGACGATGGTCCATGACCGATTCTAAATATTTCCTTTATTGATTTCATAGTATTAAAAATAAAAAAAGCAGACCTGTAAGCCGGGTTCCGTACCTTTCGGTTTCTATCATTTATCTACTCCGCGGGTCACCCCAACGGCTCTAGCGACCTACCCCCTGACATCAGCCGGGCCGACCTAAACGTCAGTATACATGGTCTTGCAACTCGTGAGATGTACGGCTACCCCGGTCACCCGGGATACCGGTGGGCTCTTACCCCACCTTTTCACCCTTATCCCGCTCGCGGGACGGTCATTTTCTGTTACATTACTACACCCTCACGGACGTCTTTCCGTTAGAAAGCACGATGCCCTATGTTGCCCGGACTTTCCTCTCTCCCTCTCGGGACAGCGATAGAACGGTCTGCTTTTATGTTTTCAAAATATCAATGTACACGCTCAATTCATCCCGGGATTCACTGGATAATTCGCCCACACGGCCTGTTCATTACCAAACCCCCGCATGGTATCACGCCACAGATTCCTCCCGTCCATACCAAAAATCTCCTCACGGGACAAACTGCCCACTAACCAGGAATCCGACTCCAGCTCATTCTCCAACTGTCCTCTTCCCCATCCGCTATATCCCGCGAAAAACCGAATATCCCGCTCGTTCAAATCCCCTTCCCGCAACATCTTCACCACGGTCTGAAAATCACCCCCGTAAAATATACCATTCCCCACCACTTCCGAATCAGGAATTTCTTTCCTGCAATGAAGATAATACAAGTATCTCTCCCCCACCGGACCTCCGCAATACACCGGGAAATCAATCCTCTCCAGTTCGGCAATCACCGCACCCACGTTCACGTCCAACCTTTTATTCAGGACAAAACCCACGCTACCTGCCGAATCATGATTTGCCAAATAAACCACGGAACGACCGAAATACTTATCCTGGAGGAAAGGCTCCGCGACAAGCACCTTCCCCGGCATCACCGGTTCTCCATTATACTTCACCCGGAAAAAATCCTCCCAGTTCTCGTTCTTCTCGTTCACTTTCACAAATCAAATAAAACGGTTAAATTTGTACAAGCAAAATCTATACGCGAAGATAGGAAAATGTACAGAATAATTATCACGATATGGTTAAGTTTATTCCTGCTCCCGGCTTTAAAAGCCCAGCAAGTGACAAGAGCCATCATCCGGCAACAAGACACCATACCTGTTTTCCGACTTCCTGAAATCACCGTTTCGGCCAAGCAGCGCTCGTCCCGTTACTATGCCCGCCAACAACGCCTGCATGCCCGCACCGTGTACAACGTCCGCCGGGCTCTTCCCTACGCCAAGCTCGCCGCCCGGGAAATCAACCGCATCGAGAAGCGCCTTGCCCACGTCACTTCCGAACGGGAACGCCGCCACATCATAAAGGAAGAATACACAGACCTCATGCGTCGGTTCAAGCAACCGCTCACCCGGCTCACCGTTACCCAAGGCAAAATCCTGGTCCGCCTCATCTACCGCGAAACCAACAACTCTGCCTTCACCCATATCCGGGAATACAAGGGAGCTTTCAACGCCTATTTCTGGCAATCCATCGCCCTGCTTTTCGGCAACAACCTCAAAGCCGACTATGACCCTCTCGGTAAGGACCGGGAAATAGAAGAAATCGTCCAAATGATTGAACGGGAAAACAAATAAGCCCTATCTTTGCATCATGAAGTACGAAGAAATAATAACCGGAATCAAAAAGGGACAATACGCCCCCATTTACTTTCTTTGCGGGGATGAACCCTATTTCCTGGACGACATCGCCAACCGCATCGAACGGGACTCACTCTCCGAGGACGAGAAAGCTTTCAATCTCACCGTCCTATTCGGCAATGAGGTATCCATGACCACCGTCACCGACACGGCTCGGCGTTTCCCCATGATGGCCCCCAGGCAGGTAGTCATTGTCAAGGAAGCCCAAAATATCCGCGATTTCGACAACCTCTCTCCCTACATCGAGCATCACCAGCCGACAACCGTCCTCGTGTTTCTCTACAAGAACAAGAAACCCGACAAACGCAAAGGAGTATTCCGCCGTCTCTCCACCTCCAAGGACTGCATCTGGTTCGAATCCGCCAAACTGTACGACAATCAGGTTCCCGACTGGATCACCAGGTACTGCATCTCCCGCCACTACTCCATATCGACCAAAGCGTCCCATCTCCTGGCTGACAGCCTCGGTACGGACCTCAGTAAGGTAGTCAACGAGCTGGAGAAACTCATGCTACTTCTCCCTGGCGGAGGAGAGATCAAGGAAAACCTTGTCGAAACCCACACCGGCATCAGCAAGGAATTCAACGTTTTCGAGCTACTATCTGCCATCATTGCCGGCGACCACCTCAAGGCGAACCGCATCGTCAACTACTTCGAGGCAAATCCTAAAAACAACCCCATCGTGGTCACCATCTCCAACCTCTTCCGTTACTTCCTGAACCTATTGACCTATCATTACCAGAAAAAATCCACCCCAAACCAACAGGAAATGGCTCGTCTACTCGGCATCAACCCCTACTTCCTCAAGGACTACACCGAAGGAGCACGCCGCTACAACGCCATGAAATGCGCCCGTGTCATTTCCCTGCTTAGGGAATACGACCTCAAATCCAAGGGAGTGGACAACGCCAACACCCCGGATGGCGAATTGCTCCGGGAACTCATATTTAAAATCATGCACTGATGAGACCAGCTATATTCCTAGACCGCGACGGAACCATAAACTCCGATGAAGGTCACTACTACATCTACAAGATAGAAGATTTCCAGTTCAACCCCGGAGCCATCGACGGCATCCGTCGCCTCAACGAGGCCGGTTACCTGGTCATCGTCGTCACCAACCAAGGCGGCGTCGCCAAAGGCGAATATTCCTCCTCTGATGTTGAACGCCTCCATGCCCACGTCCAACACGTGCTGGCTCAACACGGGGCACATATCGATGCTTTCTACTATTGTCCCCACCACGACAGCATTTCCCCTTGTACCTGTCGCAAACCCGCCCCGGGAATGATCCTACAAGCCATTCGCGAATGGGACATCGACCCCGATCGTTCCCTCCTCATCGGAGACGGCTCCCGCGACATCGAAGCTGCTCAAGCCGCCGGCATCCGTGGCATACGCATCCCCAAAAACAGCGACCTCACCCCCGTCATCGACACCATCCTCTCCACCCTTCCAGCCAACCACTAAATCAGACGACCCCAACCCATCCCCCCCACACAGATTATCAGATAAAAGCAACAAATAAAAAGTCGGCTTTCGCTAAGTAATCGAAAGCCGACTGATAAGCTAAAAGTCACTCGCGAAACTAAAGTAGTTATAGCACGGGCACTTCCTTGTATTTTATGGTTGTACTCCTAGGTCTACCCTGATAACCGTTGCTGTAATGCATATATGTTTTTACTACCCTAGTCACATAACCGGACTCGTCAAAAGTATATTCATACTTGTCTTGCGAGGAACCTTCAGTCGGTGTTTCCGTATCAGCCAGAAAGTCATCAATCTGTATACACAAATTCTTACACCGTTTCCCGAAATAGCCATAATCGGCCAAGAATGAACACCAAGTAGTCTCGCCATACCCAAAAGTTGGATTGCCAATATATTCCGCGATATTTCCTTTATATTCTTCCTGTGAATATTTGAAAACGATATCACGGAGAGTGCCTGGCGTTCTACGTATTTTCACGATATTCCCGTCGCTCCATGTATAAGTATCATTCCCCGATGCTATGAGATGTCCGGTATCGTCATATTTCAAAGGAGTCTCCGGTATCAATTCCGAACCCGTGTCAAAATCGTTATAGTTGGCCTTATAAGAATCTACAAGCCCATCAGCATTAAGATAGAATGTAAAATAGTAATAGACTCCGTCATTATTGACCCTGACACGTATTTTGTCTGTTTCGTAAACGATTTCAGGATATTCCCTGGATTTTATCAACCTTCCTTGGCTGTCATATTCCAGATCCGAGAAATCAACCACTTTTTTCACTGAGGGACCACCTTTTTCTCCGTCGTCCTTGCTACAAGCGGCAAAAGCCACCATTGAAATGATTAATAGAAATAAATGTTTTTTCATGTCCGAAAAATGTTTTTTGAGGTTATTTGTTTTTCCAAAGCTAAATGGAAACATTCTTCTTTTTAGCCACAAACAAAGATAAAAACATTGATACAGAACTCAAAAGATTATTTCAAAATAATCATGTCATTAAAGCGACAACAATCATTGAGACAATAATGAGAACCATATCTATCAACTTTCGTTCACTGTAAATTCCTCACAAACATATACCTTAGCCTTCTTTGGAACGGTTCAGCAACGGTTCAGGAACGGTTCACCAACCGTAAACATGGGTTCAAGAAACGATTTGATATTGTTTTAGACCCCTGTTTCACACGAGGAGGGGAACAAGAAGAGAAGAAACAACAATAAAGCCGACAAACCCATTATCAGTTCATCGGCTTCAGTTATTTGAGTCTAGGAATATACCCGATTTTATTATATCTCGATTACCCGGGTACCATCCGGCAATTCCGCAAAACGACACACGAGAGTGTCTTCCGGCAGCAAGGCTTCAATCAATTCCGGCCACTCGATAAAACAATAGGCTCCGCTGTAAAAGTACTCCTCGCATCCCATGTCCATGGCCTCACCTATGTTTTTCAAGCGATAGCAATCAAAATGATACACTACCTTACCGTCCGCCGCCCTGTATTCATTCACGATGGCAAAAGTCGGCGAAGTGACATCATCCTCCACGCCCATAACTTCGGTTACGGCTTTCACGAAGGTTGTCTTCCCAACACCCATCGGTCCTTGTAACGCGAATACCCGCGTATCCCTCGTGGCATCCAGAAATTCCTCCGCCACCCGTTTCAGGTCTTCCAATCCTTTTATTGTCCAACGCATGGAATTTCCTTTTTAACGGGTAACACGCACGCGGTGAGCCGTCTCGGCGGTTTCATCCACGGCCTTGACAAGTGACTGGGCCAAATCGCGGAAAGCTCCACCCGTGATGGTATTCTCGTCGAGAGCGACAGGGGTACCGGCATCCCCGGCTTCCATGATACTTTGCACGATAGGAATTTGCCCCAAGAGACGCAAACCACGTTCTTCTGCCAGCCGTTTCGCCCCCTCCCGGCCAAAAATGTAATACTTGTTGTCAGGCAACTCAGCCGGAGTGAACCAGGACATGTTTTCCACCAATCCCAGGACAGGAACGGAAATTCCCGGGGATTCGAACATATTGATTCCCTTCACGGCATCGGCAAGAGCCACAGCCTGCGGCGTGCTGACAACGACAGCCCCGCTTAAAGCGACGGTCTGCACGAGGGTCAGATGGATATCGCTCGTTCCGGGAGGCAGGTCAATCAGCATAAAATCCAGTTCATCCCAGAAACCTTCCTCCACCATCTGCTTGAGGGCGTTGGACGCCATAGGACCACGCCATACCGTGGCAGACCCGGGGTCAACAAAGAAGCCGATGGAAAGAATCTTCACCCCGTAACGGGTAATGGGCTCTATTAATTCCCGGCCTCCAACTTCCACCATGCAAGGGCGGGCATCTTCGGCACCGAACATCTTGGGGATAGAAGGACCGAATATATCGGCATCCACCAGTCCCACCTTGTATCCCAAACGGGCAAGAGCCACAGCCAGGTTGGAAGCCACGGTAGATTTACCCACGCCTCCCTTACCGGAAGATATGGCAATGATATGACGAACCTTTTCCAGCGAGAAAGGACGTTCCATGTCCTGCATGAAAACTATCTCCACCTGAACATCGGCATAGCCGAGTTTCTCGTTAAGCACCGACTGGCATTTGGCGACCAGTGATTTCACGAACGGGTCATTTGCCCGCTGGAACACAAGCCGGAACATTACCCGGCCATCCTCCACGCGGATACCCTGTACCATGTCGAGCGAAACAATATTTTTTGACGTGCCAGGATAGCTGATCGTGGCAAGCACGTCTCTTATTTCTTTAACTGTTTCTTGCATAAAGTTTTTATTTTACATGTATAGATTTATCGCAAAGTTATGTTTTTCCCCCCGAATTCCCTCGCGGGAAAGGTAATTTTTCCATTTAACCGGGGAAGTCCGCAACCAATCTATTGTATAAATCATAGTCACGCCGGGAAAAGCAAGCCACGACAACTCGCCCGAAAAGCGGATGTACCTCAAGAAATGCCGTTATTTCCCGCAATGCGATACGCGTAGCCTCCTCCACCGGATAACCGTAAGCTCCCGTGCTAATCAGGGGGAACGCCACGGAATGCAAATCCCGTTCCAACGCGAGAGCCAGACACGTCCGATAGCAGGAAGCCAATGTTTCCGCTTCTCCATGTTTACCATCCCGGTAAATTGGCCCGACCGTATGAATGACATAACGGGCTTTCAATCGATACCCCCGGGTAATTTTCGCGTCCCCCGGACGACAACCGCCTAAAGTACGGCATTCTTCCAGTAATTCCGGACCGGCAGCCCGATGGATAGCCCCATCTACTCCACCTCCACCCAACAAGGAGGAATTGGCCGCATTCACGATAGCATCCACGTCCAGCGTGGTGATATCCGCCATGACGATTTCCAATCTTTTCATAATTCTGATTTATCGAGTAAATTCTTTGATTCCAAATACAAACGGAAAGGCTCTAATTTCTTTGAACGAACAGCACATAAGACGGCCCGGGTTATAATATCCCCGTGATCGAAGGCCAAGGCCGGCAATTGTTGCAAAGGGAACCATCGGGTTTCCTTAGCGTCATCGGCTGCCCGGGGACTTACAGAATCCCGATCCACCAGGGTCCAAAAAGCTACAGTCACCGTACGTCCACGAGGATCCCGATCCACGGCCGAGAAAGCCCAGACTTGCTCCAATGACACCCCGGACAGACCAGTTTCCTCTTCCAATTCCCGAGCCGCACATTCCTCCACGGTCTCGTCCATTTCCATAAATCCACCGGGTAAGGCCCAACTTCCCCGGTAAGGTTCTCTTCCCCGTTCAATCAACAACACGTGCACATCGTCCGCACCTGGGGCAAAAACGACACAATCCGCCGTGAGAGCCGGACGTGGATAATCATAACAATATTTCATTTTCAAATCGCATTATAGGATTACATTCTCGTGTGATACTGCCGGAGACGCTGACGGGCCTGCAGGCAACCTGGGCAGACCTTCTCCAGCAAAGCCCAGAATCGGGGCGAATGATTCTTTTCCACCGTGTGGCACAACTCGTGTAACAACACGTAATCGATCAAATCCTCCGGCAACTTCATCAATTGTACATTAAGACTAATGTTATCCGTGGCGGAACAACTTCCCCAACGCGAAACATTATCCCGAAAAGAGAGACGACCATAACGGAACCCATGACGGGTTGCCAACTCCTGCAAACGGCCAGGCAAGTATTCCCGGCTTTCCAAACGATACACTTCCGTCAAAATCCGTTCCATGGCCGGAATTACCTTTCCCCGGTCATGATGACGGGGAATATAGAAGGTGATATCACGACCGGACAGCGTGTAGCGAGGGGACTCCTCATCCGTCAAGACCAGATGAAGGCAATGGAATTTTGTTTGTATCACCTCCCCCGGATTCCATTTCATAGCGGACTTCAATTCTCGTTCTTTCAAGCGTTGCAGATTTCCGACAAGCCATTCCTTTTGGGTTCGGGCAAAATCCTCCGCTTCCCGCAATGACACGCCACGAGGCACATTCATCCATATGCCCTTGCCCGGGGCCATTCTCAAGGAAAGACGACGGATATTATCCCCCCGCCGGATCTCGATCTCCCCTACACCAGAAATAAACACGGTCTTTTTCATCTGATAAAAAAACTGCCCGCGAAAAACGGGCAGTCTAAATCTTCATGTCAATAATATCACGCGTTCTTGATTATTTCGCTCAAGCGGGAGAATTTGGCATCTACCGTCTGCATGATCTCGTTGGCCAATGAACGGTAATAAGCCTTAACCCCACCTTCGCCGGCCTGTTTCTTTCCGGCAGCGATCTTTGTTCTCATTTGTGCGCGGAATACCAGCATGTCTTGCACGATGGTAGCCACTTCAGGATTCACTTCATCCTGGATACTATTGAAATTCAAGCAATCAGAAATTACTGCTGCTGTTAAAAAATCCACGTCTTTTTTCAGTCTCTTTACACTTGCCATAACAATCTATTTTAATTTCTGAACCAAAAGTAACAAACGCATCTCACTCGTGCAAGCATCGAGGAAATTATTTTTTCAGCCCTACAAAGCGATGCCAGCTATCCGCCTCCAATAAAGCGTCCAGTAACAACATGGCCGTCATCGCTTCCACAACAGGTACTGCCCGGGGGGCAACACAAGGATCATGTCGACCGGAAGCGGTGAAAGCAACCGGATGGCCAGCCTTATCCACGGTATGCTGTTCCCGCCCAATAGTCGGTACCGGTTTGAAAGCCACACGGAAACAGATATCCTCACCGGTAGTTATCCCCCCCAGGATTCCTCCTGCATGGTTGGTACGGAAACAAGGCCCATTCTCACCGGGTAACATTTCGTCATTATGCTCGCTTCCCCTCATCGTGGCAGCATGGAATCCTTCCCCGTATTCAAATCCCTTGGCCGCGTTGATTCCCATCAGATAATAAGCCAAACGAGCCTGGAAACGATCAAAAACAGGTTCTCCCAAGCCCATCGGGACTCCTTGTACGACACCTGTAACGACTCCACCAACACTATCATGAAGTTCCCGCACCCGGATTATCTCCTCCATCATTCGTTCAGCCACCGCGGCATCAGGGCATCGAACCGGATTAGACTCCGAGAGAGCTAAATCCAATTGCCGGTAATCCACGTCAAGGGAAACGTTCCCAACCCGGGAGACAAAAGCCCGAATGGAAACCCCCACTTCATCAAGAACCTGACAGGCAATCGCACCGGCCACAACCCGAGACACATGCTCCCGAGCCGAGGACCTGCCGCCACCCCGGTAATCACGATGCCCGTATTTCATCTGCCAGGAATAATCGGCATGGGATGGGCGGAAAATATCCTTCAGGTTCCCGTAATCCCTCTCCCGGGCATCCGTGTTCCGAACCAGGAAACCGATGGGCGCCCCCGTGGTCATTCCCTCAAAAATTCCGGAAAGGATCTCCACCTTATCAGTTTCCTGCCGAGAAGTTGTGAGTACGGATTGCCCCGGCCTACGACGGTCCAATTCCTGCTGAATCCGTTCCACGGAAATACGCACCCCGGGAGGACATCCGTCTATCACCCCCCCCAGTGCCGGACCATGTGATTCGCCGAATGAAGTCAAGCGGTATAATTTTCCTATCGTATTCATATTTGTTCTATTAAATGCAGAGGGGTGTCAAACAACGATTCGACACCCCTCTACTATATTTTCCGTCACAAGTTATTAATGGCAACAACCATCACCGCAAGAATGATCGCCGCAACCACCCTCGGAACCACAACCGTGGCATCCTCCACACTTGTGGGAATGCAGGCTTGCCAGCTCCTCATCGGTCGCATCCCGAACAGCGATCACCTTACCCGTGAAGAACAAGTCATTTCCCGCCATCGGATGATTGAAGTCCATTACCACAGCATCTTCCTTCACATCCGTTATCTTTCCGTTCAAATGACGTCCCAGGCTATCCTGCATCGGCAATACATTACCGGGAACCAATTCCCCAGCTTCCACCTCGGCAAAGATATCTCTCGGCAATTCCACGATCATATCCTCGTTCACCGTACCGTAAGCATTAGCGGCCGGGATATTAAAATCAAAATCATCCCCTTCATTCAATCCCAGGAGATTCATCTCGAAGTATTCCAGGGTTTGTCCCTGTCCACATATAAATTCCAATGGATGTTCGGCATCAGCAACCTCTACCGTATCCCCACCTTTATTCGTTCTCAACTCGTAAGTAACCGTAACAAACTTATTTTTCGTTATCATTTTCAATTCTAATTAAATTCATACTGTTGGCAAAGGTAGTACAATTTTCTATAAAGCACAAATACAAGGAATTTATCCGCTATTAATCCCCTGCCATCCGAGTAATCTGAATACGCACAAAACAAAAAGAAAATAATTTTCAACAAAACATCACTGAGGCTCAACAGGTTTAAAAAAATCTATCAAAAAAGTTCACGAAAAGCTTGCAGCGTATGGAAAAAGCCTCTATATTTGCACCCGAATTCAAGAGCAACTGAGAGTTCTTTAAAAGATGGTCTGGTAGTTCAGCTGGTTAGAATACATGCCTGTCACGCATGGGGTCGCGGGTTCGAGTCCCGTCCAGACCGCAGAAGGAGATACGAAAGTATCTCCTTTTGTTTTTT
>CALUMT010000016.1 GCA_944321845.1 uncultured Butyricimonas sp.
TGCTGTAATCCGCCCAAATCCGTTTTTCCGCCCTTATGTCATTCCGTGCCACCCGAAGCCAAACCCTCTGACCGTCAGTGAGAATGCTCAAATTCGCTTTATTCTGCGTTTTATCCTATTATTTTCTATGCAAAATGCGATATTACAACCTTCTTTAGAGTATATTTCCCATTCTGAAACCTTACTAGAACTATTTATTATTATTCTCTTGATATTATTACCAATATTATTAACAGACAATTCTATAGATTCTATTTCTCCAAACTCAACCTCTATCCTACGAATATTATTTAAAAACAATAATGATGTAAGCTGAAAAGATTGATACTCTTCTTTTATATAATTAGAATCGATTCCCGTAAAGATAAAGAATGTATTATATCCTTTCTCTTTTAATATTTCAACATCCTTTTTTACTCTATTAATACATCTTTCCTTATAGGATGGGGTATTCTTACCAATGGAACATTTGCTGCATTAGGTATCAATTCTTTTGTTAGATCTTTAGAAAATGTTATTTCATATTCTCCACTTATCAAATGGACTTCATTCGCAATACTAACAACTGATTTAAATCCAATTCCTCTATATCCAATAGCTTTACCTCTAATCTTAGAAGAAGAAGCGCTACGGCATAAACTTCTAATATCGGTAGAATTAAATTTTCTACCATTATTTGCAACAACTAATAAATCATTAACCATCTTTACCACAAAGGCATCTGATTGTGCATCATCAGCATTTTGTAGTAACTCTATAAATGAACGATTGCTATAACTTTCTGATATATAAGTTTCAAGTCCGGCTAAATCAGAAAGTAATGATGGAGATTGTTTAGCCTCATTTAATAATTCGATATAAATAGGAGTTATCATTATTTTCTATATTTTTGTAGGATAAAATACAATTCTTCCTATTTCAGTAATAGGTTTAGGTAAATATATAGAGTCATAAGAAAATACTTCAAATCCCATAAAATCTGATTTTTCTTTTCTTATACTATCAGAACAAATTATTTTATTCATTTTATCATATATGCCAACTTCAATAGCAAAAGAATAGTATGGTGCTTTCTCGGATAATGATAATACTTCACAGAATAAGTCTATTTCCTTTTCACCTTTAATAACCACACTGAAGTTTTGTAATGTAATTCCGAATTTTTCTTCAATTGCCTCAAAATGTTCAATAACAGAGTTTATTTTATCCTCTAATTGGCTTTTTTCACAATAATCGTATATGTACCACTCATTACAATTCCTAATAATTGTTACCTCTCCGATATTTTGCAATTTAAGTTCTATTCTATCTCCATCTTGTATGTTTTTAAACTCGAAAAACATTTCTATATTTAAAAATGAATCTTCTGGAATATCCTGTCCCAAACTTTCATATTCCAAATCGGAAGGGTTAATCCGGTCGATCTGCAAAACACCTTGTGATATTGAAATGTAGCGACTGCCAAATAATGTAGTATGAATTCTTTTACCGCTGTTTAGCAGCCTGACAACTATACAATTATGTTTCTCTACTATTATCTCAAATGAGACATTGCTCATGATGAAATCATTTATCTTCTGCATATTTATTTTTATTTGTCACGTAGCAAAGTTATATATAAAACAATAAAAATCAATTAGATATAAGAAAAATATATCACAAATTCCAAAACTTAGAGATTTCATCTCTATAATATTCTTTATGTGAATAGAACATATCAATATACAAAATCTGTCCCCTATTCTTTTTATCAATACTCAAGGTTTTGCGAATTAGTATATTTTTCATCTATCTAAATAAAATTTAAAAAGTATTGTAGAATATATACAGCACGATTCACAGGCCATTTACAAGTCTACATACCTTATTTTAATCCTGATCTAATCCACTGTCCATCAGTATTTTACAGTAAGCATATCCGTATCAATTCCGTATCATTTGCGTATTATTAGCATAAAAATACGCAAATGATATGCAAATAATATGCTATTTAATTACAAAATACTGATTATAAGTTACTATCTATCTCGGAGAAACAGAGGATGAAAGTCCCATGAACGCGGGAAATCTAAAAGCCCGTACCCTACCCTTCAAGAAACGACGAATCTCCAGCGCTTCGCTAAGGTTGCGCCGGGGATTCGCCCAGTTCCCTCCGAATGACTCTCGTTTCACTCACGTTTCCACCACGTCGGCAAGCATGTGTGGTCCGGGAGTCATTCGAGATTGATTCGGGACAGAAACCGCCAAATGCGGAGGTTATTCTCTGGCGGTTTGCAGCATCCGGCGGATTTGTGCCCGGACATTCAACTGGGCGCTATCCACTTTTGCTCGACGGGACGGAATGAATAAGTCCTTGTACTTCGCTTTCGTGATGCGGAATTTCATGTCGTCCAAAGAACCGTAGACATCCACGCCCAGGCGGAATGGTACCGGTGATTTCAGCACGGATATATGGTAATCGAAGGTCATGTCCACTTTATGCTCTCCCCCGACGGCCACCTTGTAGCGGTCCATCTCCACAAGGAAGGGGAAAATCTCGATTACCCCGTCTTTCACGAGCAGATCAACGGAAACGCTGTCTATCAGGTTACGTTCCTTATTCTTGAACATCAACATTTTGGAAATCTCGGAGAAGGTTTCCCCGTCCATGAGCACCAGATTCTTACCGTCTATGTAAGCGGCACTTTTCAGGGTGGGAAGGTCTATCATCAAGGTGGAATCCAAATCCGATTCCCCGGCAATATGGAAATCTACCTGCCCCTCGAACGAACGCAACATGGGGACAATGGAATCCAACGAGGGCATAAAACCAATCAAGGAAGCCACGTCTATGTCATCCATCCGCAAATCGAAACCGGCATAAGCCTTTTCAGGGGTGGAAGCCTTGTATATCAATGTCGTCTGTACATTGGCTGCCATGGAACGCAGGCTAAGGTCGGTCATCTGCACGCACTGGTCCTTCATCACCATCTCACCATGAACATCCTCCAGCAATAATTTCCCGTAACGGACTTCACCGATTTCCATGTCAAAATGGAAATCAATCTTGGGCGGAATGACAAACACGGCCAAGGTACTGTCTGCGACAGGAACCGTGTCCGCGGCCATCTCCAGGGAATCGATCTGGCTATCCGTCAGATCCTCCTCTCCTGAAAGCTGGAATTGTTCCAATCGCTTGGCTCCCATATCCAAGGCCCGAATCAGCTGGTTACAATTGATCCGCTCGGATTTCAGGCTCAGGTTTGCCCGCAAATCCTCTCCCCGCGAGAAAGCATTCGCCAAATTGAACACACTTCCCGTGAGCAACACATCGGAACGTCCTACTTTCAATTTGGCACGCTTCAGGTGAATTTCTCCCGGTTTCAGGGTCAATCTCGTGGACGGCATCTGCACGCGCAAAGGGAAGAGAGGGGTAAACACCCGCATATCCCGGAAACCAATAGTCCCCGTCGTCAACCACCGGCGGACATCCGTGGTATCCTGATTCTTTTCCATTGTCAGAGCAAAATTCGCTTTAGCCAAACGCAAATGACTTTTCTTCGCCCGTATTCGCAAACTGTCCATTTTCAACTTCGACTGCACGACCGGTATTTTCTTATTCTGTTTCGAGGGGCGCAAGGCGACATCCGCCACGGTGTTTCCCGTGCGCAACCGCAGGGAATCGCCCAAGAAAAGATTCATCCATCCCAGGTGCAAATCGGCGGACATGGAAGCTACCGCCGCAGTATCCTTCAAGGGAGAGGTTTTCAACACCACGTAGGAGGTATCCACATGAAATTCCAACTTATCTTTCACGCTGATATCCACGCTATCGAAACCGAATACCCCGGACAAAAGATTCTTGCCCTGCAGTATGGTGGAATCCGCCCGATTGGTTCCAAAACCTAGCCCCACGGACTTGGAACGCAACAGGAAACTGTCCCGTTCGCTCTTTAGTAAAACATCTTTCAATTTACAGACACCCCGGATATCCAATTTCCCCAAATCCCGGTTCTGTACATCGGCCACTAGAACATCTGCGTTCAAGGCAGCCGTTAGATTTCCCGTCATGGAAACACCCTCGCTCAACGGGAATATTTTAGGAATCAGGTCAAAATTCACATCCGCTTTCAACTTAGCCAACACCCGGGGAGATACCAGCAATTGCTCTACCTTCCCCTCCAGGTCGATATCCACGGACTGCCCTTTTACCCGCAGTTTATTCACCTTCACGTAAGAAGGCTGTTGTTTCTGGAAATCGAGAAGACCTTCCAAATCCACGTCCAGTTGTTCCAAAGCATACGGCATCCCCGCGTATTTAGCCTGCCCGTCGGTAACCCGGAAACGGGCCTGAAGTACAGGAAAACGGTCCTTGCCATAGGCTCCCTTCAAGGTTCCCCCGAAAGCGACACTTCCCCCGACTTCCGCCTTTTTGTCATGTTTCAGTATATTTTCCGGAATCAGGTTCAGTAAAACATCCAAGGAGGGAACTTTTATCCCGAATGTCAAATCCGTGTTCAACACGTGATTCAAGGTATCCGCCTGTAGTCTCCCTCCTACCCCGAATTTGATTCCGTTCACCGTACATACCGTTTTATCCAACACGCAAAGCAGGGAATCCCGATCCACACGCAAACCAGTCTCGATGTCCAGGGCCGTCCGCCGGACGAGCACATTACCCTCCTGCCAGAGGATACAGTTCTTCATGCCCAATTTCATTTCCAGATCAGCCTCAACGCCCTCGTATGCCGCACTCAGGTTAAGGTTCACCCCCTCGAAACGCGAGTACAACCGGTTCGCCCTGTCATCAAACACAATATTCCCATCGATTACCCGAATCCGCCGGATATCTATTTTCCCGGCAAATTTCCCGGAAGAAAGCGTATCCGCACTTGCCTCTTCGGCCATGGTCACGGTATCCGCGGTTGGACGCAGGATATTCCATCCCGGCATCCCGTTCGTGTCGATATAAGCGTAAATATCCGGTTTCACCAGTATCAACCGACGCACGATGATATCCTGCCGGCTTAGAAAGGCCAACGGATTAACGGTAATCTTACAACGCTTAAAATTTACCAGTGAATCCGTCTTCGCGAAGCAAGTATCTCTCCCGACTCCCTGGAAAACCTTCGTCACCACGCTACCATCCCGGATATCCAGCGTAAAATTGGGAAACGTGGAATAAAATGTCAGGTCAATAGATTGAAAACGCACATCGGCGTTCAAATACTCGTTGGCGTATTTCTCCACGATAGGAGTCAGTTTCTCCGGGGTAAACACCACATTCAATACAATGCCAATCGCGGCCCCGACCAACACGATGACGACCAGCAATGAAAGCGACAACCACTTCAAGAGTCGTTTGACCATAGCAGTATTTCTTTTAATCGTATATCAAATATTTTTGCCGTACACGCTCAAACTGTTCCACGTCCTCTTTCCATAACGCCCGAATTTCACGCTCCGTCTTCCCCGCCATGATGGCCTCCCTCACCCGAGGATCTCCGGACAATTTATCAAAAAACGAGTTAAAGAACGGTTTGTCTCCCGCGTACGCCTGATAAGCCTTCAATAACCATTCCAAATTCAAGCGTTTCAGGGATAAAATAACACCCGCATCTTTCCTCAGATCCATGCCATGGCAGGCAAGCCCCTCGCATTTCGGCTTCATACACATCCCCGGAATGGCTCGGGGAGCATACTCGTAAGGCATATCCTTCAAGTCAGGATGACCGAAAACCTGGAAAGGCTGACGCGTTCCCCGCCCCTCGTTCACCACCGTTCCCTCGAAGAAACAGGTGGAAGGATAAAGCAAGACGGAAATACTGTCCGGCAAATTGGGAGAAGGTTTCACAGGCAAAGCGAATACCTGTTGCCGTTCCCAGCCGGTACAAGGAATCACGGTCAAGGCACAGGTAATTCCTCCCTTCAACCACCCTTCCCCGTTAATCATCCGGGCATACTCGCCAATCGTCATCCCGTACACAACCGGGACGGGATGCATGCCGACAAAAGAGGAACATTCCTTTTTCAATACCGGCCCATCCACATAAAACGCGTTCGGGTTGGGACGGTCCAAAACCAGCAACGGGATATCCATTTCTGCGCAAGCCTCCATCACGAGATGCAGCGTGGAGAGGTAGGTGTAGAAACGAACGCCCACATCCTGAATATCAAAAATCATCACATCAATACCTTGCAAATCTGCCGGCAGAGGCTTTTTTTTCTTACCGTAAAGAGAAATCACCGGAAGGCCCGTACTTTCATCCACGTAATCCCCGACTGCCGCTCCGGCATCCGCCGTTCCCCGAAAACCATGTTCCGGGCAAAATACCCGCACCACCTTCACTCCTTTGGCCAGCAGGAAATCCACCGTACACGTTTCTCCCACCCGAGAAGTCTGATTGGCAACGATTCCCACGTTTTTCCCGACCAGTAAACCGCCATACTCCCCGAACCGTTCCGCACCAACCCGGACGTTTACAGAAATAGCATCCACTCCTGTAGATGCTATTATCAACCAGATGAATAAAATATACTTTCCAAACATCATTTCTTGTCATTCTCGTCCTGAAAATCAAACACCATCGTGTTCATGACCGCCTCTACCTGCTGCATCATGTTACGTTTCTCCTCGTTGGGTTTGTAAACATATCCCATCATGTAAATCACCCGACCAGCCGTTTCGTCCAGCACGACATTCAGCACGAAAGGCCCTGCCATGAAATCATTCGTCACTGTCCACAAACCACGCAAAAGTACGGCATAATGCCCGTTGTACTTATAAGGAATCACACTATAAGGAACTTCCTTGTCGATGGCCATGAAAGAACGAATCTTGACTTTCTGCTTACCTTCAGGAGTATCTATTTCCCGCGTATTACCATCCAATGGTCCGGGAATAAACTTTTCAAGCATCTCGTTTACCCGTTCGATAATCACGATCTCATTGAACTGGCTTTCATGCTCGTATTCCTCCGTGAAAAACATGACACCTTTACTGTCCTGCGCCGTCTCGCTGGAAAACCACACGAAACCGGTCGTATCCTTGTTCACGTAATAACCGGAAGGCGCCGACAACAAGATATGATATTTCTTTTTGAACAACTGGTAGATGGACTGATCCGCGGAACGGCGATAAATCGATACCAAACGCTCACGTTCGGCTTTCGCGTATATTCCCATGAATGTACGTTTATTCTCATTAAAGAGCTTGAAGAATTCATCCTGATTCCGGACCTTAATCCTTATCAAACGTTGGGTCTTCGCCCAAGGGCTATCATAATATTCCACGACAGCAGAATCAACAGCCGACGATATTTTGATCTCCATCACGTTCCGATGATTCTTCACATTCTTGTCAAAATGTTCCGGAGGCAGATTCAGCATATCAAACACCGGTTCCGCCTGAGGAAGCCCATCCACATCCTGGCCGAAGAAAGCCCGAATGGTATCCCCGACAGCCCCGTTCCATATAGTTTTTTCGGTCACGACAAGAATCTCATTCATCTTGCCCGTGATGGTCTGTTGCAAACCTTTAGACATATCTTTACAGGCCCCCATGCCTATAAATACAACTAATGCGATGAATAACCTTTTCATAAGTCTTCTATTTTAGAATTTACTTTCCGATTCATTCAATATTCCTTTCACCGACCCCACGAGGATCTTTGCCTCCACCATCACGGGTACACGCAATTCGTCATCGCTGACCCAAATCTTCATATTCTCCCCTCCCTTAAAAACATCTCCCGCCACCAACAGGGGCGAAAATACATGACACCAGCGTTTCCCGCTATCCGTTTTCACCTTCTCCCTACCCAAATAACGGATGTACAAGTCATATATCTTATCATCTATCAATATACGAATGGGTATTTGCTGCCCCTTCTCGTACTGATCGAAATTCAGTTCTCGGGCAAACCAGGCCACGGACAACATGTCGAAAGTTTCCGGTTTCAAGGCAATCGTATCCTGACGCTTGTATTTCCCTATACGATGGATATCCGCCAATACCCGGTTATTGGCATAATCAAAGGTATAATCAAAGGTCTTATGATAATTTCCTTCATGCGCCTTTCGGGAAAATTCATAGGGTAAAAACGTGGTACTGTCATGGTAGGATATCAACGTATCCCGCAATTTGAAAATCCAATCCCAGGAGGGATTCGAACTTCCCACGGCAAACAGCCGCTGGGCATTCGGGTATTTTCCGGAAGGACTTAATGTAAACTCTACAAAACCGGCTTTTATCCAAATGAAACCCCAATTGTAATACCCCGTGTACGATAGTTTTTCAATTGTTTTCACGGGACCTCTTTGAGCAAAAAGCGGAGTCCCCCACAAAAGTATCCATGTCAATATAACAGCTATTCTCATGTATCTTTAATTTCTTGTTCGCCGATTCCGGTCATCCGTATCTTTCTTTTTAGCGGGATCCTCCCTCACGTAGGTCTGACTGACATCATACGACTGTTCAATATCAAAATTCTTCTTTATCTTAAACTCTCCGGGCAAATACTTGATTTCCTCCGGTTGTAAATGTTTCATGTAATCTCCGGTATCCCATTTGCCATTACCGTTCCGGTCCAGAATTACCCGAACCATATAAGTACCCTCGTTCAGATAATCAAAGATCGCCTCTCCGTTCTCCTGCAATATCCTTTCGTCCAACACTTTCAATTCTTTTGATCCTCCCTGGTAAAGCTGCAGAATCACCGGCGTTGTCATCCCGGACAAGGTCAATATTATACGCCCGTAATCCTCTATTGCCTTTGTTTTGAATGTATTATCCAATTTATTGTTGAACAGTCCATATATACTATATATCGAGGCGGAATCAATCAACAAGCGGTATTCCGTCTCCGGTTTCCATGGGTGATTAATATAGTATTTGCGGATTTTCAAACTGTCATGCTTCAACTCATAGGAAATCGGCGTCCAGACAGAGTCAATCATTTCAAACAATTTGATACTGTCAATGGATGATTCCACGATCGGACGGTCAAATTCCAAGGTGATATTCTTATTCAGATCCATCACATTACCCGCAGAAGAAGATATGGCCAGATACTTGATTTCCTGCACTGTATCCTTTTCCTGCTTCTTCTTTCCCTTCGTCTTTGTCTTATCCTTGTATATAAACCAAGTTGTATCAACTGTCATGTTACGCCCCGTGGAATCCGTTTTCAAATAACGCAACTCCGCCTGCAATGAATCTATCTTATAAATAAGTGAATCCTTCAACCACAAGGTAATGGTATCCCTTCCCGCGGAACGTTCCTCGACAAACAAATCTTTCTGTTCCGGATCATTCAACAAATGTAATCCCAAGAAACGGACTTGTAAGTTATTGTCAGCGGGTATCGAAAAGACGAAATCCAATTTTTCCCGTTCTGAACGTTCCGCGTTGTCCATATCCAGGTAAATAGCTTCCTCCTCGAACAAGGTCATAAACAAATTTACCGGGCCATAAGCCGTGTAATTGCGTACAATAACCGTATCATGCGTCAGCACGTTCAGCTCCATTCCTTTCTTCGTTTTCTTAGCCTCAACGGTCACGGTATCCGGATGAATCGTGTCATATTGCACTGCCGGGAAAGAAATTGTTTTCACCAGGGAATCGATAAAACCGACCTTCTGCCCTTCTGCCCGGGGAATATACTGTATACTCTTGGTCTCGGTAGAAAGTGCCAAAACCCGATAAATGGAATCCCGCATGTTGGTCACCCGAAAATTTCCGGAACTATCCGTCATCGCAACATAACTGGGTAATTCCAAAATAGCAGCAGAATCAGCATGATTAGCATAAAACAACACCATGGCTCCCAAAACAGGCAACTGGGTCTCCGCATCCAACACCTGACCGGCCAGCTCCATGGAATCAATTTGAGTCCCGGTAGAAAGCACATAACGATAATATCCCAGCGGATTCCCTTCGTTATTATCCACAATAGCGTTTCCGAAATCCAAAGAATAGGTCGTTCCGGGCATCAACGAATCCTGAAATTCCACCCGGATATATTTTCCCCGCAAAGAAGTCTTAGGCTTCTTTTTCATCGGGGGAGAAATCACGAACTGATTATTGATATCCTTCAATTGGACAAATTCGTCAAAATAAATATCGATGCGATTCGATTTAAAATTAGTGGAGTAGGAAACCGGTATTTCCGCCGTGATTTTGGGAGGAGTCACATCCTGCTCCCCTCCGGTAATCATACCGCGATTGGCACAAGCATATATAATCAGCACGATTACTGTCGCCACAAAACAAAACCCGTTCCATACAATTTTATTCATATTCTCTCTATTTATTCTACAAAACTAACTAAAAAAACAATACTCCCTTATTTATTGTTTCACGAAATTATAAGTTATCGTACCCTGCTGGTTTTCCGGCGCCCCTTCACTGGCATTAAATTCAGAACGCAATGCCGCATCCACCGCAACCTCCCGCAAGCAATCATCCTCCTTGGACTCCCGCTCCACGACTTCCGCCTTCAGCACACGTCCTGCCCGGTTTACCACAATAGCGACGACGACCCGTCCCCCGTACTCACACTTGAACACGGGAATCGGCAAGTAAGTCTTGTAACGTCCTTCCAACCGATAAGACACACTGCTTTTCCCGACATACACCGTCGAACGCAGGGAATCCAATTCCCGTTGACGTTTCGTACGCTCGTAATCCAGACTGTCCTTTTTATGATGCTTATCTTTCCTAGCCTGATAACGGGTTCCATAATCCCGACTTAATTCCTGTTCCAACTCCTGTATATAGTCCTGAATCCGTTCCCGCTCATCAGCCGACCTGTTTTTTGAAACAGACTCCTCATTCACCGCCATGGAACGCAACATCTCCTCCACTTCCTTATCCGCGGTAATTTGTTTAATTTCCTCCAGTTTCTGTTCCTCCAATTTCCGCTGTTCGATTTCCTCGGGCGTGGGGACATCCAATTCAATCTCCATTTCCGCCCGTTTCAACTCCTCGGAAATTCCCATACTCACCAACCCGATCATAAGCAGCAGGTGGAATATTACCGTTCCCATCAACCCATAACGATGTTTCTTGATCAATATCTTCCAATCCGTCATAAATCACAAATTAAAAAGCCAAATTTAATATCTTTCCCGCCCTATTCAAAATGAATCGCCTTTACCGGACTTATCCGGGAAATCAACATCGTGGGGACAATCAATATCAAGACAATCAAAGCCATCACCCCGACATCCAGCAAGAATACATACCATAAATTAAAATCGAGAGGAACCGCATCCATGTAATACGTCGCCGGATCCAGGCGAATCACCTGAAAACAAACCTGTATACCTGCCAGCAAGAAGGCTAGGACATTGCCCCACAACAATCCTTTAAACATCAACCGACCAGCTATATATAAAAACAAGCGCCTCAACGACACATTACGACACCCCAAAGCCTTCAACATGCCGATTAAAGGTGTCTTATCCAAAATCAAAATCAATAGTCCCGATACCATATTCACCCCGGCAACCGTGATAATCAAAATCAATATAACCCAAACATTCATGTTCAACAGGGCCAGCCAATCAAAAATCTGTGGGGCCTCATCCTTAAACGTCTTGACGAGATAGCTCATCCCTTTCGCATCCAGGACATCGTACACGGCATCCTGATACATCTCCACGTCCCGCATATCTTTGACATTCATCGCCACCCCGGAAACCTCTCCTGGCTGCCATCCATTCAGCCTTGCCAGGTGACGGATATCAATCAGCGCCATCACGTCATCGTATTCCTTGAAACCGGTATTGTAAATTCCGACAACATTCAATTTTCTTACCCGGGGAGGTTCCTGTACAAAATAAGCCAAAATATTGTCTCCCACACTCACCCCCAACATCGTCGCCACGGTCCGCGATATCAATATATCATTAGAAGTCTTGTCCCCGCCGAAATCAGGCATTCGTCCTTCCTGCAAATGCTGCTGAAAGAAACTCGTGTTACAAGTAGAATCCACCCCCTTCATGACCACACCATGAATTTCCGTCTCACTTTTCAAAATAGACGGCTTTTCTATATAGCCATACACGTTCGTCACCCCCTCCATCCCCTGAAATTCCGCTACCAACGAAGCGGCATCCCGGACACAAGTCCCCTCCGAAGAATCATAGGATGCATAAGGAACTATATTCAGATGAGAAACAAAACCGGACAATTTACCGGTAATTTCCTGTTTGAATCCCACGATCACGAACAAGGATAACAGCATGACACATACCCCTAAAGCAATCCCCACCACGGCAATCCTCACAATTGGCAGCACAACGGACTTTCCGTCATTCCCTTTTAATAACAAGCGACGTGCTATAAACCACTCAACATTCATAAACTCCTATTTGAACGTAATATTGATCCGCACACAAAGGTAAGTATTATTATCCATTTAATACACGCCATGCAAAAATCGGCTTCCACAATCGCACCCTGGGGAATAATTCCACAAAGTTTCAACAATTCCACATATTCCCATTTTTTGAGCAAAAACAAAACACACCTATAAATCAATACTTTAACAATAAAAATTTTCTTTGGCACACCCATTGCCTTTATTTATCACGTAAACATTAAGATTTTGGATTATGAAAAAACATTCATTATTAAGCATCGGGATAATTTCCATCGCCATCTTAAGCAGTTGCGTGGAAAATTCACAAAAATACAAGACCTTGTTAGCCAAGGCTGATTCACTTATGGTCGTTGCCAATAATCAAAATGCAGAAATGGAAAGCCTGTTGGCCGGTTTGAATGAAATCAGTGCAGGTATGCAATCTATCCGAGAAGCGGAAAATTTATTAGCGCTTCAATCAGCAACAGATAAAAAACGCAACAAGACAAAAGAGCAGATCGAAATACTGAAAAACGATATTCAGGCTATCAGTGACGCTATCAACGGGTACAAGGAACAGATCGCACAACTGGAATCCAAAAATAAACGTCAATCTGCCGAGTTCAAAAAATTAATTGCCAATCTAAAAGCAGAACTGGAAAAAAGCAGTGAAACGATACAACAACTGAATGAACAAGTAAACGCACAAACCAAGGAAATCGGTATCAAGACTCAACAAATCGCAGACTTGAATGAAAACGTGGCTAACTTGGAAGCTGAATCCACTTCCCAGAAAGAAACTATCGCCAGTCAAGACAAAGCCTTGAATACAGTCCACTATTTACTCGGGACACGCAAGGAATTGAAGGACGCCAACGTAATTTCACGCCAAGGTATATTCTGCCCGCCGATTGTTTCCACTCAGGCACAAAATGCACAATTCGCCGATGCGGACGGACGGGAGTTAAAAACCATTCCTTTAAATTGTAAGAAGGCTAAGATTCTTTCCAGTCATCCGGAAGCATCTTACACCTTGTCCGAAGGAGAAGACGGTATGCTGACATTAAGCATCGACGATCCGGCAAACTTCTGGAAACAGACCAGATACCTGGTAATTATGGTCAATTGAAAAACACATCCACACACATATACAAACACACACACTTTCGGGTGCCGCTCTCACGGCACCCATTCTTTTTCCCCAGTCTTGGTTGTTTCTCACATTTTTTCATAACTTTGCCCTGTCATAAACCTATTAGAGAACATATTATGTCAACAGAAAACGCAATAGAAAAAGTTAAATGCTTGATTATCGGTTCCGGTCCTGCCGGTTACACCGCAGCAATTTATGCATCCCGCGCAAACTTGCATCCCGTATTATACACCGGTCTGCAAATGGGAGGACAGTTAACCACTACCACGGAAGTTGAAAATTTCCCAGGTTACCCGGAAGGAGTTACCGGTCCGGTGATGATGGAAGACATGCGCAAACAAGCCGAACGTTTCGGTACTGAAATCCGTTTCGGTATCGTGACTGCTGTTGATTTCTCCGGCCACCCTCATAAAGTGACCATCGACGGAGAGAAGCAAATTGAAGCCGATGCCGTAATCATTGCCACCGGAGCCGCAGCAAAATACCTTGGCCTTCCATCCGAGGAAAAATTCAAGGGAATGGGCGTCAGCGCTTGTGCCACTTGCGACGGATTCTTCTACCGTGGGAAAAACGTGGCTGTTGTCGGAGGTGGAGATACCGCTTGCGAGGAAGCTACTTACCTGGCCGGCTTATGCCAAAAAGTATATCTCATCGTACGTAAGAACTACTTGCGCGCATCAAAGGCCATGCAAAACCGGGTTTTCACGACCCCGAATATAGAAGTATTATTCGAACACAACACAGTAGAGCTGTTAGGTAACGACATGGGTGTTACCGGTGCGAAACTCGTGTACAAGAAAGGATGTCCGGAAGAAAGCTTTAAGGAAATTGCCATCGACGGATTCTTCCTGGCTATCGGACATACGCCCAATACCGAGGTATTCAAAGAATTTATCACGCTCGACGAACAAGGCTATATCGTAACAGAAGGAAAATCCTCCCGGACAAATGTTCCCGGAGTATTTGCCGCTGGAGACGTAATGGACCCGACCTACCGTCAGGGAATCACTTCCGCCGGAGCCGGTTGCCGTGCCGCCATCGATGTTGAACGTTATCTTGGAGAATTGGAACATTGATAAATATTCCGAACACTTTACATGTAAAAGGGGGCGAATGAAAATCGCCCCCTTTTACATGTTTATTATTCATTGTCAGTTTACCACATAAACACGTAAATTACCGCAAGTAAAATACAAATTATGTAGGCACAGATGTTGAATACCTTATCCGTGGTAAACATCGAACTGGTCAAGGATAAAGCTTTCGCATCATCATCCGCAGTATTGGTACTCAAACTTACCATTGCAATAGTGGCTATGGTAATAAAGAACGTATACATCATCTGATCAAGGAAAGGCATGTCGATCGGTAAAAACTTCAACAACAAAGCCACAGGGATAGAAATCAATACACCCACGATAGCTCCTTTATTCGTTGTCTTTTTCCAAAACAATCCCATCATGAAAACGGCCAGGATTCCAGGACTCACCAAGCCCGTGTATTCCTGAATATACTGGAACATCTGGTCGAAGCTGGCCATCAAAGGAGCCAAGAATCCTGCGATAATCAAAGCTATTGCCGCAGTCAGTCGCCCCACGTTCACCAGCTTACGGGAAGAAGCTTTCGGTTCTATATAAGATTTATAGATGTCCATCGTAAAAATCGTGGACGTGGAATTCAGCATGGAAGCCAGAGAAGAAACTATTGCCGCCGCCAAAGCCGCCAACACCAAGCCTTTTAAGCCTGTAGGTATAAATGAACTGATTAACCAGGGATAGGCCTTATCCGCCCCTCCGGTCGCCTCAAACATGGAAATTACCGCCGGGTCATTTGACTCCTTGTACATCACAAAAGCAACAATTCCGGGAATAACCACAATCAACGGTACAATCAACTTTAAAAATGCCGCAAAAATAATTCCATGCTGGGCTTCCCTCAAGGATTTGGCCGCCAGTGTCCGTTGAATAATATATTGATTAAATCCCCAATAATAGAGATTGGCGACCCAAAGTCCCCCAATAAGTACAGCAATCCCCGGCAAATTATTAAATTGGGGATTATCCTTATTGATAATCATGTGGAACTTATCTCCCGCCACATCCGTCACATGCATCAGACCGGAAACGATCCCACCATCCGGAGACACATGAGCCAAGGCAATCAAGGTCGTTATCACCCCTCCAACAACCAACAAAATCACCTGAACCACATCTGTCCACGCCACGGCAGACAATCCCCCGTATATCGAGTAAGCCGCAGCCACGAAAGCCAACCCAATAATGGATGGTATAAACAAATCACCATTACCAGTACCAATAATCGTATCTATTGCCTTTGCCCCCAAAAACAACACGGATGTCAGGTTCACGAACACGAACAGCGCAATCCAGAAGACAGCCAGAATCGTTTTCAGATTTTTGGAGAAACGCCGTTCCACAAATTCTGGAATCGTGTACAATCCTTGTTTTATAAAAACCGGTAAAAAGAATTTACCCACGATAATCAACGTTAACGCTGCCATAAATTCATAAGAAGCAATTGCCATTCCGATAGCAAAACCCGATCCGGACATACCGATAAACTGTTCCGCCGAGATATTCGCCGCAATCAATGAGGCTCCAATCGCCCACCACGGCAGTGATTTGCTTGCCAGGAAATAATCCTCAGCGGTCTTTTGTTCCCCTTTCTTGGAACGGGAAACCCATAATCCCATCACAATGATGACCAAGGCGTATAAACCAAACACCCAATAATCCCAAGATTCAAAATTACTGTTCAACATTTGACTGTATTTTAATTACTCATCAATAAATTCTTCTCGCACCATCGCCAATTCCCGCGATATAAAAATCCGCATGCAGGCCAACCCGTTGCCTGTATATTTCTCCCAATTGTCGGACAAAACCCTCTACCGCATCATCCCTTACCAAATTCACGGTACATCCACCGAAACCACCTCCAGTGATTCGAGCACCCAAAACGCCTTCCAGGCGTTGGGCTTCCTCGGCCAATGTATCCATTTCTACCCCAGTAACCTCATAATCTTCTTTCAACGAACGGTGGGATTCATTCATCAACTTACCAAACCGGGACAAATCACCAAGCCGCAAAGCCCGAATAGCCTGATTCACACGATCATTCTCCGTCACGGCATGACGAACACGACGATATAACACCTCGTCCTCAAATAATCCAGCCGCCTCATCCAGCAACACAGGATCCAATTCACACAAGTTGGCAACCGGATAACGTTCCTGCAATATCTTCAAAGCCTTCTCACACTGCATGCGACGAGTGTTATATTCGGAAGTCACCAAATCATGGTGCTTGTTTGAATTCGCGATAACCAATTTATAACCGGCAATATCCAAAGGAACTGACTCATACTCCAATGTGGCACAATCCAAGGCAATCGCATGCCCTTCCGATCCCATACCCACGGCAAACTGATCCATAATACCACAATTCATCCCGACAAAATCGTTTTCTGCATGCTGGCTCAGTTTTACCAATTCCACCCGACTCATTCCACACTTCAACATATCATTCAGGAAAACAGCCGTCACCACTTCCAAAGAAGCAGAAGAGGATAATCCGGCACGATTCGGAATATCCCCCCAGTATAATATATTATACCCGAAAGGCTGATAGCCTCTATTCACAAATTCCTTCATTACCCCCATTGGATAATCGGTCCATTTGCCCGATTTCCGTCCCAGAGCATCCTCTCCCACTTCAGCCGTACCGGGAATATTCAAACTGGCCAACGCCACTTGAGAATCCAAACGTTTGGCCGCCATCAGGTAAGTACCAAAAGTCAAGGCACAAGGGAAAACCCGTCCCCCGTTATAATCTATATGCTCCCCTATTAAATTCACTCTTCCCGGGGCAAAATACAGGTATTCCGGTTCCACCCCGTAAATATCTTTGAATTTTTGCTGTAATTCACGTGTATCCATGATATTTCTCATTTATTTATATAGCAGATATACAAAAATAGCTTATTTTTAATACATACAGATAAATTCAATATATTGTTCCACGTTAAAAAATCAAATCAAAAACAAGTAACCCCGGATTTCACTACATTTGAATAATTAAACAAAACGACATCTGCCATGGAAATAAAAGAATACATATTAAAGAATCAATACCTGGAAATCCACGTGCTAAACCTGGGCGGAATTATAAAAAACATATACACCCTTGATTGCCGTCGGCATAAAACTGACGTAATACTTGGATTCGATAATCCGGAACAATACGCATCCCCGGAATATTTGGCCCATTATCCCTATCTCGGGGCAATCATCGGCCGCTATGCCAACCGGATCCAAGGTGCGACTTTTGATATCAACGGTCAATCCTATAAATTAACACCCAACGAAAAAGGGAACTGTTTACACGGGGGAGCCATCGGATTAGACCGTCAAATCTGGGATGTCGAGCAACCGGATGACGAGCATCTGAATCTTCATTACAAGAGCCCCGATGGCGAAAACGGTTTTCCCGGTAATCTGGATATCACCGTCCGCTATTCCATCAAGGAACACGTTTTCCGTATCATCTACGAAGCTACCTGCGACCAGCCGACATACGTAAACCTAACCTCGCACCCCTATTTCAATCTCAACCCGGAAGAAGACACCGTACGCAACCATGAGTTACGCCTATACACGAAACAATATCTGGAAACGACACCAGATCTTATTCCCACAGGCAAAATCATAGATACAGACAAGAAGCACTCCTTCAATTTCAACAAGCCGCTTTCCATGCCAATTGAAGAAGGTGGCATTGATGCCAGCTATGCCTTCGAGGCTCCTATAGAACCCCAAATCATGGCCGAATTGACCAGCCCTAAAAACGGTATTGCTATCACTCTCCTTTCCGATTATCCCTGCCTGCAGGTATACACGGGGAATGGACTAGAAGTATCCAACGGAAAAGAAGGACGCCCCTATGGTCCCTACTCCGGTATTGCCCTGGAACCCCAGATGTATCCGGACTCTCCACATCATCCCCACTTCCCGTCCACCCTCCTGCTCCCAGGCACCCCCTACCACCACAAAACCATCTACACCTTCAAGTGTTTCAGCGTAGATAAAGAAAACGAATTCTAATAAACAGAAAGGCCTGCATCTGTCGATGCAGGCCTTTCTGTATTGTTTAGTCCATTATTCCCTTCTACCCATGTAAATCATAATGTAATAAATCAAAGTTGCCAATGAAGACAAGGCAGCTATCACGTAAGTATAGGCTGCCCATTTCAATGCATCTGCCGCCTTCTCCTGCGATTCATAGGTCGTGATCCCAGAATTCCGTAACCAAACCAACGCCCGCTGACTGGCATTAATCTCCACCGGTAATGTCACGAAACTAAACAACGTCGTCATCGCAAACAAGCATATCCCGATCAGCAACAACTGGGGGAAAGAGTTTACCAGTAGAATTCCCGCCAATAATATCCATTGTACCCAGTGTGAAGCGAAACTAACAATCGGTACAAGCGAGGAACGTAATTGCAACATACTATAGGCCTGGGCATGTTGCAAGGCATGTCCCGTCTCGTGGGCCGCAACAGCTGCCGCTGCCACGTTGGCACCATAGTAAACTTCCTGGCTAAGATTAATAGTCTTGTTCGTGGGATTATAATGGTCCGTCAATTGACCGGACACGCACCCGATTTTCACGCCTTGAATCCCATTATCCCGCAGCATTTTCTCAACGACATCCCGTCCCGTCATCCCATTGGCTGTAGGGATTTTCGAGTACTTGTCAAAACGGCTTTTCAATTGCATGCTGACCAACCAGCTTAATAAGGCAAATCCTATAAAAATAATCCAAATCATACTTTCAATATTATCATTAATAATTCTTTCCAAAGATATATACAAAAAATGAGCCATACAGCAATTCCATGAAAATTTGACAGAGGAACAAGAAAATTGATTAAAAACATTGTTTTTTTCGAAAACGTTTTCTAAATTGTAACCGACATTCAAGAGAGTGAATGGCATCACAGTATTCATTAAAATCTTACCATTATAATGAAAACCTACAGACCCAACGAAATTAAAAACATCGCCTTGGTGGGAAGTGCCGGTTCCGGTAAAACCACTTTGGCCGAATCCATGATGTACGAGGGTGGGGTCATCCCGCGCAGAGGTAGCATTAGTGCAAAAAACACATCTTCCGATTACCGCCCGGTAGAACAGGAATATGGCTCATCCGTCTTCCCGGCCGTACTATACACGGAATGGAAAGAACATAAGCTGAACTTCATTGATACTCCGGGTGCAGATGACTTCGTGGGAGGTGTTATCTCTGCGCTTAATGTAGCTGATACCGGCGTCATGGTCATCAACGCCGTGAAAGGCGTGGAAGTCGGCACGGAAATCATTGCCCGCCATGCCAAGAAACTTCACAAACCCTTAATCTTCATCATCAATCAACTAGATCACGAGAAAGCCAATTTCGAACAGAGCGTGGAACAGGCACAAGCAGCTTTCGGTTCCAAGGTCGTTCTCGTACAATATCCCGTAAATCAAGGCGCAGGATTCAATAAAGTCGTCGATGTCTTGAAAATGGAAATGTACCAATGGAAACCGGAAGGCGGTAAACCGGACGTACTCCCCATCCCGGAAGAAGAAAAAGCCAAAGCCATGGAGTTACACAACAAGCTAATCGAAGCCGCAGCAGAGAATGACGAAGGACTCATGGAACTTTATTTCGAAAAAGGTAGCCTGACCGAAGACGAAATGAGAGCCGGTATCCGCAAAGGACTAATCGCCAGAGACATGTTCCCTGTATTCTGCGTTTCGGGAGAAAAAGATATGTGCGTACGTCGTTTCATGGAATTCCTCATCAACGTGGCACCCAAGGCAAGCGAAATGCCTCCTAGCGTGGCCCTGGACGGTTCAGAATTACCGTATGACGAAAATGGACCGACAACGTTGTACATGTTTAACACGACAGTAGAACCACATTTGGGAGAAGTAATCTATTTCAAGGTTCTATCGGGTGTTGTTCATGAAGGAGATGATTTATACAATTCCACGAATGACACGAAAGAACGATTATCTCAACTATATGCCGTAGCCGGTAAAAACAGGACCAAGGTTACGGAACTCATGGCCGGAGATATCGGGGCTACCGTAAAATTAAAGAACACGGCAAACGGAGACACACTAAACGAAAAAGACCACGCCTACAAGTTTGCCTCTATCGTATACCCGAATCCCAGATTCAGAACAGCAGTCCGTGCAGTGAACAACAGTGATGACGAAAAACTGGCCGAGATCCTGCAACGCATCCACCAGGAAGACCCGACATTCAACGTGGAATATTCCAAGGAACTAAAACAAATGATAATCTCGGGACAAGGAGAATTCCACCTGAACACCATGAAATGGCGTATCGAACATAACGACAAAATCAATATCGAATTCTACGCTCCCAAGATTCCATACCGGGAAACCATCACGAAATACGCCTACGCGGACTACCGTCACAAAAAACAATCCGGTGGAGCCGGACAATTCGGAGAAGTGCATCTGGTGATAGAACCTTACACGGAAGGTATGCCGGAACCGACGACTTACAAGATAAACAACGTGGACAGCAAAATGACCATCAAAGATAAAGAAGTCACGGAACTTCCATGGGGCGGTAAACTGGTATTCTACAACTGTATCGTGGGAGGAGTCATCGATGCCCGTTTCATGCCGGCCATCCAAAAAGGTATCATGGAAAAAATGGAAGAAGGCCCGTTAACCGGTTCTTACGCCCGCGATATTCGTGTATGCGTGTATGACGGGAAGATGCACCCGGTAGATTCCAATGAAATCTCCTTCAAATTGGCCGGCCGCCACGCATTCAGCGATGCCTTTAAACAAGCCGGACCAAAGATCCTGGAACCGATATATGACGTGGAAGTTCTTGTACCGGATGATTGCATGGGGGATGTCATGGGAGACTTGCAAACCCGCCGGGCTCTCATCATGGGCATGGAAGCCGACTCTGGGTTCCAGAAATTAAGCGCCAAAGTCCCCTTGAAGGAAATGCAACGCTACTCCACGGCACTGAGCTCCATCACGGGAGGTCGCGCTACATTTACAATGAGTTTCTCCGGTTACGAGAAAGTACCCTCCGAAATACAGGAAGAATTACTTAAGGCATACCAGGAGAAAGACGATGACGAATAATTTCTTTTCATAACATATAATGGCGGCTACATGAAGAAGCCGCCATTATTGTATATACAGTTTTCGTCCACGATGAATTATTTCCCGGAAGGCAACTCTATCTTCACCTCGGCCGAAAATACCAGACGAGGATCTCCCCCTTCCTGTAGCGTTCGGGAAATCACACTGGCATCACGTTTCACTTTTCCCCGGAACAATACTTTCCCCTTGTATTTCACCGTCACGGGTTTATCCAGATCCATCATATCGTCATTCAGACAAATAACGAACTCCGGGTAATCGCTACGTTCCACCGTAATAACATTTCCTTCCTTACTGGCAATCAGCTCCATCCCTGGACGAGCCTCCGCTTTATCCACAGCCAACCAGTACATGGAACCTCGCACAGTCTCCTCCTGTCGCCAAACCACTCGCTCCGGGTATGGATTTCTCCGATACTGGGCCATCCAGGCAATTGCAGCCGTATCCACACGGTTCATCCAATGACCGCTTCCTTGTATTATATGCGTCTCATGAACATATCCATCCTTATCCGCCAACTGAAGACTGTCAAGAACCTTTCCTTTTTGAACAGCCAATGTATTCCGGTTATACGCCCCATCAAGCTCGCCCATCCAAATCATGAATGGAAGATTACGCAAATTCAACTGTGAAGCCTCCCCGGGATGCCCGGCCATCATGGATGCCGCCGCCCAACGGTCCGCCATACGTGGAGCCATACGCCAGACTCCATCCCCTCCAGCCGAATAGCCTAACAAATACACCTTATCCGGGTTCACGTTAAACTCTGCCACTGCAGCCAAAATGAGCATCTCGAAAAACTGATCCATCTGCGGGCGAAACCACATATTCCAATCGTCAAACGGCGCCCGAGGAGCAATATACACTCCCTCTTTCGGGGTATAGAGATAAATCTGGTTCTTCCATTGTTGATCATTAAGCGCCTTAGGAGCATTCCCTCCCCCGTGCATGGAAATATACAGGCTTCGTCCCTCAGCCGGTGACTCCCCAAAAGTCCGGTAAAGAATTGGCATTTGCAATGTATCACAACGGAATACTCCCTCCAGCCACATCGAACGGTACTTTTCTCTAGTTTCTTGCATAAAAGTCTTCACTTGCTTCTGGATCTCCAACCGGGCCTCCTCGCCTGTAAGTTTCTTTTGTGCCGAAACAGTCCCTAAACACATCTCCACCAATAACGATACCAATAAAAATAATTTACTACGCATCTTTTCCCTGAATTTTAATTACACAAACACCGGGAGCCAATAAATGGACTCCCGGTGTACAAATAAATAAAAAAATCTCACACTCTCAATAGTATTTTCTCCTAAAATACCACTAATAACACATATCTATCCTAATTCAAATTCTTAGAAACAACATTACAAAATTGGCTCTCAGACCATTCCTGGAGACCATTCACCATGTAATAAACATAATCCCCATTCCGCTTAAATGAAATGTAAATATTACCACCCAACTCAAATATGTTATAATCATTTGTTCCTGCAGCTTTCAGTTTTTCCGGGAGCCAACTCACGGTCTTTCCCCACTTCGGTATAAAAGTTCGCGGGACCCAAACAGAATCCTGTTTTACCGCAGTAAACAATACCGTATCAACCCCATAAGCCAAAAACCATCTTTCATCTTCAGGTAAATACAGACTTTCCGACAATCGCCGATGAAAAGAATCCTTTTGAATTTTTTCCTTATCCAACGCCAAATAATTAAGTCTCATCACCTTATATTGATCAATTTTCTCAACAAAAAAAAGCCATGGAACTCCACTCCATTTTACCCTCCTGTCGAGAAGCAGGCTGCAACGATGTATAAAAATCTTTTAACTGTCGTACAACAGTCGTATCCGCATCATCAGAGATGCCCACCTCGGTATTCAGCCGGGACTTAGCAGTTCCTGCCGCACAAACGACAAAAAGGACTACAACTAATAAATATAAACATCGCATAATCTCAATACTTAAGTTAATAACAAATTCACATCGGGGGGAAAAGTCCCAGAACAGTCCGCTCATTCATTATCTCACGCCATCCTCTTTCAACAGGTAGCGGGAGAAATAATCCCGTTTCTTCTTCTCGAAATAAGTTTGATAAGCCCCCTCGTAATGATGACTTTGATTTGGCAGAATCAACAAATCAAAATCCTTATTATTCAGGATCAGAGCATTCACCATCCTCATGGTGTTGGCCGGATGCACGTTCTGATCCACTTCCCCGGTCACCAATAAAAGATGGCCTTTCAGATTCTTAACTAAATCCTGATTCACATCCACCTGGAAGCGATTGTCATCACCGATTCCCTGGTAAGTTTCCCCCCAATTACGATTATAAATCCGGTTATCATGGTTTCCTGCGGAAGACACTGCCACCTTGTAAAAATCCGGGTACGTACAAATAGCCGCGGCAGCCATCATACCACCACCGGAATGGCCGAAGATTCCGACCCTCGTCGTGTCAATATAAGAAAAGCGCCGTCCCAATTGCCGGATTCCACACACGTCATCAGCCAAGGGGTAATCCCGCAAATTACCATATCCATACATGGCATAAGCCTTATCCCGGTAAGGAGAACCACCCCGATGCCCCATGCACACCACGATAAATCCACGCTGAGCCAAAGCCGTGTTATTATAACGGTCAAATACGGTAAACTCGGTCCACACCGTCTCCGTGAAAGGTCCCGGGTAGACCTGCGAAATAATCGGGTACACTTTCGTGGAATCAAAATCAAACGGCTTCCACATGATACCGTAAAGATCCGTCTTGCCATCGGCAGCCTTCACCGTGAATTGTTCCGGGAAACACCAACCGTAATCCAGCAACTTTGAAATATCCGGTTTCTCCAGTATCTTCAACAATTTACCATTCCGATCTCGCACAGAAACCTGCGGAATGGTATCAATACGGGAAAAATTATCAACCAGCAGATTCCCGGAAGGACTAATAAACACGTGATGCGTGGCATTCTCCGGGGTCAGGCGAGACAAACGTGAACCATCGAAATTCACCTTATACAAATACGCGTAATTAGGATTACGTCCCTCCTCTTTACCATACCCATACAAATACATTTCCCGCTTCAACGTATCGATTTTCACCACCTTGCCGGCCGTCCAGTTCCCGGTGGTAACCGCATTCTTTAACTGACCATCCGCATCATAATGATAATAATGTCCCCAACCACTGCGGTCAGACCAAAGGAGGATATCCTGTCCCTTGTTAATCACATGGCAGCTAAACAAGTCCGGATTAATATAAGGTTTGCTCACTTCATGCAAGATTACTTTCACCTCACCCGTTTTCACGTCTGCCGAACACAATTCAAACTCATCACGGGTTCTTTTCTTGCGGATAAAGAATACTCGATCTTTAACATCTGGTGTTTTCAATATCTGCAGTAATTGTCCCGGCCATTTTTCCACGGGCACCTTGATTAGCTTTCCGTTCTTAACTTGTCCCACGTACAAACTCTGTGTTTTCACCTGCTTGTCCCCGGGTAATTCATATTTATAAGTTTGTACCGAAGGGCCATTAAAAGTACAGGTATACAGCACGGAGAATTCCCGGATATTCCGACTATCTTCCCTGGTAATATAAAAATCGCCATCCGTTCCCATCCATTGCATATCCGCCACCACGTAAGCCCAATCTTCTTCTCCATCAAAAGTCAGTTGCTTATCCTCTCCCGTTACCCGGTTCTTTATCCACAGGTTATGATCCTGCATATGCACCTCATAGCACGTATCAGGAGAATAACCGAAAGGCCGCATAGAATACTTTTTCCCAGATGTATATGGAGTCAACACCTGCTTCTTGGCATCAAACAGATAATCCTTACCTCCCATACTTACCACCGGCAGAATTTCGTCCTTTGAAAATTCCGGTGTATAAAACACCATCCGATGATTTATTTTCTCTCCCATTTTCTGTAAGCAACGATCAATAGCCAGGGTATCATACAATGCTCGTTTTCCACGTTTACGGTCATAGGCATAGTATTGCTTTCCTCCGTCTGCATCTTCAAATACATACCAGAACATATCCTTCGTCGGGTGAAAGAAAGGAATAATCGTGGTTGTCCCCACCTTTGTTCTCAATGCCTGCACATCATATTTCTCCCCTCCGTAAATTTCCTCTGCATCCACAAGTGTTTCCAGGAAATTTGTCAACCTAGTATTCTTTCCTTTCAATAGGATTTTTTTAGCCAATTCATAAAATTGGGACCCTTTTACTCTCGAGGAATACGGAAATAAATCCATCCCAGCAAACAGAATATGCTGGTTCTCTACCGTGAAATCCGGCACATATTCCACCAACAATCTTCTTGCTTCATCCTTATCACCACGTGCATTTGCCCGGTTGATCTCCATCATTCTCAAGTAATCCTGTTGATCCGGGATATTCATTTCTGAGAGATAACGCTTATAAAACTCAAAATCCTCATCGCTCTTCTCGTATTTCCAATCATGTAATTCCCATTCGCTCATCCAACGACACAAATAGGCTATCCGGTCAAAAACAACCTTCTCTCCATTCTGTTTCACGAAATCACGCCAATGCTCAAATAAATAGTGCATATTCGGGTTATTCACCTCACACAAGGTCCGGTCTTCAAAAACAAACCAATTCTCTTTGCTGGCCCGTTCCCTCGGAGACAAGGATTCCAGATACATCTTTGTCAACCGCAAGGCTTCAGCTTTTTCCAACAATTTCAATTTCAACCGGATATAATCCCGCATAAACTCATCGTCATACTTACCTGAAGAATAGGTCATGTTCATCCGCACCACTTCGTTATCCGGATTCATTCCCAAACGGATATGCTCCATAAACTTATCTGCCGGCATCCCTCCCACGAATTTATACAACAACTCCCCTTTCGCATTCAGTAACAGGAAAGAAGGAAACGCCCCTACAAGATACCTCTCCATGTAGACTTTATTTTCCTTTTCATCCATGTTCATTTTCACGTTCTCAAACGTGGCATTAAAGAAATCAGCTACACTGTCCGTTTTGAATACCGTGGCAGCCATTGTTCGACAAGGGGGACAATAGGTCGTGTAGCAATCCACAAACACCAGTTTATTGGATTTGGAAGCCCTCTCTAGAGCCTCCTCCAACGTTGTTTGTCCAAAATCTATCTCTCGGTTTTGTGCGATACTTTGCAAAAAACAACCGCACAAAAAAACAATAAAGCAAATTTTCTTCATCGTGTTATTTTTTATCGAAATACTCTCTGTTCAACTTCATTAAAATCAAGCGGTAATTCTCTCTTGTTACCGGATCCTGATGTGTCTCGCTCAATCGCTTCACCTCTTGCGCCATCTTAATGAAATAAGCATGCAACACATCAATACCATACCGACCTAATCCAAAAGAGATATTATTCTTGGCCATCTCCGTCGTAAAATTAAAAGCAAATCCGGCCTGCAATGCCCGCTTGTAATCTGAAACCGGTTTTTCAGCATCAAAATTCTCAAAGATTACCCGATCCACGTAGGCAAACAACTCTTCCACCGTGTACGCCTTCTTGGCGCCCAATTTTCTTTCAGACTCGATCAATGCAATTATAGCTTCCTGATTGTAGAAACGCTTTGCCAGAATAATAGCCATTCCCTTCATCATCTCATCCAAATTATAATTGCCTTTCTTATACCATCTTGGCTTATATACCCAAGGGTTCACTCCTTGGAATACATTTTTCTCCATATAATCGAGAACCTCTATTTGTTTTTCCCGGGACACGTATGATACCGGCGCTTCATTTATACCCCGGATAACTGAGTGCTTTGTACTACCTCCAATCAACGTCATCATTTGTTCCAGATAAGCCTGATACAAAGCCAGCGAGCGGATAGAATAATCAGATAACTTTTTCCAGGTATTCTGTTCTCTCGGCAAGTTACTCAACAACTTGCTCAATTTAGGATAAATCTCCTGAATATTTTCAATACCTATCAAACTGGCCTCAAACAAATCACAAGATAAATCATACTTTTGATTGAAAGAAGACAGAAGTTTCTCCTCCGGCATATAGAAACTGTTTTTCATGGAAGGCAATCGGTCTGAATTACCATAGGCATACTGCAAGGCCTCGCAATCATACACGGATACCTTGGGGAACAGATTCTTCACACTGATCTTATCCTCCGGCTTCGCCAGATAATTAAAACGGATAGCAGATGAAACAGATGCAGAAATTCCGTATTTATTCAACCATTTCTCGGAACGCAGATCTTCTGGTTTAAACGTCAGTTTTCCAGCTCCGTTCGGCAACATACCCAATACCTGAGCGAACAAAGAAGCCACCTGAGCAGTCACAATATCCTGACGCACTGTCACATCATACAAATCTTTCTGTACCCGAGCATCCAACAACCCACACTGAACGAAATAAGTATCCAACAATCCCTTTGCGTTCTCATCCATCACGTTCACCCGAGCACACAAGATCTCTCCCGTCACGGGATTCACGATCTTGGCATAATTATTATCATTATAGGCACTTCCCCAACGGAATAAAATTGTTCCGTAGATCAACGCTCCATCATTAGCAGCACGAGTCAGGCGAAATACATTTTTCCAACCAGCCTTTTCAAAAGCAGAAGACCACTGAGCCAACGCATTTTCAATGCTTTCCACGAATGGCTGAGGAATCAACGGATCTATATACACACGAATCTGGCGTTCCGGTTGAACAGGTACACCTCGTTTTTGTTGCTTCAATTGTTCCGGGGAAGCAGTCAATCTCCAGCGTTGGATATATTCCAATTTACGGGCAGTATATTTTTCCGTGTCATAGAACATCCGGGAAACTGTCTCGAAGCCATAAGCAGGATGAGTCTCACGGGATTTCATCTCCTCCTCCGGCAGCAACTGCAACACCATTCCCAGCTTAAACGTGGAAGCGATATCACTTCCAGCCCCATTTCGCGGGTTATTTTGGTAATCCGTTTGAGAACGGACAACAGAAAACACCACACCATTCTCTATCGCCCGCACGCCTTCTATTCCTGAACGAACCGGATCTGGATGACTCAACAATGAATAACCGCTTACATTAAACAAATTTCCTCCGGCATTATTCAACTCGTTTGTCAAATCAATAATCACATCTCCATCCTTCTCTCCATTTGCCACAATCGGATAAGTATAATCAACCGGAATCAGGCCTGATTTCCGAAGCGCTTCCGCCATGTACACATCCGCAGAATCCGTCACTTCCACCGGCCGCAGACGATACACGAACAACATATTATTACGTCCTTTCGAGAATCGTACGACACCGGAAGCCGGAGAAATAAACGACGCATAACCTTCCGTGATTTGAGTCGTAACCAAAACATCCTTTCCCATCGTTTCTCCGGGGATTTCTAGGTAATACTTATCTCCCAGGTTATAAACCGTGTAGAATCCTTCTGTTGTTTCCAGTCCCTTTTGTTCACGGAATTGATTGTATGACATCGGTGCATTAGCGACCTGTCCCATGACAACTCCCGTCATCAAGCAGGCGAACAAAAACAATATATATTTATTGAGCATTTTCATACGTGAATTAATTTTAATTTAATAAGGCACTATTTTTCCCTGTCTCCCATAGAATTATAAAATCATACAATGTTTTATAGTGTGCAGCCGTTAGAGCATCTAACTGTGACTGCTTCAAGGCTTTTTCCAACCTGTTCTTTATTTTCACCACAGCCGTATTCACCAACAGATTTTTACCACAGTAAAGATTTGCCTGATTTTCCACGCTGATCACCAGATTCTGCAATAAAACCGATTGCAACATTTTCTCATAACGGGATAATGGCTTATCAAGCGCCCCGGTCTCAAAGAATGCAGCATACAATTTATCCATGTATTCCTGAACAGACAACCCGTTCTCGTCCATCTCCTCTCCTTTGGCCAAAGCATTATACTTCATCAAAGTCTTAGCGATCACGGCAGATATGGGATCTTGAATATGCCTATTAAAATCAACACCCGTCTTCTGCATCAATTCCTCACGGTAAAGCCAATCCTGATCCGAGAACACGTATTCCTTCAAAAAATCAAAAGCAGCTTCCTGTTTTTCTTTCTCCACGAATTCCAAAGCCACAATATCCTCGTTCCGGTCAGGATTATTCGAATAGATTCCTCCCACGTACTTCAACACGTGATTCACGTAATTGTAATACTGGCTCAACACCGACATGTAACGCTCCCGTAACGTGGCATAATTCTCACTTGCCGGAGTCCATTCTTCCAAATGATCCATAATGACTTTCAGGTTTTCCATTCCCAAGCGGTTTGCATAAATAACATCATCTCCTGAATCCTCGGACTGGATACGCGGATCCTGTAAGGTTCTCTCTTCCATGTAACGGTATTTATAATCCTCCCGTTTCTCAGTCACCCATGCCCTCAATAATTTTGTCTCGGCATCCAGACTCTCACGACCGGGATAAACCCTATACCCCCATTCAATGGCGAAATCATCATACACACCTACTTTAGGCAACAAATCCCGCAACTCCATTCCGTCACCAGCCTGTGCGATATAATTAAAACGCTGATAATCCATAATGGAAGCACCCAAACCATGCTTCTCCACGAAACGCTTACTTCTCAAGCTATCCACCGGATATATCGTACTCCCCATGAAATGATGGCGCAATCCCAAGGAATGTCCTACTTCATGCGTCAATACCGTGGCAGCCAGTTCCCCCATCACTTCTTTATTTATAGGATATTCCCGAGCACGGGGATCCACCACGCTACACATCACGAAATACCACCGCTGTAACAGACTTTGCACGGAATGGAAAATCGCAATATGCGCCGTAATCACTTCTCCCGAGCGGGGATCTACCACCATTGGCCCATAAGCATTCGGTATTGGAGATGCTTTATAAGACACGAGCGGATAACGCACATCGCCCTCGTTATATTCCGGATCTTCCTCCGGAGTTGGTGCTAACTTCGCGTAAATTGCATTCTTGAATCCGGCTTTCTCGAAAACAGGCTGCCACGCGTTTACCGCCTGAATAAAATAAGGTACCAAATACTCCGGGGTTGCTCGATCTATATAAAATACAATAGGTTTCTTCGGTTCCACCAACTCTCCCCGGTAAAATTTCTCCATATCCTCCGGCTTGGGCTCCAATCTCCAACGATTAGCCACCAGCACTTTCTCTACTTTATCCTCCCGTTCCAACATTCCATCCACAGTGGTTGTGAAGAAACCGACCCGTTCATCAAACAATCTCACGTCCATCGGTTTCTCCGGTAAAAGAAACCACGAAGCAGCCACCTCCCAAGTAGTTACGGCAAAATCTCCTTCTTGCACCTTATTGGCAGAAGAATAAGTACACCGCGAAATAAAATTCAGATTCTCTGGAAAAGCCTGTGCCTTCAATGGATAAGATTGCTGAGGAAGGAAATTTCCCAATTTCATAATTCCCTTAGCCCCTTTCAACAGGAAAAAATCCATATCCTTCATCCACAGTTCCGTTATATCGACCAAATAAGCTCCATCCTCCTCGGCCAATATAGGTAATGCAACATCTACCCCTTCCAGACTACTCTCAAGATAAGCGTCATAATCCGAGGCCTTCTCCCTCAGGTAATACACTCTCGGGGCCACAATCTCTATATTATTTCCATTCTTCCGAAAACGCATCAGGCGTTCGAACACGGAATCCCCGCCATAACCGAAACGCATTCCTGGATCTCGATTCACCTGGGCACATCCTTTCAATAGGGTTATTGTGGCCAATATATCTCGTTCCAACTTATCTTCTGGAATCAACAAATAATAACGTCCTTCTTGCTCGTAAACAGTGTAAAAGCCAACATCCTTCTTGGCATCTTGCCGGATAATACTATCCAATGGCAACACGCTCTGCTGTTGTTGAGCGTATAACGTTGTGCTCCATAAGGAGCACAACAGTGATATACATACAAACAAATATCTCATAATTACTCGTATAATCCATTACCCACGGATTGCAAATCCATGTTATAGTTCTCTATAAAATAATTCCGCACCATATCATAACGCTTCTTCAGCAAGCCATTCACATCTTTTGCCGGGTTCAAAATTCCATCAAAGTTCTTCTCTGTATCATCATAATCACTTGTGTACTGAGGTTCCCTTGTCAGAAATTCTTCAGAATACCCGATCATCATCAAAATAAAACTCTTCCAATCTCCTTCTACATTAATCGCATAATTTACTTGACGGGGAATTCCCAATTTCCATAACTCGGGTCGAGTCTTTGAAGTTAGTCCACTCGTACTATAATTCACTACTTCCTCGAATTCTTTCGTGGGAGTTGATAATCCACGTCCCAACATACTTTCCACGAATACCCGGTTGATTTTATCCCGGAACTTCAAGGAATCAGCCGCAGTCATTTGTGTGGAGGAGATATCACCTCTAGCCACACAAATATTATTATAATTATACCAAGCATCCACTTTTTTTCCTGTTCCAATCTGAGATACAGGAACTGTCGAAAAATCCCATTTCATGTAAACAGAATCAATCTCGGAACAAAGAAAAATCGTCACTGGTAAAAATTTTGATAAAAACTCATCTGAATAATGAGCGAACCACAGATCTTCGATTATCCCTAACTGATTCCCGACATAATTTTCATCAACAAATGAAACCACATATCCGTCTTTTCCCCCTTCCCCCAGAACTCCGTTCTTCCAAGCCGAAGGTGTCCAATAAGTATCCTTTTCCGTGAATTTATACAATAAACAAGAACCGTATTTCTCGTAATAGGAAACGATCACATCATCATAATCATGATCTCCTTGAGGAACGGAATAACTCGTTACCTCACCGGTCGGGGTCAATTCATCCTCGGTATAACATGCTGCCACAAAAATCATTTGCAACAACAAAACAGTATAAAAATATTTCTTGAAATTCATAATTATCTCGGATTTTGTACTAGTTGATAATTTCTATCCATAGCATCTTTCGGAATAGGCAATGCGTATAATGGAGAGTTGCTTTCCAGCACGTATTCATGTTCTACGCCCTCACTATCAATATATTTATGAGTCACAGAGAGTCCCAATCGTTTAATATCATACCAACGGAATCCTTCTTCCAAACATAGTTCCCGTTGCCGCTCTTCCAAACAGAATGCCAACAAGGCATTTCCATCAGAGATATTCTCTTCCACGTATGTTCCAGTAGCATATCTCGTTTCCCGTAAATCATTCAGGTCCTTCAAAGCAGCCACACGATCCGCATCATTTCCAGATTTCACGAAACGACGAGCCAAAGCTTCCGCCCGATTTAAGTAAGCTTCCGCCATCCGGATTCCACGATCCGAACCATTGGATGTATTATAACCTACTTTTTTCCCATCATACACGGATCCCCACGTCTGAAAATAAGTCGTATATCTTAAATCATTATCGGCATCATACATCATCAACAGAGAATTTGAAACAGACCAAGGTGTTGCCTGACTAAAATGAGAAGAAACAAAATAAGTCGTATGTTTAAACGCAGGAGTCATTCCATAAGTCCAAACAACCTCTGTACTCAAATCTGTATCATAAATACTTTTACCATCTTTTAAAATCGAAAGTACTGTAAGTAGAGGCCCTTCTTCAATTGCCAAACCCGCATACTTAATAGCCTCATCCAACGAAACGTCATCTCCCTTGTACAAATAAAAACGCGACAAGAGGATATAAGCGGCCTCCGGATTTACCCGATACACATTCCCGGGAAGATATTCCTCGTTCTCTTTCAGCATTGTAGCTGCCGACAATAAATCTTTCTCAATCTGATCATACAATACTTTTAAGGAAGGACGTTTCGGATATTCATCCGTCACCTCCATCGTCAGAATCAGAGGAACACCCAAGGCTGTTTCTGGGTCTACCCCTTCCCCGCTATAAGGCAAACAATAAATCATAGCCAATTTCATGTAATAGAAAGAACGCAACAACAAGGCTTGAGCCTCCAGGGCCTTCTTCTCCTGTTCGTTCCCGTTAATCTCCGGCAATTGATCTATGATCACGTTACATCCCATAATCTGTTCATAATAGGCTTTCCAACCGTTAGCCTCATCCGGGAATGGTTCTACACCATCAAACATCTCCGGATTAAACGTGAACACGGGGGTACCGTTCTCGTGCTGAGTAATATAATTATCATTCTGTAATCCATTACACTGGATCTCATCCGTCAACAACAACAAATAGGTATCATAAGTTCCTAAGGTATAAGGATAAGCCTCACTATACAACACAGCCCGCAAATCCTCAACTGTTGAAGGAATAATCTCGTCCTGACTGGATTCCTTGAAAAAATCATGACAGGAGACGGATAGAAAACTCAACAGCCCGATCCAAAAATAACTAATATATTTTTTCATAATCTATCAACTAAAAGGTTACACTCAAATTAAACGAAAACGAACTAGTCTGGGGTTGTTGTCCCATAGCTACCTCCGGATCCCGTCCCTTGAAATCCTTGCTGGCAATTGTGAAAAGATTCGACACGCTAGCACTCATGCTAATTCCCTTGCAATACAATTGCTTAGTAATTTTCTCCGGGAAGAAATAACTCAATGACAAATTGTTACATTTCAAGGACGATGCATTCACCACGCGAGCGTTACTCTTGTTGTACATTGTGTACTCGTTCGCATAAGTTTTAGTATCCGGCAATAGGGAATTGGTCACGTTTACATCCGGTAACCCGGGGAACTGGGCATCCGTATCACCCGGCCGCCAACGTCCGTTTAATTCGGAGGAAAGGTTCTCGTACTCGGACGGTAAGGTCGTAGATTGGTAAGCATCCGCCAAAAACTTTTTACTTCCCAACTGTAAATAAAGATTTGTAGAAAGCGAGAATTGCTTGTAACGGAACGACATACTTAAACCTCCCGTGAAATCCGGATCCAATTTTCCAGCATATTCCATGTATGTAGTCGGATCGGTCAAAGGATCCCCCTCCTCGTCTGTTTCCAGGTTGATGATCGGGTAACCTGTTTCCTGGTCAATCCCCTCACAATCAAATGCCCAGAATGCCGATACAGGATAACCGGATTTCGTGTAAGAACCGGAAACCGCCGTCAACCAAGTCAAGTTTTGAACTCCAACCTCCGTAACCTCATTATTGTTTTGGGAAGTATTAAGACCCACATTCCAGGTAAAATTATCCGTACGTACCGGAACAAAATTCACACTCAAATCATAACCGGAATTTTTCATGCTTCCCCCGTTCACTGGCATATTCTCCTGCCCATACTCACGTGGGATTAACAAGGAAGTAATGATATCTTCCCCTTTTTTCAAATAATACTCGAAACCAACCTGTATCTTATGATTGAACAACGACAGATCTACACCATAATTATAGGTAGTTGTCTTTTCCCAACGCAAATCCTCGTAAGGCAGAGAACTGATATTCAACAAATCTTCTCCCGTATGTACATCTGTAACCTCAGAAGCACTTCCCGTGGGAATCTTTACAATCAAACTCGGGCTATAATTGGTGGCCATATTCCGTTGGTAACCATAGCTAAAACGCAAACTTAAATCAGACACGATATTCTGACGGCTAAACCATTTTTCCCGAGTCACATTCCACCGCAAACCTCCAGCCCATACCGGGTTGAAGTTCTCGTTGGCATAACGCCCGAAACGATTAGAAGCATCCGTACGCACGCTAAAGTTCAACACATAACGACCATCATAAGCATAATTTAATGTCAGGTATGCTCCCATCTGGTTCGTCAGACGGTCCGTTATTTTGTGTGTAAATTTATTATATAAATCATTTTCTCTATCATATCCGTATGAATCCGTCAATATAATAGGTACTTGAGCGAAAGATTTTCCCCGATCCCTTAAATAACCGTAAGCAGTAGAAGAAAAACCGGTATTCTTCGTGCTGGAGAACTCAATTCCCAACATCGTTGTCAAAGCATGCACGTCGTTAAAGACCTTATCAAAAGAAAGAGAAGTTCGCCAGTTCCAAGACAGAGTCTTCGATTCTGTCTGATTATATTCCCCTCCGACAGGAAGTGGAGAATTTTTATAATCAGGATCTGTCGGTTTCACCGTCCCATAATCATAAAAACGGATATCGGCAATATAAGCAGTACGCTCTGTTGCCCATGATTCCCCAATTACAGAAGAGATGTTTACACTCCCCAGCATTTGAAGTTTCAACTCCTTACTTATGTCAACATTCAAATTAAGATTGGAATTCACCGAGAATGTCTTATTCACGTTGCCAGTCTCATCCCGTTCATTAATAATATTAAATAATTTCCCATTTTCTTGTTCATAAAAGGCCAGTTCTCCGTTATCATCGTAAGCCGCAATAGCCCGGTTTGTTTCCGTGGCATAGGTATAGGGATCCACGAGATAGAATCCATTCGTCGTTGCATAGGCTCCAGCTAACGTAAACGAGGAACGTACTCGTTCTCCCCAATTCACGTCAACTCCAACATTCGCCCCAAAGTTCTCGGAATCATTGCCTATAGCCGTTCCGACATTCGTTCCATAAGAAAGAGATGTATAATACCGCACATCCTCACTTCCACCAGAAATAGATAGCGAATGTGAATGACTAAACGGAACTCGGAATAAAATATCAAACCAATCCGTATTCACAGTCTCCAACCGGGCCACTTCGGCCTCAAACTCAGCTTTAGTCAACTCCTTATTCATGTAACGGTTTAACGCTCCAGCATAACCAATTTTATTATTCGTCCAATTGGCATTTAACCCGCGCTGGAAAATCTCCTTGGACACCCCGACACGCTCTTTGGAATTCATCAATTCCAACTTATCATAAGTCACCTGCTCTGCCACGTTCAAATTCACGGAGTAAGAAACAGAAGGTTTACCCGCTTTCCCGCGCTTGGTTTTAATCACGATAACCCCGTTAGCGGCACGAACCCCGTAAATGGCAGTAGAAGAGGCATCTTTCAACACGGTAATACTCTCAATATCATTGGGATTCAACCAGGAAATGGAACTCCCCACGAAATTCCGGATATAATCAAAATTATCTGAATTGATTTCCCCTAAATTATTAAATGTCTGCGTGTCAAACGGAAGTGGATCCTCCTGTATAATCCCATCAACCACCCAGATCGGTTCCTGACTTCCCAACAAGGTGGAAGTTCCCCGCACACGTACTTTCTGACGTACACCGACCAAACCGCTCTGGTTCATAATAACCAAACCCGGCAATCGACCTTGCAATGCTTGCTCCAAAGTGTTCGTACCACTGAAATACAAATCTTCAGCTTTTATCGAAGAAACGGAACCAGCCATTCGGGTCTTGTCAAATTCCTGATAACCGGTAACCACGATTTCTTCCAACTGCGTAGCTTCTTCCTTCATGACAATCGAATACTCGCTTTTATCTTTAATCAAAGCTATATATTGCGTTTTCATTCCGACGAAACTAACAATCAACGTATCAATCGAACTCGGAACATCTAAAGAGAACTCACCCTTTACATTGGACACGGTTCCCACGGAAGTCCCTTTCAGCATGATGGTCACTCCTGGCAGAGGCAATTTTTTCTCATCCGTGATCACCCCTTTTATCGGCCGTGATTTTTTTTCGTCCTTCTTATCATCCTCTTTCACTGTCACAATCACGAATTCTCCATCCAATTTAAACGTAAATCCATTCACAGACAACACCCGATTCAGTAAATCCTGTAATTCAATCTCTCCAAAATCTGCCGCCACTCGGGTATTCTTATTTAACACGTCACTGTTGTACATCACCACAAAACCTGTCTGTGTACGAATCTCTTGGAATAGATTCTCGTAAGTGATTTCCTTGAAATTCACGTTCATTTTATGTTGGGCCAATCCCATAGAATGCGCTCCCAACACAAACACGAAAAGCATAATCGTAACAATTTTCATCACCAAAAACGTTTTTAAGAGTTCACTTTTTGGCAAAATGAACCACCATAGTCGCTTTTTTTTCATACTTTTGACAATTAAGTTTTACAATATTCTGCCCGAGGGTGCCGCTAACACCCGAGGGCTTTTTTATTTCACACTATATAAACAAACCGTTTTACCTTTGATTTCATACCTTACTCCGGAGGTCATCTCCAGGAAATCCAACATAAACTTCAAGGAATTGCTCCGTTTTATGGCCCCCGTGAAACGAATCTTCTTGATATTCTGGTTCACGAAAAAGAAATCTACATCATACCACCGGCTCAACTGCACAACCAATTCCTCCAAAGGCATTTCCGCGAAATCAAACATTCCCATTCTCCAGGAAATTATAGGCTCCACGTTCACCTGACATTTATCCAATTGGTGTTCCCGCTCATCCCAGATGGATTGCCAGCCCGGCAACAACACCTCTTCTTCCTGTCCGGCCTTCACCTGCACCTTACCCGTAACCAATGTCACCGCCTTGATCGTTTCATCCGCGTATGCCTTCACGTTAAAGGAAGTTCCCAACACCTGCAATCTCATTTCCCCGGAACGCACAATAAAAGGATGTCGGGCGTCTTTCGCCACGTCAAAATATCCTTCCCCGATAATCTCCACCTCTCGGGTCTTACCCGTGAAGCGCACGGGGAAACGCAAATCCGTGGCTGAATTCAACCATACCTTCGTTCCGTCCGACAAGGTCAACACGTATTCTCCCCCCCGAGGTACCCGTATCGTGTTATATTCAACAGGCACATTATCCGACAATGAATCTTTATCTCCCACATAACGCAGGCCATCCCCAGAATGCTGCTGCACATTGACATTCCCGACCTTCAACTCGAAAGAAGAATCCCGAGTCAAGGAAACTTCTTGTCCATTTCCCAGAACCAAGGTCACATCAGCCTGTCCTCCGACAACCTGCGCAACTTCCAATTGCATGTTTTCTTTTTCTTCCCCACTCCAAGTGTAAAGCAAGGTTAAAGCAACCAAAAGACAAGCTGCAGCGGAAGTTATCCAGGTGAACAACATCCTCCGACTCCTTGCTGATTTTCGCTTTCTCGACAATTGCCGCATCACCTGCGATTTCGCGGCCTCTGCATCAATCTTATCATACTTCCCTGCCCCATTCACCTGATAATACAAGTGAAACAATTCTCGATAGCAGGCCTCATGCCCTGGCGAAGCCTGTCTCCATTTCGCTACAAGCTCTCGCTGCTCCGGCGTGGCTTTACCGGACCAACTTTCTAATATTGATTGATATAGATGATCATTAATTTCCATTTCCAAGTCATTTTTCTATAGTAAAACAGAAAAGATGATAGAAAAGGGTGATTCAAAAACAATTTTTTTTCAAGAAATCAGAAAAAAATTTTTCTCCCGTACAATAGCAGAATCAGAAAATCCTTTTTTTCTTCCAGCATTCCCCGCAGTTCTTTCATCCCCTTATGCAAAGAAGTCTTTACCGTATTGACTGAAATTCCCATCCGCTCGGCAGCCTCTGCATAAGAACAACCTTCGCACACGACATTAATCACCACTTCCTTCATCCGTTGTGGCAACCGCTCCAATGCCTGTCTCACCGTGAATACGGTACGCTCATCCAATTCCACAGCCTCCTCCTCCACAATATCATAATCTTTAGCGGAAATATCCTCAGTCTGTATACCTCTTTTTTTCATCGCGTTAATACAAGCATTTTTAGTCAAGGTAAACAAAAAAGTGGATAAGGTCCTCTCATGAACATTCCGGAAAAGTTCCCGTTCCCAGAATTTCACGAACTGCTCCTGCACCACATCTTCCGCCCATGCCAAATCCTGTAGAAAAGTATCGGCAAACAAAACCAACGGACGATAATAACGGTCAAACAAAACCGTCATTCCCCCCGTATCTCCGTTTTCCAGGCATTTCAATATATCTGCATCCTCACTGCGCACGTACACATACCTTTATATTTGTGCAAATATACGATATTCAACTTTGATAGCAATTTTTCCAAACAGTTTAAATCAAAAAATACAATTTTTAATTTCCAAGTATTTATCTTTAGCCCAGAAAATTTCAAGCTATGCACTTATTCTACACACCCGATATTCAAGGGGAAACATACTCGCTCCCCGGAGAAGAATCCAAACACTGCATCAAGGTTCTACGCCTCAATGCGGGGGACACGGTCTATCTCGTGGATGGACGAGGCGGCTGGTTCCAGGGAGAGATACTCACCCCCGATCCCCGGCAATGCACTATACGTATCGTGCAAAAAACGGAACAACACGGGAAACGGGATTTCCACCTGCACGTGGCCATCGCTCCCACCAAAAATATCGAAAGGTTGGAATGGTTTCTTGAAAAAGCCACAGAAATCGGGATAGATGAAATTACCCCCCTGCTCTGCGAGCATTCCGAACGCAAGGTCATCAAGAACGACCGGCTCGAGAAAATTATCATCTCGGCCATGAAACAGTCTTTGAAAGCCTATCTGCCGGTGCTTCATCCTCTGACTCCCTTCCCTGATTTCATTCATCGGAACAGAGAGGGGCTGAAATTCATCGCCCACTGCGAAGAAACGGAAAAACGGCTACTGAAAGAAGCGTATACCCCGAGGCAAAACGCCACCATTCTCATCGGACCGGAGGGGGATTTCTCCGTGCCGGAAATCAACTCCGCCCTCCAGCAAGGCTATATTCCCGTTTCCCTGGGGAATAGCCGGTTACGCACGGAAACCGCCGGAATCGTGGCCTGCCACAGCATACAATTCATGAACGAATAATCCCGTTGAACCGTAAATATCGATATAATTCCGCTATCTTTGCCCGCGTAAAATTATCGAGAAAGGACAAACGCCGTGGATTTTATAAACGAACTTAACGCGAACCAACAGGAAGCCGTCATGAACACGGAAGGCCCGACCCTCGTCATCGCGGGAGCCGGCTCCGGGAAAACACGTGTACTAACCTATCGTATTGCCAACCTGCTCAGCAAGGGAGTCCCAGGCTTTCGGATTCTGGCACTCACCTTCACGAACAAGGCCGCCCGGGAAATGCAGCGGCGAATCTCCGCGCTTGTCGGCCAGGAAAACGCCTCTAATTTATGGATGGGCACGTTTCACTCCATTTTCTCCAAGATACTCCGGTTCGAGGCGGAACACCTGGGCTATACCTCCAATTTCACGATATACGACTCGCAGGACTCCAAGAACCTGCTCAAATCCATTATCAAGGACATGAAACTTGATGACAAGGTCTACAAGCCCAACGACGTGCTGGGACGCATCTCCATGGCCAAAAACAACCTTGTCGTGGCACAGGCATACGCGCAATCAGCCAAAATCATCGCTGCCGATCAGGCCGCCAAGAAACCCCGGATTGCCGACATATACAAGCTCTATCAAACCCGTTGCAAGCAAAGCGACGTGATGGACTTCGACGACCTGCTGCTGCAAACCAATATCCTGTTCCGGGATTTCCCGGAAATTCTGGAAAAATACCAGCGGAAATTCGATTATATCCTCGTCGACGAGTACCAGGACACGAATTACTCGCAATACCTCATCATCAAGAAACTGGCCGAAATACATCATAACATCTGCGTCGTGGGGGATGATGCCCAAAGTATCTACTCCTTCCGGGGAGCCCGTATCGAGAACATACTGAACTTCCGGAACGACTACCCCGGCTACAAGCTCTGCAAGCTGGAACAGAACTACCGTTCCACGACCACCATCGTGGATGCGGCCAACAGCATCATCAGCCGGAACAAGGAACAGATTCCCAAAAATACCTACTCGCGCAACGAGGAAGGCGACAAAATCCGCGTGATGAAAGCCATGTCGGACAAGGAAGAAGGTTTCCAGGTCGCCCAGGAAATTTTCCGGATGTCGCAATACGAACAAAGCGATTACGCCAACTTCGCCATCCTCTACCGGACCAATGCCCAATCGCGTATCATGGAAGAGGCTTTGCGCAAACGGAACATTCCTTACAAGATATACGGGGGATTGTCCTTCTATCAGCGCAAGGAAATCAAGGACCTTCTCGCCTATTTCCGACTGACCGTCAATCCCAACGACGAGGAAGCCCTGAAACGGATCATCAACTATCCCCGACGAGGTATTGGGGACACCACCGTCGACAAACTGAAAGAGGTGGCCAATCAATACCAGGTAAGCATTTGGACCGTCCTTTGCAACCTGCACAAAGTTCCGGGAACCGTGTCCGCCGCCACGGCGAACAAATTGCACCAGTTTCAGGAAATGATTGACAGTTTCACCCGGTTGGCACAAGAAGAAAACGCCTACGATACCGCCTACCGTATAGCCAAGGTATCCGGAATCATCAGCGACCTGTCAATCGACGAGACACCGGAAGGCGTATCCCGGAAAGAGAACATCGAGGAACTCCTGAATGCCGTGAAGGAATTCAGCGCCACCGCTTACAAAGAGGGTGCCAATGACAAACTGCCCGCCTTTCTCGAGGGAGTGGCTCTGTTGACAGATCAGGACAACGAAAAACCGGAGGACACGAACAAGGTCACCCTCATGACCATACACTCCGCCAAGGGGCTGGAATTCCCCAACGTGTTCATCGTGGGGATGGAAGAAGACTTATTCCCCAGCCAGCCATGTACCACTTCGCCACAGGCACTCGAGGAAGAACGGCGCCTGTTTTACGTGGCCCTGACCCGGGCGGAAAAACGGGTTATCATGACCTATTCCACCTCCCGTTACAAGAACGGCAACATGGTATACCCCCGTCCCTCCCGTTTCATTTCCGAAATAGACCCGCACTATCTCGAAGGCTATTTCAGCCCGGCCCGCCCCCGTCAGGAACAACCCCTGCATTTCCAGACAAGAAACAATCCCCCCTTGAAAACTCCGGTCTCGCTGCAAAAACAAATCGACCTGCCGGAAATTGACACCTCCCGCCTCCAACCGGTTCCCGTGGAAGCCGTCATCCCGGAAATGATCATTTACCATCCCACTTTCGGGACCGGGAAAATACTTGCCCTGGAAGGACTGGGGGTCAACAAAAAAGCCAAAATACATTTCGCCCAACACGGCACGAAAGTATTGCTGTTAAAATTTGCAAAACTATATCGTCCCACGGAAAACAGTTAAAACGATTATTAAAAAAATATCCTATATTTGCCTCGTTATTCCTGCTACCATAGACAACATTTTTCAGGAATAAGTATTCGCGCAAGACAAAACAGCGGAAAGTGTAAATTACCCACGAATGGAAAAAGATTACAACACCAAAAGGAAAAAACTCATCCTTCCTGAATACGGAAGAAATATACAAATCATGGTCGATCATCTGGCCACCATCGAAAACCGTGAAGAACGCAACCGTGCCGCACGTACCATTATCAGCGTCATGGGCAATCTGTACCCGCAATTGCGCGATGTGCCTGATTTCCGCCATAAGCTATGGGATCACCTGGCCATCATGTCCAATTTCACCTTAGACATTGATGCCCCCTACCCGCTCCCATCCCAGGAGGAACTTCAGGAGAAACCCAAGAAACTTCCATACAGTAACCATAAGATCAAATACAAGCACTACGGGTTACTCACGGAAAAACTCATTGACAAAATCAAAGAACTGGATGACGTTGAGCAAAAACGGGCATTGACCGTACTGACCGCCAACCACATGAAGAAATCGTTCCTGACATGGAACAAGGACAGCGTGGAAGACGCTCAAATTTACAATGACATCAACACGCTTTACGGCGGAAACATAGAAATGCCTGAAGGGATGGAACTTTCCCATGCCAAAGACCTGCTGCAAAAGAAAAACAACAACAACAAGCAAGGCAACAACAAATCCAACAACAACCGCCAGCAACAGAAGAACAACAAGAAAAACTTCTACAAGAAACATAATCAATAAGCGGGAATGGAAGTGACTCTTCTCTTCGGCAGCAATCAGGGAGACCGACAAGCCCTCATCCGGCAGGCCATGCAACAAATGACTGTCATTGGCCCCATCAAGTGCAGTTCATCCCTGTACGAAACCGCCCCCTGGGGATTCGAAGCGGATAACGCATTCTACAACATAGCGGTCACCTACACGACAGCCTTATCCCCGACAGACGTCCTGCACCATTGCCTCGAAACGGAAAAACAATTGGGACGGACCCGCCCCGCCGGAGGCTATGCTTCCCGCACCATGGATATTGACATCATCCTTTACGACCAGCAAGTCATCTCGACCCCAGAACTGACCATTCCCCATCCCCGGATGGCACTGCGCAACTTTGTCCTCATCCCTCTCAACGAAATCATGCCGGAGTACATTCACCCCGTGACACACCGGACCATCGCGAGCCTATTGCAATCCTGCCCGGATACCCTCGAGGTACACCCGATTCAACAATAAAGCACATCTAAAACCGTACAGCAACTACATTTCACCTGTCATTTGCAGCAGGTGATCAGCTCGTGATCAGCCGGTGAACAGCTCCAATCCATACGTGGTCAGGAATTTGCAGGGAACCAAAAGCGTGCAAAAACAGGACCGGAAAGAAGGACTATGCTTTCCGGTGAATCTCTGCTCCTATAGCGTTCAATTTCTCGTCAATACGCTCATAACCACGGTCTATCTGATCGATATTATCGATTACGCTGGTACCTTGCGCCGAAAGAGCCGCTATCAACAAGGCGATTCCCGCCCGGATATCCGGGGATGTCATCTTCGTGGCCCGAAGCTGTGACTCGTGATTTTGCCCGATAACCGTGGCCCGGTGGGGATCGCAAAGAATGATCTTCGCTCCCATATCTATCAATTTATCCACGAAAAAGAGACGGCTCTCGAACATCTTCTGGTGAATCAGCACGCTCCCCTTGGCTTGGGTGGCCACAACCAGGAAAACGCTCAACAGGTCAGGCGTCAACCCCGGCCAGGGGGCATCTGCCACGGTAAGAATAGAACCGTCAATAAAATTCTCGATCAAATAATGCTCCTGACGGGGAATATACAAATCATCCCCTCGTTCCTCGACACGTACGCCTAATTTACGGAAGGCATTCGGTATGATTCCCAAATCGGGGATACTGACATCTTTTATGGTGATCTCCGAACGGGTAAGTGCAGCCAATCCGATGTAACTCCCCACCTCAATCATATCCGGCAGGCAGACATGACGGCACCCGCCAAGTGTCTCAACCCCCTCTATTGTCAGCAGATTAGAGGCTATGCCGGAAATACGGGCCCCCATGCGATTCAACATCTTGCACAGTTGCTGGATGTAAGGCTCACAGGCAGCATTATAAATGGTCGTGACGCCTTTCGCCAAAACCGCGGCCATGACAATATTGGCCGTACCGGTAACCGAAGCCTCATCCAAAAGCATGTAAGTACCTTTCAGCTGCTGGGCTGAAGCCCGGAAACATCCTTTCACCTCGTCATACTCGAAGGTAGCCCCCAATTTCTCGAATCCCAGGAAATGGGTATCCAAGCGACGGCGACCGATTTTATCGCCCCCGGGCTTAGGAACCAATCCATAGCCGTAACGGGCCAACAAAGGCCCCAAAATCATGATAGAACCGCGCAAACTTGAAGCCTTCCGGTAAAAATCCTCCGTGTCCAGGTAATTAAAATCAATGTCGCAAGCGTTAAAGGCATACTCTCCTTTGGCAATCCGTCTCACGTGCACGCCCATTCCCTGCAACAGTTCAATCAATTTCAACACATCCAGGATTTCCGGGATATTGCCGATAACGACCTCGTCCTTGGTTAACAAACAAGCGCAAATGACCTGCAACGCTTCATTTTTTGCCCCCTGGGGGACAAGTTCTCCTTTCAGGCGTTTACCGCCAATGACTTCAAACTTACTCATAGTGTCTCATGATTTCATTATGGGCAAATATACGACAATATATTTCCATGGACTATTGATAAAAATATTTTTTTCGCGTATATTAAACTGTAACGTTTTAAATTAAACTTTCGAGGGGTGGTCCATTTTTCTGGCACAATTTATGTAAATCACTGTAAATGTATTGATTCAATACGTTATCATAATTGCAATTATTGGATGTGTATCATTTTTTGTAAAAGTAATCATTAAAAACGCGACATGAAGAAATTAATTTTTGGCTTGTTTTTCTGCGTAACATTAATCGCGGCCTGCACGGACGAGGAGCAGATGCTACCAGGCAGAGAGACAACAAGTACAATTATCAAACTGGGTGCCGTGGATTATGAAAATAAACAGGTGCGCTCGGGCTCAGAAGAGGAGAAAATTTACGACCGAGTTGAATTCTATATTATGAACGAGCAGGGAGAACCGGTGAAAGGTTCGAAAAACTACTATAAACCGGAAACAGCGGAAATCGTGGCAGAAGGTTTGCAAGCGGGAAAATACACGCTGCTGGTACTGGGTATACAAGGCAACGAAGAGGAAGACGGGGCCGTCATCCATTCATTGGAACGGGTAAATGACGAATGGCTGACATTCCCCCAGGAACATTCAGCTCCCCTAAAAGCAGCTTACTTCTATTCCCGAACCCCTTTCGAGGTGGTCACCAAACCAACGGCTGAAGGAGAGGTGGAGGAAATCCTGATCGATAAAACCATTTATCAAAAACATATCATGGGCAAGGCCCGTTTCGAATTCACGTACAACAACCCGTACGTGAGAACGGCCGTGACAGACAAGCAAGTCATCATTCGCCACGAAGGATTTTACACGAGTTTCTCGGCCGACAGCAGTTTTTCGCGCATCGGTAATCCCGGGGAATGGCAACTGGAATTAAACAGCAAGGAGGAATACGGTCTACTCCCAACCGGGACAACGAACCACATACAAGGAAGCGTACAGATGATCAGCCGCTCGTACAAAGGCTATCTCACCGAACAAGAATATGACTTCAGCGTGGAGGCCATCGCCGCCAATCGAATAAACCGGATTCATATTCCTGTCAATCACCCGGATGACAAACAAGGAACGGCATTCATTACCGGTCTGGCTTACGAGGAGGCCGGATTCGGGAAAATATTACAAGATGACGAACCGAAGACCGTTTACGCAGATGCTTCCCAACGTAAATTCAACACGGCAGATCCGTTACAGGTAAAATTCCTGGACAACGGGGAATTAATGGTCCGTTTCTATTCTCCCAAGCCGGTACGGAACATGACCGTGAAAGCCCGAATCCCGTCCGTCAGCTCGGAATTTATTGATTTAGTCTACTTCGATTCAATTCCTGCATTCGCGGACGTCCATCTCTTGCTTCCCCTGTTGGAAAGGAGCGGAATGTACCGCACGGAATCAGGACGAGTGATTGAAATTCCTGCCATGGATGCCAGCCGTATCAAGGATGCGGAATTTAAACTAGAATCAGAGGATCCCTACTGGTTGAAGTTACGGGAAATCATTCACGGGTGGACCATTTCCTTTGGGCTTTACGACGGGAATCCGGATTTACCGGACGGAGGTCCGGTCGGTAACTGGATGGGTATTCGCCCGGTACATTGCCGGGAAGTGGTAGCCTTTTTCCTGAACTTCACCTACATGATCGACATGCCCGAACATCGGGAAATCCTAAAAGCCAATGAAGACATCCTATACGGGAACGGGGGTAAGGAAGACAAGGTAACAGCGGAAACCGTCTTGAAGCAGATGCAACAGCCCCGCAGCCTAATCGTGGGATTGGTATACTCGGGTAACGGGGTCCTCGGACTTGGGGGAGGTAATGTATTCGGAGCCTATCAACAAGCCTACCTTCAACACTATTTCAATACCTATTCCTGCGAGATCATGTTCCATGAATTAGGACATGTCATGGGTTACTCGCATTCCAGTTCCTTCACGTACGGCCCATGGGCCCAGGAATTAATGAACCATTTCTACGTGAATAACCTGGATAAATTCCCCGTGGAATCCAGCAGTTACCTGGACAGTAAAAACAACCCGAATCTATACCGATAAAATAATTATCAACTCACATCATTGAAACATGAACTGGAAAAAATACATATACGGAATAACAGGGATGCTATCCTTGATGGGATGCCAAAGAGAAGATATTTCCATTCCCGGACACGGGGGGCAACTTGAAATCAGTTTCAAGGCGCTCAACCCGACGGAGGGAATGATGGAAAGCACCATACAAACCGTGCAAGGATACCGTTTTGAAGATGGAATCCTGCAAGAAATACTCCCCGACATATCCATTGACTCGGAAGGAGATGGAGTCATCGAATCCCAAACGAGAGAAGGGGTCATTTATTTCACCGCCAACACGAACGGAGGTAAAGACCTAACCATCGGCACAACAGACCTGAACAGTTTTCTGAAGAAGGTTGAACCGGGAAGCAATTGGCAAAGTGACAATCTCCCGATGACCGGTATGCTGTCATTAAATGGGATTGAACATTCCGCCACGGTCAACCTGAAAAGAACTGTCGCCCGTCTTGACGTGGAGACCCGGATCGCCGGAGTGGAAGTACATGACGTGACCGTTAAGAACGTGGCAGACCGGGGATTCCTGTGGGAACAAGAACACATCATGTCTCCCGCTGAAACCAAACTGGACGAATTCGGCAAACAATTCCCGCAACCATTGAGGAACACGAAACAAACATTGCTGTATTTAAACGAACAGAAAAACAGCGAACTCATGGTGGTGGCAAATGTCGCTTTCGGCGGGGGAATGCATAAATTGACGAGCCGCTTGCCGGAAGAAATAAAACGCAACACCATATACACCTTAAAAATCAATGGAGCCGGAGGCAGTTTGCAATTATCCGTTTCCGAGGGAGTATGGGAAGAAGGAAATCAAAGCGAAGCTATCCTGAACAAAAAAGGTCTGATTGACGTCGCCTCCACCGTTTTACCGGCAGGAATTCGCGTGAACGAAGGGCAAGATTCGGTGTTCATCTCGTACAGGAAAAATACGCTGGATCTGGTACTGCTGGCAGAAAGCGATTCCGAGATACAAGTCGAAGGTTCCGCGACATTAGTCAACGTCAACGTGAAAGACAAGACAAGCAGAGGCCTGGAGCAGGTAGCAACCGTATCCGTGACAACCGGAGAGAAAATGCCAGGTATGTTAAGCAGTAATGAATATATCCTGTTAAAGGTCTTCCGGGAAGGAGTATTAAAAGGGAACGTGGTGCTGGTATTTGAACCTCATCCCGTGGCATTGGAGGGAAAGATTCAATTCGATGAAAACGGAGTATGCGATTTCGCCCGTTACGTGGATGGAGAAATAGGGACACTCACCTTACCCGAGGGTATGCAGGTGGAACTAAGCTTTCCGACAGGCCAACCTCGATGGATGCAATTAGCGTCAAACGAAGAAACCCCCGACAGATACCGGGTACTGGGGGGATGGAAGCCCAATGATCCGGAAGCAGACGGCAGAACGCAAGAAGCCACGTTGACATTCACGGACAGCAACGGCTCCACAAGCTACACGATAAAAAGAAAGAATTACGGACTACCGGTCGTGAATATCAACGGGGTATGGTGGTGTAAATATAACCTGCGAGGAGATGCTAAAAAATTCGAGGATCAGGTGTCGATAAAAGAAGACGCCGAAATCATCCGGGGAGATGTAAAAGCTTACCTGGACGGCTGTTCGGACGAAGAATTTTACCGGCTACTCGGAGACCAGTACCAGAGCGGCAATACACAAGGTCTGAAACTCGTGTACCAGGACAATCAATTCAGTTATGAAGGCTTCACGAACAACGTCCCGGATCTCAGTTCGCTGGATGCCGGAACCATGGTTCCCGAGGGATACCGATTGCCAACATACGACGATTACCGCTTTTTCACTTGGGGTAATGACTGTAATTTAAAATATGGCAACGAAAGTTTTGACAATAAACTGGGGCAATACCTTGGGATAAACTCCGTAGAAAGAAACATAACGATTGACAATCAAAATTATGGCTCCATAACGTACTACCATTTCACATACAATGGTGCCAGCCTCGTACTCTGCGGTCTTGGTCATCAACACAAGAACGGGTTCGAGAAGAAAACCATCCTGTTTGCCACTTATGGCCGTAACGGGATGTCCTGGGCCCTGGAAGGATACACCAAGGCAGATGGAAGAGGAAACTGGTTTAAATACGCGAATTATGGACCTACCAACACGCGCACGTTGAGATGTATCAAAAAGGATGTTGAATATATTTATGAATGACACCATGAAAGTTACACATATAAAACTATTGAACCTATTGATTTTGATCGGATGGCTGACAAGCGGATGCTCGGACAAACCCGAAGACGAAGGAGGTGGCAAAGGACAGCTATGGTCTGTCAAAACCCAATTAGCCAGCTATATCGTAAACGGGGAAGAATCCGCATTACCCGGAGAAAACTCCGTGAATGACATGAAAGCCTGCTTATTTGAGGATGGTATCCTCAAACAAGTATATAGCCATATCCAAGGGAGCGGCAACCAATATAATTTTACAGTAGAAAGCAACCAAGGTAACCTTTATCTGTTGGCAAATACCTCCGAACTGATTGATTGGAACAACCTGAAAGTTGGGGAAACAAATGAAAAAGATTGGCAGAACCAAATAGTCGAAACAAAGGGTGACCAGCACTCAAATTATTTCAGCGGACACGTGCAATTGGGAGGGAAAAATGCCAACCAACCCGTAGAGGTCTTGCTACAACGAGGTTGTGCCCGTGTAGATGTAAAGTTCAACAAACCGGGGATACAATTACACCACGTACAACTGAAGAATGTCGCCAGAAGAGCCTACCTATTCCCACAGGAGAGCATATCCTCCCCGGACGAAGAAGTGCAGGACCTGGAATACACCTGGGAAGAAGCCTTAACGTCCGACACCCGGGGAATCGCTTATCTCCACGAGCAGGCCAATGAAGGGATACATGTCATCCTAAAAATTTATTTCCACGGTGGCACCCAAATCCTGGAAACCCAATTACCGGGGACCATAAAACGCAACACCGTGTATACTCTTATCATAGACGGGGATGACACGAACCTCACGCTATCCGTCAATATCGACGAATGGGAAGAAGGTAGCGACATTATTATGAATCCTGACTTTGAGGATAAAATCACAATCGACGAGAGTAATTCCAATTTACCCGGAGGAGCTTTCGTAAGCGAGAAAGGAGATGAACTGACATTACCTCATCCGCAAAGCGAATTTATTCTAGCCTTAAATTGTAATGACCAATTAGAAGTATCCCAGATTTCGGATGCCTCGATTGAAATCACCTCGCTGGAAAGTACGGAAGGGAAAAACCGTTTTCTCGTGAAGAAACGCCTCATGGCAATCGGGCATAAGCAGGCCCAGAACACCATTTCGTTCAGACGTAAGGGATTGAATCAGATTTACGAGGAAGACAAACTTACCGTCATTCTTGAAGCCAACCCGACCACGGTAGAAGGTATTCTAACTTTCAACAAAGACAATTACACCTGCGATTTCGCCGATTACAAAGACGGGGAATTCGGGACATTCCACCTACCGGAAGGCTATACCATGGAGGTCGAATTTGAAGAAGGAGAAGATGCCTGGATGTGTGTCCGTCAATCGGAAGGAGAAAGCAACACCTACCGGGTACTCGGCGGATGGCGTCCCAATGATCCCAAAGCTGACGGACGTATCCAAAAGGGCAAAATAGTCATTCACGACAACAACACGGGGAACAATCGGGAAGAATATATCGTGATTCGCCGAAACTACGGACTACCGGTCGTACAAATGAACGGGATCTGGTGGTGTAAATATAATGCCATGGGACAATCCAACAATTTTGAAGACCAGATATTGGTTCCGGAAGACCCAGCCGAAAAAGCACAAATGAGCGTGTATGAATACCTGAACACCTGTTCCGTCTCTGAATATCTTCGATTGTGGGGATGGTCTTACCAGGATGCAAGCGGCAAGGGCTTGAAAATTATCGCGCAAAACAATGCCATAAAACTAGACGGTTATACCTCAAACGGGAGTGTCAACATAAATCATTTAAGTCCCACGGCATTATCCCCATCCGGTTACGAACTGCCGGACAAGGCATATTACGACCGTATATTTGCGTCCTGGTGGATGCGTATCGACAGAAATGGGGGACCATATAACGTACAATCTCCCTGGGAAGGGAATCGCCAGGTATTTGTAACTTCCGGCCAACGCACTGACCTGATACTAGACGGGGTGATATTCCCAACGACATACCATTTCGAAGTGTATGACAAGATGAATAACACGAAAGCGGAATCAGTGACATTCTATGGACCTGGAGACCAATGGGGAAATGGCGGGATCAACCATAACAAAATTCTGTTCGGTTGCCACTCGTTGACCTCAGGCTGGTTTAATGCCTTCACCGCCAATGAAGGATTGCGTCAAAGCGGAGGTGGAGCAAATGATACCCGAATCTTACGATTCATCAAAACCCCGGTAGAATACATCTACTGACAATAAATCGCCATTGAAGTTACAAGAGGGTGTGTCAAAATGACATTCCCTCTTTTACTTTATATACCGCACAAAACATAAAATAAAACGAATCCACTTATTATTTCTACCTTGGCCCGAGAATATCAATGAAAACACCGGGGGAATTTGGAATGTGGATTTATATCGTTACATTTGTCTCATATAAAATAACAAACATTCGTAAAAATGTAAGTCATGAAAAGTTTTTTAAAATACACCCTGGCAACAATAGTGGGAATTATTATTGTAAACGCTTTCATTTTTTTCATATTCATCAGTTTCATTGGGATTTTCGCCGGACTGTATGAACAACCGTTTAACGTGAAAGAGAATACGGTCCTTCATCTCACCTTTAACAGCCCGATCCCCGACAAAGCGTCCACGAATCCTCTTGACAACATGAATATACTAAGCCTGACTCCGACAAAGCAAATCGGGCTGAATAAAATTCTCGCGTACATCAAGGAAGCCAAAACGGACCAACGCATCAGCGGTATATACTTAGACTTATCTGATATCAATTCCAATTTCGGGGCTCTTGCCACCGTGGAAGAAATTCGCGAGGCCTTGCTTGATTTCAAGAAAAGCGGAAAATTTATCTACAGCTACTCCACCATGGGATATTCCCAAAAGAGTTATTATCTAGCGACGGTAGCAGACAGTATTTTCGTGAATCCCGAGAGCCCGCTGCTATTAACGGGTATGTCTGCCAGTATTTCCTTCTATAAAGAAACGCTCGAGAAACTGGGATTACAACCAGAAATATTCCGGGTAGGGAAATTCAAATCTGCCATAGAACCTTATATCTCGACAGAAATAAGCGAGGCAAACCGGGAACAGGTACAAACATACCTGAATTCCTTGTGGGGCAATATCGTCAAAGGCATATCTTCAACGAGAGGTATTTCCGAGGAACGCATTAACCGGTTAACCGATAATTTCCAAATATACTCCCCGGAGGAATTCACCCGGGAAGGATTCTTTGACGGAGCCATATACCAGTCGGAAATGCTTGAGAAATTGAAACAAGCCTGCGGACTTAAAGCCTCCGAGGAAATCAGATTCGCCTCCCTGGCAGAATACATGAATGGAACCGTATTGCCGTTCTCCGTTACCTCCAATAAAATTGCGGTTATATACGCCCAAGGAGATATAGGCATGCAACAAACAGCAGAAAGTATCGGCCCGGAATTAGCCGACACCATTCGCAAAGCCCGGAAAGATGATCGAATCAAGGCTATCGTACTAAGAGTGAACTCCCCCGGAGGAAGTGCCCTGACATCTGACATCATCTGGAAAGAAGTGCAGCTGGCCGCCCAAACCAAACCGGTGATTGTATCCATGGGTAACGTGGCCGCATCCGGAGGATACTATATATCCTGTGCCGCCACCACAATTCTTGCCGAACCGACAACACTAACCGGCTCCATCGGTATTTTCGGACTAATGTTCAGCGGAGAGAAACTGATCAAAGATAAAATGGGAATAACCACATCGACTGTAAATACAAACGAGCATAGTGATTTTGGAGGAAGTTATCCATTACCCGTTCCCATTAGCAATCGCCCCATGACCGCGTACGAAAAAGGAGTTATGCAAGCTTATATCAATCGAGGATATGACACATTCCTAAGCAGAGTCAGTGAAGGACGTCACATGAGTAAAGAAGAAGTTCACGAGATTGCCCAAGGAAGAGTGTGGACTGGAGAAGATGCCCTGAGAATTGGACTTGTAGACCAACTGGGCGGCTTGAACGAGGCCATTCAACTCGCGGCCGAAAAAGCTGGTCTGTCAGATTTTCAGATCATCGAACTTCCTGGAGACAAAAATCCCCTGGAAGAAATCTTAGGCAGTTTCTCTGCATCCATCAAGGAAAGGATAATCAAGGAAGAACTGGGAGAATGGTACGAAATATATAAAGGACAACAAAACATTCTAAACAACCAAGGAGCTGTAGCAAGAATTCCTTACAACATCACGTTCAATTAATTATGCTTTTAAAATATCTTACACTCGGACCTTTAAGCATCCTCTATGGCATTGGTGTCAACATCCGGAACCGGTTGTTCAATTTGCATATTCTGGAATCACACGAATTTGATATACCCATCATTTGCATCGGCAATATCACAGTCGGGGGTACCGGTAAGACACCACACACGGAGGCTCTCATAGAAGAATTACGTCACAATTACCGGGTTGCCTGCCTCAGTCGGGGGTATAAACGCAAAACGAAAGGTTTCGTGTTGGCAACTCCATCCTCTACTGCCAACGATATCGGGGATGAACCCATGCAAATCAAGAACAAGTTTCCTGATATTACTGTCGCCGTTGATGCAAACCGGGTAAGAGCAATCAAAAAACTTATGCTTTTACCTGAAAGGCCGGATGTCATCATTCTTGATGATGGATTTCAACACCGCCACGTGAAAGCCGATATCAATATACTACTTATTGATTTCAATCACCCGATACACGAGGATCACCTGCTTCCCCTGGGACGTCTACGGGAATCCTGCCATGCCGTAAACCGGGCAAATTATGTCATCATAACCAAATGCCCCAGCAATATTTCGCCCATAGAGAAAAGAATCATTTCAAAACAACTGAATTTAAAAGCGTATCAGCAATTGCTTTTCACGACATTAAAATACGGGGCCATTCGAAAATTGGACGGAGATTTGGCACAATGCAACTTAACTTCGAACAGTTCCATTCTTTGCATAACAGGCATAGCGCATCCCGAACCATACTGGGAGCACTTAAAAAGTATCGTGAATCAAGTTACGCCACTTCGTTTCCCGGATCATTACAATTTCCAGGAACAAGATATAGAACGTATCTTACAAGAATACCATAAAATCAGTAATCCCGAAAAATACATTTTCACAACAGAAAAAGACGCCACTCGTCTACGCGGTTGTAATCTGCCAGACGAAATAAAGGAACATCTGTTTTATATCCCTGTAGAACCGGAATTTCTCTCTTCCAGGGAGCAATTAACCAAAACAATACACGACTATGTTAGAAAAAATCAAAAAAAGTAGTCAATTCATCGCTTCATTTCTGAAGGAAGAATATACCATTGGTATCATTTTGGGAACCGGCCTAGGAGAACTCGCTTCCCAAATTAAAATACGATATGCCATTCCTTATGCAGACATCCCTTATTTCCCAATCTCCACGGTTGAAGGACATCAAGGTAAATTACTGATCGGTGAATTTGGAGGAAAAAATATCCTGGCCATGCAAGGACGTTTCCATTTCTACGAAGGATACAGCATGCAGGAAGTCACCTTCCCCATTCGGGTAATGCATACACTCGGGATTAAAACGCTATTTGTTTCCAATGCTGCCGGAGGTGTAAATACCTCTTACCGCATGGGCGATTTAATGCTCATTCGAGACCATATCAACTTATTTCCGGAACATCCCTTACGAGGTAAAAATTTTAACGAGCTTGGACCTCGTTTCCCAAGCATGACAGAAGCCTATAGTCCTCGATTGATCCAATTAGCTGAAAATTGCGGGAAACAACTGGGAATATCCTTGCATAAAGGAGTGTATGCCGGGCTTCAAGGACCATCTTTTGAAACCCCGGCCGAATATAACTGGATCCGCATTATCGGAGGAGATGCCGTGGGGATGTCTACCATTCCGGAGATCATTGTTGCCCGCCATATGGACATGGAATGTTTTGGAATATCGGTCATTACCAACAGTACCGCAAATGAAGAGGAAATAAAAACGAATCACGAGGAGGTCCAAGAAGTCGGGAATCAGGCACAACCACGCATGACCAAACTGCTTGAAGCCATGATCCGGGCGTTATAATCTTGAAGTGCTCAAGAAATAATCCACTCGATTATCGGAACTAAAATTGCCGTCATCAGCCCCATCAGACCGATGGCCAGACCACTAATGGCCCCTTCTAAAGCGCCCAACTCCATTGCCCGAGCCGTTCCCAAACCATGAGCACAAGCACCAAGCGAAAGCCCTCGGGCAATTTTACTGTCAATATTCAGCTTATTCAACACAAACGGTCCGACAATACCTCCAAAGATCCCCACAACAATCACAATCACAGCAGCGATAGCGGGTATTCCTCCAGCCTTTTCCGCCACATCCATTGCAATCGGAGTAGTAACAGACTTTGGTTCCAGGGTCGCAATCAAAACATGATCAGCCCCCATCCAACGAGCAATGCAGATGACACTTACAATGCCGACTACACTCCCTACAAAAACGGAAGTCAAAATCGACACGGCATGACGTTTCAGGTATTCCGCCTGCTCCCACAATTTATATCCCAAGGCGACAACGGCAGGTCCCAGTAAAAAATTTATAATTCTGCTACCTTCCCGAAAAGTGTCATAAGGCAAATCCAGCATCTGCATTACACCTATCAAAACAGGGATTGATACCAGCAACGGATGCAACAACGCCAACTTCGTTTTCCGGTATAACCAGACTGTACACAAATAAACACCACACACCAAGGTGATAATGAATACTTCAGAGAACAATATAGTTTGCATTTTCGTATTATCAATTAATATTCTTTCCTTTTGAGCGGGATCGCCCATGTTCCTCCTGCCATTGTTGTAAAGATGCGACCACAATCAACACCAATAACGTGGTAACTATTCCCACGACCAACACGACATCCCAATATTTCGACAAAATATCCAAAGATGTTATAATCCCGACACCTGCCGGTAAGAAAAAGAAAGCCATGTTATTTCCCAAGAAATCGGCCACCGGTTTTACCAGACCTGGTTTTATCCAACGGCACAACAAGGCAATAAAAAGCAATAACATCCCCAATACACTCCCGGGAACAAAACCATTCAACAACCATGAACAGCATTCTCCCAAGAAATAAAATGCCATAATAATAAAAATTCCCTGTAACATTATTTTTCACGAACCATTATTCCAGCTGCAAAACGTCCAGTATCTCCCTTGGATGCCCGATGTGAAAAAAACTCATCCCCGTGACAACAGGTACACATTCTGGCCATTTCAATCTTCCCGGAATATAAACCAACATGAATTAACTGCAAGCGATTTGCCTCCCACAAATCTAAAATATATTTTCCCGTCTCCTCATTTTTCTTGACACAAGTTCCCAAATCACCGATATTTTCCAACGCAACTTCCGCAACATCCTCCCCCACTTCATAACAGCAAGGACCAATAGAAGGACCTATTCCTGCCCGGATATCCTTCGGATCACAACCGAACTCCTGCCGCATACGTTCCACGACTTTCTCCACAATTCTTCCGACAGTCCCTTTCCAACCGGCATGAACCGCTGCAATAACCCTTTTTTCTGTATCATAAAGCAGAATCGGGACACAATCAGCAGCCAATACCATAAGACAAACTCCTGGCACAGCTGTTATCAACGCATCTGTTGCCGGCAAGCGGGATTCCCTATCCATAGCTCTTCGTCCCATATCCTCCGCGGTAACAACAGCAATATTAGTCGTATGCTTTTGCTCTCCCAAAACAACCGAAGTCAAAGGAATATTCAATTCTTTCAACAAAAGGTCACGATTGGTTAACACATTAGTAGTGGTATCTGCCGGCATAAATCCCATGTTCAAGGCGAACTGGCCTCCCTCACTGACACCCCCTACCCGAGTTGAAACAAAATGGGCAAGGCGGTAATAACTACCCAAACCGGAGAACCGATAAAAAGGAACATTATGAATATTAATTTTTAACATGTACGGTCACTTTTTTCGAGGGCACAAAAGTAAAGAAAAATTCCATTCCAAGGACTTCCCCTTTCTTAAAATAAAAAAGTCAACGAATTTCTTTGTGATTTATAATGAATAATCTATCTTTGCTCCCCGTTAAACAAGGAACAAATCTAAAATTATATACGAGATGAAAAAGGGCATACATCCTGAAAATTACAGATTAGTGGCATTCAAAGATATGTCAAATGGTATTACCACAATAACAAAATCTACTGCTGCTACGAAAGAAACCATCGAGATTGATGGTGTTGAGTACCCATTAGTAAAAATGGAAATCTCAAACTCATCCCATCCGTTCTATACCGGTAAGATCAAATTGATTGATACTGCAGGACGTGTTGATAAGTTCATGAATCGCTACAAAGATCACATGGCAAACAGAAAGAAATAAAAAGAGGCTGTACGAACAGCCTCTTTTTTTTATCTCCTTCTTACCTGTTTTCATCAGCATATATATGTTCATATATTCTCTTCTCCACGTCATCCATCACACAATTCCGTCGCTTCATCACAGCATCCGCTGTTGAGAAGAATTGAGAAAGCTTATGCTCTACGAAACCGCTTGCTCCTCCCCACGAGAAAGAAGGAATAAAGTTTCTCGGGAAATCTGCACCAAAAATATTCGATCCCACTCCAATTACAGTCCCCGTATTCAATATAACCCCGATTCCCGTTTTGGAATGATCTCCCATAATTAAACCGCAAAATTGCAATCCGGTCTTACGGAAATGTCGAGTCTCGTAATCCCATAACTTAACCTCCACGTACGTATTCTTTAAATTAGAATTATTCGTGGCAGCACCCAAATTACACCATTGACCGATTACGGCATTCCCCAAGAAACCATCATGAGCTTTATTGGAATAAGCCATCATCACAACGTTATTTACTTCTCCCCCACACTTACAGTAAGGACCAATTGTCGTAGCCCCGTAAACCTTCGTTCCCATCTTCAATACAGCATGATCACATAAAGCCAAAGGACCACGAATCAGCACCCCTTCCATCACTTCCGCCTCTCGACCTATATACACCGGGCCTTCCTCCGTATTTATAATAGCATCCCTCACGATAGCCCCTTCTTCCACGAATACCGGATAATTTCCATACACCCGCACATATTCAGGCAACAACGCACTTTTCCTTCCCGCCGTTATTAACTCAAAATCTGCTTTTAATTCAACATCGTTCAACGCAAAAACATGGTAAGGATAAACAACTCGGTTCATATACCCCGAAAAATCCACTCGTTCCCCCTGCAATACCTTTTCTTGATCAAATTTTTGCACCTCGCTTTCCCCGGCACGAAAAGCAAGAACTAGTCCGTCCTGTTGCAATATTTCCCCGGGCTGCAATGCTAAAATAGCATCCAACAATTCTCTTGAAGGACACAAGGTAGCATTAATCAGCAGATTATCATCTTCAACAATCATCGGGTATTTCTCTCTCAAATAATCCCGGGTCAAATAAGATACGGAAAGGCCAAGATTCCGTTCCCATTTTTCCCGAATCGTGAGAATTCCAACCCGCAACTCGGCAATCGGACGAGTAAAAGTCAAAGGACGCAATGTTCCCCAACTTTCGTCATCAAATAATACAACCTTCATTAGTACTCTATTTTGTGTTTTTAATATCGCCTGCAAAAATAAAAATCTTTGGCATAAGAATTGCCCAAACTGGAAGATATCTTACAAGAAATCATTCCATTGCCAAAATGGCAGTTCAATAAAACAAAGAACATAACCGATTCATGTAAGAGACTATATTTTCAACAAGAAATAATAAATCATTAATAATGAACAATATAAATTTAAAAGATTTTCTATCAGCCACCATCGCCGATGATGGTTTGGAAGCCATTCCATTAATAGAAGACGGGGAGGAAACATCAAATAACACCTCTCCCATACCTGACACTTTGCCAATATTACCGCTACGGAACATGGTCATGTTTCCAAGCGTCATCATGCCCATCAATATCGGCAGAGACAAGTCATTAAAACTCATCCGGCAGGCATATAAACAAAATACAGTGATCGGTATCATCACACAACGGGATCCGATTACTGAAAATCCCACGCAAAACGATTTATATTCTATCGGGACAGCGGCCACGATTCTCAAATTACTGGAAATGCCTGATGGAACGACAACTGCTATCGTACAAGGTAAAAAAAGAATCCTACTGGAAGATATCCTGTATGATGATCCCTACATTGTCGGAAAGATATCCGTCAAAGAAGAAGAGAAGATAGAAGAAGACGACCAGGAATATCGTGCAATCAGTGATTCCCTCAAAGAGATGAGCGCCAAAATCATCAAACATTCAACGACGTCAAATGAATGGAGTTTTGCGCTAAAAAACATCGAAAACATGTTGTTCCTGATAAACTTCATATCCTCCAATTCCGATGTGGATTACAGGAGTAAACAGGAACTGCTCGAAACCGATAACCTAAAACAACGAGCAATCCGCTTACTGGAAATACTGAACAAACAACTCCGTATCCTGGAATTAAAAGAGGATATCCAGAAGAAGGTAAAAACAGACCTAGACAAACAGCAACGGGAATATTTTCTCCACCAGCAAATGAAAACTATCCAGGATGAATTAGGTTCAAATCCTGTAGATCAGGATATCCAAGAGCTGGAACAGGCTGCAAAAAACAAGAAGTGGAGTACGAAGGTTCAAGAAACATTCGAGAAGGAATTACAAAAATTAAAACGACAAAATCCCTCTACCCCGGATTATTCCGTACAATTCAACTACGTGAAAGAATTAACGGAATTACCCTGGGAACAATACACCACGGACAATTTTGATCTCAAGAAAGCATCAGAGATACTGGACAGCGACCATTACGGGCTGGATAAAGTAAAAGAACGTATTTTGGAATATCTAGCCGTGCTCAAATTAAAAGGAGATATGAAATCCCCTATATTATGTCTATACGGTCCTCCGGGAGTCGGGAAAACATCATTGGGAAAATCCGTGGCAAGAGCATTGAATCGTGAATTCGTGAGAATGTCCTTGGGTGGATTACATGACGAATCCGAAATCCGCGGCCACCGGAGAACATACATAGGTGCCATGCCTGGACGTATCATACAAGGGATCAAAAAAGCTGGAAGTTCCAATCCCGTCTTTATACTTGATGAAATCGACAAAGTAGGAAAAGATTTCCGGGGAGATCCGCAATCCGCGCTGCTTGAGGTGTTGGATCCGGAACAGAACAGCACCTTCCATGATAATTACCTGGATATAGATTATGACTTATCCAAAGTTATGTTCATTGCCACAGCCAACGATTTATCCACAATCGCCCCTCCTCTGCGAGACCGAATGGAAATGATAGAGGTTAGCGGTTATTTACTCGAGGAAAAAAGAGAAATAGCCAAACGTCACCTCATTCCTAAGCAACTGGAGAATCATGGGCTAAAAGCAGAACAAATAATATTCTCGGATGATAATTTAAATTACATTATCGACAAATATACCCGAGAATCCGGAGTACGTACCCTTGATAAAACTATTGCCAAGATCATGCGTCAAGTTGCCAAGGAAGTTGCCATGGATCCAAATTTCACCATAGCCCTTTCAACTGATGTCATAAAAAAATATCTCGGCACTCCCATCTTCACCCGGGAAGAATATCAAGGAAACGAATTACCCGGAGTGGTAACAGGTTTGGCATGGACAGCCGCGGGAGGAGAGATCCTTTACATCGAATCCAGCAGCAATAAAGGTAAAGGCAATCTAACAATGACTGGAAGCCTGGGTGATGTAATGAAAGAATCTGCCACATTGGCACTTCAATATATAAAAGCTCATGCGGAAGAACTCGGAATATCGCCTGCATCGTTCGAAGAACATGACATACACATACATGTTCCGGCGGGAGCGGTTCCCAAAGATGGTCCCTCCGCAGGTATCACCATTGTCACTTCGTTAGCTTCCACGCTAACCGGCCGGAAAGTGAAAAAGGCTCTTGCCATGACAGGAGAAATAACTTTACGCGGAAAAGTTCTCCCCGTGGGAGGAATCCGAGAAAAGATACTCGCTGCCAAACGAGCAGGGATCAAAGAAATCATCCTTTGCAGCGAGAACAAAAAAGATATCGATGACATCAAAAAGGAATACATAAAAGGTATCAAATTCCATTTTGTAGATCATATCCAAGAAGTATTAAACATAGCACTATTGTAAACACTAGAACAAACACGTTATTAACCATTGCAAAGAGGCTGTCGGTAGAAAATTATCGACAGCCTCTTTCTATTTTTTCATATTGCAAAACAATATAAATAACCAGGATTATATATTTCATTTATCACACAATAAAAACAATCAATAGAAAATTTGTTTTACATAAAAATATTCTATATATATTTGTACCAGCAAATAAAAATAATCATATAAAAATAAATCAATATGGAAACAATCATCAACACACAAATTCCAGAGTTCAACGTACAAGCTTATCACAAAGGAGAGTTTAAAACAGTTACAAATGCCGATGTATTAGGAAAATGGGCTATCTTTTTCTTTTACCCGGCAGATTTCACGTTCGTTTGCCCGACCGAATTGGTTGACATGGCCGAGAAATACGAACAATTCCAAGCCATGGGCGTTGAGGTGTATTCCGTGAGCACTGATTCACATTTCGTGCACAAGGCATGGCATGACGCATCGGAGAGTATCCGCAAAATCAACTACCCCATGTTGGCAGACCCCACAGGCGTTCTTTCCCGAGCTTTTGGCGTAATGATCGAGGAGGCCGGAATGGCTTACCGCGGTACTTTCCTGGTTAACCCAGAAGGGAAAATCAAGATTGCTGAAATTCATGACAACAACATCGGCCGTAATGCTGACGAACTGCTCCGGAAAGTGGAAGCCGCACAATTTGTTGCAGAACACCCGAACGAGGTATGCCCGGCAAAATGGAAAAAAGGTGCATCAACCTTAAAGCCAAGTATCGACCTTGTCGGAAAAATCTAATGTCACATCAAAGCCGGCAATCGCCGGCTTTCTTAATTTATTGACTATGCTAGACAACACACTACAAGAACAACTGAAAAATATTTTTGCAGCCTTAGAAGCGCACTATACTTTTGATATTCATGTCGCTCCAGAACATGAGAACCGAAAAGAATTAATTGACCTGCTTGAAGAGGTGGCAACCTGCTCGGACAAAATCAACTGCCTCATTCATGAAGGGGAACACCTCGAATTCAAATTACTCAAAGATGACAAAGCAACGGGAATTTCATTCCGGGGAATCCCCACCGGACATGAGTTCACCTCTTTACTACTGGCCATTCTAAACTCGGATGGGAAAGGCAAAAATTTCCCGGACAAGACGATTGCCAACCGGGTTAAAGCACTACGGGGCCCCATTCATTTGTCGACTTATGTTTCACTCACCTGCACGAACTGCCCGGATGTTGTACAGATTCTTAACGTCATGAGTGTACTCAACCCGTCCATTCATCATGAAATGATTGATGGTGCAATATATCAGGACGAAGTCGAACGGTTAAAACTACAAGGAGTTCCTGCCGTTTTTGCCGATGGAGAATTACTTCATGTCGGCAGAGGTGAATTCGGAGAAATTCTAGAGAAACTGGAAAAACGTTATGGCATAAACGCCAGCGAAATAAAGCAAGAAACTCAATATTATGATGTCGTCGTTCTCGGGGGTGGTCCCGCGGGAAGTTCTGCCGCCATCTATTCCGCCCGCAAGGGATTAAAGGTTGCAGTTATTGCAGAACGGATTGGAGGACAGGTAAAAGAAACTCTTGGCATAGAGAATTTAATCTCGGTACCTCAAACGACAGGAAATGAACTCGCCGACCATCTTCGAGTTCACTTGCAGCAATATCCGATTGACATTCTGGAACATCGTCGTGTAGACAATATCACATTAAAAGGCAAGGAGAAAATACTTACCACTACGGGAGGAGAAATCATCTCCACACCAGCACTTATCCTTGCCACAGGAGCCAGCTGGCGCAAACTGAATATTCCCGGCGAAGCCGAGTATATCGGAAGAGGTGTCGCATTCTGCCCGCACTGCGATGGACCTTTCTACAAGGGACGGCACGTGGCCGTTATCGGGGGAGGGAATTCCGGGATCGAGGCAGCCATTGATCTTGCCGGGATTTGCTCAAAAGTCACCGTACTGGAATTCCTTGACGAACTTAAAGCCGATCAAGTACTCCAAGAAAAGGCCCGTACAATCTCAAATATCGAGATTTTCACGTCCAGAAAAAGTACCAGAATTATCGGGAACGGGGATAAAGTTACCGGAATTGAAGTGGAAAACAGGACTACCGGAGAAAGCCAAGTCATACCTCTTGACGGTATTTTTGTCCAAATTGGACTTTCCCCTAACAGCAGCATCGTGAAAGAGCTGGTAAAAATCAACCGCACCGGTGAAATTGTCATCGATGGCAACTGCCGCACGGAAATACCCGGCATTTACGCCGCTGGCGATGTATCTTCCATCCCTTACAAGCAAATCATTATTGCCATGGGAGAAGGTGCCAAAGCCGCTCTCTCCGCATTCGACGACCGAATTCGCGGTATTATCTAACACGATCTAAATTCCCGGGAAATAACCGATCCCCGGGAATTTTGTTTCATAAAGCATCATTACCGATTATTTCTCACCGCCATCCAGACTCCTGGTGAGACTCTTCACTAACTTATACTTATTAAAAAATTCTCGTAGAATAACTCGCAACACCGTATACCCGGGAATTGCAAGTATCATTCCCAGTATTCCCGCCAGATTTCCGGCGACCAACAGCACTAAAAATATTTCCAAAGGGTGAGCGTAAACACTATTCCCGTAAATCAACGGCTGCAAAACAATATTATCTATCAATTGGGTCACACAAAAAACAATCGTCATGTAAATCAACAGTGGCAATAACACCGTATTAAAATCCATATCGATATGGGTAACCAATCCAATGACCAATCCAAAAACAGCTCCAATAAGAGGTCCCAAATAGGGAACCACGTTCATGATACCCGTTATTAACCCGATAACCACTGCATGAGTAAAAGCAATACCCACGATAGACAATCCCAGGATATTCAGCACCATTACAATAATGACCTCCAGGGTTATACCTATAAAATAACGGACCAACAAACGCTGGATGGAATTCAATGCATTCGCGACTCCATCCTCGTATCCCGAAGGAGTAATAACCAGAATCATCCGGTAAAACAATTTACTATCCTTCAAAAAAAAGAACGAGATAAACGAGATTGAAAACAAGGTAATAAAAATACCAGAAACAGTCCCAGCCAATGAGCCGAACACATCTTCCAATTGATTAATATTCAACACCGAAGACAAATTCTCCTCCAGATATTCCTTGACATTTTCATCCGTATCCAATATCCCGAAATACTTCAAATTGGTTTCCAGCTTCGGAAGAGCCTCATTCAACCGGTCGACAACTCCCATTATGCTAACATCTCCCAATGCCCGGAATTCATGTATCACCAAAGGGATGACCGTACAGAAAAAAACAATCGATACACACCATATACAGACCAAAGTAATGGCAGCACACACACCATCACTCAGATGCCGCCCCCGAATCTGCAGTTGACGCAGTCGATCTATCAAAGGACGTCCCAGGAAAGAAATCACAGCAGCAACCGCGATATAGGCAATAATGGAAGAGAAATACCAACATAGAAAAACAACAATGGCTAAGATTACTCCTCCTATAATATATCGACTTATTCTGTTCATAAGCAAGAATGTTTAATAGTACTACGCTTCATGTGACACAAAAGTAAAAGAAAAAAAGACATCTTGCATAGAATTAATTTATCAACATATAAATAATATCAAAAACATTAACACTCGTAAAAGAAACATGCTTACCTTTATCCCACTTTTAATCAAAACCGACACACTATGCTAAAGCGGACATGGGCTCTATATTATAATGGCTTTCGCGAAATGCCGCGGTGGGGACGTATATTATGGACCATCATACTGATAAAGCTATTCATCATGTTTATCATCTTCAAACTGCTACTGATGCCCAACTATTTAAACTCACGCTATGATTCAACAGAAGAAAAAAGTAATCACGTACTTAATGAATTAACAACCAAACATTAAATATTATGCTTCTTGAATTAACAACAAATTCCGTTGTAGAATGGTCCCGTTGGCAATTCGCGTTGACAGCGATATACCATTACATGTTCGTTCCGCTAACCCTCGGGCTCGCGTTAATCATTGCCATAATGGAGACATGCTGGGTCCGTACCGGAAAGGAAAGTTGGCTACACGCCACAAAGTTCTGGATGAAATTATTTGGTATTAATTTCGCTATTGGTGTGGCAACCGGCCTTATCCTTGAATTCCAATTCGGGACCAACTGGAGTAATTATTCCTGGTTCGTGGGAGATATTTTTGGAGCTCCCTTGGCCATAGAGGGAATTTTGGCTTTCTTCCTGGAGTCAACTTTCGTTGCCGTAATGTTCTTTGGCTGGAATAAAGTCAGCAAACGCTTTCACTTACTATCCACCTGGATGGTGTATCTGGGAGCAAACATTTCCGCCTTGTGGATTCTCGTAGCCAATGCCTGGATGCAAAATCCCGTGGGGATGGAATTCAATCCGTTGACCGCCCGAAATGAAATGACCGATTTTTGGGCCGTATTCCTGTCCCCAACAGCGATTAGCAAATTCACGCATACCGTAACCTCCGCGTACACGCTTTCAGCCTGTTTCGTGATTGGGGTCAGTAGCTGGTTCATATTAAAGGGACGTCACCTGGAATTCTCTCGCAAAAGTATCATTCTCGGTTCCTGCATCGGAATTATCTCCATCCTATTGACCATGTACACGGGAGATCAGAGCGCCCGGGAAGTCACCAAAACCCAACCGATGAAATTGGCAGCCATGGAAGGCCTGAACAAAGGAGGACGAGGAGCCGACTTTACTCTCGTGGGAATTCTTCACAGTTCACCGGAATTATCCTCAGAAAGAATGAAAGAGGCCGCCTGTGCCATTACCATCCCCAAAATGCTTTCCGTTCTTGGCTACCACGATGCCAACGCCTACATTCCAGGCATTCAAGATATCATTGATGGCTATACTTCCGAGGAGGGTAAGGTTATCCCTCCCATGAAAGAACGGATGGCAAACGGGGAAAAAGCAATAAACGCTTTAAAGACATATAAGAATGCGGTAAAGAATGGAGACAAACATCTTGCAGATAGTTCCCTACAGGTATTCAGAACTCACTATGCCGATTTTGGTTATGGACATTTAAATTCCGTGGATGAAGCAATACCACACGTTCCGCTGGTTTTCTATAGCTTCAGAATCATGGTCGGAGCCGGATTGCTATTCATGGCGTTATTCATTATCGCCCTATGGTACGCGAAAAAACGTAAATTCGGAAATTTCAAGTTTATCCCTTACCTCGCACTATTCTGCGTTCCATGTGCCTATATTGCCTCTCAATGCGGATGGATTGTAGCGGAATTAGGACGTCAGCCATGGACCGTCCAGGATCTGTTACCCGTTAGTGCGGCAGTAACAAATATCGAAGCGACTTGGGTAATGACCACATTCTGGCTGTTCGCCGTCCTTTTTACAGTGCTGCTCATCGCGGAAATCCGTATCATGTGGCACCAGATCAAGAAAGGACCGGAGGTTACAGCACAGGAAGCACACTCAGAAAAGCAAACAATCAACAAATTATAATATTCTCATATCATGGAATTTCTACAACATTATTGGTGGATTATCATATCTCTATTAGGAGGTCTTCTCGTCTTTTTACTTTTCGTTCAGGGAGGACAAACACTTTTATACACGATAGCCAAAAATGACGATGAACGTGATTTGCTTGTAAACAGCCTCGGAAGAAAATGGGAATTCACGTTCACGACACTCGTTGTCTTTGGAGGAGCTTTCTTTGCCAGTTTCCCCTTATTCTATTCTACCAGTTTCGGGGGAGCCTACCTCGCGTGGATGGTCGTTTTATTCTGCTTTGTGTTGCAGGCCGTATCTTACGAATACCGTCGTAAAGCAAATAACTTTCTTGGAGAGAAAACATACAACGCATTTCTCGTGATAAACGGTATCCTGGGGACCATCTGCATCGGGGCTGTCGTAAGTTCATTTTTCACGGGCAACCCCTTTCATCTAAACGAAATGCGGGCAGTTACGTGGGACAGCGCATGGAAAGGCGTGGAAGTACTATTCAATTTTACAAACCTCTGTCTTGGCTTGGCAGTCTTTTTCCTTTCCCGCACTTTAGCTGCTTTGTATTTTATCAACAATGTCGATCATGACCTAATTAATCAAAGAAGTCATCAACAAGTAGTAAAAAATTCCATCCCCTTCATCATACTATTTCTACTATTTCTGATTCTCATCCTGACCAAAGAGGGATACCACATTCTGGAAAATCATCAGGTCGTATCAACCCCATACAAATATGCACACAACCTGGTTGAAATGCCCCTCAATACAGTCATCCTTCTCATCGGTATCTGTGGAGTAGTTATCGGAATAATCAAGACAATCTTTTCTTATCGCTGGAAAAAAGGGATATGGTTTACCGGTACGGGAACAATTCTCACGGTAATCGCCTTGTTTGTTTTGGCAGGATTCAATGACACAGCCTTCTATCCCTCATACACGGATATCAATTCTTCCCTCTCGATCTATAATGCCTCTTCCTCTCGATATACCCTGGAAACAATGGCCTATGTATCATTGCTAACCCCATTCGTTTTCGCTTATATCTTCTACGCGTGGAAAGCTCTGAATAAAAAACAGATCAGCATAGAGGAAATCAAGGAGGATCACCACTCGTACTAAAAACAGGTAAAAAAATTAGAGGTTACTTTTTATTATGAAAGTAACCTCTAAAATTATATGATATCCTCTTTACAAATAACTTGAATTATCCCAACAATGCGTGCACAAATCTTCTTTAGGCAATCCGATGGCTTCCACCAAATCCTCCAATCGCTGGAAATGCAAAGAATCAAGCCCCAGGTGATCTGCCATGACACTGACCATTTTCTTATACTTCTCGGAATCAGGATTCGTGTAATCTTTCAGCATATCGTCCGTCAAATCTGATGTCCCCTCCAGATCTCGGATAATACGACGGGTAAACAAATCAAAATTTGAACGAGAGGATGAAAAATTCAAGAACATACACGGGTAAACCAAAGGAGGACAGGCTATCCGCATATGAATTTCCTTCACTCCGGCTTCTTTTAATTTCACCACATTATCCTTCAACTGTGTCCCTCTCACGATCGAATCATCCAAAAATAAAATCTTAGCATCCTTCGTGAAAGCTTCGTTCGGCAACAATTTCATCTTAGCTACCAGATCCCGCGTGCACTGGCTTTGAGGCATAAAACTACGAGGCCAGGTCGGCGTATATTTCACAAAAGGCCGTTTATAAGGGATTCTCCGCTCATTAGCATACCCGACAGCATGTCCCACCCCGGAATCAGGAATACCAGCCGCAAAATCGACATCGACATCATCCTTCCGGGCCATAGCCGCCCCACAGCGGTAACGGGCATCTTCCACGTTAATTCCTTCATACCAGGAAGAAGGATAACCGTAGTATACCCACAAAAACGAGCAAACCTGTTTGCGACATCCAGGCTGAAGGATGGAAACCACTCCCTCCCGCGTAATATGAACCACTTCCCGAGGTCCAAGATCTCTAACCCGCGTATAACCTAAATTATCAAACGAGGAACTCTCCGTAGCCACGACATAACCATCATCATTCTTCCCCAGGACGATCGGTGTTCTACCGTATTTATCCCGTGCCGCATAAATTCCGGTTGAAGTCAACACCAGAAAAGAACATGACCCTTTTACCGTCTTGTATACATTCTCAATACCTTCTTTAAAGGTATCTCCAGAATTTATCAGCATCGCGACAATTTCAGTCTGATTAATTGTTGAAGCCGATAATTCTGCGAAATGCCAACGCTCCTTCAAAAAATTCTCTACAATTTCATCCGCATTCAAAACCCGTCCTACAACCACAACCGAGAATCTCCCCAGGTGAGAAGTTATCGTTATAGGCTGCGACTCCATATCACTGATAACACCAATACCGGATAACGAGCCTTTGAATTTCTCCAGTTCCGGCTCAAACTTATTCCGGAAATAAGCACTTTCCAAACTATGAATAGAGCGAGAGAATTCACTCCCATTATAAAAAGCCATTCCGGCTTTTTTCGTCCCTAAATGAGAATGGTAATCCGTTCCATAAAAAACATCGGCAACACAATCTCTCCGGGAAACACAGCCAAAAAATCCACTCATACTAATCCTTTATTAATTGTTTTGCACTTTCCAGAGCCATATCAAACTTGGGATAAATATTCTCTGTCCCGATCAACTTATCCACCTCACCACGTAACAAATCCTTTTTCACGTGCTCGTTAACCCCAGATAATATAATATGCGTTTTTTCTTTTTTCAGTTGTCGTATCGTCTCCGTCAGATTTTTCAACGCCGTTGCATCGACAAAGGGAACATGCCGCATCCGAATGATCAGCACCTTATAATTAACTCCCAGATTACGGATGGTTTCACAATATGTCTTCGCGGAACCAAAAAAGAAAGGACCGCTAATCTCGTATATACCTAACCCGGCAGGCAGGTTCTGATAGTTCTCCAATACATCCGAATCCAGATTGGTGGTACCGGTTATCTCTTTCGGGGCATTATCCGCCATCCGTTTCATAAACAACAAAGCGGCCAACACCACACCGATTTCGATTGCCACCGTCAAATCCAGCAACACCGTCAGGAAAAATGTCACTAACAATATAACCACATCAAATACGGAAGCCCGCAACACGGAACGGAATGAACGCCATTCACTCATATTATAAGCAACAACAATCAGAATTCCTGCCAGACAGGACATCGGAATCAAAGAAGCCCATTTCCCGAAAAACAACATGATCAACAGCAACACGATAGCATGCATTATACCTGCGACAGGAGTACGTCCACCGTTTTTCACGTTAGTTGCCGTACGGGCAATTGCCCCGGTAGCGGGGATACCTCCGAACAGAGGAGAAGCGACATTAGCGATCCCCTGGGCAATCAATTCCGTGTTGGAACGGTGATGCCCGCTGATCATACCATCAGCGACTACTGCTGAAAGTAACGACTCGATAGATCCCAAGATTGCAATAGTCAAAGCCGGTTGCAAATAATAAGAGATATTACCCCAATCTATCACCGGCAAGGTCGGAGAGAAATTACAAGAGATTTCCCCGAATTCAGACCCGATTGTAGTCACAGTATTCTCGGGCAAACAGAAGGTCACGATCGGGGTAAGCAATATAATCGCAACAAAAGAACCCGGTATACGGGTCGTGATCTTGGGAGTAAAAACTGTAATCAGTATCGTCAACAAGGTAATTCCGACAGCATACCAATTAATTGTCTCCAAATTGGAGAAATAGCATCCCCACTTACCCAAAAAGCTTGCCGGCACATCAGAAACTTCAAGACCGAGTGCATTCGATATCTGCGTGGAAAAAATCACCAAGGCAATTCCAGAGGTAAAACCCACGACAAGAGGATGAGGGATAAACTTCAACAAGGTACCTAAATGCAACAAACCGAAACAAATCATGATAATCCCCGCCAATATAGTGGCAATCATCATCCCATCCAATCCATACTGCTGCACGATACCGAAAACAATCACGATAAATGCTCCCGTGGGGCCGCCTATCTGCACCCTACTTCCACCCAAAAAAGAAATCAGGAAACCTGCGACAATAGAGGTAATCACCCCCTTCTCTGGCGAAACTCCAGAAGCGACAGCAAAAGCAATTGCCAAAGGTAAGGCCACGATACCGACGACAATACCGGCCAAAATATCTTTTGACAAATTTGCCCGCACAGAACCATCTTTAACTAAATCCCAAAGTTTTGGACGAAATACTTTTTCCATAAAAAAATTATTATAAGAACAATAAAACCTCCTTGAAAATTCAAGGAGGTCTAATTTTAAAGTAGCGAGATCCGGGATTGAACCGGAGACCTCATGATTATGAATCATGCGCTCTAACCAACTGAGCTACCTCGCCATAAATCACTATTATCAGAGAATAATAGTGATTGTAAATTCGGCACCTACCTACTCTCCCACCAAAAGGCAGTACCATCGGCGCGGGCGGGCTTAACTTCTCTGTTCGGGATGGGAAGAGGTGGATCACCGCCGCTAGAAGCACCTTTTAATTCTCGCGTCACTGGTTTACCTAACAAGGTCCCCTCGACGCAGGTCTATTAACATCGTTGACATCGACTGAACGTTAACGAATCACGAACCTCACGCGAGATAAACTATCGGGCCATTAGTACCGCTCGGCTTTGCCGTCACCGGCTTTACACCTGCGGCCTATCAACGTCGTCGTCTACGACGACCCTGCATGGAGATCTCGTCTCGAGGCCGGCTTCGCGCTTAGATGCTTTCAGCGCTTATCCGATCCGCGCGTGGATACCCGGCGGCACGACTGGCGTCATGACCGGTTCACTAGAGGCGCGTCCATCACGGTCCTCTCGTACTAGTGACAGGACCTCTCAAATCTCCCACGCCCACGACAGATAGGGACCGAACTGTCTCACGACGTTCTGAACCCAGCTCGCGTGCCACTTTAATCGGCGAACAGCCGAACCCTTGGGACCTTCTCCAGCCCCAGGATGTGACGAGCCGACATCGAGGTG
>CALUMT010000017.1 GCA_944321845.1 uncultured Butyricimonas sp.
GAAGCGGCTTTCGGAGATGCCTATCTCGTCACGTTCCGCCCAGGCGGTTCCGCTGGCGCGGGTGGATACGGCATCTGAGATTTCGGCGTTAATCACTGCGGCCACGGAATCATCGTTCAGGTTCTCGTTGTCGTTGTTGCAGGCGGCCAGTGTCAGTGCCAGCGCTGCGAGTGCAAAATGTCTTGTTTTCATATCGCTTATAAGTAATTAAATTGTTAATAGCCTGTTCTTATAAGCGTTCTTCGAAGGGAGGGGGAAACGGGAGGGAGGCTATCTCTTTATCCAGTTTTCAAGCCTGATGCCCGAGAAATTCTTAAAATCATGGAGGTTTTCTGTTACCATCACCAAGTCGTAAACAATGGCGGTACATCCTATCAGTAGGTCGAAATTGTCATCGGCAGGCGTACCCGCCAGACGCAGGCGCGCTTTCTCCTTATTTCAGCTCGGCCACGGTGATTTCGGAGATACAGCAATTCTCCAGACCCACTTGGTCAATCTTCTTGTCCACATCGTACTTGCCACGCAACAGGAAGATGCAGATGTTTGTGTCGAGCAGATACTTTTTCATATCGTCAGAATGCCGTTATGTCGTCCTTAAACTTTCTGGATTCTTTGACTTCTGTCGCCAAACGGTCGGCATCCATGCTGTCTTCATCTTTCCAAGCCCCATAGAAGCGGCTGGCAGATACATGGTCTTTCTTATTCTCTTTGCGCATGGAGTTGCTCAACCTTGCAATCAGGTCCAACTTCATTTCGTTGCTCAAGTCTTTCAGCAGGTTCCAATAGCGGTCTGCATTGCTAACCGATAGTTCCATATCATCTTCCAATTAAAATTCCGGAGGCGAAGATAAGAAAAATATCCGAATGACCATCTGGATTCCTCACTTTATTTGGAATTTCCCGTTTCCCAGTCTGTCAAAGAACGCGTAAGCCGAGGGCAGAGTCAAGCTCTACATCCCCGCATCCACATCGCCTCCGTCCACCGGTTCCCAACCGGTGATTTCGGCGTTGCCTTCCTCCATGCCGACAGGCGTTTCCAGTGTGCCGGTCACACGGTAGGCGGTGGTCATATCGCCGTTAAAGTCCGCAAGGGCTTCCGTCAGGTCGACTTCCGTGCGCTGTGTGCGTCCGCCATCGGTAAAGACGATGTCCAGCACCAGCGTCTGCACGGCTCCCATGGTTCCTAACAGGCGGGCGTCGGCCGTGAGCTTGCTGCCGTCACGGGTGAAGGAGAAGACCGTGGAGGTCGGTTCGCCGATGGTCTGTCCCTTCTCCATGTCAAAAACTCCTGCTATGCCGCTGAGGGTAGCGGTCACGCTCTGTATCAGTTCGGGGCGTCCCTGCGTCACTTCCAGTTCCAGTTGCAGGTCACGTACACGCTGCTGCGGAACAGGGTTGACACGCAGCGTGTCGTCAGCTGTTACGGTTATCTCCTGACTGACGGTCTTCAGATAGCCCGGCAGGGAAATGACAGAGGTCCCGTCCGTATGGGCATTGACCCGTGCTGTCCGTCCGTCGAAAGTGAAACCTTCCGCACGGTTATAGATTACCATACTGTGTGTTCTCGGATTGAGCAGGTCGGGATAGGTGAATGGCGAACCTGTAATGTCGGCCACCTTCCCGTCCATGTCGAGTACATAGTTATCGTCTGCCGACAGTCCCGTCAGACTGACGGTGACAGCTCCCTTGTCGGGATGCGGCGTGTCATAAAGCGTGTCCTTCACGCAGGAAGACAGCAGCACGGCGGCTGCCATTCCCATCATATTTATATATTGTCTTGCTTTCATATTCGATTATTCTCCGTTTTTAGAACAACTTACATAAATTGGGCTGCGCCTCGGCATTCTAAAGTAAACTTTAATGCGCTCGGCTTGCACCAATTTTCCATACTAATGTCACACCGGCGTTGATGGGGCCCCACCAGTCCTTTGTCTCGTTGCCGCGGCGTACACGCACACCGTCAATGACCTCATATTTTTCAAAATCGGCATTCAGGTAGCCCAGACCGAGGTTGAAATCAAGGTTTAATGCCTTGTTCAGCCGCAGCTGGTAGCCGCCGGTAATGCCGCCGCCAATCAGGTCACCCTGCTTGCCCGTGCCGGAGAGCTTGTAGTTGAACTCGCCTGCCTTGAACATCGCACCCACATACCAGGCTTTCTTCTCGCCCATGTAGTAACGCACTTCCGGAGCCACTTCCCAGAGGGCATAGCGGCGGTCTTTGTTGCTCCAGCTCCATGAAGTCCACGAGCCGTTTACGGCGATGCCCACGGACGGGGTGATGCGCCATTCAAGCCCTAAATCGGGTGTCAGGGTAGCCCAGCGCAGCAGGTTCGCCCGGGCGGCGAAATGATAATCGGCCGGAGCTTCTGTTCCCGACGGGCGAGCGGCCGATATTCCTCGCTGTCCCGTTTGCCCTGCCGCCCGCTCCCGGGCCGCTCTTTCGGCCTCGGCCCTCGCGGCGGCTTGACGGGCTTCTTCCGCTTCGCGCTGTTCCTTGGCCAGCCGTTCCCGTTCGGCACGCTTCTCGACTTCCTCGCGCTCGATTTCGGCCTTTCGCCGAGCCTCCGCTTCCGCATCCGTTACGGCAACTTCTTTAGCTGGAACCCTCAGCCGCACGGTCACGTGATCACCCGCTGTCGCGTGATTGCGGGTGACGAAACAGGCCTCCTTTAGCCCGGCACGGACAATCAGCTCCGACTTCACCCGGTTGGAACGCGTCCTCGCCGTGTCGAGATTCTCGGCTTCGCTGCCCAGGGAATTACAATAACCGTCCACGTGCAGCGGCAGTCTGCCGTCAAGAATATCTGCCTTGTGGCTCTCGATACACTCCAACAGGCGGCTCAATTCCGTGTCATTACCACCCCACGGCACGTAAAACATCCCCTCCCGCGGCACGAAACGGAAGGTGTAGACCGTGTCCGCCTGCTGCCGGGCCATCGCCGGGAGCAACAGCACCAACAACAAGGCTGTAAAAAGGCATTTTCTCGTTTTTGTCATATCACCATCATTTATTGATTATTTTCCAATTTCCCCATCCGCGGCGACACACCACCCCACCCCCGAACATACCACATCCCTTTCCGGTTGCCCCACCCGTTCCCCGCGGCAGGACAAGCGCATCACGTGTATTTTCACGGCCCCATCTCCCATCATAGACAGCTAACGTTCATCATTTCAAGGACAAATATAGTGAAAATATTCCCACCGGGAATGCTCCCTCCCAAATTATTAATCGGAATCATAGCTCTCTCTTCCCTGGCATATTATCCGCGAACAGGGGGATAACTTATCTTAATTTCTGATAAATCAATGATCAATTCCTGATTACTTCCTGTAAAAACGCTATAATAACGCTATTGAAACGCTATATGTAAGCTATATATAATAGCGTTATTATAGGGTATATATTGTGTACATAAAACTTTATCAGAGGAAGTGATCTATAATTAATCAGAAAAAGTTCATAAAATGAGATAAGTAAGCCCTAGTTTTGCCCTATGTAAGCTTATGGAAGGCTTAGAAAAGAGATTGTTTTCGGCCAGGATACCGGAAGGACGTCCCCGCCAGGAGCTGGAATAAAAAGAGGGCAACCCAGAAACCTGCGTTGCCCTCCACGGATAATCCCCGAGAAATCCACCGGGGATGCTATCCTAATTGTTCGTGCTTATCCAAACGTTTCACGACCTGCCCGTAAATAATCAGCGCGACCGCGGAAATCAAGGCAATCGCGGCGAAATAATACCAGATGTAGTGGGCATTCGCGGATGCCGCCATCCAATCCGCCTCGTTAGCGAACAGCGCCCTGTCCGGGCAATATTTGCTGAGCAGGTAACCGGAAAGTCCGAACCCGAATATGGAGGACAGGAACGAATGCAGATGACTGAATCCGAGATACATTCCCTCTTCTCCCTTGGGTGCCTGAAGCGAGAAATATTCCAGGAAACGGGGAGAAATGAACACTTCCGCCAAGCCCTGGAACACGATTCCCACGATCATCATGAACGCCACCGGATGAAGTCCCAGGATTTCCCCCGAGCCCAGCATATTCCCCGAGGCCATGCACAAGGCGGAAACCGGCATGATAAACATTCCTATTGTCATGGAGAGCAGGGCCGACTTCTTTCTCATCAACTGCGTGATGAGGTTAACCGTCAACACGACCACCAGGGGATTGACATTGGCATACCACCCGATGGCACTTCCCTCGCCCGCCAAACGGGTCACGTACTTCGGCATGGTGGCGTACAACTGATGCTGCACCATCCAGAATCCCGTGATAATCAAAATCAGGACAATCAATCGCCCATTCGTGCACACCTTAACCAGCGCCTTCCATATCTGGCCGAAGGTCTTTCCTTCCCCGGCATGCTTGTCACTCTTGTATAAAAGATAAATCGCAATCAATGCCAGGAAGGTCATCGCCGCGGAGAAATAATTCAGCACAATCATTCCCTCGTGTCCCATGGAATCACGCAAGGGAGTCACCAACACCTTCCCCGAGAAGGCCCCGATGTTCACCATCCCGTAGAAAATGGCGAATCCCCGGGCCCGGTTGCTCTCGTCCGTCTCTTTGGCGACGGTTCCCGAAATCACGCTCTTTATAAAGGACCCCCCGACCACGATCAATACCATAATCGGGATAATCCCGTAACGGTAGCCACTTTCCCGCAAACCGGTAAACCGCGTTTCGAAACCGTACTCCACCAGCCCCGTCGATTCCAGGAAATTAGGGAACAGCCCCAATCCCAGGTATCCTAACGTCAGCAGCGCGAAAGCCAACAGCATCGACTTGCGGAAACCGATCTTATCCGCCAGTGCCCCGGAAAATGTCGGCAGGAAATAAAGACAGGCTGAAAATATCCCGGCAATCGTGGCCGCCTGAATATCCGTAAATCCAAGCACATTACTCAAGTACAACGTTATCACCACGAACACCCCGTAGTACGCCGCACGTTCCAATAACTCAACCGTGTTGGCCACCCAAAAGGCTCTTGTAAACTTTGATTTTGTCTTTTTTACAGTAGTCACACTCATATACAAAATAATTAAAAAAATTAAACACCCGGCAAAAATAAAATTTTCCTTCAAAAATCCCCTTCCTACCGGGAAGAAACCGATAAAAACGATTTCCATTTTTAACACCCTGCTTTTTCCGGAATATTTTTCTACTTTTGTAGAAAATATAAAAATTGAACTGCCATGGAGAATAAACTGACCATATACAATACGCTGAGTCGTAAAAAAGAAGTGTTCGAACCGCTGAACCCGCCATTCGTGGGATTATACGTGTGCGGTCCGACCGTGTACGGGGATGCTCACCTGGGACACGCCCGACCGGCCATCACGTTTGACCTGCTGTTCCGCTACCTGCAACACCTGGGGTACAAGGTACGGTACGTGCGGAACATCACGGACGTGGGGCACCTCGTGAACGACGCGGATGACGGGGAGGACAAGATCGCCCGGAAAGCAAAGCTGGAGCAGCTGGAGCCCATGGAAATCGTGCAGCTGTACACGAACCGCTACCATAAAAACATGGAGCAGCTGAACACCATTCCCCCCAGCATCGAACCGCACGCTTCCGGACATATCATCGAGCAACAGGAGTTGATCAAACGTATCCTCCAGAACGGTTTCGCCTACGAAAGCGAAGGGAATATCTATTTCGACGTGGAACGATACAACCAGAAATATCATTACGGGAAACTCTCCGGACGTAAGATTGACGAACTTTTCGCCAATACCCGCCAATTGGACGGACAACAGGAGAAACGCAATCCCCTGGATTTCGCCTTGTGGAAAAAGGCTTCCCCGGAACACATCATGCGCTGGCCCTCGCCCTGGGGTGACGGATTCCCCGGATGGCACCTGGAATGCTCCTGCATGAGCCAGAAATACCTGGGAGACGTGTTCGACATTCACGGGGGAGGATTGGACCTGCAATTCCCGCATCACGAATGCGAGATAGCGCAAAGCACCGCGGCCTATGGTCATGATGCCGTACGCTACTGGATGCACAACAACATGGTAACCATCAACGGTCAGAAAATGGGTAAGTCGCTGGGGAATTTCATTACCCTTGACCAATTGTTCTCCGGGCAGAACGACGTACTGGAACAGGCCTATTCCCCGATGACGGTGCGCTTCTTCATTCTCCAGGCCCATTACCGCAGCCCGCTGGACTTCTCGAACGAGGCCCTGAAGGCAGCGCAGAAAGGATACGAACGCCTGATGGCAGCCGTAAAACAACTGGACAAGCTACACGCCACGACTGAAAACACGGTGGACATTGACACGTTAAAGAATAATTGCTACGAGGCCCTCAACGACGATTTGAACACGCCTATCCTGATCTCCCACCTGTTCGAGGGAGTTCGCCTGATCAATTCCATCAGCGCCGGGAACGAGAAAATCAACGCGGAGAATCTCGAAAAATTGAAAACCCTGTTCCACGACTGTGTTTTCGACATACTGGGACTACAAGGCGAGGAGGATTCCAGCGCCAGCAATCAAGCCTTGGGCAAGGTGATCGATGCCATGATGAACGTCCGCAAAGCGGCCCGGGCCAACAAGGATTGGGCAACTTCAGACCGCATCCGGGATGAATTGAAAAATGCAGGTATTCAGATTAAAGACACGAAAGAAGGATACGAATGGAGTTTAGAGAATTAATGACACGAATGAAAGCTTTCCGCTTTCATTCCATCATACTTGTCCTCTCTTTGTTATGTTTCGCCTGCGAGGAACACAAGAAGAACGGGCAGGAGAATGCAGGCGAGAGCACCGGGAGCGCTCCCACGAAGGAAACGTCCAGATACGTGAAAAGCGTACAATTCGTGTACCCCATGAAAAACGACACTTGCCGTTACAACGAGGAGGTCAAGATAATGTACGCCAACAACAAACGCTATCCCGTGGATTCCGCTATCGTGTATCTTAACCAGAAACCGATTCAGACCCTCGACAGTACCGAGCGGGAATTCTCGTTCAGGATTCCCGCCACCCGATGCGGGAAAAACAGCCTGAAAGTAATCGCCTTCCACCCGAACAACAAACAGGGGGTAGCGACCCAAACCTTCGTTATCCAACCGGACAAGGCTCCCCAACGGCTGCAGTACGATATCATCAAGACCTACCACCACGCCCCGGACGCCTCGACGCAAGGGTTGGTCTATCACGACGGCTATATATACGAGGGAACGGGTCTGTACGGGCAATCCACGTTGCGGAAAATCAATCTGGAGCAAAACAAGACCTTGTCCGTCCTAAGCCTCGAAAGCCAGTACTTCGGGGAAGGAATCGCCATTTACAAGGATAAGATATACCAGTTGACATGGACTTCCCGCAAGGGATTCGTGTACGATATCAACACGTTTTCACAAGAAACCACCTTCGACTACAATACCCAGGGGTGGGGACTCACCACCATTGAGGATTCTCTCGTGATGAGTGACGGCAGCCACAAGTTATTCTACCTTGATCCCCGTTCCTTCAGCGTACTTAAAACCGTTGAAGTATTCGATCACAACGGTCCCGTCAATAATTTAAACGAACTTGAATACATCAACGGGAAAATCTGGGCCAATGTATGGCTCACGGACCGGATCGTGGTCATCGACCCTCAAACGGGACTCGTGACGGAAGAGCTTGTCCTGCCCAATCTACTCACTCCCGCGGAAAAAGCCAAATTGAATTCCGATGACGACGTGCTGAATGGCATTGCCTACAACCGGGAAAAAGGAACCATATACCTGACCGGGAAACATTGGCCGAAATTGTTCGAGATAAAAATAAAAACAAAATAAGACTATGGTGGAGGTGCAAATTGAACCCTCGTGGAAGAAATTACTACAGGAAGAATTCGATAAACCGTATTTTTCCGAATTAATCCAGTTCGTGAAAAGCGAATACCACTCGACACGGATATACCCTCCCGGAAAACTTATTTTCAACGCTTTCAATCACTGCCCCGTGGAAAATACAAAAGTAGTTATCCTGGGGCAGGACCCATACCACGGGGTCGGTCAGGCTCACGGGCTGTGCTTTTCTGTGCCGGAAGGCATAGAACAACCACCTTCCCTGACCAACATATTCAAAGAAATACAAAATGATCTCGGGAAACCGATACCGACATCCGGGAATCTCGAACGATGGGCCGATCAAGGCGTACTATTATTGAACGCAACCTTAACGGTCAGGGCACATCAAGCCGGTTCACACCAAAACCGGGGCTGGGAAACATTTACGGATGCGGTCATCCAAAAACTGGCCAGTCACAAAGACCATCTGGTATTTCTGCTCTGGGGTGCCTATGCACAACGCAAGGGCGCTTTCATTGACCCGAAACGCCATCTCGTGCTAAAAAGCGTGCATCCTTCTCCCCTATCCGCGAACCGGGGAGGGTGGTTTGGCAACCATCATTTCAGTCAGACAAACACTTACCTGCGACAACACGGGTTAGAAGAGATTCAATGGTAAAATCAAAATATTCAGGCAAGGAAAAGTTTCTTGCAAACGTTTGAATTTTACTCGATGAAATGTTGTTTTTCTCTATTTTTAATCCCTATCTTCGCGGAAGAATAAAAACATATTATGGCTATGGTTAATTACAAAGACTTAGGACTGGTAAATTCCAGAGAAATGTTTAAGAAGGCCATGGAAGGCAAATATGCTATTCCCGCTTTCAATTTCAACAACATGGAACAAATGCAAGCAATTATCGGGGCATGCGTGGAGACCAAATCCCCGGTAATACTACAAGTTTCCAGCGGAGCGCGTAAATACGCCAACCAAACTATTCTGCGCTACATGGCTCAAGGAGCAGTAGAATACGCTAAAGAACTAGGTTGCAACATTCCCATTTGCTTACACCTTGACCACGGGGATACTTACGAACTGTGTGTATCCTGCATCGAAATGGGATTCTCTTCCGTAATGATCGACGGTTCTTCTCTACCATACGACGAAAATGTCGCTTTAACCAAAAAAGTTGTGGACTATGCCCACCAATACGATGTAACGGTAGAAGGTGAGCTTGGTGTGTTGGCCGGTATCGAGGATGATGTAGAAGCCGCCAAAAGCATATACACGAGCCCGGATATGGTAGAGGACTTCGTTAAGAAAACAGGCGTGGACTCTCTCGCCATCTCTATCGGGACTTCCCATGGTGCCAACAAGTTCAAGCCGGAACAATGTACCAGAAACGCGGACGGTATTTTAGTTCCTCCTCCATTACGTTTTGATATTCTGGAAGAAATCGAACGCCGTATCCCGGGATTCCCAATCGTGCTTCACGGTTCATCCTCCGTTCCCCAGGACAAGGTTGCCATCATCAACAAATACGGCGGTGCATTGAAAGATGCCGTTGGTATTCCTGAAGACCAATTGCGCAAGGCTGCTACCTCTGCCGTATGCAAGATCAACATCGACTCGGATGGACGTTTGGCCATGACTGCTGCCATTCGGGAAGTGTTCGCCACCAAGCCTGCTGAATTTGACCCGCGCAAATATCTCGGCCCGGCTCGGGAAGCTTTAAAGGAACTGTACAAGCACAAAACCATCAACGTATTGGGCAGTGCCTGGAGAGTTGAATAATTTCAATTCCAACATATACAAAAAGAAGTGGCGAAAAAGCCACTTCTTTTTTATTCCATATCTAAACCGTACGCTTTCAATTTATTGTATAACGTCTTACGATCTATCTGCAACATCCGTGCTGCTTCACTCTTGTTATTGTGACACTTTTGCAAGGCATCGCGAATCAATTCCTTCTCCATCTCCCGGCGATTCACGTAGGTTTTCTCCTGCTTGGAGACAACCTCATCCATTTCCGGCGGCAAACATTCTTTGGTAATCAAATCCGTGGGACAAAGCAATGTTGCCCGCTTTATCATATTGCGCATCTCCCGTAAATTTCCCGGCCAGGGGTAACTACGGAATAATTCCAGTACCTCCGGGGCAAATCCCACGACCTTCTTTCCCAATTCCTCGTTGGCCTTATCCAAGAAATTATTGGCAAATATCAGAATATCCTCCTTACGCTCCCGCAAAGGAATAGCCTGAATGGAAAACTCGTTTAACCGATGGTAAAGGTCCTCCCGGAATTTCCCTGTAGCCACCGCCTCTTTCAGGTTCTCGTTCGTGGCCGAGATAATCCGGACATCCACGGGGATATCCTTATTCCCACCGACAGGATGCACCTTCCGCTCCTCCAGCGCCCTCAGCAACTGCACCTGCACGTCATAAGGCAAATTACCGATTTCATCCAAAAAGATAGTTCCCCCGGAAGCCGTGACAAAATACCCTTCCTTGTCCGTAACCGCACCTGTAAATGCCCCCTTCAAATGCCCAAAAAATTCTCCCGCCGCGAGGTCTTTGGGTACAGCCCCACAATCCACGGCCACGAAAGGCCCATCCTTACGGTTACTCATCGAATGAATCAAGCGGGCAATATACTCCTTACCCGTACCACTTTCCCCGTTAATCAACACGGACATCATCGTCGGCCCCACCAGACGGATATACTCGTAAAGCCTATCCGCTCCCTGGCTCACGCCCTTTATATAAGTAATCGTATTTTCCGTTGCCTTAACTTTGGCGGGCTTCCCTCCCTCCGTCTTTTCCAACTTCAACGCCTCTTGCAGTTTCTTTAATATCTCGTCCGGAATAACAGGCTTCGAAACATAATCAAAAGCCCCGGCCTTGATCGCCGTGACCGCCGTCTGAATATCCGCGTAACCGGTCATTAATATAAATTGCGTCTCCGGCCTCCGTTCCTTTACGTTATGCAACAATTCTATCCCATCCTTGTCAGGCAAACGCAAATCGCTCAACACAACATCGAACACCTCTTTCTCCAGCTTCTTAATAGCTTCTTTACAAGAGAAAGCTGCCTCCGCCTCAAAACCACGTTTCCCCAACCAATTCTTAAGCATGATACAAAAAGTTGTATCATCATCAACCACCAATATCTTTATCATAACCGACTATTTAATATTGTACGAAAGTACTGCTAATCGGTTAAACGGGGAAACATTTAACACGTTTTAATAAGTCTGTCACTTAGACGAACTTAACGCATGAAGTGAGGTAATAAAAGTCCCCCGATTGCTATCACGATGAAAAATATACAAATGCCCATAACGATTCTTTTTATTTTATAACTTGAAAATTGCATGCCAGAAAATAGAATAAAATACATCTAGCTATATTTCAATAATATACAAAAATCATCTTTCATCCCACCATGTAGAAAATGGGGAATTTTGGGGAATAACAGTTGCCACACCACACTTATGTGGAATAATTTCATTAATATTGTTCCATAGAACCCCAAAAGAAGTACACATGAAATTATTTATTCACATCTGCCTTGCAGCTTTGCTCTTCATCAACTGTTCCGATGAAAAAATAGACGACGGACGAGACCTGACCGAGAACGAAAAAGTCAACACCTACATAAAGGAAAAGATTAACGAACCCACGAGCATCTACCTGTGGACCGAGGAAGTAGCAGGTAAATCCTACTCTTTAACCGCGGAACCGGATATCTACTTATCACACCTGATATATGAAGAAGACCAATGGTCACATGTTGAGCGAGACGCCTCTCTCGGACGTGCAGAAGTATACGAAAACGATGATATTGAAACCGGCTTCGGTTATTACCTGCTCTACTACAGGACCTCAGACGGGTTCATCCTTGCCAAAGTTGCCTACGTGTACCCCGATAGCCCGGCCGACAAAGCCGGATTGAAAAGAGGAGACCTCATCACCAAAATCAACGACAACGATATTACCCAAGACTACATGCAGGACCTACTGTATGCCGATAAAGTCAAAATCTCGTTAAGCAAACTGGAAGGCAACAGCATATTACCTCCTTACACGACCCTGTCGTTAACGGCGGCCAACACCCAAATAGATCCCGTTCTGACGACTTCAATCATTGACCTTAACGGTACAAAAATAGGTTATATGCTATACACCCGATTCGTGTACAGCGGCGACAAAGACCTGGAACACCTGAACGAGATATTCCGGGGATTCAAAAGGCAAGGGGTAACCGAATTCATCCTTGATTTACGCTATAATCCGGGGGGTTACGAACGAGCCGCCATCCGCCTCGCTTCATTATTGGCACCAGCTTCCGCCCTCAACAACCAGGAAATCCTTCTGCAAAAACAATGGAACAAGTACTGGCAATCCCAATACGAGCAACGCCCGGAAAACAACCTCATCAGCCGTCTCGACAACACCGTTCCACAAAATGCCCGCCTGGATAATTTAAACCGCTTGTGGGTTATCACCAGCAGCAGTACCGCTTCCTCATCCGAGGTCGTCATCAACGGCCTGAAACCATTCTACAATGACAAGTTACAACAAGTCGGCAGCACAACCTACGGCAAATACGTGGGCGGGGTCACGCAAATACCTGAAGACGAAGAAATAAACGACTGGAGGCTCACGCTTATCACCTGCACGGATGTCAACTCCAAGGGAGAATCCGTCAAAGGAGGCTTAAACCCGGATCACGCTGCATCAGAAGACCTTGCAGATGCACATCCTTTCGGCGACACCTCCGAGGGTATGCTGGCAACAACACTTGGACTTATTCAAGGCAAGAATACGCTTGGCATGTCCTCCCGTTCCATCGCCACCTTTACCCCTCTTCAGGTAAACCGGAACATTTATCCCATGCTTATATTACCGGAGGCAAAGGTAACGGATGTCGCCCGTTAAAGATCTTCAGGAAATATGTTAAAACAGAAAACAAATTTCCGGATAGCAAGAGTACTCCCCTTTGCTATCCGGAAACATGCTTAATTCAAGCGACCAGTCGCTTTCAGATACATGGTTTCATTCAACCGCAATTCCGCTTTAGCGTCAATCCAATCGCTCCAAGCCTTTTGCCATTGAGCCTGTGCCTCCAGGTAATTCGTCAAAGACTCCAAACCCAATTCGTATTGATTCTTGCTCACGGACAGATTCTCATCCGCCTGTTCCAGCGACTTTTTGGTCAACCGCACACGCAAGTAGGAATCCTCAATGTTATAACGGGCACGAGCAATCTCCAAAAGCATCAACTGAGAAGTCTCTTCCCTTTTCAAACGACTCATTTCCTGCTCCGCTTTCAAGGCTTTTACTTTTCCTCTTCCCTCTCCCCAGTGATAAATCGGCACGGACAAGGAAGCTATCGCCGTAAAACTCCCAACTCCGGACGACTGTCCGTTAAGCGACAATCCATCAGAATAACCGTAAGAAGCGGAAACTCCCAACTGCGGCAGGAAATCGGAACGAGTCAGCGCCACTTGTTTTTCCTTCAACTCCTCTTCCTTAGTCAACAAATTATATTCGGGACGATCTTCCAGGGTATTCTCCGAATTCAATATTCCAGGAGTAATCTCCCCGCTCAACGAATCCCGGACGTCCACGTCGGCATACAAGTCAACGCCAATAACCCGACACAAGTTCATTCTCGCCAGAGCCTTACCATTCTGCGCTTTTTGAAGCATTAATTCAGCTTCATTCAATTTCACTTGAGCCTTTAACAAGTCATTCCGGGAAGCCATACCTGTCTCACACGCGTCCGAAAGATTTTTCACCAATTCCTTCACGACCGTATTGTATTTCTCTGCGGAAAGGACCAATTCCTCGACACGCAGATATTGCCAATAAGCCTCATCCACTTCCGACAATACCATAGCCCGATTATAACGTACATTCAATTCCGCCATCTCTTTCCCGATGGAAGCCATCCGATAAGCGGAACGGACCTTGCCGCCCATGTAAATAGGCTGTTCCAACATCAATCCCACGGCATAAGCCCCTCGCAAGCCTATTTCCAAATCAATGTCCGGCATGAAGGCATATTCCTTAAAAATCGGTAGACCATCCGCTCCCGTTAAGGGTTCATTGGTAACCGGATTCAACAACACATTAGGATGCAATTGTCCATCAAGCCCCGGCACAAAAGTAGGCAGATACCCCCCGGACAAGGAATAAGACATTTTTTTCTGCATATAAGCATATATCCCTTTCCCGGATAATTTCGGCAAGAAATTCGCCCGATAACTTTTCCACTCATACGTTGCTTTCTCCTGTTGCTTGGCCGCAATTGCCATTTTCTGGCTATTTTCAAGCGCCATTTCCCGGCATTTCTCCAAATCCAACGTAATCGTCTGACCCTGCACTTGAGCAACGAGACAGCATAAAATCAAACCTAAAACAATATTTCTCATATTCATTTCTTTTCCTTAAAGAACACTGCATACAATACTGGTATAAAGACCAAGGTTATCACGGTTCCCACCAGCAATCCCGCCATAATCGTCACCGCAAGAGAACCGAACATATCATCGGTCAACAAGGGGAACATTCCCAAGATCGTCGTCAAAGAAGCCATCATCACGGGACGGAAACGAGAAGATGAAGAATCCAGCAACGCATCCAATTGAGATTTGCCTGAAGCGATCTGCAAACCAATCTCGTCAATCAAAACGACACCGTTCTTTATCATCATTCCAATCAATCCCAAGGCGCCCACGATAGCCACGAAACCAAAGTCCTTACCACTAATCAACATACCCCAGACAATACCAATGGCTGCCAACGGCAAACAACAGAATATGATCAACGGCTTTTTGAAATCCTTAAACAACATGATCAAGATCGCGATGATCAGAATTATTGCCAAGGGGATATTCTGGAACAGGTATTTCATGGAATCGGAACTGGCTTTATGCTCGCCCATCCACTGCATGGTGTACCCGTCCGGCAATTCAATCGCCTCGATTTTCGGCAACAATAACTGCCGGGCACTTTCGGCAGTGTATCCCGCGGCATTATTACACTGCGCTCTCATCGCTCTCTGACCATCGTAACGGCGCACCACGGGATCTTCCCATTTCAAGGAGACACCTTTTGTAGCCTGGTTCAAGGGAGTCGAACCCACCGTTTCTTTCAATAAATCCTCCCCGGAAACAGTTCCCATCATGAGGCCCCGCAAGGTTTCCGAATTAAGGGATGACACCGAAGGCAAGATGCTCCACACGGGGATATTATCCAATGCTTCCACCTTTTCCCCTTTACTGTCGACACTCTTCATATACAAAGGTAAAGCATGTACTCCTTCATAATATTCCCCTACAGGCATTCCATCTGTTGCCGAAAGCATCGACAAGCCCACATCCATTCGAGACAGACCCGCAACACGTGCTATCGGCTGGTCATAATTAACGACAAGCGTCGGAGTCATAGGCTCCCAATCATTTGTTATTAATGTCACCGCAGGTTCGTCTCTCATTATCTCTTCCGCCTGGGCAGTCAATCTTTTCAACACAGCCGGATCCGGTCCGGTAAACATCACTTCAATCGGATACTTTTCATACATCAGGTTGTAACGTTTCATCCGGACGTAGGCATCCGGGTAATGACTCGTCAGGTAATCCTGAATCTCGCCCATGGAAAGTTTCAACGCATCCGCAGACACGTAATCAATGATCAATTCGCCATAACTCATCGTGGGTTCCGCGATGGAACGCACCAGATTGTAACGGGCGGGAGTTCCCCCAATACTCGTGGTGACATGCGTCACATCTTCCCTTGTCAGCAAGTAATTCTCTATTTCCTGCAAATCCGCTTTCACCCGCTCGACCCGAGTACCTTCCGGCATTTTATACTCCACGTATAACTGCGTATAACTCAAATCAGGGAAGAATCCCCGAGGCAAGAATTGGAACATATAAGCCGATATCGCCAACAATACAAGGACAATACCAACCGCCATCGCCTTATGCCACAACATAAAGGTTAAGAACTGACGGAAGACACGGTATATCTTACTGTCATACATTTTCTCCGCCTCCGGTTTCACTTTCACTTGCAAAGAGCGATCCGCATGCATCGGAATCTGAGTCAAAGCCAGTACCCAGCTCAACAACAGGGATACGGCCAATACAATAAACAAATCCCGTACATATTCTCCCGTGGTATCCGGAGAAAGGAATATCGGGAAAAAGGCCAATACGGCAATCAAGGTCGCGCCCAAAAGGGGCATCGCCGTTTTCTTCGCGATATTTGTCAATGCAGCCGGACGGGGAACGCCCTGTTTCAAATCGACAAGGATTCCGTCAACAATCACAATCGCATTGTCCACCAACATTCCCATCGCCACAATCAAGGATGCCAAGGAAACCCGTTGCAATGTACCGTCAAATAAATACAGCACGACAAAAGATCCCAACACGATAATCACCAACCCGACGCCAATAATCACCCCGCTCCGGAATCCCATGGTCAACATCAACACAAGTATCACGATCAAAACCGATTCAACCAGATTTACCATGAAGACACTAATCGCTTCACTCACCCGCTCCGGTTGATAAAACACTTTATGAAATTCGACTCCCGCGGGAATACGTGTTGACAAAAGACTATTCAGTTCTTCATCCACGGATTTACCAATATTCACGATATTTCCTCCACTCTCCATGGAAATAGCCAACCCTAAAGCATGCTGACGATCATAACGCATTTCATTACGCACGGGTTCTTCATACCCTCTCGTCACGGAAGCGATATCCCCTAATCTCAATTGATCCCCTTCGTGTCCCTGGATAATCAGATTTTGAATATCCTCAATCGAGGAATAACTGTCATTAACCGCCACTCGCAAACGCTGATCGCCACTATTGAAATAACCGGAATAAACAGTCTTGTTCTGGCTGTTCAATGTAGACAACACCTCCATGGGGTGTACCCCCAGATTAGCCATCTTATCCTGCTTCACTTCTATATTGATACATGGCTTACGATCACCATATATTTCCACTTTCTTCACCCCGGGTATTTCCTGTAATTCCCGTTTAACCAACTGAGCGTAATCCAACAATTCCTCATCACTGATTCCGTCAGTCGTCATCGCGTAAAACATACCATACACGTCACCGAAATCATCCATTACCACAGAAGGAGAGACACCATCCGGTAACTTACCCTGCACATCCGCAACTTTTCTGCGAAGGATATCCCATTTCTGCTCTATTTCATCCCCGGCAATGGTACTTTCCAGTTCCACGGTTATCATAGACAAATCCGCCATCGACTTAGATTCAACATGGTCTATTGATCCCATTGAACGGATAGATTTTTCCAGCACATCCGTCACCTCCAATTCTACCTGATGAGCGGAAGCTCCCGGGTAGACAGTGACAATCATTGCCTGCTTCACCTTAATCTCGGGGTCTTCCAACTTACTCATTGCCTGAAAAGCGAAAATACCCCCAATCACTAGTACCGCAATAAAAAATTTTACTAGTGCACGATTATTTAATGCATACTCCGTTAAACTCATAAATCTCTTTATTTACAACAAACCACCGACATTGGTTTTACTTGCACCCTTCAATACCTCAACCTTCATTCCTTCCTCCAAGCTATGTACTCCGGCAGAAACGACAATTTCTCCAGCCTGCAAACCAGCTTGTATTATCGCATCACCACTCTTCAGCAATTGTTTCACATCCACTTCACGCAATGAAACAGTGGCAGAAGTCGGATTATACACCCAAACTACTGACGAACCATTCTTGTCAAAGACGGCAGACAAGGGGATCGCCACCAACTGACTTACCAGAGGAACATATTCGATTGTCACATTCACACTCATTCCCGCCGCGATGTCGACATCATCGACAGCTTTCAAACGTAGTTTCATATGATACAACTGGTTCAAATTCGCCTTACGGGTCACCTCGACCAATTCCAGCGGAAAAACTTTTCCAGGGAACACGTCAAACGTACAATAGAAAGATTTAAATTGCTTTTGCCGCACGTAATCACTTGTCGGGATGTCGATCTCCACATCAAAATAGTTACTATTTATCATGGAAATCACAGGATACCCTGCCGCAACCGTCTCATGAGCATCATAAAAGCGCTTTTGAACATATCCATCAAACGGAGCCAACAAACGCGTATCCCGCAAAGCGTTCTTGTGAGCTTCATATTTCGCCGTGATTTGCTTTAATCCATAAACAGCCTTTTCATAATCATTTATGGCAATGCTCCCTCGTTTATACAATTCCATGACCCGCTCTGCTTCACCCTTAATCTGCTTATACTCGGCTTCAGTAGCGGCTAACTGTATCTTATAATCCCGAGGATCAATCTCCGCAAGAAGCTGTCCTTTTTTCACGAAGGCTCCTTCCTCCGGCAAGACAGCGATAATCGGTCCTGCCACCCGGAAAGACAAGGAAATATCACTTGCGGCATACACCTTACCTGGATACACGATAGACAATTCTCCCTCATGAGCCTCTACCGTATCCGTTTTTACCGTTACATTCTTTACTTCTCTCGGAACTTTACTTCTTTGACACGCACCGAACAAGGTTATCAACCCCGACATCAAGATTACTAGTTTTCTCATCATTATCATAATTAAATATATTTTACTTCATACCATAATTCTCTGGCACAACAATTTTATTATCGAAACAAATTCTTTGCCAAAATTAATATTTTAATGCCGGGATTCGCTCATTTTTAATATTTTATTTCAACAACACAAATCCGGGACACTTTATCAACCAAACCGAAGGATAAAAATGGAAAAATTGTCACTTTTATTTTATATGGTACATAGATTGTTATCATTTCCACAAAAACAATAAAAACTATGGCTTACATTAATTACTACGACATTTTAGGTGTTAGCAAGGATGCTTCACAAGAAGACATAAAAAAAGCATTCAAAAAACTAGCACGGAAGTATCACCCGGATTTAAATCCGAATGATCCTGAAGCAAAACAACATTTTCAAGAGATCAATGAAGCCAATGAGGTTTTAAGTGATCCCGAGAAACGGAAAAAATATGACCAGTATGGTGAGAACTGGAAACACGCGGACGAATTCGAACAACAACGGCAAAATCAGGCGAACAACGGATTCAATGGAAGATATTCTTACTGGTCAGGAAACGGTAATTTTACTGGTCAGGAGAATGATAGCGGATTCTCGGATTTCTTTGAATCACTTTTCGGTTCGCACAAGGGTAAAAGCACGAGGAGTGTATTCAGGGGACAAGATTATACCGCAGAATTAAGCCTTACCCTTCAGGAGGCTGCAACAACGCATAAACAAGTGCTCACGGTAAATGGAAAGAAGATCCGTATCACGATTCCCGCGGGAATAGCTGACGGACAAACAATCATATTAAAAGGCCAGGGAGGCCCCGGAACCAACGGAGGACCCAATGGAGATTTGTACATCACCTTCATCATCAAGGAAGATCCGATTTTCAAAAGATTAGGTGACGATCTATATATAGATGTTCCTTTAAATCTATACACGGCCATCCTTGGCGGGGAGCAAATTATCCAAACAATGGACAGCAAAGTCAAACTACAAATCAAACCAGGCACCCAAAACGGGACAAAAATCCGTCTAAAAGGGAAAGGATTCCCCGTATATAAACAAGAAGGCCAATATGGAGATATGATCGTGACTTTCTCCATCCAGATCCCCACTAATTTGACCGAAAAACAAAAAGCATTATTTAAAGAATTACAACAACAAGATTAAACATACAGGCTATGCAAACGGATTTAATTATTATCGACGATTATTGCCAGAAATGCAATATAGAGCCCTCTTTCATCTTCCTGCTTGAAGAGGACGGACTGATAAATATCAAGCATATCGACGGGGAACACTATATATTAACATCGGAACTTCAAGAAATAGAGCGATTCTCTCGATGGTACTATGACCTTTCAATAAACGTCGAAGGCATTAGCGTCATCCATAATTTGCTCAAACGGATTCACTCGATGGAAGCAGAGATCAGGCATCTAAAACAACACATAAATTTCTTTCAACAGGGAAATAACAATTATCCAGAATATTAGCCTTCCCGAATAACGAAAGAGGTTATCCTCAAGCAGAGAAGGGAAGGAAAAAATTATCGGGGGAATGTGTTATTTTGACAGTTTTATCTGCTATTTTTGCAGAAAGAATAGTTGAGAGTAGATATAAATGGAAGATATTAAAAATATCAAACAACGTTTCGAGATAATTGGCAACAATATCAACTTGGACCGAGCTATTGAAAAAGCAGTTCAAGTTGCGCCAACAGATTTCACGGTACTGATAACGGGTGAGAGCGGCGTGGGAAAAGAGATTTTTCCCCGAATCGTACACAGTTTCAGCAGCCGTAAACACGCACAATATATAGCCGTCAACTGCGGAGCCATTCCTGAAGGAACCATTGATTCTGAATTATTCGGACACGAAAAAGGCTCCTTCACCGGGGCTCTAACCGACAGGAAAGGATATTTTGAGGTCAGCGACGGAGGAACCATCTTCCTGGATGAAATAGGAGAATTGCCATTGGCAACCCAAGCAAAGTTACTACGGGTACTCGAGGCCGGAGAATTCATCCGAGTAGGATCTTCAAAAGTCCAAAAAACGAACGTAAGAGTTATTGCCGCAACCAACGTTGATTTACCCAAGGCGGTTAAGAACGGGAAATTCCGGGAAGACTTATTTTACCGGATCAGCACTATTCCTATTTCGATCCCGCCATTACGAGAGAGAAAGGAAGATATCCCGTTACTGTTCAGAAAATTCGCCGCTGATTTTGCAGAAAAATACCGAATGCCGGCAATCCGGTTAACCGAAGATGCCGTACAAGTATTAGAAAATTATAATTGGCCGGGAAACATCAGACAACTCAAAAATATCACAGAACAAATCTCCATTCTTGAACAAAAACGCAATGTAGATGCTTTAACGATTCAAGAATATCTTCCTGCTCCGACGGTAAATCTACCCGCGGTATCCAACGTGACAGAAGGAGACCATGGATTCGCAAACGAACGGGAGATTCTATACAAGATACTTTTTGACATGAAAAAAGACATGAACGATTTAAAACGTTTAGTGTATGACATCATGCAAAAAGAAGATATAAAAACGGATGCACCGACGTCTCTCGTCTTAAGAGACTTATACAACACTCCCACGACAGAGGTCTTCACGCCCAGTCCTAAAAGTTTCTCTTCCTCCAAAGAAGAACATATTCAAGACACCGTGGCCATGGAAGAAGAATCTCTGTCACTTGAAGAGAAGGAAAAAGAAATGATTATAAAAGCATTAGAAAAAAACAGAGGTAAACGGAAAGCCGCAGCACAAGATTTAGGAATCTCCGAACGAACCCTATACCGGAAATTAAAAGAATACGATATAGAGAACTAAATGCAAGAATCAAAAATCATAAATAACCAATTGACACATGATCAAATACTTTGTTTTCATTTTAATATTATCCATTACCGCAACAAGTTGCGGCTTACAAAGCATAAGCTATTCCATGAACGGGGCATCTATTGATTACAGTAAAGTCAAGACATTCTCTGTTAATTACTTCACGAACAAGACTCCCTTTGCCCCTAACTTAGGCTCAGACTTTACAGAGGCATTAAAAGAACATCTACGTTCACGTACGAACTTGGTTGAAATGACGGATAACAATGGAGATGTCCGCTTTGAAGGTCAAATCACCGGATACACCCAACGCCCAATGGAAATTGGAGCAAATGAAGTCGCAGCCTCCAACCGCCTTACCGTAACAATCCGCGTAAAATACACGAACACCACGGACGGGACATACGACTTCGACACTTCTTTCTCCCAATATGCAGACTATGGTATCGATGAGAATTTTGACTCCATTGAAGAAGAATTACTAAAAAGTATTACAGACAAAATCATTGACGATATTTACAATAAGGCTTTTGTAAACTGGTAAACGTGGACACAGAAAAATTAATCGAGATACTCACGCAAGGTTATCGTGATTGTGATCGCAATACTTTAAATGACATAGAACAAGTAGTTGCGCAATATCCTTATTTTGCTCCGGCAAGATTTGCCTATCTCAAATGTATCCATCCAGACCAAGAGACCTATTGTAAACAACTACAAAAGAACACCATCCACATACCAAACCACAAAGTCTTTTTCCAATACATAAACGACTTTAGGCAAGAACAAGAAATATCAATAAAAGAGGAAGCGGTTTTGGAAGCATCCAATAAAGACAAGGAGATTTCAAAACAACACGCGCAGAAAGGAGGATATCAAATAGAAAATGAATATCCCGAGGAGAAAGCCCTCACCCTTGACGAAATTGCCCGAGAATGGAAAGAACAACGTTCTGCGAAGAACAAACAGGAAGAGGTATCCAACGGGGATCTAACCGAAATCGGCTCGCAATCACTTCTTTTACCCTATAGTCCCTCGACTGAACCAGACTCAACAAATGCTTCAGAAAAAGAGTTTTTCTCAGAAACATTGGCAAAAATCTATGTCAAACAACAATTATATGACAAAGCAATCGCAACTTATACAAAATTAAGTTTGAAATATCCGGAAAAATATATTTACTTTGCAAGCCAGATTGAAAAAATCAAGCAAAATATAAATAATAATACTAATTAATTATGTACACAGCGATTTCTGTATTGATCATTATTATTTGCGCTTTACTTATATTGATTGTTTTGGTGCAAAATTCTAAGGGAGGTGGATTGGCATCGTCTTTTGCCTCTTCAAATCAAATCATGGGAGTAAGAAAAACAACAGATTTCCTTGAAAAAGCGACTTGGACATTGGCAGGCGCAATGTTGGTATTATGTATCGTAGCCGCAATGGTTATGCCGAGAGGTGAACAAACCAGCAAATCCGCTATCGAAAAACAAGTAAACGAGGCTCAAGCTCCCGTTAACGCTATTCCAACGTTCCCCGGCGTGAACAACAATTCGGAGGCAGCTGCAAGCGAAGCCACGACACAAGATGCCGCAGCGACAAGCACTGAAGAATAAAACAAATTTATCACCCGATAAAAAAATGTCAGTATGTCAGTCATGCTGACATTTTTTTATTTGGCACGAATTGTGTATAAATGGCAGATGTAAAAACAAGAATTATATTAACAATAAAAATAATAAAGATTATGACACTAAAGACTGTTCTTAACAAAATCATCGTGGAGCCGGTAGAAGCTGAAACGAAAACGGCATCAGGGATTATTATTCCAGACTCAGCCAAAGAGAAACCTCAAAAAGGTACAGTTATAGCAACCGGTAACGGAAAACACGATGAACCGATGGAAATCAAGGTTGGAGATACGGTATTGTTCGGGAAATATTCCGGGACCGAAATCCACATTGACGACAAGAAATATTTAGTGATGAATCAATCAGACATTCTGGTTATTCTGTAATTTGTTCAACAAGTAAAACGTAGAATATCATGGCAAAAGAAATAAAATTTAATGTTGAAGCCCGGGACTTATTGAAAAAGGGTGTTGATGAGTTGGCTAACGCAGTAAAAGTGACTCTTGGACCGAAAGGACGGAATGTAGTTATCGAGAAAAAATTCGGTGCTCCGCATATCACCAAGGACGGTGTATCCGTGGCTAAAGAGATCGAACTTTCTGATCCATATGCAAACATCGGAGCACAAATGGTGAAAGAAGTTGCATCTAAAACTGGTGATGACGCCGGAGACGGTACAACGACTGCTACAATTTTAGCCCAATCCATCATCAACGTTGGATTAAAAAATGTAACAGCAGGTGCTAATCCGATGGATTTGAAACGGGGTATCGACAAAGCTGTTGCTGCAGTAGTCAAGAGTCTTGAAGAACAAAAGGAAGAGGTAGGTGAAAACTATGAAAAAATCCGTCAAGTAGCTCGTATTTCTGCAAATGGAGATGACACTATCGGATCTTTGATTGCCGAAGCAATGGAGAAAGTTACAAAAGAAGGAGTCATCACCGTTGAAGAAGCCAAAGGTACAGAAACTGAGGTTAAAGTCGTTGAAGGTATGCAGTTTGATCGTGGATACATTTCCCCGTATTTTGTAACTGATACTGAAAAAATGAACGCAGAATTCGAGAAACCTTACATCTTGTTATATGACAAGAAGGTTACCACGATGAAAGAATTACTGCCTATACTGGAACCGATCGCACAAAACGGACGTTCTTTGGTTATTATCGCAGAAGACGTGGAAAGCGAAGCCTTAGCGACATTAGTCGTTAACAGATTAAGAGGTTCCTTGAAGATCGCAGCAGTGAAAGCTCCTGGTTTCGGCGACCGTCGGAAAGACATGCTCGAAGATATTGCCATATTAACAGGAGGAACTGTTATTTCTGAAGACAAGGGCTTAAAACTTGAAACTGCTACTTTGGACATGCTCGGTTGTGCAGACAAAGTAACAATTGACAAAGAAAACACGACTATCGTTAAGGGTTGCGGAAACAAAGAGGCTATTGCAGAACGTGTTGCTCAAATTAAAAAATTAATCGAACGTTCAACATCTGATTACGATAAAGAGAAACTGCAGGAAAGATTAGCCAAATTGGCTGGTGGTGTTGCCGTACTTTATGTCGGTGCAGCTTCCGAAATCGAAATGAAAGAGAAAAAAGACCGTATCGATGACGCCCTGAGCGCAACAAGAGCAGCACTGGAAGAAGGAATCGTTCCTGGAGGTGGTGTCGCTTACATCCGCGCAACAAAAGCCATTGAAAACTTGAAAGGCGATAACGATGATGAAACCACTGGTATTGAAATCATCAGACGTGCTATCGAGGAACCATTACGCCAAATTGCCGCCAATGCCGGCGTTGAAGGTGCCGTTGTTGTTAACAAGGTAAGAGAAGGAGAGAAAGACTTCGGTTACAATGCAAGAACCAATGTTTACGAACACTTACTTGCAGCCGGAGTTATTGACCCGAAGAAGGTTACAAGAGTTGCCCTGGAGAACGCTGCTTCCATTGCAGGTATGTTCTTAACAACAGAATGCGTATTAGTTGAAGAAAAACAAGAAAATCCTGCACCAGCCATGCCTCAAATGGGTGGAGGAATGCCAGGAATGATGTAATAAAAACGTATTCGAAAATAAAAGAGTCTCCCTCCGGAGGCTCTTTTATTTTTTTATATACCTTTGCGGAAAATTCAACCCTTATAAAATACATTTATGAATTACTCTATTCTCGATTTCTTGCAATTAATCGGCTCGCTAGGAGTTTTCCTGTTTGGTATGAAAATGATGAGTGAGGCGTTACAAAAAGTAGCAGGTAACAAAATGCGTGACATCCTTGCAGCCATGACATCAAACCGGGTAAAAGGAGTCATAACTGGACTTTTAATCACTACAATCATTCAAAGTTCTTCCGCAACAACGGTTATGGTTGTCAGTTTCGTAAATGCCGGTCTACTTGATTTGGTCGGTTCAATTGGTGTCATTATGGGAGCCAATGTTGGAACGACATTTACCGCATGGTTAATTTCAATTCTCGGTTTTAAAGTCAGCATGGGGGCTCTTTCACTTGCGCTCATTGGACTTAGTTTACCTCTATTATTCTCTCAAAAGCGAATACGTAAAAGTTGGGGCGAATTAATTATCGGATTCGGTTTGTTATTTATCGGTCTCGAGTTTTTGCAAGCCAACATGCCCAACATACAAGAGAATCCTCAAATTCTCAACTTCTTACATAATTACACAGACCTCGGATATGGTTCCTACATTTTATTCCTACTTATCGGAACGCTATTGACGGTCATTATACAGTCCTCCTCTGCGACCATGGCCTTAACATTAGTCATGTGTGCCAATGGATGGATCAATTTTGATATTGCGGCATCAATGGTATTAGGAGAAAATATCGGAACAACCATCACAGCCAACTTAGCCGCCATGGTTGCTAATACAACAGCCAAACGGGCTGCCTTTGCCCACTTCCTTTTCAATGTATTCGGGGTATGTTGGGTTATCGCCATTTTCCCTCTTTTCTTAAAAGGGGTTGCCATGTTAAGTGTCAGTCTCGGAATCGGAGATCCATTCACCAGTACAGAATCCGTTCCTGTAGCTTTATCTTTATTCCACACTTGTTTCAATGTCGCAAATGTGATTATTCTGATATGGTTCACGAATGGTATTGCCAAAGTCGTTACTCATTTAATAAAATCTAAAGAAGCGGCCGACGATGCCTTTACTCTAAAACACATAAAACTGGGGCTTTTATCAACGCCAGATGCTTCATTATTCCAAGCACAACAAGAAATCTCTCATTATGCCAAGAACACGCTTGACATGTACCAACAAGTGGTAGAATGCTTGCATACCCCGACAAAAGATTTCGAGAAAAAATTCAATAAGATTGACAAATTGGAAGATGAAAGTGATGTCGTTGAAGTTGAAATAGCAGATTACCTGACTAAAGTATCTGAATCTAAACTTTCGACAGAAAACTCCCAACGCGTTAGAGCCATGTTCAGAATAGTATCAGAAATTGAAAGCATTGCAGACTCGTCATTAAATGTAGCCAAAGCTATCGGACGACGCAATGAACAGCATATTACTTTTACCGAAGATATTGACGAACGCCTTCAACATATGATGGCAATTGTGGAAGAAGCTCTAAGCGTAATGTGTCATAATCTCTCGCTAGAGTATAAAGAGGTCAAGTCGAAAAAAGCGTATGAAGTTGAACAAACAATCAATAATTATCGTACAATATTACAGCAAGAACACTTGAGTGCAATTGAAGAAAAGAAATACGATTATGCCACTGGTGTTGTATATAGCGACATATTCTTCGAATGTGAAAAAATAGGAGACTATGCCATCAACGTAACAGAAGCAATCAAAGAAATCGGAACAAATTAACAAGTATTATGGCACAAGAAGATGTATTCAAAAAATTGGTAGCACATTGCAAAGAATATGGCTATGTGTTCCCTTCCTCTGAAATATATGACGGATTGGCAGCCGTATATGATTATGGGCAATATGGAGTTGAATTGAAAAATAACATCAAAAAATATTGGTGGGACTCCATGGTTCTTCTCCATGAAAATGTTGTTGGAATAGATTCAGCCATTTTCATGCACCCTACAATATGGAAAGCTTCAGGACACGTGGATGCGTTTAATGACCCGCTAATTGATAATAAAGATTCAAAAAAACGTTATCGTGCTGATGTATTAATTGAAGACCATATTGCCAAATACGAAGAAAAAATCGAGAAAGAGGTCGCTAAAGCCAAGAAACGTTTCGGAGAAAAGTTTGATGAAACACTGTTCAGACAAACAAATCCTCAAATTCTTCAACACCAACAGAAAAAAGAAGAATTACGATCTCGCATGGCAAAGGCGTTAAATGATAACGATCTGAATGAGTTACGCCAAATTATTATTGACAATAAAATTGTATGCCCTATTTCAGGAACATGTAATTGGACTGAGGTCCGCCAATTCAATTTGATGTTCTCAACAGAAATTGGTTCGACGGCAGATGGTGCAAGCAAAATTTATCTACGCCCGGAAACGGCACAGGGAATTTTCGTGAATTTCTTAAATGTACAAAAAACAGGACGCATGAAAATCCCATTCGGAATCGCCCAAATTGGAAAAGCATTCCGAAATGAGATTGTTGCTCGCCAATTTATTTTCCGGATGCGAGAATTCGAACAGATGGAAATGCAATTCTTCGTTCGCCCAGGTTCTGAACTGGAATGGTTCAAGAAATGGAAAGAAACGCGGATGAGTTGGCATCAAACCCTCGGATTCGGAGCCGAAAATTATCGATTCCACGACCACGAGAAATTAGCTCACTATGCTAATGCCGCCACAGATATCGAATTCCGTTTCCCGTTTGGATTTAAGGAAGTAGAAGGTATCCATTCTCGAACAGATTTTGACCTGAAACGCCATCAGGAATTCTCTGGTAAAAAGATTCAATATTTCGATCCGGAATTAAATGAATCATATACCCCGTACGTGATAGAAACGTCCATTGGTGTAGACCGGATGTTTTTGCAGGTTATTGCAGCCGCTTACCAAGAGGAAGAAATTGAAAAAGAAGATGGGACCAAAGATGCTCGTGTAGTTCTCAAATTGCCAGCAGCGCTTGCTCCTGTAAAGTTGGCAGTAATGCCGTTGGTGAAAAAAGACGGCCTGCCAGAAAAAGCAGAAGAAATCATGCAGGCCCTTCGCTTAGATTTCCGTTGTCAATATGACGAGAAAGATTCTATCGGGAAACGCTACCGTCGTCAAGATGCCATCGGAACGCCATTCTGTATAACAGTTGACCATCAAACTTTAGAGGATAATGCTGTAACTATCCGATATCGGGATACCATGCAGCAAGAACGTGTTGCAATAGACCAATTATATGGCATCTTAAAACAGAAGACTGACATGAGAGAACTACTCAAACAAATCAAATTATAAAGTAATCCACGAGTAGTCATATAATTTATAATACAAGGAGTAATATCATAATAGCGATATACTTCTTGTATTTTTTATCTCAACACAAGAAGTACCCTGCGATTCCTGCAAGGACAATCAATAAAATTGGATCTATTTTATATTTAAAGGTCAGAATAAAAGCAACTCCAAAGATGATATAACTCTTGTAATCTGCAAAGTTCTCCTTATTAATTAATAATAAGGCTGCTGCACCTATTAATCCAACAACAACCATTTTGAGACCAGACATTGCCGCAACAACATATTTATTATCCCGAAACATAAAAAAGAATCTGGATATCGTTATCATAATTACAAGAGAAGGTAAACTAACAGCAACGGTACAGATAACAGAACCCCATATACTTTGTGTCGCTGTATAACCAATATAAGTGGCAGAATTAAAAGCTATCGGTCCTGGTGTTGTCTGAGAGATCGCAACAATATCAGTAAAATCACTCATACTAATCCAATTATGAACCTCGACCACATCATGCTGGATCAATGACAGCATTGCATATCCACCACCAAAACCAAAAAGTCCAATCTTAAAAAAGGTAATAAATAAACTAACATATAAATCCATAACCTTATTGTCTAAAGATTTTTATTTTTCAAAATCTTCCGGGTTTGTATTTCTTTCCATATTAATCCTCCTATAAGAGCTGCAATAATAATAATAACCGGAGATACTCCTACCAACCAAATAAGTAACGCTGCCACGAAGGGGATACAAACCGTTTTATAAGTAATACCAACAGATTTTCCCATTTTCCACAGGGGGGCTGCAATCAAAGCAACCACGGCAGGACGAATTCCTCTAAATACTCGTTCTACACCGGGATTATCTTTAAAATCTGTAAATATCATAGCAACAGCAAGAATAATAATAAAAGAAGGCAGTATCGTTCCTAAACTTGAAAACCACACCCCTTTAATACCCCCAGCTTTATAACCGACAAAAATAGCAGTATTCAATGCTATTGGCCCAGGAGAAGATTGGGCTATTGCAAGCATCTCCACGAATTCATTCTCTTCCAACCATTTCCTTTTATCAACAACTTCTTTTTGGATTAACGGGATCATGGCATATCCACCCCCTAAAGTAAAAGCTCCTATCTTAAAAAAGGTATTAAATATTTGCCAATACTTATTTGTCATAATAGTTGCATTATAACTGCATTAAACAATTTATAAGCGAATCTCTCACCTGGTGGAAACGAGACATATTAGACGGAGAAACAGGTTCTTTCGATGGAGATACCATTTTCAAGGGATTAATCGGTGTCCCATTTTTATAAACACGGTAATCAAGATGCGGTCCTGTTGCCAAACCTGTAGCACCGACATAACCAATTGTCTCCCCTTGTTTCACTCGCTTACCTGGTTTAATTCCTTTAGCAAATTTAGATAGGTGCATATAAGTTGTAGAATAAACGCTATTATGCTTTATTGTAACATAATTTCCTCCTCCATTAGCTTGATAGGCTTTTTTCACAACAATCCCATCTCCTACCGAATGCACGGGTGTCCCTGTTGGCGCCGCATAATCCACTCCATGATGTGCCCGATAGCGTTTCAACACAGGATGGTAACGATTATTGGAGAAGCCTGAAGATATTCGAGAATAACGCAAGGGAGCTTTTAAGAAAGCCTTCTGCAGGCTATTTCCCTCTTGATCAAAATAAGAGATTTTTTCATTCTGCTCAAATGGGATGGCATAAAAACTCGTTCCGCCATTAGTAAATATTGCCCCTTTAATTGTATAATCCGCAAGAGGCTTATCTTCCACGTAAGACTGCTCATATAATACTCGAACAGAATCTCCTTTAGCAATACCATAAAAATCAATTGTCCAAGCATATATTTCAGAAAGCACGATTGCCAGATTTGGGTCGACACCCGCATCCGAGAACGCATTCCACAAAGAAGAAGAAATACCTACCTTTACCGCACTATCACGCTTAACAATATCTTTAGCACCCAAATAAACATTCGTTGTATCTTTAAAATCAACCACGACATACTCTACCTTATTACTTTCATAAATAAAAAACTCTGGAGTACGCAAACTATCCTTAGCCAAGAAAAGAGTATAATTTTGTCCACTACGAATTTTTCGCAAATCAAAAACATCTTTACTACGTTGAGAAATCTCATGAATCTTCTTCGAGGAGACTCCATACTTATCCAGTATCATGGACAAATTCTGCCCTCGAGCAACAGTTCCTTCCTCAATCTCAAAATTATCAGCAGGAATACCATATTTATAATGTTCCTGCTGTGCTTCAGTACTATCCACAACTTCTTCCACCTCTTCTGCATCTAATATAGCTTCTTCAAGTCCCCGATCCACAGGCCAGAAGATGATTACACACAAAATTAAACCGATACCGGCCCATAACCAAATCCAAATTTTCTTATTCATACCAACAAAATTTTGATACTTTCATTATCATACACGTAACATCTTCCTGCTTCTCCACAAGAAAAAAAACAAGAAACTCAAGCCGATAATTATTCCTAACGGATAACCTATCTCCGGGGCCACGGCAAAGCCACCTACCTTATATGGGGCAATCAAATAATAAGTCGCACATACTATCGTTAAGAATGTTGCTGGAATAGACATCATCCAATGAGCCTTACCTTGACTCGCCAAATAAGCAGAAGCCGTCCATAACGTGACGACAGCCAAGGTCTGATTCCCGATACCTACATATTTCCAAATCGTTGAAAAATCCATGCTATTACAGAAATAAGCTAAAACGAATATCGGAATAGACACAAATAATCTATTACGAATTGGCTTTTGATCATAACGTAAAGCGTCTGCAATAATCAATCGCATACTTCTAAATGCTGTGTCTCCCGAGGTTATAGGACACACAACTACTCCAATTATTGCAATAATTGCCCCGAAACGCCCTAACCAGGTGTTACAAATTTTATCTACAATAACAGCAGGAGTATTTCCAGCCGCAGCAGCCTCATTCAAGCCCTCTGGACCACCAAAATATGTCATTGCAGCAGTAGCCCAAATCATCGCAACAATCCCCTCGCAAATCATCGCTCCATAAAAAATTGGTCTACCATATTTCTCGTCCGTCATACAACGAGCCATCATTGGTGATTGCGTGGCATGAAATCCTGATATTGCACCACAAGATATGACAATAAATAACATCGGGAAAAGAATATTCTCAGCAGGATTTGCATGCAAATTACGAATATTATCAACATTCAATTCCGTTAATCTCAATTCTCCACTAAAGCCACCATACAATAAATATCCCCCCACGCTAAGAGCCATAAAAATCAAGGCTGCTCCCATGAATGGATATATTTTACCAATAATTTTATCGATAGGTAACAACGTAGCTAATAGATAATAAGCAAAAATAATATATAACCACGGGGTCATGCTCATTTGGGTTAAACTAGCTAACAATTCAGCTGGCCCGTTAACAAATGACACACCCACAGCAAGTAATAAAAAACCTGTAAATATCGTCATAAACTTACGAACACCACTTCCTAAATATTTCCCGACAATATCAGGAAGACTCATTCCGTCATTTCTTACGGACAACATCCCGGAGAAATAATCATGAGTAGCTCCCATAAATATACATCCAAGCACAATCCACACGTAAGCCATAGGACCATAAGCCGCCCCCATAATTGCTCCAAAAATCGGCCCTAATCCTGCAATGTTTAAAAATTGGATGACAAATATTCTCCAAGGTTTCAATTCATGATAATCAACACCATCAGCCAAACGTTTCACCGGCGTCTCAATCTTCGAGGAAGCTCCAAAAAATCTTTCCACGAATTTACCATACGTGAAGTAAGCCACAATTAATAAAACAGTACAAACAAGAAATGTAATCATATTACCATTATATCTTAAGATTATATCGTTATTATTTTACAGATGTAGTAAATCAGACAAAAGTAACAAAATCTACACGCAAAATCACCATACCCCTTGTAAATAATAGAAGGTTATTCCAGAAAATCTGAAATAACCTTCTACCAGTAAAAATACAACTAAGTCAAATAGTCATGATATCCTTTTCTTTCTTAGCAAAGAAATCATCAACTTTCTTACCATACTCATCTGTCATTTTTTGGGCTGTCGCTTCAATATCTTTCGCAACATCTTCAGAAAGTCCGTCTTTGACCATCTTTTTCACTTGCTCTATTAAATCGCGACGCGCATTACGAATACTAACCTTGGCAACTTCAGTTTCTCCTTTACTCTGTTTAACTAACTCTCTCCGACGTTCTTCCGTTAATGCTGGAATATTTATACGAATAATTTCCCCATTATTATCTGGATTCAAACCTAAATTAGCATTCATAATTGCCTTTTCAATCGGAGAAATCATATTTTTTTCCCACGGCTGAACTGCAATTGTACGAGGATCAGGTGCTGATATATTAGCGACCTGTGATAAGGGGGTTGGTGAACCATAATATTCCACAATCACATCTTGCAATATCTTTGGATTTGCCCTTCCTGCTCGAATTTTACTTAACTCGACCTCAAGATGATTAAGCGCAGCGTCCATTCTCTCTTTAGCCTCTTCCAGATAAAATTGTACTTCCTCGTTCATATAATTATTATTTTAATTTGAATATTTCCTATTGTTTGCTTGCAAAGGTACACAAAATCATACAGGATACAATATGAATCTATTTCATTCTAACCTTTTCCATGTTTCCCTAATTCGTGAGACTTTTACGGATCCGTCTGTCAATGTTTGTCTCATCTCTCCTGTCAACACAAGTATTAAACCGTTCAATGAATACCGATACTCTACCTCATAATCAACGACATTTCCCGACATTGTTACATTACAATCTTCATAATAACAATTTCCTCTTTCAAATTTATACGTCCCTGCATTTCCATTAGAATCTTCAAAACGATAATTTGAATAAAAACTTTTATATACAGGAGCAACCGGTCTCTCATCATTCCGTTGAATCAATTCCCACTTCCCCACTAAAACATTCTTGCTCGTATTTAATACTAATTGCCCTGAATACAAGACACATCCTTCCACATATTGTTTAAATTTCCGCTCACCAAGATATTCGCGTAACTTCACCTCTCGACAAATTTTATTATAATATAAACGGTCTATAAGCTTTACGTATGACTTAATGAAGGATTCATCTGGAATACTGTCGATTAAACGAATCTGTTCGTCCCATTCCTTCTTGTACTCGCTTAAAATAAAAGATTCATCTTCATCCGAAAAATTCAACGAAGGTAAAGTTGCTCCTAATAACAACTCTGTTGTCTGCTGTTTCGTCTTTGTTTCCTTATAAATAGCTTTATAAACGGTTCTGTTATTATATCCATACATCATATTTAGATACTTCTCAAATAGCAACATCGAGTTCAAGTCATTTTCCTTTACTACCCCTTGGGGATTTTGCAAACGTACTAAATCAGAGATATAGGTATCATAATTTTCGACCTGCAAAGGTTCTATCGTTTTTAAAGAAAAAATTATTGGAACCGTGTATGAAAAATCTTTTTGCTCACCGCTTTGTTTTCCAGGACTCCAAACAGGCATCGATTCTATTAATGTCTTTGCCGCATGATCGAGCACAGGAAAACCTTTTTGACGGATCTCGACCTTACTAATCGTTCCATCTTGACGAACATTGAAGGAGACATAAACAACCCCCTCTTCACCTTTTATCCAAGCCTCTCTTGGATAATCAAGATGCGAATAAATCCATTTGATTAAATTTCCCTGAAATCTAGGATAAATAATTGGATCTGATTTTACAACAGTCAATGAATCTGTTCGCTTCTCTTGCGCTACTAAAGAAGAGCCATAAAAACAAAACGCAATAACAAATAAAACGATAAATATCAAGCCTCGCATATATTTAATTTAAATCATATCGTACAAACAATAAAACATATTTAATTTGAACGAATATATATAAGTTTTTTCATTTTCACAACAATCAAATTATTTTTTATTTTCACCAGGTAAGATTACTTTTGCAAAACAATCAGCAGCAGTAGTATGAGAAGAAAAGACTTTGAAATAATGGCCCCCGTCGGCTCAAGAGAGTCATTACAAGCAGCTTTACAAGCGGGAGCAGATTCTGTATATTTTGGTGTAGAAGGCTTAAACATGCGAGCTCGTTCATCTGCAAATTTTACACTAGATGACTTGCGCGACATCGCCAAGATTTGTTCTGCGCATGGAGTAAAAACATATCTTACCGTAAATACTATCATTTACAACGAGGAATTAGAAAAAATGCACAACATCATAAATTGTGCAAAAGAAGCAGGTATAACGGCAATTATCGCTTCCGACCTCTCTGCAATTATGTACGCACGTTCTATCGGAGTGGAAGTACATATCAGTACACAATGTAATATTTCGAATTTCGAAACAGCCCAATTTTACGCTCAATTTGCAGATGTTATTGTACTCGCTAGAGAACTTAACATGGAACAAGTATCCGAAATTCATAACCAAATTCTAAAGAATGATGTTCGAGGCCCAAAAGGAGAGCTATTAAAAATAGAAATGTTTGCTCATGGAGCCTTATGCATGGCCGTATCCGGGAAATGCTATCTAAGTTTACACGAAATGAATGCTTCTGCAAATCGAGGTGCTTGTTACCAGATTTGCCGCCGTTCGTATCTCGTACGAGATACAGAGGGAGAAGTTGACTTAGAAATTGATGGTAAATATATTATGTCCCCCAAGGATTTATGCACTATCGGTTTTTTAAATAAAATGATTGACGCCGGAGTTCGCGTTTTCAAGATAGAAGGACGGGCTCGCCCCGCTGAATACGTGAAAACAGTATGCGAATGTTACAACGAAGCATTAGAAGCCTACATTAACGGAAATTATAATGCGGAGAAAATTGCTAGCTGGAAAGAACGCTTGTCAACAGTCTTCAATCGCGGATTTTGGAACGGTTATTATCTAGGGCAACGCCTCGGAGAATGGAGCGAAGTATATGGCTCCAAAGCAACTAGACGTAAAACATTACTCGGTAAAGTAACAAACTATTTTACGAAGCTACAAGTTGCAGAATTCAAGATAGACTCTTCAGAGCTATGCGTTGGTGAGGATATACTTGTTATAGGAGCTACTACAGGTGTAATAGAAATGACAGTTCCAGAAATTCGCGTCGATTTACAACCTGTTGACAAAGTTGAAAAAGGTACTGTTTTTTCAATGCCTTCAAAGACGCTACTCCGCAGAGGGGATAAATTATACAAATGGGAAAAAATAGAAGAAGATCCTCTATAGAAAATCAATACGGAATGCTCTTTTTGGCAAAATTTTGCCAAAAAGAGCATTCCTCAATTAGGGAAAGCAATAGGCGGTATTATAATTTTAAGAAAGGATAAATGAGATTATTGGTTCTTGTTTCAATAGTTCTCCATTTTCATCATAAGAAACCAATAATTGTTCTTCCTCCTTTACAATCTGTAAGCGATACGTATTATCTGATCCTTTGGCTGCTTTTGTTATCGTATAACCAGGAAAATCCCTCTCTACCGCAGCAGTTACCTTTTCCGGTAATTCAGAAATAGCAATTTCCGTGTAAACGACATCATCTTGTAATAGGCAAAAAGAAACCTCCTCTTCTATCACCGTATCACGTTTCTCCAAACACAAAAACTCCTCCTCAACCACGGTATCTCTATTTTCATTAGTAATATTTAAATCCAATGACATTTGCATTGATACATTATCATCTTCTGTAATAATTGTATCTCGCACATGTAACGGTACCGTTTCATACGTACTTGCCATGGTTGGAAATGCGAACAAAGAAAATGCGACTGCAACCATCAAATGTGTTAATTGTCTTTTCATAATCAAATCATTTTAGTGTGTGTAACATTGTTGTGTGTTAGAACTCTCCCTAACGTTACTTTTAATATAGAAAAAACATACCACAATTCAACACAAATTAGGCATCAATCATATAAGACTCTAATAATCAACACAACATTGATTTTAGGTTTTAATCCATTTACTATGTTTCACGAATTTTACGTGGAAAAAAAATTCACTAGCCAACAAATTATCATCACTAGCCACAAAGTTTTCCACAAATACGAATTGTCGTCAACAAAAACAAAAACACACTACTCTCTCAAAGATAGCAAGACATCAGGCAATTATATGATAATTATTTTCTATTGAGATGTAATAAACGAGGTGGTTTTATATCAAATAAATTATAGCTGACAACAAGGGTTCCTCTCATATGTAACATATGGTAATCAAAATATTGATTATCCTTTTTAAATATGTCCTTAAATCCCATTGAAAAACGTATCCCCAATTCAAAACGGCGGGTTAATTTACGTTCATATCCCAATAACAGACCGATATCCCACATATCCATATATGAGCTAAAGTCCATATCACTCATGTCTTCATCCATAACCGAATCAACTTTATCTGGACCTGTTATACCAACATACCCTTTCTCCGGATCAATAACGAAAGAACTTTTTAGCACCCAAGCGAAATAGGGTCCTATAAGTAAACGATCTTTCAAATTCCTCAGTGAATATTTTGCATAAACAGGGATCTCAAGCATGGTAAAGTCCATATGCATTTCAGTCGAACCTGAAAAATACTGAATCATATTACCATCTTGGTATTTTTGATTTTCAACCCGAGCATCAGCATTCATTGTAATAGTCTTATAAGTAAACTCAGTCCCTAGAATCCATCGTGAAGTTACGGGGAAACTGAATTTTGCTCCCAGTGATAAATTTAATCTGGGATAAGGATTAAAAGTTTCAGGGATATACTTAAAAGGTACAGGAACAGCTCCTCCAATATCTGTTCCAACTTGTACTCCTAAAGCAAAGCGATATTCCACGGTATCAACTTCAACGCCCTGAATATTTTGAGTCTCTTGTCCATAAACAGGAAGATATCCAAATAATAAAAACAATCCGATATATAAATAGCAATTTTTCATAACCAATCAATAAATAAGTTCAACATTATCCACTTCCATTATACTTCCTGGAGCCCCAAGATATTGATCTCCGTTTTTACTTGAACTGAATACAATTGCAACATGCGTTGGCAACAAATCTTCATTAGTATATTCAATCGGAATTGAATAATGACTCCAATTCTTCAAGGAAGACATTTTCCCATCAAAAATCATTTCACCCCGGCCTAACACAACAACTTTTTCTGTCGGACGAGCATGATATTCAAACTTATCATTTCCACTATAATGCAACAACTCAATCCATGCATGCCCCGAATCCACTCCTTCTACATCTTTTATTGCCCATTTTAAACCCTCCTTTACAGCCTGCTGCATCTGTGCTCCAGCTTCATAACGAGCGTCAAATTCCATTGCTTTAGGACGAAGTGTGTATGGTATTCCAAAATAAGTCATCGAACGAGAATCTCCCAATGCATTAATATTCAAATCAAAATAACCGGTATAAAGACTCCCTGCCGCAATAACTTCTCCAAATACTAAAGCATTTTGCACTTTTGTCGTCATTTGGGCAGCTTTCCCATTATTATGAGTCACTGGCAAAGTTCCAAGAACAAAAGAATTATTCGCAGTTGCCCATCCTTTCCCTTTACCTAAGACAGGGTCAACTGTCGTTACACCATTATTTATACCAGCAAATTCACCCCATAATTCAAAATTCGAATTAGGGATCTGAATAAGTTCTGTAAATTGGATTTTCCAATCCCGCCTCTTCCCATCCGAAGAAACAACAGTCACACTCCAAACATCGTTGTAATCCGTAAACTCAAACTCCATATCCCCCTCTACATTCGCATTCTCAGAGACCGTAAAAGAAGCATTCTTTATTATATAAGTTTCACCATCATCTAATGTTCGATTAGGGTCCGAAATATAGATCTTAGCCTCCCATGGATCAATTGTAATTGTCGTCTTATTCGAACCATCAAAAACAAGCCCCTTGATATCAGCCCCTGTTTCCAAAGGATAAAGACTTATCTTATACGGATGTACAAAACCACTTTCTGCAATCAAGTAGAAATCAACAACCGATTCTCCAGAAGAAAAAACGATATCTTCCCCCAAAGTATAATTCCCCAATACTTTATGAGTTGTCGAACTGACAGTCATTTCAGGATGCAATGTAAATGGGAACAAATCAGATTGCGGTTGTACCGGAATAATAATATCCCCTCCATCCATATAAACAGCATCCAAGACAGCGGTCTCTGGCGTATAATTTACAATTTCAAATTTCTCTACACTAGCTTCATCACTCAAATCCTTAACCTTTTCACAAGAAAGGAATGACACAAATACAGATAAAAATATCCAATTATACTTCTTCATAAAATGCAATTTTCAATATAATAATTCAATCCAGCTATTAGGTTTCAAGCCCCAGCAATAGTATCTTTCCGATAATAGCGGATAATATAGATCATAATAAAGCCAAACAACGCAAATAGTAATAAACCGGAACTTGCTGCCGATATTTTAGAACCCACGAAATAAGAATCCGGACGGAACTCAAAAGTAATCACATGCTCTCCCGCCGGCACAAACATTGCCCTTAAAACATAATCAGTACGGAAATGTTCGACCTCCTGTCCATCAACATACACATGCCACCCCTTGGGATAATATATCTCACTAAACACAGCTAATTGCTCATCCTTCGCCCGGGTTCGGTATTCTAATTTATTAGGTGCATACGAAATCAACTGAATCGTGGCAGAATCATCAAAATTTATCCCTCGATCTTGCACAATAGGAGCAAACTCTTTGGCAATGACCGCCATTTCCGATGGCTCTATTTGAGCCAACTTGATAATTTCTTCATCTGCGGTATTTACCAGTTCATAATCCTTCACGAACCACGCATTACCATACGCGGAACGATTCTCTATCGGATTCGAGTTCGCATCAACTATTATATATTTTGTATTTAGCATATTCAATATCGGATCCGTCGACAGACTTTGCGTCAGGGATGAATAAGTTGCCCCCTGCTTAGCCTCCTGTATTACAGCGTCAATCTTCGGAGCAATAAAATAATCAATTAAATCTTGGTAGCGTTGCAATTTAGCTGCGCTGTATCCCCCTATCGTTTTGTGAAAATAACTCGAATGCGAATCATTAAATGTATTCACGGACAGATCCAGGACCCTATAATCCAACGATTCGTCTTCAAGTATGATCTTATCCACAGGGCGGGCTTGGAATTGATTATTAAATTCTCGTTGTGTCACAAAATGTCCATTATTCAGATAACGTTTATCCACCGTCCACATGTCTAATGCCAGTAAAACGCAAAGAACAATCAAAAGTCGTTCCATTTTAAGTTTCCCTCTGACAATCCCCCATATACATCCTGCCGTCAATACGACAAAAACTAACGAGCGTAAAGCGTCTGAACGTAAAAGAGCTTTTCGGTCTTGCGGCAAGCATTGCTGCAACCAATCAGGATAATTTGAATCCGCCGTAGCCGAAAAACTACCGGCTAATCCTGGCAATAACACGAAAAGAGCACAAATTCCACCCACGATCAGCAAGCTTATTTTCAATCCCTTCAAAACGATCTCTCGTTCAACATCTCCTTTAACGATTTTCCACACCGTATAAAAACCTAGCAACGGAATTGTCAATTGCAAAACAACAAGTATCATCGAAGGAACTCGAAACTTATTATACAATGGTACGTAATCGTAAAATAAATTCGACAACACCATAAAATGCCGTCCCCAACCTAACAACAAAACCAAGAGGGAAAGCGATGCTATCCACCATTTCATCGGCCCCTTTATCAACACCAAACCCAACACGAAAAGGAAAATAGCGACAGCCCCCATATACATGGGGCCAGCCGTAAAAGATTGAGGTCCCCAGTAAAGAGGAAGCTGCTTTATAATCTGGTCCGCCTGCTGAGCTCCGGCCTGCTTTAAAAATTTATATGTCTCAGAGTTTTTTCCCAATTCTCCGGCTGAAGCCCCGCCATTAAAGTTAGGAATAAGCAAATTGAATGTCTCCTCAATACCATAACTCCAAGCCGTAGCATATTCTTTATCCAAACCGTTCTCCGTCTGATTTTGTTGATTCAACGTTAATTCAGATCCCCCTCGCATAGTATATTTAGTATATTCCCACGTTGGCCATAGATGATTGACATTGGCCCCTGCTGCCAAACCTGCCGCCACTAACAAAAGAACTCCAGTCTTTATAAACGAAGGCAATGTTTTGTTTTTTATCGCCAAATATAATTGCGCTCCTCCATAAAAAAGGATCACCATGGCTAAATAAAAAGTGATCTGCGGATGATTCGCCATTATTTCAAAAGCAAGTGATATACCTAAAAACACCGCACCCAACCACCTGTTCCGAGAAAATGCGAATATAACAGATGCCAATACCATGGGCATAAAAGCTATTGCGACCATCTTTGCATTATGCCCCACTTGCATAATCTGAAAATTATAGGAACAAAAACCGAAAGCTAAGGCTCCAGCAATAGCAACCCATGAGCGAACTCCCAATGATAGCATCAGCAGGTAAAAACTAACAAAAGCCAAAATCAAATAACTTGCCGGTCTCGGCCCCCAAAATAAATTATTATACAATTGCTGGAGATAATTCCCTTTATAAATTGTAGAGATCATTGTGGTTGGCATTCCTCCAAACATAGAATTAGTCCACAGTGGCTCCTGACCTGTTTTTTCCCGAAACTCTATGGCCTCGTTTGCCGCTCCTCGCCACGACGAAATATCAGATTGATGCACGATCTTTCCTTCAAACAAGGGAGGGAAATACACGTAAGCGATAACCACAAATAACAAAAACGCTCCTATATAAGGATACAATTTCTTTAAAGGTATATTTTTCATCTCTCTAAATCACATAAAATAAATAATTGCAAATGTACGAAATTAAACAATACCTGAAAAAGAATCTTCCGGTTGATTACACCATTCAAAAAACTCGGAACATATTTCTTATCCCCCGTCCGATAGCCATCCCTCGATCCTTCACGTGATAATGATGCATGCATCGTATAAAGTAGCGAGCTATTGAATTTGTATACAAAAACAAGAAGCAACGCTTTTTCATCGGAAATTTCAACCGCCGCATCGCCTCCCGTATCTCTATCAACCAAGGATCTCGAGGATTAAAACGATCCGTCAAAACTCTTCTTAAACAACTTAGCATATAATCTATACAAATAGGCTCTAATTTTTCATACAAACCACGTTCTTTTATTGCACGAAACAGCAACTCATTATACATTTTCTCGTACTCAAATGAACTTTTAAACGTATGAACGACTGAGGTTGCTCGCTGCAGATAATAATAAATAACCTCAGGAGTCCCCCCGATCAAATTTGCCCGCAAAGCCAACCGGGTTTTCATAATGAAATCTTCGCTACGTCTGATTTCTGGAGTAAGATCTAATACTTTACTGTCAAACAACGTTGTACGATATAAATTTCCCCATGGAACGCCACTCGCCCCTTTCAGCAATTCATTCAGAAAGACCTCTCCAGAATATACCCCTTCCAGATAATGAACTTCCCGTCCACGTTTTCCTGTCTCGTCTATTTCCACGTAAGCTCCCATCGCAATGTCCAGACTATTTCTACATGCAAAATCATATAATGCCTGTATAGAATTCACCGGTAAGGTATCATCAGCATCCACAAAAAATATAAATTCCCCTCGGGCAATCTCCACCCCCCGACGCCGAGCTGCAGTAACTCCACTGTTAGGCTGATGAACCACTTTCACACGGTTATCCTTTTTTGCATACTCATCACAAATCACACCGCATTTATCCGGAGACCCATCATCAATCAATAATATTTCAATATCCCGAAATAATTGGTTCAAAATACTGTCCAAACATGGAACAAGATAATCTTCCACCTTATATACAGGGACTATCACAGAAACTTTCACAGACGGCTCAAACATAGTACTAATACATTACAATTTATTCCTATTACCTACCTCTCGAATAATTTCTTCCCATTTTTGGACAATAACATCCCAACTATACATCTCTCGTTCGTAAACTTGTCCTTTCTCTCCCATTTCTTTACGCATTGCAGGTGAAGATATTAATAAATTCACTCCCTTTTCAAAGGAAGCATAATTCAGGTAATAAATTCCCCCACCACTTCGTTCACAATGCTGTTTTAAAACATCACATTTACCATTCACAAGAACAGGAACACTTACGGCCATTGCCTCTAAAACAATCAAGGAAAGACTCTCTACAAATGAAGGATTCACCACCGCAACTGCATGACGGATTAATTCACTCTTTACAACATCATCTACAAAACCCAAATAAACGATATCCTGATCCATCATCTCCCCTCGCAAATAATTATCTCCAGCTATCAATAATTGTAATCGATTATTATACTTACTCTTATAATGCTTAAAAAACGAGAACATCTCTCCTGTCTTTTTCGAAGTAACACGTCCGACATAAAGCAAATATTCATTTCCAATGTTTTTTTTCTGCTTAAATGCCAACCAAACCTCGTCATTTGGAGATAATGACTCTATTCCACAACCAATTACCATAACCTTACCATTAGTATTTCCGTGAATTTTCTCAGCCACCATTTTTTCAGCAAAGGTGTTATATGCCACAAAAAGAGCCCTACATATAACCTCATGCGCAGACATTACAAATTGTGGCCGCTCAAAATGTACTAATGGAATCAATATGACCTTATTGGAATAATTTTCTAACAAATGATATGAAATACTACTAGTATTTCCTAACACAATATAAGCATCATATTCTTTATCATGTTCCAACAGATATTTTTCCAATCCTTCTGGTAAAGGCATTCTCCACTTATACCATCTTCTTTCTAGCCATCGAGGCATAATCCAGATCCAATCCATTCTATCAAGCAATCTCAACAAACCCAAACGATATAACAAGTATCGGATTCGTACAACAACACTCACGTAACATGGCCATTTTAATCTATATCGCCTCTCAGCCTTCGGACTATTGGCGAATAACACCACCTTCTCCAATCCTGTCAAATTACTCCTTTCTGCAGACAACTCTTGTGCCAAAAAAGACACATCCATACTTTCTTGTAACCTCTTGGCCAACATCACTGCATGCATAGTTGCTCCAGTCCTCGCAGTATTATGAATAAAAGCTATCTTCATCTCCAAATTTTATGATCCAAACATACTAATAAGACATAGCTAAAAACATTCTTATTTCAATTATATTGATTAAGTATTTCTAATAATCCTTTTGCTCTAGTTGACAACAAAAAATTCTTTTCTATTCTCTCCCGATAAATATTGGAATAATCCCTATTCATCGCCTGTTTTACAATAGACGGAAGTAAATTTAAACTTCTCTCATTCACCACAAAACCTGTATCACCCACCACTTCAGGCATTCCTCCAACATTAGTTACGATCGGAACACAGTTGTATAACATTCCTTCAGCTAATGCCAAACAAAATGTATCCATTATTGATAATTGCATATACACTTTTGCTTGTTTATAATAATCGACCAAATCCTTTTGAGGAATTCTTGCAAAGATTTTAACATTACCTGAAGACTCTCCACATAATCTTTTGAGATTATTATTCAACCCAATAACCACAAAGTCATATTCAGACAATTCTTCCGCCAACTTTAATATTCGGTCAATTCCTTTTCTATAAAACGTTCTCTCATCATTAATTATTGCAACTGTTATAATCATTTCTTTTTTATAACTTTTATCCACATTTTCACATCTAATATTCGTTCCATTAAACAAAAGCATATTATTCTCTTGCTTTGTTATCACCTTAACTTTCCTCAAAACATAATTCGACACACATAGATTCAACGTACAATGTTTCATTGAATAACGAACAATCCACGCCCGTAACGGGTTTATAAAACAACCATACTTTAAATGCTTTATTTTACAAACATCATATCCACCTACAACCAAAAAAGATTTTATCTTAAATACATTGGCAAATATTATCGGAAAAAAAGCATGGTAATCTCCAAACCAGATATAAATTTTATCAAAACGCCAAACATTAAATAACAACCACAAGAACTGCTTAATAACAACAACCAACTGCCAACTTCGACTATCATATTGATAACTAGTCACATTATATTTTTTCTTCAATATTTCCACATCACCTTTTACAAAGGTCGACAAACCTGTATGTATTAATAACAAATTATTTCTATCTGATTTCATGTTTTTCACAGTAAAACATTATTATAAAAACAACTATAAATATACAAAAACACTACTATTTTTCATAAATAGACGGTAATAGTATCCTTTCAAAAGAAATATCCTCAATCTTTGATGCATAAAGAGGAAATTCAGTCTTATACATTTCTGGAGTTCCTACAGAATAAATTTTTTTACTCTTTGAAAGCATAAAGAAATCGATAAATGACTTCAAATGAATATTATAAGTACTATTATTCGTATACTCCATATGCACCAACTTACCTGGTATAATAAAACAATCCTTTATTTTTGAAACTTCATTTAAAAAACCAATACTATCTGAAGTTATTAAAAATCGAGTATTTCCATGACGCTCTCGAAGTTCATTCAAAGCATATAAACATCTTTTTATCAATAGCTTTTGCATATTTAATGGTAAAACAAGGAAATCCCCTTCATCAAAATCACCTAATAATGATTGAAAACGGAAAACAACCGCAATATAATCTTCTCCTATTAATTTATAATTTCGTTCAATCTCATTTTTCAAACGAGGAACTGGAATAAACAATTCTTTAAACAACTCACCCCATTGATAATGCTTATTGTATCGAGTATTTATTGCATCCAAACAATCCCGATTATAATATACATGGTACTGTATTTTTCTTCGGGAAGCACATAATTTTTTTCCTTTTATATCTTTTGCCAAAATCAATGGTTTTGAGAAAAAAGAATTATAAGATAAAAACTCATCTTCACCCAATAACCAATTATAATTATTAGGAACTAAATAATCTTGCAAAAGAAAAGGTGTATTATAATTTATTTTAAAAGGAAAATCATTTGCTTTACAATAAGCATAAGTTGAAACGATCCCTTTAAAACGATCTGCCATTCCCCCATGATAAAAACGCCCATCTACCATAAAAACAAACATTCTATATCTATATGGCAGATCCAATAGAGAATAATACTTACACCATCTCTTGAATTCTACTGCTTTATTTCTCAATTCGTAAAATAACATCTTATTATATCTAATATTGAACACTAAAAAGCCGCACATACAACCCCGCCAATTCTTTCCGGGAATATCTTTCTATTCCGGTAGATGCTGTTTCATTACCTTCCTGCCAATCCTGCAACCGCTTCCTCAAGTAGTCTGTCATTCCTTTTTCATCGTTATAATCAAACGTCTTTCCCGCCTTACAGGAACTTATAATACTTGCCGCATTTCCATCTGTCGGCCCTACACACAGAATTGGCGTTCGAGAACCCAGATACTCAAACAATTTTCCGGTAAGATTACCCTTATTATCGGGAGTATTAGGAATTACCAGCAACAAAAGGGAAGCCGCCTGCATATGACGCACAACCTCCTCATGAGGGACGAAAGGGATAAATTCCACCATATCACCCAACTCCTCGGAAAGTTTCTTCATCACCTCGGGTACTACCTTACCGACAAAACGTAATTTCATGATTCCTGATCCCACAAACGGCTTTAAACTATTTATAAAGGCATCCAGGGTATAGTCTGACGCAAGTGTTCCCGTGTAGGTAATTATAAATCCTCTCGTTGAAGGCGATGTAAACGTAAAATTAAAATCTTCCGCATCATAACCATTCTCAATCACCGCAATCTTGGCAGCCGGTATACGATCTGATTTACGGGACAATATTTCCCGCAGATACGGACTGACAGCAACTACTTTATCTGCCGTAAGAAGAACTCCTCGTTCATATCCACGGTCAATCGACTTGGCTATTGGCGTCGGATACATTTTATCATAATAAAAGATATCCGTCCAGGGGTCCCGAAAATCGGCAATCCAGTATACTCCCAATAGCTTTTTCAATTTCTGACCGATCAAATGCGTTGACATTGGAGGCCCCGTCGTAATTACCTTGTTTACTCCATATTCACGAATAATCTCTGCCGCTTGCCGATAAGCAAATTTATTCCACCCCTTCCTTGCATCCGGTAAGAAAAAATTCCCCCGGATGAAACGGGCGATTTTCTGCTTCAGATTGGGATTTCCTTCATTCGCGAATCCACTATAAGGAGCCGCTTTAGCCTTGGTAAATTTTTTATAATAATCGTACAAACCGGCACAATCCGTCCGGAAGATAAGCTGCCCCGGTCGGACATCTTTTTCCAAGGAATTATCCCGAATCGGGTATTCTGCCTTATCTGGATTTACGGTAAGCACAATTGGTTCATAACCATATGCTGGAAAATACTTGACAAATTTCAACCACCGCTGTACTCCTGGTCCTCCGGCTGGTGGCCAATAATAGGTTATAATCAATACCTTTTCCATTACGAAAGCTATTTTTCAACGAAACAACGTATCCGTTCTGCTATAAATTCCTGCATCTCCAAGGTCAACTCCGTGTGCATCGGTAAGGAAAGAACTTCCTCGCTCAAACGTTCCGCAACCGGGAAGGTCCCTATCCCTTTCCCCTCCTGAATATAAGCCTTCTGCAGATGAAGTGGTACCGGGTAATAAATCATTGATGGTATACCTTGCTCTGCCAAATAGGCCTTCAATGCATCTCGCCGGTGGTTCAATACCCGTATCGTGTACTGATGAAAGACATGAGTACTGTTTTCTGTCCGTTTGGGCAAGATAATTCCCGCAACATCTTTCAATAATTCATCATATCGTGCCGCCGCTTGTTGCCGGGCTTCCGTATAGCGATCCAGATACTTCAGTTTCACGTTGAGTATTGCTGCCTGCAACGTGTCTAACCGGGAGTTACAACCAATAACATCATGGTGATATTTCACCCGTTGCCCATGATTGGCAATCATACGTACTCTCTCCGCGAGAGCATCATCATCAACAAACAGCGCTCCCCCATCCCCATAGCATCCCAGATTCTTGGAGGGGAAAAACGAAGTGGCCCCAATGGTACCCATACATCCTGCCCGACGCCTTGTCCCATCCGAAAAAGCATACGTGGCTCCTATGGCTTGAGCGGTATCCTCTACCACAAAAAGATGATTCCGGCGGGCTATCTCCAATAATGGCTCCATATCCGCGCATTGCCCGTAAAGATGTACAGGGGCAATTGCTCTTGTCCTGGGCGTTATTTTATCTTCTATTTGATTAACATCTATCGTGAAATGATCCTCATCACAATCCACGAATACCGGAACCAGACGCAGCAAGGCGATCACCTCTGCCGTGGCCACATACGTGTGAACCGGGACAATCACCTCATCCCCGGGTTTCAACCCTAATGCCATAAAAGCAATCTGCAGGGCATCTGTCCCGTTTCCGCAAGTAACCACATGTTTTATCCCGTTGTACAAAGCCAAATTACGCGAAAACTCTTTTACTTGACTCCCGTTTATGAAAGCAGCAGAAGCCAGCACCTCTTGCATTGCCTCATTTATTTCCGACTGAATATGTAGATACTGCCCACGCAGATCAACCATCTCTATTTTCATGCCTAAAGGTATTAAATCAATCGCTCACTTTTGTAACAACATCATTTTCCAAATGATAACGTTGCCCGCTTTCCGGACAAACAGCATAACCGTCACTTCCAAATTCCAACCTATGCCCGTATTCACTCATCCAACCGATCTGACGGGCAGGATTCCCCACCACCAACGCGTAAGCCGGCACCGTCCGGGTAACGACAGCTCCAGCCCCGATGAAGGCATATGCCCCAATATCATGGCCACACACGATTGTCGCGTTCGCCCCAATAGTGACCCCCTTACCTACACGAGTCCGGGCATACTGGTGCTTGCGGTTTATTGCACTTCGAGGATTGGTTACATTGGTAAATACACAGGATGGCCCTAAAAAGACTTCGTCCTCACAAGTAACCCCCGTGTACACGGACACATTGTTCTGGACCTTCACTCCATTCCCGAGAACGACTTCCGGAGAGATTACCACGTTTTGCCCGATATTACAATTCTCTCCTATCCGGCAACCTGTCATAATATGGGAGAAATGCCATATTTTCGTGCCATCACCAATAATACAATCATCATCAACGATAGCGGTCTCGTGTGCAAAATATTTTTTCATACGCAATTCATTTCTGAGAACAAATATATAAAAAAAGGACTTTCCACAGAGAAAGTCCTTTTATACTATACATGGGATACGAATCAATAAAATTTATACCTTACGTCAACAACCCCTTCTTTCTTTTCCAAGGCCGGTAACAATTGATAATTTACCCGGTTCAAATTCAATTGATTCATCTGCAATTTTGCTTCTTGAATTTGTTCTGCAGTTACTTCCGTCGTGTTCTTGGCATTAACCATAACCACATAAACACCTTGATTTCCAATAATTGGTTTAGAAATCTTATTCTCGTCCATCTTCATCACTTCCGCGATCACTTTCGGTTCGATACCGGCTCCCGGAATCTGCAATGAATTAAAGTTCAAATCCGTTGCATCCACAACCTCAGCACCAGCTTTTTGAGATACGGAAAGCAGACTTTCACTTCCTGCCATAGCGCCTTCCAATTGTTTTGCCAGCACTTCACCTTTTTTCTGACGGATCAATTCACGTTGAACAAGCGTTTTAACTTCTGCAAGCGGAGCGATACCCTCTTCCTTGATATTCAATAAAACGGCAACTGTAAACTTATCTCCCGTTTCAAAGATCGGTGATTTATCTTTCGTGGTAAGCACGTATCCCGGCTCACTTGCCATGAAAGCTTCTCTTACGACCTCTCTACCGTTCGTAATACCGGAGATCGTTCTGTCATTCTTACTCAGGTTAGCCAAACGTTTGGTCTGATTGTATTTCGTCACAGCCTCATTGAATTCTGCTTCGGTATTCACATCACTGGCAAACGTACGTGCATCGTTATAAATTTTGTTTATCGTCTGCTGAGAAGGCGTAATTTCTTTCGTGATGACAGCCAAACGTACTTTTTCAACAGGTTTTGTCATATCCGTCACTTGTACGACATGGAAACCATATTGCGTGGCAACAACCTTCACCTCTTTTTTCTTAGCGAAGAAAACACTATCGCTGAAAGGTTGTATCATTTGAGCCTGCGTGAACCAACCCAAATCTCCTCCGTTAACTGCGGAATTCTGGTCAGCAGAATATTCTCTAGCCAAGGCTTCGAAATCTTTACCGTCACGAATAAGTTGAGCCAGACTATCAGCCAAAGCTTTTGAAGAAGCTATCGTTTCCTGAGTCGGGACAATCAATATATGACGGGCTTTCACGGAATCAGGCAACATCTTGCGGTCTGCCACACGGGCGATGTTATAAGCATTTCCCTGCATATAAGGACCATATACTTCATCATTCTTTTGAGTAAAAATAAATTCCTCTAAAGCATCGTTCTCCAACTCTCCTTTTTTGTAGTATACAGGCGCAACTTTTTGTTCTGATGAAAGATTTGCGAATTCTACCGGATCCGTTGCTGCTGCAAACTCTCCCTTTAACGAATTTACCCAATCTTCCGTTTCCTGGATATCTTCAGCGGAAGCGGTGATGTCAAAGTTCACGTAAGCGATCTGACGAGATTCTTGTTGCTCGAACAGATACTGATGCTCATTGTAATATTTTTGAATCTCACTTGCACTCACACTTACAGCGGAATCACTTATCGTGTTATAGCTTTTCATGATATAGCTTATATCCACGTTTGTTGCAGAACTTTCCAAATAGGCACGTGCCTGATCGTCCGTAACGTAAAGTCCTTTTCCCAAAAGATACATGTACTTCATCTGCAACTGAGAGGTCTTTATTTGTTCCTCCATGTTCAACCAGTATTCCCGTTGCGGTGTTCCTACCGGAGAATTGATCAAATACTTGATCGTTTCAATAGCCCGTTGCTTGTCAACCTGACCTGTTGTCGGATCTGCGAACAACTGCGCAATCTCTGGACTCATGTTATTACCTAACAACAAATCATACAACTCATCCCCGCTCAGTCCGATTCCAACCTCCTCATATTGATTGTTCAAAATAATTTCCGAGATAATCTGTTGCCACGTATTTTCCCGCACGGCAGCCTGTTGGTCATCCGTCAATCCCGTCAAACCGTTCATCTGCTTTATCATCTCCTCGTTCTTGGCTATCCGCTGCTGATACTCCTGAATGCCGATCGACTTACCAGCAACTTCCCCAACCTTATTTCGAGAATTATTGATAAAACTTGCTCCTGAACTTAAAGCATCTCCTACAATAAAAGCTACTAAAGCTAAACCTATCACGATACTGACAAGTACTCCACCGCGATTTCTGATTTTTTGTAATGTTGCCATTTATATTAATATTTAACGTTTTTGTACATGAATATTCCCGTTTTTTCGAGGGTACGAATATATAAAATGCTTCTGTTATATGCAAATAATTTTAAATAACCTCATTTTTTCGTTTTTCTTTTCGCTTTTTCCGGCTCTGAAGTCTTTTTTTCTTTCTTTTTCTCCTTGGTTTCCGTAGCGGCTTTACCTGCTACTTTTTTAGTCGTTTTCTTTTTCGTATCGCCGCTTTTTTCGATTATTTCCAAGCAGTTCTCCAGTGTCAACAATGTCGCATCCTGCCCCTTGGGTATTTTGTAGTTCACCTTGTTATAAGCGATGTAAGGACCGAATCGACCATTCAACACCTGTATCCCGTTGTCAAATTCTTTGATTTTCCGGTTCCGCTCCATTTCCCGCTTCTCATCTATACGTTCAATTGCGGTTTCCAGCGTGATTGTTCCCGGATCATCAACACCCTTTTTCAAGGATACAAAAAGCTGGTCATGCTTGATATAAGGACCGAAACGGCCGATGGCCACGGTTACAGCCTTTCCCTCGTATTCTCCCAACTGACGGGGAAATTTAAACAAAGCCAACGCCTCTTCCAAGGTGATTGTTTCCATCAGCTGCCCCTTTTGCAATCCGGCATAACGTATATTTTCTCCATCTCCGATCTGCGCCACGGGACCGAAACGGCCGATACGCACGCTGACAGTCTCTCCGGTTTGAGGATCTTTACCCAGTTCCCGTTCTCCAGTATTGCGCTCTGACTCTTTCAAGGTTTTTTCCACGTTTGCATGGAACGGCTGGTAAAATGCACTGATCATACTTTGCCACTCTTCACTCCCTTCTGCCACGAGGTCCAAAGCATCTTCCGCCTTCGCCGTGAAGTTATAATCCATGATATTCGTGAAATAGTTGGACAGGAAATCCGTCACCACCATCCCGATATCGGAAGGGAAAAGTTTCTTTTTCTCCGCACCGAATACCCGGGAAACTTTCGTCTCCAAGATCTTTTCTCCCTGCAGTTTTATCTGATCTATCTGACGTTCAACTCCATCCCGGCTTTCTTTCAGGATATATCCTCTATTTTGTATCGTGGTAATCGTCGGGGCGTACGTTGAAGGACGTCCTATTCCTAATGCCTCCATTTTTTTCACGAGACTGGCCTCCGTGTAACGGGGAGGATGAGTCGTGTATTGCTCCGTTGCCTCAATCAGACTACGCTGCAACACGTCTCCTTGATGAATGGATGGCAGAATGGCCAATTGCTCTTCTTCCTTTTCATCATCCTGCGACTCCATGTACACCTTCAGGAATCCGTCGAAAACAATAACCTCCCCGACAGCCTCAAACGTATAGTCTTTACCGGCCACGGCGATGGTCACCGTAGTTTTCTCCAATTCAGCATCAGCCATTTGAGAAGCCAATGTCCGTTTACGGATTAATGTATATAATTGTTGCTCGTTTCTATCTCCTTCAATCTTCTCCTTGTCCATATAGGTTGGACGGATGGCCTCGTGTGCCTCCTGTGCACCTTTGGTCTTCGTAGCGTAATTTCTCGGCTTGGAGTACTTTTCTCCCAACGTATCGATAATTACGGCCTTGGCAGTCTTTATCGCCAACTGAGACAAGTTCACGGAGTCCGTTCTCATGTAAGTGATATGCCCGTGTTCATACAACTTCTGAGCGACTGACATCGTCTGCGAAACAGAGAGTCCCAACTTGCGCGAAGCCTCCTGCTGCAAGGTGGACGTCGTGAATGGCGGTGCCGGCTTACGGACACTGGGCTTGGTTTCCACGTCTCGGACAACAAATTCCGCCTGCTTGCAAAGTTCCATGAATGCCATCGTTTCCTCTTTCGTCCGGAAACGTTCTGAAAGTTCCGCCTTTAACGAAACGGCATTTCCTTCTTTGTCCTTACAAGTAAAGGTCCCTTGCACCCGGTAATACTTCTGCTCCTCGAAATGATTGATTTCCCGTTCCCGTTCCACGATCAATTTAACGGCAACGGATTGCACCCGTCCCGCGGAAAGAGACGGTTTCACCTTTTTCCAGAGCACGGGCGACACCTCGAATCCCACCAGACGATCCAATACCCGACGGGCCTGCTGGGCATCCACCAGATTTTTATCTATATCCCGGGGATGCTCTATTGCATGCAAAATAGCATCTTTCGTGATTTCATGGAACACGATTCGCTTCGTGTTTTCCTTCTTTAAACCTAACACCTCAAACAAATGCCAGGCGATAGCCTCTCCCTCCCGGTCCTCATCGGAAGCCAACCACACGGTTTTAGCCTCTTTGGCCAATTGCTTCAATTCTTTGACAACGACTTTCTTATCGGGAGATATCTCATATTTAGGTTGAAAATTATGCGCTATATCTATCCCCAAATCTTTCTTCTCCAAATCCCGGATATGTCCAAAACTCGACTTCACGACATAGTCCGGCCCCAAAAAACGTTCTATGGTCTTGGCCTTGGCCGGGGACTCGACAATCACTAGGTTCTCAATCATATATTGATTCTTTTTTTCATGAGCTTCCATGGAAGCAATTCTCTCTATTGTGTACAAATGCGGTGCAAACTTACAGAAAAAATCGAAAACGGGAAATTTGTTCTACATTTATATGTTTCTTTATCTCCCTGAACATGAAAAAAGAGTGTCTCTCGGACACTCTTTATATTTATCTTATGCCTTTTTGGTCGAGAAGAATTTCCGGTAAAAAAGCAGCAGAATAAGCACCCCTATCGTGATGTAGGAATCCGCTAGATTGAATACCGGACGGAAAAATACAAAGAAATCTCCCCCCCAAATGGGAATCCAATCCGGCAGGAAATCCTCGTAAATTGGGAAATAAAGCATATCAACTACCTTACCGTGCAGGAACGAGGAATACCCGCCTTCCGCCGGGAACAAGGTAGCCACCTGGGAATAACTGTCATTGAATATCATCCCGTAGAACATACTGTCAATGATATTACCGATGGCTCCGCAGAATATCAAGGCGCAGGAGAACACGACTCCCGTCGGCGCCTTCTGCTTCAACAGATGGAGAATATACCACCCGATAAGCGTAACGGCCATTATCCGGAACAGACTCAACATGATTTTTCCCCACTCTCCGCCAAGCTCCATCCCGAAAGCCATACCATTGTTCTCGATGAAATGAATCTTAAACCAATCTCCGATGACAGTAAACTCATCCCCGATCATCATATGCGTCTTTATCCAGATCTTCACGGCCTGGTCCAACACAAGAAGCACAATGACAAACACTCCCAATTTCTTTTTAATGCTCATCCGCTTCGCCATTTAAGATTCTTTCCCCATTTTAGCGTCTATGCTCAATGTGGCGTGAGGCACAGCACGCAAGCGTTCTTTCGAAATCAATTTTCCCGTCACCCGGCATATCCCGTAAGTCTTGTTTTCTATTCTGACTAAAGCAGCCTCCAGGTGGGCGATAAATTTAGCCTGACGTTGGGCCAACCGGCCGGCTTCCTCTTTCGAAAGCACGGATGCACCTTCTTCCAATACCTTAAAGGTAGGGCAGGTGTCTGCTATATCGTTTCCGTCGCTACCGGAGATCACGGCTTTCAGGTTCTCGTAATCTCTTTTCGCTTTCTCGAGTTTCTCAAGAATCAATTCCTTGAATTCCTGCAACTCTTCATCCGAGTATCTCGTTTTTTCAGACATAGTGGTAAAGTTTTTGTCGAAATTAATAAAAATCTTGCTTTATTCTATCGGCAACGGGCAGAATTTTCGTCCTGCCCGTCCCCGTAATCATAACTTTTCTATCTTGATGAACGTACGCACATCATCGATCTCTATATCCTGAGACGTTCCCTCTACCTCATCCACCAAGTCCACACGTTCAGCCAACACTTGCGTCGCTATATAATCCTTGAAATGCTCAACCGCCTCGTTGATGGCCTCATGTTTCCCGATATAAAGGGCAATTTTGTCCGTCACGTTGAAATCACTGTCCTTGCGCAGGTTCTGAATCCGGTTTATCAATTCCCGGGTAATACCCTCCTCACGCAATTCCTTCGTGATGTTGATGTCCAGGGCCACGGTCAACCGTCCCTCGTTGGCCACCAGCCAGCCCGGAATATCTTCCGACAGGATCTCCACGTCCTCCAATGTCAGATCAATCTGCTCTTCATTAAGGGCAAGCGTGAATTTCCCCTGTTTCTCGAAATTATATATATCAGCCTGATTCATTTGGGCTACCAGGGCGGAAATCTGCTTCATGTATTTACCGTACTTCGGTCCCAATGTCTTGAAATTCGGTTTGATTTTCTTCACCAGTACTCCGGCGGTATCCGTGATGTATTCCATTTCCTTCACGTTCACTTCCGACAGGATGATACTCTTCACGGCATCCAGCTGAGCAGGCATTTCCTCGTCAAGAATCGGAATCAGCAACTTGCCCAGCGGCTGACGTACGCGGATCTGCACTTTACGCCGCAATCCCAGTACCATAGACGAGATCTGCTGTGCCATATTCATCCGTTCCTCTAGCTGCTTGTCGATCATCGATTCGTTCACCTTCGGGAAATCCACCAGATGTACACTCCGGTCGTAACGGCCCGTTACCCGGTTCAGGTCCTTGAACAGACGGTCCATGTAGAACGGGGCAATCGGAGAAGCCAGAATGGCCACGGTCTCCAGGCAGGTGTACAACGTCTGGTAAGCCGACAATTTGTCCGTCGTCTGTTCTCCACCCCAGTAACGCTTGCGTGACAACCGTACGTACCAGTTGGAGAGGTTCTCGATGACGAAATCCTGAATGGCCCGTCCTGCCCGGGTCGGCTCATATTTCTCGTAAGCCTCCGTCACTTCCTGGATCAAACTGTTCAACAGCGACAATATCCAGCGGTCTATCTCCGGACGCTCGTTGAACGGTACATCCGGTTCCGCGTAGGAGAACTTGTCAATATTGGCATACAGGGCAAAGAACCCGTAAGTATTATATAACGTTCCGAAGAATTTACGTTTCACTTCCTCTACTCCGGCGATATCGAATTTGAGGTTATCCCACGGCTGCGAGTTGGTAATCATGTACCAGCGCAAGGGATCCGACCCGTGTTTCTCGATCGTATCGAAAGGATCCACGGCATTACCCAACCGCTTGGACATTTTGTTACCCTTGGCATCCAATACCAGTCCATTGGAAATGATATTCTTGAAGGCCACGGAATCAAATACCATCGTGGCGATGGCATGCAGCGTGAAGAACCATCCCCGGGTCTGGTCAACTCCCTCGGCAATGAAGTCTGCCGGGAAACGAGTCCCTTTCTCGATAGCCTCTTTATGCTCGAACGGATAGTGCAATTGGGCGTAAGGCATAGCGCCGGAATCAAACCACACGTCGATCAGATCCTTCTCCCGGTACATGGGCTGTCCCTTGGAGGAAACCAGTACGATGTTGTCCACGTACGGGCGGTGCAGATCTATCCGGTCATAATTTTCCTTGGAATTATCATCCACCTTGAAATCCTTGTAAGGGTTCTCGGTCATCAATCCGGCCTGCATGGATTTCTCGATTTCCTCAACCAATTCCCGCACGGAACCGATACATTTCTTTTCGCTTCCGTCCTCCGTCATCCAGATCGGGAGCGGTGTACCCCAGTAACGGGAACGCGACAGGTTCCAGTCCACCAGATTCTCCAACCATTTACCGAAACGGCCTTCTCCCGTGCTGACCGGCTTCCAGTTAATTGTCTTGTTCAAGGCAATCATCCGGTCTTTCACCGCGGTTGTCTTGATAAACCAGGAATCCAACGGATAGTAAAGTACCGGCTTGTCCGTCCGCCAGCAATGCGGGTAATTATGTTCATGTTTCTCGACCTTGAATGCCTTGTTTTCTTTCTTCAGCATAATACTCAAGTCGATATCCAATGTCGGGTCATTTTCCGTCAGGTTCGGGTCATAGGCGTTTTTCACGAAACGTCCCGCGTACTCGCTGTACAAGTTCACGTCAACATTATCCCGAACGAAAGCAGGATCAATATCCTCCAGGCGGAACAATCGTCCCTGCTTGTCCACCATCGGCTGACGGTTGCCGTCTTTGTCCACCAGCAACATCGGGGCGATTCCGGCCATCTTGGCCACCCGGTCGTCATCCGCACCGAACGTCGGGGCAATATGCACGATACCCGTACCGTCCTCCGTGCTCACGTAATCTCCCAGGATCACACGGAAAGCATCTCCGGCCGGTTTCATCCACGGCAGCAGCTGCTCGTAACGCATGCCCTCCAGTTCCGTACCCTTGAATTCACCCACGATCTCGTAAGGGATTACCTTATCCCCTTCTTTATAATCAGCGAGAGCCATCCCCTCTGCTTTTTTATTGAAATAGGCAGCAAAACGGTCTTTGGCCAACACGATTGTCTGCAGACGATACGTGTACGGGTTATAGGTCTTCACCACCAGGTACGTGATGCCCGGTCCAACGGCCAATGCCGTGTTGGAAGGCAACGTCCACGGGGTTGTCGTCCACGCCGTGAAATACACCTCATCATCATGAGCGAACAACGGTTCCGATTTTCCGTCTCTCACTACCTTGAACAAGGCCACACAAGTCGTGTCCTTCACGTCCCGGTAGCATCCCGGCTGGTTCAGCTCATGCGTGCTCAATCCCGTACCGGCTGCCGGTGAATACGGCTGTATGGTATATCCCTTGTACAGAAGTCCCTTCTCGAACAATTGTTTCAACAGGTACCACAAGGTCTCGATATAACGGTTATCATAGGTGATATAAGGCTCCTGCATGTTCACCCAATATCCCATCTTCTTGGTCAGGTCCTCCCATTCTTTCGTGAACTTCATCACGTCGGACCGGCATTCCTTGTTGTAGTCTGCCACGGAGATTGTCTTCCCGATATTTTCCTTCGTGATACCGAGTTTCTTCTCCACACCCAATTCCACGGGCAAACCGTGCGTGTCCCAACCGGCCTTCCGTTCTACCTGAAAACCTTGCAATGTCTTATATCTACAAATAACATCCTTAATCGTACGCGCCATCACGTGGTGAATCCCCGGCATACCGTTTGCCGAAGGGGGTCCTTCAAAGAAAACAAACGAGGGATGTCCCTCCCGAATTTTCAAGCTCTGCTCGAAAGTCTTTTCCTCCTCCCACTCTTTCAGGACGTCCTTGTTTACCTGAGAGAGATCCAAACCTTTATATTCCTGGAATTTCTTGTCCATCGTAATTCGTGTTTATGTTAATACTTGTAGATTAAATCAAGTTGCAAATATAATGATTTATCAATACTATTTCAATTTTGGATAATGAATTGAGCCGTGAGACGACTTCTTTGTTCCACGAGCGGGACATTTTCCCCGATGATCTCCCGGACGAAAGCCTCCGTGTAATGCCGTATCGTGATCAGGCGCACGTCCCGGTTGTACAGCACCTCGAACTCCTCCTGCAGTTCCTTGATAAACGCGTCAAACAAGGCCCCTCCGCCATCCACGCAAAACGAGAAACTGATAGCGGAGTTCTGCATCAGGTTCAATTTCAACTTGTACTTTGCCAGCACGGCGAAAATCCGGCTCAGTTTCTCCTCCGCTATGAAAGAGAAATCCCGTGGTGTGAGCGTCAACAGGCACTGTCCCCGCTTGTTGATCAGGATCGGGGGCAAAGTCAACGGCTCATCCACCTCCGTGATTACCGTTCCCGGTTCTCCCGGGTACAGGAATGACTTCACGTACAAGGGGATCCGTTTGTTCTGTATCGGCTTTATGGTTTTCGGGTGAATCACCTTTGCCCCGAAATGCGACAACTCGATGGCTTCCTTGTAGGACATGCGGCGAATCACTTCACACCCGGCATACTCCTTCGGGTCGGCATTCATCACCCCCGGCACATCCTTCCATATCGTCACGCTCTCGGCATCCAGCAGATTGGCCAGTAATGCCGCTGTATAATCCGACCCTTCCCGTCCGAGCGTGGTCGTCTGGTTTGTTCTCGTTCCCGCGATGAATCCCTGCGTCACGTACACCCGCGTACCCCGGAAATCGAACGCCTCCCGGCACAACTCCCGCGAAAGCTCCAAATCCACGTTGGCATTCCGGTAACTCGTGTCCGTTTTCAGGCTTCTGCGCACATCCATGAAACGATTGGAAACACCCGACGACTGCAAATAAGCCGAAACGATAGTCGTGGATATCAATTCCCCGAAACTCACGATACGGTCGTACTCGTAGTCATAGCACAAGGACGATTCCCCCCGCGCTATTTCCTCCAACCCGGCGAACAGTTCTTCCAGCTGCCCGTACACCGGAGCCTCTCCCGGGAACAACTCCCGGACAATTCCCCCGTGATACTCCCGCAACTGCCGGATTACGCTCTCCGTGGTCCCCTGCTTGTAAAAATAGGCGTTGCACAGCGTCTCCAGTAAATTGGTCACCTTCCCCATTGCCGACACCACCACAACCAACTCCCCGCTCTCTTTTTCCACGATTGACGCCAGATTCCGCACTCCCGCGGCATCCTTCACCGACGCACCCCCGAACTTGAATACCTTCATATCTCCTCTGGATTAAAATTTCAATTCTCGCGAAACTAATCAATAATCCCCGTATATTTGTCTAAACCATATTAAAAACAATCGTATGAAACAATTCGTATCTATTTTCATGACCCTCCTTTTCACGGGAGCATTACAAGCGGAAGAAGTGAAAACCATCAAGTTGAACACTCCGGACAAAACCCGGGGCAAGGCACTCATGCAGGCTCTCGCCGACCGCCATTCCGACCGGGAATTCTCGACCAGGGAACTCAGCCTGCAAGATCTCTCCGACCTGCTATGGGCGGCTAACGGCATCAACCGCCAGGACGGGAAACGCACCGCTCCCTCCGCCCTGAACAAACAGGAAGTGGACATCTACGTTATCCGGAAAGACGGAGCCTATCTTTATCGGGCAGACACCCACTCTCTCCAGCTCATCGCCACCGGTGACCATCGGACAGCCGTAGCCGGGGCACAATCCTTCGCGGCCGAAGCACCCGTGAGTCTGGTACTCGTGGCCGACATCTCCCGTTTCGGTGATGATTCCGAACGCACCCGCACCATGGCCGCCGTTGACGCCGGAATCGTCTGCCAGAACATCAACCTATTCTGCGCCGCCGTCGGCCTGTCCACCGTTCCCCGGGCCTCCATGGACCACGCCACCCTACGGAAAGTGTTGAAGCTAAAAGAAAGCCAACTTCTCCTGATGAACAACCCCGTCGGCTACCCCAAAAACTAACCCCTCCCCTTCAATCCCATTTAATCCCGTGGCCCTTCCCGCCACGGGATTAAAATTACCCTCACCCCAACAAAAACTCTCCCCAACAAAAAGAGAGGACATCTCACGACGTCCTCTCAAAAGTGGTTGCATTTATTAGCAATATCACGTTGCTATTCAATTGTTAGCCTTTACATTTACAGTAATAATTTCCTCTATGGTCTCCCAAGTATTTTCAATTATCAACTTCACTTTCACTGTAACATCTGAAGCTAAAGTAGCCGAATTCTCCCAAGTTACTTTTGTTCCATCAGTAACTTTCAGATTTGGATTTTCACCCTCTATCGTTTCAAACTTGATATTTTCCACACCATATACAGATGCGTCAAGTTCGTCTGATTCCAATTCTACACCTTCTTGCGGAAGAATCTCGCTACCACGAATAATGTATTTCCGCTGACCATCTTTACGATCCAACACTTTCAAATCAACACCCAACTGAGTCATATCAATAGTCACATTAGTTCCATCAAATATATCTATTGTTGTTGTTTTGAAGGCTTTAGAAACAATCGGATTATAGAATCTCACGGTGATTGTCTTTGTTTCAAGAACTACATCATTAGCCCCGATAAGTTGGTAAGACACCGCGTATTCTTTATTTCCGTTCATTTCCAACTCTTTATTTTCATCTTTATCTTCATCTCTATACAAACTGATAACATTCTCATCATCAATCTTAATCTTACCAGTAGAAGTAGTTGTTTCAGCAAACTTAATCGTCGTGTTTTCGGGCAACTTGAAGATATTATCCAAATCAGAAACTAATCCATTATCGCCGAAACGTACCAATGTAATATCCGTACCTTCAATCCAATAAGACGGAACTTTTGTCACGGTCGGAGTTTGAACAGTCAATTCGAATTCCGTGATAGCTTTCTTCTTGCCATCTATCCAAGTCACTTCAAAGGTGTATACACCTGCTTTGGCATTAGCATTAACCGTAATTGCCGGTAACTTATTGGGCGTTGTGATGGAGAACTTATCTGAAGCATCTGCTCCTGTTGCATCCTTCACGGTTACTTTAATTCCATCGGTCTCTTCTTCATTACCGGTCACATTTTCAATATCCTTACCGAAGAATGTCTCAACTTCGTTCTTGATTGCCTGATTAAATTTCAATCCGACATTCACTTCATTTCCAATGAAATCAACAACAAATGGGCTAACGGCATCCACATCCTCCAACAATCCTGCAACTTCCTTCGTGGATTCGAAATCGGTTATGGTAACCATCATTGTTTCTTTACATACAAGTTTTCCGTTCACTTTTACACGCACGGTAAAAGTAGCCTCTGCATTCAACGTTTGATAGGTTGGTCCACCTTCCTCGTTAAACGTAAGTGTCAAACCATTAACCGTAATGAAGTTCTTATCCAATTCAGCACCATCATTATTGATAATCCTGTCAAGAGTAATCTCAATTACCGGCTCAAAACCACAATCGTCTTTCAAAGCCTTACGTTCACTCTCCCCATTAACTTTGGCAGCAACGACAACCCAAGCACTCAAATCAAGCGTAGATCCGTTCTTCCACTCGATTTTTTTATCCGAGAGAAGATCTGGCAACAAGTCGTTATCCTTCTGAATGTAAAGGCCCAATTCATCCAATGTACTAGGCTGTGTTTTGAAAGTGATATAATCAGAATAAACACCCCGCCCTTCATTATGTACATCATTCAAACGCAAAGCCAAGGTATAACCTGCCAAGTCATCATCATCGAACACAGCCTGATCGAAGTTAAAATCCACGTACAATAAACCATTTTCCTCACGCGGGTTCGTGGCGGTAAACAAGGAAGTAGAACGGGTCAATGCAAAATGATCCATACTCTCTGCCACAGTATAATCTCCCGCCTGCTTAACGACAACTTTCCCGTCCACATTTTCCTCTATCTGCAATTTAGCCGAAGAGGGGCTTACACGGAAACGCAATTGAGAAGGAGTTGCCCGAACAAACGCATCCGGAACAGCAACATTCGTTCTATCATCGATTACGTTCAACGAGTAAACTTCCAAACCCGCACCTTCCGTACTGAAAGGCACAAAGTTTACCCCTGTAATCATTTTAGCAACAACAGAACTTGAAGGTAGCTTAAAATCATCATATATATAAGAAACTTTCCCGCTTTCCATATCGACCACCTGTCTCGGGAAACGAAGGTTGTAATATCCATCCTGTTCAACGATATATATACTTCCGCCCAACAGTACATCAAACACTTCCTCTCCTACACAAAGCTTACCATCTTCGTTTACGGTTACCACCTGATAAGAAGCCAAAATATTTCCCATATTAAATCCTTCGATGGATTCAAATTCAGCTTCTAGATCATTGGCATCCTTATATTTCAACACACCATCTTCATATTTAAAGATAAGTTTAGGAGCAGTGGCACTTGCACCCGGCTTTCCTTGCACCTCTCCAATCTCTTGCCAGTTACCACCATTCTCCTGATAATACAGAATCCCTTCTTCTATTTTGAAATTCAGCTCAACAGGAGCGCCCGGAGTTCCTGGTGTACCTGGAGTTCCAGGCTCTCCCTGTTCTCCCTTATCTCCTTTAACATAACCAATCTGCTTTCCGTTTAAGCACAAATAGCCTTCAGAGTCAACAGTAAAATCCAATTGAGGAGCATCAGCCGTAACCTTAGCCAAGTCTACCCATTCCTCTTCCGTGGAATAACGATATTGCAACATGCCGGTTTTCGCATCAATGTTGAATATCGGGGTTTTACCTTCTGATCCTGGCAATCCCTGGATTCCCTGTTCTCCTTGGATACCTTGCTCTCCTTTATCTCCCTTATCACCTTTCGTGATATGGTGAGTCGTCTTGTCGGATAAAGTAATGATTATACCACCGTTACCGTCAGACTCCACTTTCGTTACCACGGCACCACCATTTACCAACTCTTGCAATTTGGCAATGGCATCCTTGTTCGCGTCAATCTGTTCTTGCAAGGCATTGATGTCATCATCGTAATCCTTACAGCCGACGAATGTTGGCCCTGCAATTCCACAAAGAAGCGCTGCTAACAGCGCAGTTCTCGTTAAATTACTCTTTTTATTCATACGTATAAATTAAATTGGTAATTAAAAAAGTTATTAAATAACTCACTTTTCATTTTTTAATCCTATATCTACTTATGTCTGATTCTTCAATAAATACATTATATATTACACGCGTTTCACACAAAAAAACGTTCGTTTTTTTGCATCATGGATTTCAATGAATTTCACACGTATTAAATATTTCCTCAACAGCCAAAATATCCTTCTTATATTTTCGCCTACAATTTGTACAACCTTGCTAACCCGGAGATTAAACATAAATTTCACGGGAAGGCGAAAAAAATTCCTTAAGTATTGGTATAAATAAAAAAAGACTTATCTTTGCGTCAAGAAAAACGAACGTTTTTTGATACGCCACTACACACTGATAATCCGCCACTTACACCTCATTTCACCACCATTATTCCGACCCCGCATCAAAAACACTCAATATTGATTATCAGCACATTTAAAACAAAGAAAGAAATAGCAACAAAAACTGCTTAAAGCGGGTTTTCTTGTTTTCACAATGTTAACGCACCGCATTTACGGTACGTTCACTGATTGGTATTTCAAATTGAAGAATTCTCCATCAATCATGTCAAAAGGTGTACGTACATTTATTAGGAACGAATACGGGGTTCATTATTTTTCACCCCAAATGGGTAGTGATTGCCAACACGTTGGAAATCCCATATCTTTAAGCTCAAGCAAACGACAATCTGATTGGAGTAATTCTTTGATATTCCTTTTGAAGTCGCTCCCGGGACTGATAATATCGAGAATATACGCGATACAAGACAGTGCGGCAAACAATTTATTCGTGCGTATTTGCCCGATTGTTGTTCTATCTATAAACGGATAATGAGTGTTGTATGGCAACGTTACGCTAACCATAAAACGGCGATTCCAAGTTCGACTGTGGTGAGCGCAACAATTACGCAGATTGGAAATAGCGTGTAACCAATTCTCCAATACAGCCACTTTCTTCAAACCGAATTGTTCAGTAATGTACTCTTTGCGGTTATCCAGCTTCAAAGATTGAAACAAACGGCTCAATGTGGCAAACGATACGACTTCAAGCGCCATCCAACTTGGCGGCATCAAAGGATTGTTATATTTTGATTTATAATGCTTGATAAAATCTTCATTACTTCGGTTGACATCAGCATTGATATGATCCATTAAATCATCATAGCCAAAACGATATAAACTTTCATCATCATACCAATGGCTATCTCCTGTGCTTTCTGCATATACCTGTACGATTTTTGTACGTACTGCCACTTCTATCTTTTCAATAGCATTGAAAATAAGTGAGCGCAGCCTGCGATCAAAACAATAAAGATCTATTATGTCCTTGAAGTGAATATCTTTACGAGTAAAATTATGTTCCGAATCTTTACCATTTTCTTGAAAAGGGTACGTGTATGCACGAAGCCGGTAATAGCTAATATTAAACAAATAAGCAGATGCTTCGCTTTCATCATCGAAAACAAGTCCTCGTTGCTTTAGCCGTGCAACTTGCTCGGCGAGGGTTAACGGCTTCTTTGTATAATTAGTTTTATCAATCAATCCTATCAAAAGTTACTGTATAAAAACTCGAAGACCTCCCCGGGTGCGCTGTTCTACGGGAAGCGTGGGAGGTCATATCAAGTGTAAAAATAATACTTTCATTTGATTCCGCAATGGATGTGGCAAAAAATATTTTCGACACGAAGAGAGTATCCGTAACAACTTATTGTACACCACAACAAACATTAATCGCATATTTTATAGCCTACACAATGAACGCCGCACAAAGAACAACAGGTTTAACTGATAATACCCCATTCCCGACGCGAACCCACCGCATTTACGGCCTGCTTACGGTACACAGCCCATTCACCTTCCTTACACAGCCGGTTTCAACTCGCTCTATAGATTGGCCGTGAAATGCCCGTGACAGGTCCGTGTATCGAAGATATTGCCTTTCCACATCCTGCCAACAACCTACCCATAACGGCGGGACCAAGGCATCACCGCAAAATCAATAACGGATCATTATGGTTCAGTCATCTTCATGAAAATGCCACCACCCCATACTGAATCCCCGCCAATTTAATCCCTCCTAAAAAAAGCCCGGATTACCGACATTTCCCGGGCAGCCGCCAAACCGCGCCAACAGCTCTTGAGCAATAGCCGAACAGGAGGTGATCAGCACGTGAAACAATATAGCCCCGAAACGACCGTAAGGCTATCTCGGGGCTACCGTAAAACAAACTATATCACAATTATTTCTTCAAAGCGGCAACGGCCAGCAATACTCCCAGCACGATTCCCAGGAGTGCGGCACACAACACGCGAGAATCACCGGGCAACAGGAAGGTAATCGTGTGGGCTGGAAACCAAAAGAAGGGTATTGTCTTCTTGAACACGAATCCCCATTGCACCCGCCAATTCAGGTTAGTCATGATCTCTCCCATATCAATCGGTTTGAAAAATCCCCGGAGAGTTCCCCCATTCTGGAGGATATGCGTGTCCGTGATCTTATGCAATGTCATAAACACCGGGGCAAAAAAAGTGTTCATTGTCACTGAAATACAAAAGGCCACAAGTAATTTTTCGGCCGAAAATGCTCCGCTCATAACCCGAACGGCATCCGTCATACCCATCTGTTGCAGGAATACCGGTACCCCGGCAGAAAAAACCATCATCGCCAAGTTAATCCCCATTCCCAAGATACCCCAGACGAGAGCCCGGGGCAATATACCGAATCCCGGACGGTTGTACACGCCCGCGCTGATGCGCAAGCCGATGCACTCGCCCAAGGTGGAAAGGACAGCGAACTTCACGAAACTCATGATCATCCCGTGCTCGGCATTGAACGTCTTGTAGAACGTGTACACGGCGTCGGAAAGGAAAAACGGGAGCAGGCAAAGGATCACGCATCCCGCGAATAGAATATCTTTCTTTTTCATGCTGCTATACAAACAAAAAAGAAGGAACGCTGCCGGAGGGCAACGCTCCTATCCTTTATTTCGGTTACACAATCATTATTTCTCGATGCGGATACGGGCATCCACGGCAACCACGTTGTCCTTGTTCCCCAACAGCGGGTTCAAGTCCATCTCGAAGATTTCCGGGGCCACTTTCACGAGAGCCGATACCCGGGCAACAGCCTCGGCGAATTTCTGCTCGTTCACGGGTTCCTGTCCGCGGATTCCCTGGATGATCTTGTAGGATTTCAGTTCCTTGATCATGCCCAATGCCTCAGCCTGTGACATGGGAGCCAAACCAGCCTTGACATCCTTTAATACCTCGATAAAGATACCGCCTAAACCACAAAGTACCATGTGGCCGAACTTGTCATCCCGTTTGGCCCCGATGAATACCTGCGTACCGCTCAATTGCTGAGCCAGCATGATAGCGTAAGTATCCTTGATCTGCATCATGCGACGGAATTCGCGGCGAACGGTTTCCTCATCCCGCACGTCAAGCACGACACCGCCCACGTCGGACTTGTGGATAGGTCCTACCACTTTCATCACGAGCGGGAAGCCGATTTCCTTGGCCATACGCACGATTTCCTCTTCCTTGTCGGAAACACCTTCCTTGGCACGAGCCACTCCGGCGGCATCCAACAAGGCATGTATTTGGTCGGGTGACAGATAACCGTTAGCGGCATTGTCCACCACCTCACGTATTTTCTTCACGTCCATATCCGGCATTTCGATATGCTCGGGTTGTGGAGCGGGAGTCTTGAACACCTTGCACAAGGCGTTACCGAACAGCACCTCATCCGGGAAGTATACACGGCCTTTACCCACGAATTCATCAATTTCCGGTTTCACGATCTTGGAAGACGGGAAAATCGGGAAGATGGGCTTATGGCTGGTTTTCATTTTTTCATCCAACACCCGGTAAACGTCGAAGACGGGGAACAAGCCCGGGCTACCGAAGATGACGGCAATCCCGTCAATACCCTCGAAATTCTTGTCGCAGGCATCAAGCACGTGTCCCAATTGCTCGGCCGTACCCGTGGCCAGGAAGTCAATGGGGTTACCCACGGATGAACCCGGGAACAATTTAGCCAATAGCTCTTGAGCTTTCTCGCCCTCGATATGCGGCACGTCCATTCCCCCGTTGGAAAGGGCATCGGTCAACATCACGGCAGGCCCTCCGGCATGAGTCACGACGGCCATATTCTTGCCTTTCATGGCAGGATGCATGAAGATTCCGGCCACGGTCATCAATTCATCACGACCCTGGCAACGCACGATACCGGCCTTGCGGAACAATGCCTCAACGGCAACATCCGAGCTGGCCAAGGCTCCCGTGTGAGAAGAGGCAGCACGGCTACCGGCAGCGGAGCCACCAGATTTCACGGCAGCGATACGACATCCCTTGCGAATCAGGGAAGAGGCATGCTTCAACAGTTTATCAGGATTATCTATGCTCTCCACGTAAAGCAATTTCACGCGGGAACTCTTCTCCGGGTCAAAGGACTCATCCAGGTATTCCAACACGTCCTCTACGCCGAGTTGGGCGGAGTTTCCCACGGAATACATGCTGTTGAACTTGATACCTTTCTGCATCCCGGAATCCATGATAAATAGAGCAGTAGCACCGGATCCGGAAATCAAATCCACACCCTTGGGATCAAGTGCCGGAATCGGTTGTGTAAATACCCCGCTAAAATGGTTGTTCAGCATCCCGATGCAATTCGGACCGATAAGCGAACCGCCCACGGCGTTGATCGTGTCCACGATTTGCCGTTCCAATTTAGCTCCCGCTTCATTTTCCTCGTGGAAACCAGCCGAGAGAATGATGAATCCCCGGGTATGTTTTTCTTTCGCCAATACTTCCACGGCGGCAGGACAGAATTTGGCTGCAATGGCCAGCACGGCACAATCCACGTCCGGCAAATCCTTCACGTCCCGGTAAGATTTAATCCCCTGAACCTCGTCCATCTTGGGATTCACCACGTATAAATCTCCTTTGAAATTTCCGTCCTGCAAGTTATGCAATACGGTACCACCCGGTTTATGCAGGTCATCGGAACCTCCGACTACCACGATACTTTTCGGGTTGATTAACTGTTCTACTATCATAAATTCAATATTTATATAATTTCTTAAAAAGCGAATAGATGGTCATTATGCTGGCCATCTATTCGCTCCCGTGTATATTTTAGATATGCTTAAAAAAATCCAGGAATTCCTGCACCTTCTGCACCATGTTCTTGGAACCCGTGTAGAAAGGCACACGCTGGTGCAAAGCCTCCGGCTGTATTTCCAGAATCCGCTTTTCCCCGTCAAAAGCCAAACCACCGGATTGCTCGGCGATGAAAGCGATAGGGTTGCACTCGTACAACAATCTCAATTTACCCGTGGGATGAGAACTGGTTTCCGGGTAAAGGAATACCCCACCCTTCAACATGTTCCGATGGAAATCCGCAACAAGAGAACCGATATACCGGGAAGTGAAGGGGCGCTTGGTTGCCTCGTCTTTTTCCTGGCAATATTTGATGAACTTCTTCACTCCAACCGGGAAGTTCACGTAATTTCCCTCGTTGATGGAATAAATCTTACCATTTTCCGGGGTCTGCATATTCGGGTGCGACAAGCAGAATTCCCCGATAGAGGTGTCAAGCGTGAATCCGTTCACCCCGTTACCGGACGTGTACACCAGCATGGTTGATGAACCGTAAATCACGTAACCGGCAGCCACCTGCTCCGTTCCCGGCTGCAGGAAGTCCTCGATCATCGGAGGCTCGCCGATATTGGATTTCCGCTTGTAAATGGAAAATATAGTTCCCACGGACACGTTCACGTCAATATTAGAGGAACCATCCAGCGGGTCCATACAAATAATATATTTACCATCTTTACAGAGTCCTTCCTCAAAAACGACTATATCCTGATTTTCTTCTGTAGCCACGCCACAACATTCCCCACTTGCTCTCAACTCATCCATGAAAGTTTTGTCAGCATAAACATCCAATTTCTGCTGATCCTCTCCCTGGACATTGATTGAACCAACTTTTCCCAAGATATCCACCAATCCGGCTTTATTTACCTCTCGGTGAACTTTTTTGGCAGCAATTCCAATGTGATGCAACAATCTGGAAAACTCTCCCGTTGCTCCCGGGATCTCTGCTTGCCTCTCAATAATAAATTGATTTAAGGTTGTAACTTTATGCATTATCATGATGTCGTGTTTTAATTTCTCGCGAATATAAGGTTATAATCTTTAAATTAAAAGGTTTGCACCGTTTATTCCTCGTTCATGTTAAAAGGCCTTTACCAAACGGAGATGTACCGTCAATACATCTTTAGGTCCTCCTTTTACCTTACTCACAACATTTTCAGTTGTAAATACTATCATTTCTCCTGGAGTTGCCTCACTATTATATGATTTATATTCCGTCGATGTCATATAAGAATAAGTACTTACAGTTTCAACAATCTCGTCCCCTTCATTAGCCAGAATGGTTTGATTTAACTTCTCTCTATTCACCAGGATTTGAATCATTTCATTACATGCCGGCACATACCAATCAACCTTTTCTTTCAATGCATTATACAAAGGATAACTTTCCGGCTTCTCTCCATTTTCCAGAATAAAGGTTTTCATGGCAAGCCAATTTTTTGCTCCGTCATTCTTGTCCGACATACCCATTAATTCTTTATACCCCTTTACAGTTTTACCCTGAGTCCATGCCGTTTTTGGGAAAGCCTTATCCGCCACAATCCTCCCCCGATAAGCATTGATTCCCTCTTGATTTGTCTCGAACATTCCAGTTCCTTCGTCGAATCCCGTAACCTCTCCGACCACAAAGACCGTCCCTTCACCCCAACTGTCTCCGATTTCAAGAGGACGAACGGATACCTTATCCCGTCCATTGCCTTTCAATTCCAAATTATCAAAATAATAATCAAACTCCTCTCCCGTCGAGGTATAGAAATGAGCCCGTTCCAACATAGCCGTTCCATCCACCACCAATCGCGGGAACATGAATTTCATCTGGTTCTCACTTACAGCAACTCCCATGACCGAGGTCGTTGAAAAATACAGGTCTGCTTTCTCGATAGTAACCCCCTCCGCAACATCCGTCAAAGCGACAGCAACTTCCTCTCCATGCGCGATCGTGATACTCTCCGCCGGGAGGTCTTTCCAATCCTCTACCTTCAACGCCAACTGTACTTCCTTTGGCGACAAACCGGCATATCGGTTCAGGCATACCTTGTAATTATACTGCTTACCCGACTCAAATACAATTCCCTCCGACGGGGCATTATAAACAAACTCTTCCGCCCCGACTTTAAAATAAAAAACAGGATTCCCCCCTGCTACCGATTGCGGTATCACGATTGCGGTAACTCCCGTACTTACATCGTCCGGAATCCAAGCCGACACCTTATCCGACGTTTCCCCGGGGGTCAATGCTCCTGTCTGCACATTAAAATACCCATCCATCACCAGATTCCGGATTTCGACCGCTTCCAATGTCTCCAAATCTACTTCCGAAGGCGTATCCGTGGTTATCGTGAATTTCACACGAGCAAATTGATGCCTGAACACCAGATTTATCGCCTCTTCCTGGCTCTGGTATCCATCAGCAGCCTTGGCATAAAGGAAATCCGAAGCCAGTTCCGCATCCGCTACATGCTGGTCCGCCCTAACCTCCACCGCAACACGGGTCACATCTTCCTGCTGCTCCGTCACTCCTTTCAGATAAAAGGCATAAAGGTCTATCGGCATCTCGGGATAAAGATGCTCCCCACCATCAGCGAATTGCAAGGTAAAACCGTCCGAACAACTCATCTCGTTAAAATGCCCGGCCTCGGGCAATGCCGGAGTCTCCGCGTTAGTTCGCTCGGCGATGTACAGATGCACCACATCTCCCGCCGTCATTCCCGCGTAACCACTTCGAGAAACCTCATTCAACTGATTTACACTGTAATTAATCACAATCTCCCGCTGACCGGGGAAATTTGTTCTTTCTGAATCATGTTTGCAACCGCCTAAAAACAAGGACATAACCATCCCGGACAAAACGCATGATTTAATTCTCATAAATTTGATATTAAAATAAAACAATACCCATTCTCCCGAATGGGAAAAAACTCTCTCTTTCGATAAAAACGGACTTTTCCAGCGTAATGAATTTCAACCCGAATCTTATCTCGTGGTAAAAATAGAAAATTTCTTCTAAAAAACAAACAAAAGACCGACTATCTTTAAAAAAGAATAGCGATCTCCTGCTGGAAGACCGCTATTCCCAAACTCTTTTCAAGGATTAAAGTAAAGCATTCACTTTATTTACCAAAGTAGTCTTGGGCACAGCACCAACTTGCTTGTCGGCAACCTCTCCGTTCTTGAAGAACAGGATAGTCGGGATATTACGAATACCGAACTTGGCAGCCGTTCCGGCAGCCTCATCCACGTTTACTTTAGCAACTGTGATTTTGCCCTCGTATTCTTTTGCCACTTCTTCCACGATAGGCAACATCATTTTACAAGGTCCACACCATTCTGCCCAGAAATCCACTAATACCGGATGTCCTGCTTTCAATACAACTTCTTCGAAGTTTGAATCATTTACTGCAATAGCCATAATCTCTTATTTTTAGTTTATAATTTTCTTATTCGAATTAGCACGGCGAAGTTAATTAATTTTCATTTTAATCGCATCATTATCCTCGAAATATTCATACAATTCTCTAGAACGTCCTATTTTACAAGTCCTTGAAAACATTTTTACCCGGTGGCCTTGATCATCGAACAAAACGAAGTTCAAGGGAAGTTCTCCCTCTTCTCCGTTCAGCAGATTATGCAACTCCGCCACCGTTTCATGGGTCAGTCTTGCCACATCCACCTGCAAGGTTATAGCCTTGATCAAGTGCTTCCCTATCTCGCTCAACAAGTCCATGCTTACCACGTTAAAGGACACATCCCCTGCGTCCCGCCATTTCTTACCCACTTTCCCTCGCACGTAAATAGCGGTTTCCTCGATAAAATAATTCCGGTACTTGATATAATCCTCCCCGAAGAAGGGCAATTCGTAACTTCCCGTGAAATCCTCTATCGTCAAAATACCGTAATCATTGCCTTTCTTCGTCTTACCGATTTTCATCGCGGTAATGATTCCGGCAATCGTAACCTCTTTGTCCTTATACCCGGCCAGATTCGCCGCCAAATCCTCCAACGGGGTACACATGGCATTAATCTCCAGTCGATAAGAATCCAACGGATGCGATGTCAGGTAGATTCCTATCAACTCCTTCTCCTTTCGGGCCTTTTCCACGTCAGTCCACGGCTCTCGGAGCGGGATAGCCGGCTTTTTCACCTCGAACCCATCCATTCCCCCGAACAGCGACATCTGCATCTTCTGGCTGTCCTCCTGTTTCCGCTGACCGTAAGTCACCAGGTTATCCAGCAACTTCGGTTGCCCGTCCGGGGCCACGAGATATTGCGAACGCTCCAACCCGAAACTGTCCAATCCCCCGGCAGCCACCAGATTCTCAAGCGTCTTCTTGTTCACGGTCCGATAATCCAGTCGCTCGAAAAAGTCAAACACATCCTTATACAACCCGTTCTTCTCTCGATCCTGCACGATGGAATTCACCGCCGCTTCACCAACACCCTTAATGGCTGCCATTCCAAAACGGATATCACCCTTATGATTGACCGTAAAGTCATTGTCCGACTCGTTTACATCAGGCGCCAACACTTTCAATCCCATTCGCTTACACTCGTCCATAAATGTCGTCACCTTCGTGATATCAGACAGGTTGCAACTCAAGTTGGCCGCCATGAACTCCGAGGGATAATGCGCCTTCAGGTAACCGGTCTGGTAAGCGATATAAGCGTAACAAACCGAATGCGACTTGTTGAACGCGTAAGAGGCAAAGGCCTCCCAGTCCCCCCAGATTTTATTCACCAGCTCGTTCACATCCTTATTCTGCTCCTTGCATCCCTTCACGAACTCCGGGTTATTGTTGCATCCCTCGATAAACTGCGTCTTCAAGGCATTCATCGTGTCGATTTGCTTCTTACCCATCGCCTTCCGGAGAGTATCCGACATACCCCGGGTGAAATTACCCAACGCCCGGGACTGCAACATCACCTGCTCCTGGTAAACCGTGATTCCATACGTGTTCTTCAGGTAAGGTTCCATCATCGGGTGATCGTACACGATAGGCGCCTCCCCGTGCTTACGCTTGATGAAATCCGGGATATACTCCATAGGCCCTGGTCGATACAAGGCATTCATCGCCACCAAGTCCTCGAAACGGTTCGGCTGCAAAGCCCGCAAATGCTTCTTCATACCCGGCGACTCGAACTGGAACAAGCCCGTCGTCTCTCCCCGGGAAAAAAGCTCGAACGTCGCCGTGTCATCCAGCGGGATGGCATCCACGTCCAGCGTCTCGTGCCGGGACTTCTTGATATTCTCCAGGCACGTCTTTATGATAGATAGGGTACGCAACCCCAAAAAGTCCATTTTTATCAACCCGATAGGCTCCACGAAGTGACCGTCATACTGCGTCGTCATCAGGCTCTCACCCTCCGTCGGCATAATCGGGATATGATCCGTCAACGGGTCCCGGCTGATCAGGATACCGCAGGCATGCACACCCGTCTGCCGCACGGACCCCTCCAGCACCTCGGCCAATTGCAGTGTCTTTGCCACCAACGGATTCGAGGAATGCTTCTCCGTCTCCAGATCCGGATTATCTTTGTAGGCCTTCTTCAACGTCATCTTCGGGGCCTCCGGCACCATCTTCGCCAACCGGTTTGCCTCCGACAAATCCAGTTTCAACACCCGCGCCACGTCCTTAATGGCCATCTTCGCCGCCATACTACCGAACGTCACGATATGCGCCACCTTATCCGCCCCATACTTCTGGGTCACCCACTCCAGCACCCGCTGCCGACCGTCATCATCAAAGTCCACGTCAATATCAGGCAACGAGATACGGTCCGGGTTCAGGAACCGCTCGAACAGCAAATCATACTTTACCGGGTCAATATTCGTGATACCCAGACAATAGGCCACTGCACTTCCCGCCGCAGAACCACGTCCCGGCCCCACGATAACCCCCATATCCCGGGCCGCCTGGATAAAATCCTGCACGATCAGGAAATACCCCGGGAAACCCATCGTCTTCATGATATGCAACTCGAACGTGATACGCTCCACGATTTCCTGCGGTGGATTCTCCCCGTAACGCCGCTTCATTCCCTTCAAGGCCAACTCCTTCAGGTAATCCGCCTCCAGCTTGATACGGTACAGTCGGTCAATTCCCCCCAGCTTCTTCACCTTCTTCTCCGCCTCTTCCTGGGTCAGCACCACCTCTCCCTTCTCGTTTCGGGTAAACTCGTTAAACAAATCTTCCGGAGTAAAACGCTTCCGGTATTCCTCCTCCGTACCCAACTCCGGGGGAATCGGGAACACCGGCATCAAGGGATCGGAATCCAACTTGTAGTCCTCCACCTTATCCGTTATCTCCTGGGTATTCTCCAGCACCTCCGGGATATCGGCAAACAACGCCTCCATCTCCGCCGTCGTCTTGAACCACTCCTGCCGGGTATATCGCATCCGGTTCGGGTCATCCAAATCCTTCTGCGTGTTCAGGCAAATCAACAAATCATGCGCCTCGGCATCCTCCGCGTTCAGGAAATGCACGTCATTCGTGGCAATCACCTTAATCCCCAGCTTCTTCCCCATGCGCAGGATTTCCGCGTTACACTTCACCTGATTATCGTACACCTCCCGCCGTTCCTTCTCTGCCTCCGCCGGGTGACGCATCACCTCCAGGTAATAATCCTCCCCGAATATCCCCTTGTACCACATGGCCGCAGCCTCCGCCCCTTCAATATTTCCCGCCATAATTTTCTGGCAAATCTCCCCTCCCAAGCAAGCCGACGACACGATCAACCCCTCGCTATGCTTTTCCAGCAACGCCTTATCAATACGCGGCCGATAATAATACCCGTCCACGTAAGCCACGGAACACAGCTTCACCAGATTCAGGTACCCCTTCATATTCTTCGCCAGAATAATCAGGTGCTCCCCCGAGCGGTCCACCTGCTCCTTCTTATTATAAAGCGACACCCGGGCCACGTAAGCCTCCACCCCCAGAATCGGTTTAATCCCCTTCTTCCGACACGTGTCATAAAACAACTTAATCCCGAACATATTCCCGTGATCCGTCAACGCCAGCGCCGGCATCCCGTCCGCCACCGCCTTATCAATCAACCCCGGAACGCTCGCCGCCCCATCCAGTATCGAATACTGGGAATGCACATGAAAATGCGTGAATGCCATACTCTTATCTTTGAATCATTAATATCGACTATCAATTACAAAAGTACACCATATTCCCCAAAAACACGAAGAGACTGACCTAATATTTAAGCCAGTCTCTTTTCAATATAATTTCACAACACTCTCTTACAACAACTCCTCCACCTTCTTCCGTAATAAATTCCGGCGAAGTCCCTTTGCCACAATCTTTCCCTCTTTATCCACGGTCACGATAAAAGGTATCGCTTTAATTCCCAATAACGGCACTAAACCTTCATTCTTAAAACCGCCGGGATTACGCAAACTCATCCAAGGAATTTGTTCTTCCACACACGCCTTTTTCCAAGCCGGAGCAGAATCATCCAATGAGATACTGATCACTCGCAATCCTCGTTCCCGGAATTCCTCGTACAAGCGTTTCAGGCTTTGCATTTCCTTACGACAAGGACCACACCAAGAAGCCCAAAAATCTACTACGGTCACCTGCCCCACCAATGAATCAAAACGCAGGGTATCTCCCTCTTCCGTGATTCCCGTAAACCCGGGGAATGGCCGGCCTATAGCAGTAACGGACACCGTCTCCAGATCCTTTTTCAGGCTTTTACCCATTTCCGAACCTTGCATCTCCGGGGATAAAGCTTCAAATAATTGAGTCCCTCGCTCGTAACTTGCCTTCATTTCCTTACAGGCCAGATAAACCGAGAAAATGTTATCAGGATGCGCTTTCACGAAATCCAGCACAAGCGAAAAATAAAAATCATCATATTGCATGATGGCAGATAATATCTCATCCTGCATATCCGAATCATCCGAAGTCAGTTGGTTCAAATCATAATGCAGCGTAGCCTCCACGACCTTCGGCTCATAACGGGTAGCCACGATCGTGGCAAACTCCTTCCTCAATACATTGGCAGGGGAACCTTTCAAACTATCCGCAGACAACATGGTATAATCTCCCGAAAATTCCATCTCCTCCCCATCTAAGAGAAGCTCGACCTCCTTACCGGCAGCGGAAAGGATAAAAGCTCCCGGTTCCCGGGCTTCTCCCCGAATCGAGAAATTCCCGTTATCGAGAATCGCCGTCCCCACGATCCGGGAATCCCGGGACAGTAAAACGACCTGTCCCGAATCCAATCCCCGAATGTCTCCTTTCAGCGAGAAACGATATCCCTCACCCGGGATATGGCACCCGCTAAACAAGAATACACATATTACAGCTATCCAATATCTCATGATTACATTATTTCAACATCCGTTGCAATTTATACAAAAGCGTCTGATAATGTGCCTTTGTCGCTCCTTGTGCCGAAGAAATTTTGCTTTCCAGCAATTCCTTGGTTTTCATCGCCATCGCGAAGATATCCGTCTGGGAATTATCGATAGCGGCAACACTCACTTCCTGCTGCCAGCCATAACCTTGACCGAACTGACGCAACGGATTTGCATTTAATACCATATTCCCCTGCTCCATTTCACGGGCTCGCAATTGCTTCTCGTATAACTGCAACACCCCGGTCTCATCCAACCGATAAGCCAATCTGTCTTCCAGGGACGGAGCATAAGCCGCATTGAAAGAAACCAGATTCAACAGTCCCTTGTCTTTTTTCTCCCCGACAAACGTACTAACCATCATATCTACCGTGATCGTCTGCAACATCTTATCCGCATCCGATAATTCCCGGTCCGCAATAGTGGGAGCAAATACCTCCTGATAATAATCCTCAAAGAACTCCGACACGGTGTACGGATTCTCTTCCTTGGACATATAGGCTGACACCAGAATACCTTTGTACAAATCTTTCAATAATTTAGCGACACGGTTTCTTATCACGTGGGAACCACGTACACCTATTGGGAACTTATCCTTTAATTTCTGGTTATCCAACCAATCACACGTGCGGAACTCATTCATCAACCAGGCGAAGGAGGCCTTTTGCACCTCTCGTGACACGGAACGGTACGGTTCTCCCGGAGTTCCTTCCTTCACGGCTGTCAGATAGATTCCCCCGATATTATATACCACATTCCGGATATAACGGTAATACTGGTTCACCAGTTCCGAGTACAAGTCCTGTTTATGACTACCGTCATAATCCTCCTTAATCCATTCATCCATGTGCTGCAGAATGTATTGCAGGTTCTTGATACCATACATACCGGCCTTCATGGGATCATCCCCCAAATCTTCCTCCAGGGCACTCGGGTCATAGCGGGAATACAATTGCTGACGGCCATAACGGTATATCGGATCTCCGGCTTTCTCGTCCACGATCTTTTCCAACTCCTCTGCTTCCTCCCACATGTCTGCCACGTTCGGGAAGCACTGATAACTCCATTTTACCAGGAAATAATCATACACGCCCAGATCCGGCGGAGTCAGGCGAACCCCCTTGTCTCCCGGTTGGGCCACATAATTGAAACGGGCATAATCCATGATGGAAGGAGTCGTACCGTACTTTTTCGTAAACTTGGCAGAACGTAATGAATCCACCGGATAAGCGGCAGAAGCCGACATATTGTGCATGAATCCCAGGGTATGTCCTACCTCGTGAGCGACCACGTAAGCTATCGATTCCTCCAGAATGTCATCCGGCATTTTCTTCGAGCGCACGGAAGGATCCAGTTGGGCTGTCTGAATAAAACGCCAGTTATTGATAATTTTCACCACATCATTATACACGAGTACCGTGGCCGCGATAATCTCACCCGTCGAAGGATCCACGTAGGACATTCCCATGGCATTTTCCGTCGCAGAAGGAATATAACGGATACAGGAGTATTTCAGGTTATCCGGATCAAAGCTAGGATCATCCTTCGGGTATTCACGTACCTGAAGAACATTCTTGAAACCGATTTTCTCGAAGGCTTTGTTCCAACGCAATGTCCCCTGACGGATGGCCTTTTTCCACAATTCGGGGAAAGCATCATCCATGTAGAATACAATCGGTTTTTTCGGTTCCACCAATGCTCCTTTTCGATAAGCTTTCTCGTCCTTCGGTTCCACCCGCCAGCGATTGGCCAGATAATAACGGCGAATCTGATCCTCCGATGTTGACAGGTAGTCTTTCGCGTTCAAGAATATACCCACCCGGGTATCCGCAATTCGGGGACGCATCTTCTCTTCCGGAAGCAACAACAAAGAACGGGTAGCTTCCACCGACACGTTATTCTGGTATACCGAGAACAATAAATATTTCAAGGACACCTCGAATGACATCATCGTCTTGATGGTCAAGTTGTCGTCAAATGACTTCATCTCCGTCAGGAAGGATTCCGTCTTCGAGTTATAACGGGCACTCACGCTCAATCCGTCAACATCGCTGGGGAACAAGGGTAAAAACTCATTTTCTCGCAGGAAAAGTCCTGTCACATCGATCACCGCTGCCGTACTGTCCGGGTTATAAGCCTGAATCCGGTATGACTCTACCACCGGATCCAGTGTATTCTCCCGTACCGCTATGCCGATATTCTTTTCCCGAGGATCACTGGCCAAGCTACTGTTCACCTTTCTCAAGCATATCAGGGTATCCTCTCTGGTGAACTTAATATGACGAGTCTCTCGCAATCCGATGGAACATACCACATTGTTACTTGCCTGTGAAGGAACCGAAGATATGATCATCTCCCGATTCAGATACTTGAACGGGAACTCGAAATAAACCTTGTCCTCAATTTTGTGTATCGTGATAAAATTACTTTTCACGGTACGTGTCTTCTTCCCTTTGAAAAGCATTTCATAAGGCGTGGGCATTTTCACCTCCGTCTTTTCAAGCGCAGGTTCTTGCTTCTTCAATTCCTTTTTTGCTTTTTTGTCCGCACGGGCCAACGTATCCTGTCCTACATATTCCGTCCCGTACACTCCTCCAGCGAGGCCCATGCACAGCATCAGCCCCAGCACAATCATCTTCTTTCGCATACAATAATTTAATTTATAAATATCTAATCCCTTTTAAAATTATTTCAAATCCAATCCTGTTAAGGCCTCCAGGTCAATGTTATACAACCGTTTCATCTCATCCACAAGGATACCGCACCGTTTTTTACACAACCCGTCAGCATCAAACGGAGAATCGAATCCCCACATGGTATCAAACCACCAGGAATCCATTCCTATCTGATCCTCCGTGAATATCATATTCAGGTACCCCAACATATCCTCTTTGGCTCCCATGTTCGGGGAATGCTTCACGATAGCATATTTTGATGCGTTGGACGCTGTAACTTTGGAATAGTCCACCATGGCATAGAAGGCTTCCGGCACAACCATTTTCCCATAATCGATACAATACGAAATGTACGCCAGGTTCAACATGGCTTTGAATTCCTTTTTATCCACGCTGGCCAATGAAGCATTCACGTTCCCGATACAAATATTATCAAACGCATAGGTGTATTCCGCCAATGCAGCCTCTCCCTGGGACGATGGCTTTTTGAGTATCGAATCCGCCAGCAGCACCTTACGGGGCAACGTCTCCTTCAAGGTGGATAATGGATACAGATCCAACCAATTTTCGAATACCATCCGCACCCCAAGTTCCAGAGCCTCTTCCTCCGGTAACACAACCTCCAACGGGTAATTGGTATTGGGATACAATCCCGTTATGTTCCAGTTGGCATCCAGCGACTCGTACCGATACAACACGAATACTCCCGTGCTGTCATAAAACTCCACGATTTTATCATCAAATTCATGGTTTCCTTGCGGCAGAGTATACTTTTCCTCGATACCCTCCGGTATAATGTCATCTTCCTGCGGATTACAATTCCATAACATTACACCCGCACTCAATAATAAAACAAGTCTCAATATTTTCATGGCTTTCATTCTTTTTACAACGGCATTCTAGTTCCCTGACTGGCTCCCGGATTCTGCACCAGTTTATCATTCCGGTCCATAGCCTCGGAAGGGATGGACAACACGTACATTTGATCCCTGGCCTCCAGGGCATACCTTTCATTTTGCTGTTCGTTCACGCACCACACTTTTTCCACGCGGGGCATCCCGTAACGGCGCAGATCAAACCAACGCTGTCCCTCGAAACACAATTCCCGCTGGCGTTCTTCCCGACACAACTGCAGCAACACGTCCGCATCCTGCATGGGAATAGCATCCAACACATTACCCTCTCCGGCGAAAATACGTTTCGCCCGCAAGGTATTCAACAGGGCCAAACCTTCTATCCCGGCTGCCTGATCTCCTTCCTTATACTGTTCCAACAATGCCTCTGAAGCGTTCAACCAAGCCTCGGCCGAACGGAATGCCTGTCCGAACGAGGAATTATAACGGTTCCATTTCGCAACCTTCAAACCGGCATACGAACCATCCAAACCGTTCGTGATGGAATCAAAGCAATACACCAAACGGCGATCCTGCAACGGTTCTTCCAGCACGAATAAATTACTCAGTTCTTCCGAGGGGATATAACTGTCATTCGCGTCTCCTCCCAACGAGTACCAGTTCCGGTTGGCTCCATACATCCACAAGATTTCCTCGTTACCACGTTCCAACTGGAGTGTGGTCGGCAATTCTCCTGTCAGATCCGCCAGCGTTGCATTTTCCATAACTACCCGGGCATGTTTCACCGCCTCTTCCCAATTCTCCATGTACAGGTAAACACGGGAAGCCAGCAAATGGGCTGCCAGATAATTCATCCGGTATACCGTTCGTACCCGTCCTTCCCGTTCCAGCAATTCAATACCCGCCTTCAAATCTTTCTCTATCTGCTCATACACTTCCTTTACCGAATGTCGGGCCGTTCTCTCTTCCACCAGATCCGGTTCCAGAATCAAAGGCACTCCAGGATTCTCACTTGGGTCTGTCTCATGATCATTATACGGCCAACCGTAATAGTTCACCAGTTGGAAATAGTAGTAAGCACGTAACACGTGGGCTTCTCCTTTCAACCGGGCCTTCTCCTCCTCTGTTCCGTCCGACTCATCCCCGTAAGCCAACGCAATGTTACAACCCAGAATCCGCTTATAATAAGCCTCCCAGCAATTCATCCCGTCCGTCTGCGAATATCCAACGGCATCTTCCTGCTCCAGGGCCAATTCGAATGCTGCCGGTTGCCACTGGTAAAAACCCCGGTACAACAAGGCTGATTCGGAATGTTCCATCGGGGCCCTTCCCGTGAGTTCATCCCCCAGGTACGACACGATGGCATCCATCAATTCTCCCTCCTGGGGATAACCTTCTCCCCACAATAACTCCGAGAATGCCTGGGTCGTCTCCGGGATAACCTCATCCTGCGAGTCCACGTTCAGGAAACTGTCACACGACCAGCACATCACCATCACGCTCAGTAATATATATAATCCTTTCATAATCTTCGATTTTACTTTACAAACTAATATTCAACGTAAAATTATACGAGGGCAACTGCGGTATAGCGGTACTGGAAGTTTCCGGATCCTGCTTGCTCAGTTTGCTGCTCTTCACCAGGAAAAGGTCATTACCAGACACCTCCAGCATCATGCCCTTCATTCCCCACTTGCTGACCAGACTCCGTGGAAGAGTATAACTGAGTGATATCGTACGGCAACGCAGGAAATCTCCGGAAACCACCCTGAAGTCTGAATTGTCCCACATCGTGTAGAAACTCTCCGAACCACCGGGATGATCATACATGGCACTCTTTCCCGGACGCAAGAAACCAGGATTGTCCGTGAAGGCCTCGTCTCCCGGCTTACGCCAGTGGGTCACGAATTGCGACGGTACATTCTCGTAATATTCCGGTACGTTCAAAGCCAGACTGGAAGAATACACCGGACGAATCCGCACCTTGGCCCCAAGGTTGTAGGCAAAAGAAGCCCGCAACATGAACTGACGCCAGGTCAACCGCGTGGTCAATCCTCCGGTCATGATCGGATTCGTGCGCCCGGAATAAACCAGGAACTTCGTCGGATCTTCCTTCATCTCCGCGTTCGTGTATCCCATACCCCCGTCATAATCAAAGACAGGTATTCCTTCCTCGTGTGTCAATCCCTTGTAGCGCCATGACCAAAAGCCTCCCACCGGATAGTCATTCAGCACCACGGTGCCGTCGATATAATCGGAATAACTCCGGTTTTCCGTCTTACGGCGTATCTTATCTCGGTTCAGCGAGAACACCGGAGACACGCTCCATTGCCAGTCATTCGTCCGCACCGGCGTAATGGACAGGTACACGTCCAATCCCTCGTTCACGATATCCGCCCCATTCTGGTAAGCGGCATCAATTCCCAATTCCATCGGGACCTCCAACGTGTACAGCAATTCTTTTCCTTTTTTCTTGTAATATTCTGCGGAACCGCTGATTTTTCCTTTCAACAACGAGAATTCCAAACCGACGTTTATCGTGTGAGTCTTCTCCCACCGCAAATCAGGATAAGGCAAACTCTTCAGATTCAGAAAATACTCTCCGACAGTCTCATCCACCGGCTTGTTCGGGTAAGAGGCTATCAATTCCGGTCCCACCGTGTTCACCACGTTTCCCTGCGATCCATACGAGAGTTTCAACGCCAGGTCATTCACGATTTCCTGTCCCTTCATCCAGTTCTCTTCCGTCACGTTCCACCGACCGGCCACACTCCAGATAGGCAAGAAGCGGTTGTTCGTGTTCTCCCCGAAACGACTGGAGGCATCCACACGGAAATTGGCATTCAACACGTAACGGTTTTTCCAACCGTAAGCCAGGGTGGCGAAAAGTGACATCTTGTTATCCACCCGGTCGACCAGTTTCACGGAATGCTTCGAGTAGGAGTCCCCGTAATTTTCCGCCAGATTACCGGCATCCGGCTGGTTGTACTCGTAATAAATCGTTTTTCCTCTATCCGGGAAATACCCGAATTCCGAAGTCTGGAAACCCGTTTGCTTCCGGGAGGACATTTCCCCTCCCAACATCGCGTTCAATGAATGAATCTCATCCCAGTATTTAGAGAAATTCAACCGGAAATTAGCCGTCCACGATGAAGAATTCTCCTCGTCCCGATCCAGTTTACCGCCATAGGGGTAAGGGGAGAGTTTCTCGTTCACGCTTCCCGGGTCCACCGAACCATAGTCATATCCCCGCAAGCTGGCCATGTAATAGGATCGGTCCGTGGCCGTACGTTCGGTGAACGCCGCAGTCTTCCGGTAAGAAGCCAACGCATCGAATTTCAGGAAAGAGGTAATATTCCCCCGCAACATCAAAGTGGCACCCAACTCGTCTGTCTTCCCCACGTTTGATGTTTCCTCCAACTCCGTGAATATATTGTAGGTCAAATCATAATTAAACGTGTAATTCCCGGCGAACTCACCTTCCTTGATTTCCTCCGACACGTAGTTCGTGCTCCGGATATAACGCTCGTCAGGATACAACGTGCGTGCCGTTGTCATGGCATAATCCATCGGGTTGACATTATTGAACCCGTCCACCTTCCGTTCGGAATATTCCACTTTCATATCCGCATCCAACCACCGGGCCAAGGCCGTTTCCACCCGCAAGTTCATCGTGTAGCGACGTACCCGCTCCCCGTCAGCCGTACCCTTGTCATCATTATAGCTCAGCGAGACATAATAGGAAGTCGAGTTATTTCCTCCCGAAACGGAAAGGGAATGGGTCTGCGACAGGGAATTGGAGAACAGCAAGTCAAACCAGTCCGTGTTCAACGCTTCCCGTTCCCGATATACCCGTTCCACCTCGCTGAACGGGATCTTGTTTTCCAGGTAATCGATCATCGCCTTCTCGAAACCGTACTTGGGGGTGGACTTGAACACCAATCCATCCTCGAAGAATTCCTTTGACAGGGCCATACGCTCCCGGGAGTTCATCACGTCCGTCGAACGCTTGTATGATGGACGTTGCTTTACCGTCAACGTTCCCGAATAATTGATGGAAGTACTCCCCGCTTTTCCTTTTTTCGTCGTCACCACGATAACCCCGTTCGCGGCACGCGTTCCGTAAATAGCCGTTGCCGAAGCATCTTTCAAGAACGTGATGCTTTCTATATCCATCGGGTTCAAACCGGAAATGGCATTACCGAACATCAGGTAATTCGGGTTCGTCATATCCAATGCTGCAGCCACATCCTCGTTGGCAATATTCACCGGGTCCTCACGCAACACACCATCAATCACCCACACCGGGGCTGCATTACCCAACAGCGTGGCCGTTCCCCGCATACGCATCTTCGGCAGGGCAGACGGACTACCCGACGTGTTCACGACCATCAAGCCCGGAATTTCTCCCTGCAACATCTCGTCAATGGACGAACGCCCCGGCTGCATCACATCAATTGCCTTCACCGAGTAAGTCGAACTGGCAGACAACCGCTTGTCTATTTTCTGGTAACCCGTCACCACCACCTCGTCAATCTCCGCCACTTCATCTTCCATCACCACGTTCAGCATTGGTTCTCCCGTCCATCTCACTTCCCGCGTCTTCATGCCCACGAACGAGAACACCAGTTCCACGGTATCCCGCCCCATCGAGTTCAACGAGAATGCCCCGTTTTTATCCGAAGCCACCCCCACGGACGTCCCCTTGATGATGATCGTCACCCCGGGCAACAAATCCCCAGAACGGCTCCGCACCGTACCCCGGATTACGGCATCCTCTTTCTTCACATCATTCAATCGTCTGTTCAACACCACTACCCCGTTATCATACATGCAACGGATACCTTTATCCGCGAACACCTCATCCAATAACTCCATCACCTCCCGTTGTTCTGCCTTCACGTCAAAACGGGGAATATCCCGCACGTACTCGTTCTTGTACATAAAATGGATTCCTGTCTGCCGTTTCACCTCCGACAAGAACTCCTCCACGTTACACTGCCGTAAATGCAAAGTAACCTGCTGGTTCTGGGAAAAAGCGCTTCCCCGCGCCTGAACCAGTAACACGCTCGCCAGAAAACACACCAAACCCATCAAGCGGGCTATCCGCCGAATCGGGCAACGCGAGTCGTTTGTCACACCATAATTCTTCATAACTTAGGTCTAATAATTATTATTTCACAAAAATCACTTTATCCTTTATCTCGAAACGGACACCCGTACTCAATTCCAGGAAGTGCAGCAACTCGTCCACCCGCCTGTAGCGCTTGATATCGGCAGACAGGCGCACCTCCTTCACCCCTTCCCGCTCGTAGAACACCCGGCAATCGTACCATCTTGCCAACTCGTCCATCACGTCCTCCAACCGGTCGTCACTGAACACGAAATCCCCGTCCTTCCAGCCGACATACTTCCGCACATTCACCCGTGACACCGAAATACCCGTCACACCCTCGTCACACACGGCCAGTTCCCCGGGTTGCAGCATCACCGCGCTCTTTCCCGTCTCCACGCCCACGCGTCCCTTCACCAGCACGGCCTCCACCTTTCCCTCGTCCCGGGCTCGCACGTCAAACTCCGTACCTACCGCCATCACGTCCACACCCCCGGCATTCACCACGAACGGGTGCAGCGAATCCGCCCGTACCTTGAAATAAGCCTCACCCTTCAAACGTACCTCCCGACGACGTCCCTCGAACCGCACCGGGTACTCCAGCTCCGTCTCCGAATTCAGCCACACCTCCGTGCCGTCCGACAACACCACCCGGTACTCGCCCCCACGTTCCACCACCAGCCGGTTCATCCGCCCCTCCACGCTCCCGGATTCCACCGAATCCCGGTACTCCAGTACCCCTTCCTTCCCCACGTTCAGCGACACCGTCCCCTCTGCCAACCGTTCCCCCTCACCAGCACGCAAATCCACCCGCTCCCCGGACGACAACACCAGGCTCACCCGAGCACTTCCCGGGACAATGCTTCCCCCGTCCGCCAGCATCCTTCCTCCCGGCTCATCCACGCCATGCCACAACCACACGCTCACCCCGAACACCAGGCATACCGCCGCAGCCACACCACTCCAACGCCACAACATCCGCCGACGGGCTACCCGCCGGTAGCGCCGTTCTCCCCGCCGTCTCACCAACCCGGCACGCAGCACTCCCCGTTGCCGGGCGTAAGCCACCTGCAACTCCCGGTAATACCGCCGATGCTCCTCGCTCTCCTCCACCCATCGCTTCATCTCCCTCGCCTCATCACCCGTCAACTCCCCCGTCATCAGTTCCAGTAATCGAATATCCAAATCTTCCTTTTCCATAATTTCATCCTGTTTCTCGTCTATAATAGGCACGAAAAGTCCAAACGGTTGACAAGCCGTCTCTACTTTTTTTCAAAAAAAATCAATCCATAAAACAAAACCCACCGGAACAAACTCTCCCGACAGGCCATAATCAAGTCACTATAAACAACTTATAAAACAAACACCTCATTCTCTCACCAACCAATTCCTCGCGAAAAAACATCGGCAACCTCTTCCCCTCAAGAAAAACGCCTCATATCCCGCCCCGTCTCCAGCTCCCGGGCCAGCACACGCAGGAACAGCAACAACGGGTAATCCGACAATCCCCGCCGCAATGCCTTCAGGCTCCGCACCAACAGCGTCTTCACCGTCGCCACCGACACCCCCAGCGCCTCCGCCACCTCCGCGTACCGCAACCCCTTCAGGTGCACCAGCTCCACCACCTCCCGACTCCTCGGCGGCAACTTCTCCAGCTCCCGCATCACCCGCTCCACCACCATCGCCCGCGAATCCCCCGGTTCCTCCCACGCCTCCTGGAACACCGCCGCGTCCGCCTCCAGTGCCACGTCCCGCCTTCCCCGCACCCGCCGGGCTGCCAAATGCTTCACCCCCGCGTAAAGATAGGCCCGCACCTCCTCCCGCCGCAAACGCTCCACCGTTCCCTTCTCCCACAGGTACACGAAAAAATCCTGCACCACATCCTCCGCCGCCTCCACGTCCCCCAGGATAGCATCCGCCCACGCCACCAGCTCATCGTAATAGGTGTCGTACAAACCGTCAATCGTCAACGGGGCCTGCATACCCCTCTCCCGTGTTAAACCTTCTTCCATCCGGAACAAACATTATTAAAATCCCCTCACCCTTTCCCTTCTCCAAACAACGCGAAATTAAACATTATACTCCCGGTATCAACCCGGTATACCCTATAAACACGAAAAAGCCATCATCCTTTCAAACTCTGTCCCTCTTTCTCCCCGGAAACCTTCGTCCCGTCATACACGCAAACCGAATCCGAGGCCTCCAGCCCGTCCGCCCGTACGGCGAAAAGATAGCACATGCAGTCTGACTTCTTCGATTTCTTCACCTTTGCCGGCAACGTCACCTCCGCCTCACCGCCCGTTCCCCGGGAACCGATCTCCACCACCGGGCAAACGTACCGTGACGGGCAAAGCACCACCCCGTACACCCGGTCATCCGAGTAACAATCCACCGCCTCCACCGGCTGTCCTTCGCTCCGGAAGCGCACCAACCGCTCCTCCTTGTCCACCTCCACGCTCCCCACGGGCACAGCCAACGCCCCCTCTGACACCCTTAACCGGGCATAATCCACCACTCCCCGAAACTCGTCCATCGCCTTCCTCCGCCGACTCAACGGCCGCCCCGGGCTCAACGGCTCCGTCGTCACCACCCCCCGGGTATTCGCCCGTGTGAATCTACCGAAACTCCCCTGCCAACCACCCCGCCCCGGGAAACCCAGGCGGATCACTTCCTGCATCCAACCGCCATGCCCCGTCAATGTCCCGAACACCACGTTCTGTCGCTTTTGCCCCTCCTTCTTGCTCGGTCCACGCTTCCCTCCACGCTTCCGCATCACGGTCCTCCCTGCCCCATCCTCGTAGAACACCAGATTCCCCACTCTTCCCCGCAACTTCCCGAAAATCGTGTCAATCACAGCCATAAACCATCATTTTATATTAAACAACATCTACAAATATAAAACATTTTATTGAAATCACCCCCATATTTCCCCGAGAACCTTCCATCCGCTCATTCTTCCCGAGCGATAAACCCGACTATCATCTCCCTATTCCCAACCCGGGACATACAGAAGGCATACAGGGGATTTACAAAGGAGAAAACAGAGATATAACTTGAATATAACTTTATGCTAACCATGTAAAACCCTGTAAGAACCATTCAATAATCCTATTAAAATCCTATATAATACAGGATTATTACTGGACTTCTATTGGATATTTAAAAGATTATATAGATATTTACAATGGATTTATAGTAGACAATACAAATCTTATTCCTTTGTAAATCCCCTGTATGCCCCCTGTACAATCCCTGTCAACAGGAAAAGAGGGAGAAGAAGGGAGAATCCCGAGACAAGTCGCGGTAGCAAGGGAAAAGAGAGGGGAAAAGAGAAAAGGGTGTGGGGGATAAGGCACATGATAAGCAATTGAAGAACGATGAACGATATAAAACGGATAGCATGGGAAGATTGAATACACTGCATGCGGCACTCCTGGACGGGGGACCGCTACGATTGGACGGGGTGACCTACTACCTGCACGGGGGCCGGGTACGGGCCTGCCGCTCGAAACGGGGGCCGAAGCGCTCGCGGACGGAGGGCGAAGAAGCGGCCATGTCGCGATTCACGGAGGTGCGAAAGATGTGGCGGATGTACCGTCGGGCGACGGGCGATCTGCCCGTGTGGCGCGTGGCGGCCCGGGAAGTCGGACGGACACGGGGCGACACCTACTTCCACTCGCTGAACGAGGGATGCATCGAGGCGGGACGGGGCGTGACGGCCTTCGGGACATTCCGCTTCGCGGCCGGTTCACTGGAGATGCCGCGATTGACGGCAGCGCGACGGGAGGGCTGGACGGTGACCCTGGAATGGGAGACGGGAGAAGACCGCCCCAAGGCGGGATGGACGGACCGGGTATTCGTGGGCTATTTCCACGAGACGCTGCCCCGCTCCCCGGGGATGGTGACGGCAGCAGAGGCAAGGCGTGCCGATGGCCGGGCCACGGTGACGATTCCCGACCTCGGGCAAGCGGAAGGAGGACGGCTGCACCTGTACCTCTTCTTCGGCAACGAGACGCTGGAACGATTCTCCCCCAGCGTGCACGTGGAGGTGTAGAGAGAACTAGAAAAAGGGCAGCCCAGAAAATTGAGCTGCCCTATAATAAACGGATAAATGGCGACAACCAATTATCCACGGGACGAGATCCAGGAAAGAGGGAAACATGTCCCCGAGATCCCGAAAAGGATTATTTGGTTTTGTATACCATGGAAACGATCGTCCCAGCCACACCTTTCTCCTGCCACAACAATTCTTTGGTCTTGTAGTTGTAGCAGTAAACATTCCCCCTGTATTCCCCGGAGGGAGAATCGGTAGCAACATACAGTTTTTCTTCGTTCGCGTCAAGAAGCATGGCCTTGATGACTTCCCCGGAGTCGCCCACGGTATAATCGGGAGATGTCGGGAAGTTACCATAGGAGGTATAGTAGTAGCGATATATCTTATTCCCGGATGCATAGATAAGCACGTCCTCCTTATTACAAGCGAGAAAAATGCTATTCTCGGTCATACCGGCTGTTCCGGGGACCTCCACCTGGTTAACATCCTCACCGGTGGCGGTGTTAGAGAGGCTGACCAGGAGTTTCCCATCCGTCTTTTTGACGATAGCAATCAGGCGGTCGCCGACTCTACCCGAGAACATGTCGAGAAGACTAGTTCCCTTGAGAGATGAGCAAATCTCCATCTGGTCGAGAGAGGTATTCAGGAAAGTTTTCGTGTTTTCATCGAAAAATATGTAATCCTTGTCGGATCCCCAATCAGTCTTTGTCAAGACAACTTTATCGGCGACACGAACGGAGGGATTGTATTCCTGAAGTTTCTGCTGGCTCGAGTTCGAGAACAATTCCGCGGAACAACTTAATGATACCGAGCGCCCACCACCGGTAATGAAAATACTGGAGTATCCGTAAACGAAGAGACGACTGATGTGTTCCTCGGGATAATCGAGCACGTTGAGGACTTTCATGGTGTTATGTTCCAATTTCACGAGGCGCACAGGATCTTCCGTGGCCACGTAAGTGTAACTGTCTCCATAAGAATTATCATAGAAACAGATATCACGCGGATTGGAGCCAAGAATCGTAGTCCCGGGATTATTCAACTCGAAGACATCGCGCACGAAAGGCTCATCCGGATTCAAGTTCTTGAAGGAAAGCATGGAGCGGTTATCATAATTACTCAGCAAGAGTATTCCCTCCTGATAAGGAAACGGGACATTGAGTTTGAATTCCTTGAAGATGGCCCCATCCTCGTTATACACTTTCAGACGGCAGGGGAAGATGCCGCAGCTATCGCAAGGATAACGCAACTCAGCCTCGGTGGATACGACCTGATAATTGATCTGCCATTCATAAGAAAGCGTCTTCTGCTCATTCTCCTGCTTGACAGCAGGGGTTGGAAGCACGAATTCTGCGTTTTTGGCCACGATATACTCCTCATCCAATTCCTCGAGGAAGGAAAGGGTGGACACGGGAAGATTACCCTCCTTGGATTCATCATTGATGCAAGCAGACATGAATCCCAATAGTATAAATAAATAGATGTATTTCATAGTCTTGTTCCTGTTTATCATTTCACATAAGGCCAATCAACATTCTCGGGGAATTCCATTCCGAATTCAGGGTGTTCCTGAAAATAGTTGTACATATCCTGCCCGACATAGATAATTTGAGTCATATAAGACATGTAATCATCCATAGAAATCTCACCACCCCAGATCTCTATCATTTTCTGGTATTTCATCGGGTGATAAGGTCCCCAATATTGAGATTCCAAGGCATACCACCAACTAGGCTTGGCCAGGTAATTGGAGAAGGTAAGTTGCATTTTCCGGCTTTCCTCTATTCCCAATTCGAAATTCTCGTTGGGTTCCAGAACCAGGGTGAGGGTATAGGTCGTGTCTACTTCCGCAGGAATATTATTCCGGGAGAGCTCCACGGAGACATATCCCCGGATGGAATCACGAGCAATGGTAAACTGGTCAGCCGAAAGAGTATACGTGTTAAGAGGTGCGGTAGTCTCACTTTCTTCCACCTTCACCTTGAACATCATGTCCTGGCGGGCGGGAAGACCAAGTATACGCACGGGAATTTTTACCTCAAAGGTGGTAAACTCCACAGGTTTGGCCCCCAATGCAGTGTGCATTGTTCCCTCCTCGAAATAAACACGGGAAATACCGTCATAGTATCCGTCATCACCGTTCTCCTCACATCCTTGGAAGATAAACAGAAGTGGTAATAGAAAAGATAATAAATATGTTTTCATAACTGTCAGTTTTTAGAGGTTATACCGAATTCTTTCTCGGCTTCCGGCCAAGGCAAGATATAGATCTCCGGAGATGGCTGGAAAACATTCTGCTGGGTAGTTCCATCAATAATGGCCATATTCTCGCGTTTGTAGGTGAAAAAACATTGTCCTTCTCCCCAAAATTCTTTGCGACGCTCGTTGAGGAGTTCATTCTTGAAAAGTTCCCAAGTTGCCACGCGGGTTGACTCGATATCCCGAAGTCCCCGACTGTTGCGCACGTCATTGAAGTAACGGACAGCTTGTTCCTTGTTCGTCTGGTAGAGGGCCTCGGCCAGGATGTAATACATCTCCGGTAAACGGATCAGGCAAACGCCGTTGATATTGTTCGCAGTTTCATTCAGGGTCAGAAGCCGCTTGAAATTATACAGTCTCGAATCATACATGTCCGTGGAAAAGAAAACTTCAAAACGGTCATCCTTGCTATCGGCATCAAAAGATTGGGCTTCGTAGATACTCCGCACATCCTCGCGCACGCAAAGAATGTTACCCATGGCTACAGAACCGTCAAGAAACAATTTACGATAATTGTCGTAGAAATTCTTCGTGTATAGTCCCCAAAGAGTTTCTCCATTCATGGAAGAAAGGGAAAAGCGGTACAATTTCTTGGAAATGTAACTTCCTTTCGGGATCAGGGAGAAAACCGGACTTTCGATTACTTTGCGAGCGTATACAGCAGCACTGTCAAGCTCCCCCTTGTAGTGATACACCCTCGCCTTGATACCCCACACGGCATACTTGTTACAATGCATCCAACGTTTTTCCCGATATTCCGAGGATGCATTCACGTCACCCATTTCCACATCCTTTTCCAAAAGCCGCTCCGCCTGATCCAGATCGGCAATAATCCGGTCGTACACTTCTTTCAACGAATATACTGGTTTATTATTCAAATCGAAAGTGGTGGCATAGGGAATTCCTCCCGCCTCAGGGGAAAGCAAATAATTATCCGCGAAAAGGCGTAGAATATCAAAATGCAAGAAGGCTCGGATGGCATAGGCTTCACCCCTTATCAAGGAATAGTCAAGGTTGGTCTCTCCTGGTTGTTCTTTCACGTTCTCCAGGATATTGTTCACGTAGGAGATGCATTTGTAAGCATCACTCCAGATAGCATCAATCATGGGGCGCACGTTCTGGTGCTCGTAATCATACTGATTAGCGTACCAGACTTCCGGATAAGAGCCGTATTTATCATAGGAAAGCTGGGCAATCCAGTCAACAAATCCCCAACTCAATGCCTGCCCGTAAAGGGAAGCGCTCGCCATGGAGGCATACACACCGTACATGGCATCCATGCAACCTTGAAGGTCGGCAAACTGTTTATCCTGTTCCACGGTGCCCTTAGGTTGAACATCCAGGAAACTGTTGCAGGAAACCAGTCCAAATAGTCCACAAGTTAAAATCGTATATATAATCTTTCTCATAATCGTCTGTATTAAAATGCTGCACTGATAGAAAATTCAAAACTCCGGGCAAAAGGATAGGACAATCCCCTTTCCTGTTTAATGTTGGAAATCCGGAACAAGTCATTCGTCATGAACTCCACGCGCAAACGGGTCAAGTATAATTTCTCGCAAAAGGCAGAAGTGAAATCGTAGGAGACACTCAAACTTCTCATGTTCAAATAGTATTCATCCCTCACGAAACGGCTGGTCTGCATAGGAACAGAAGCATCAGCAATATTCTTATATTTGACGATGTCACCAGATTGTTTCCAACGACTCTCAAACACTCGCTTGTCGGCATTCTTCAATGGATTGGAACCTTCCACACGGGATACCAAAGTCTGGTTGTAAATTGTTCCTCCACAAGAATAGTCAAACATCATATTCAAAGAAATACCCTTGAATGTCAAGTAAGAACCAAAAACCCCAGAAGCATCAGGATCGGAATCCCCATAGACACGCTTATCCCTGTAGTCATAGGTAAAAGTAGGATTGCCATCCTTGTCGATGTATACTTCTTGTCCCGTGGCCGGATCGATACCACCAGATTTCACCACTTTTACCGCACTCAGGGATTGTCCTTCCTCGTACAAGGGCGGAGGTAAAAGGGTCTTTTCATCATTCAACTGTTCATTCATGGCTTTCAAGGCATTACTTATCTTTTTCACCTTATTTCTGTTATGGGTCAAGGTCAAAGAAAGTGACCAGTTCCAATTTTGATTGGATATGGGTACCACACGAGCTGATAATTCCAAACCATCGTTCTGTAATTTACCTATATTCTCTTTAGCCTGATTGGTCCCGATAGATGGAGCCTTCGTCACATCCAACAACAAGTTGTCCGTCATCTTACGATACCAATCAAAAGTCATATCCAAGCGATTGGAGAAGAGCACGACATCAAGACCAACATTGTAAGTCAAGGTCCGCTCCCACTTCAAATCGGGATTACTGATCGCCATGGGGATCGCCCCAATTCCCTTGTAATATTCTAGTTCATTCTTGTACTCGTAAGTCGTCATCGCCTGATAGGGAGAGAAAGAAGCGTTACCGGTGTAACCGACACTTCCCCGCAATTTTAATCTATCAGTCGGCCCGAAATTCAAGAAATGTTCCTTGTGTATATTCCAACCGACCCCTAAACTCCAGAACGGCGCATAACGCTGATCCGAACCAAATTTGGAGGAACCCTCGTAACGGATAGAAGCATCGGCGAAATAACGGTCATCATAAATAACGTTTCCGTTCACGTAGAAACCGGCAGATCGAGATATATCCTGACTACCTGTCGGGCGTCCACCCTCCGGATAGCTCGTGGCAAAAGCAGGGTGAGCCAAACGGTCGGAAAATATCCCTGTTCCGGAATAACCGTTCATGTTTGTCTCCGAGGTGTTAATATTACTTCCCGCAAGCACGCTCAACAAGGTCCCCGTACCGAACATTTTGTTATAAGACAACGAAATTCTTCCCTCATAAGTCAAACCTTTCGTGTTGGACAAAGTGATAGTTCCAGATTCCGCTGCCGGCCTATCCTTAAATTCGTTTGAATTAGGAGAAAGGAATTTCTCCGTGTCATCTTTCGTCTTGTTCAGCGAGAAGAATCCTTCCAGACGCAAGTTTTTCACAACCTCTACCCGTAAATTCAGCGAGGTATTCAAGTAAAATTGCTCTCCTTTGTTATAACTCCCGAGAGAAGCCTCATACAAGGGATTGGCTACATTATGGGTCAACGTCTTATTCAAGGAGCCATCCTCGAGATAGACTGGATCATAAGGATTCATATCCGCATAGGTAGAAAAAGTACCATAAGGAGATTCCTCATTGTTGACAACAGTAATTGTCGTGTTATTGTCTATAAATACTTTATCCTGCTTATTGTAGGATAATTTAAAAGAAAGTGAATAACGGTCACGGCGCGATTCCTTCATCACCCCGTTCTCCCTACCGTAACGTGCCGTAAGACTGTAACGGATATATTCATCACCACCGGCCACACTCACGTTATGATTTTGCGTGAAAGCATTGCGTAACGGTTTTGACATCCAATCCGTATCCACCCCTTCTCTTACCCGCTTAAAAATCTCATTATATTCCTCATCCAGTTTGTAGCCGTCAGCACCAGTCCCCTTGAAAACTCCCGCCAAACGCTCATATTCCAATTTCTCCGCAGCATTAAGTAAGTCATAATCGCTCAAATCCGGCATGGAAAGTCCGAAGGTTCCGGCATAGGAAACACGCATTTTACCAGCCTTCAAGGGTTTCGTTGTAATCACGATAACTCCCTTGGATGCTTTTGCACCGTACAATGCAGAAGCAGAAGCATCCTTCAAAACGGTAACGGTCTCCACGTCATTGATATCCATGTCAAACACATAATCCAGATCGACTTCAGCTCCATCCACGATAAAAGTCGGAACATTGGAGGAACCCTCGAAACTGCTCCGTCCCCGCACCAATATCTCGGGGCGAGTATTCGGGTCGGATCCCATCTCGTTGTTCGTCACGATCTGCATTCCAGGCACGAAAGCCGCCAAACTTTTCAACAAACTTTTTGAACCAGCCGCCAATAACTGATCACGACTTACCGCTGTGGCCGCACCGGTATAACTGGCCTTAGACTTATTACCGAAACCGGTAATAACGACCTCCTCCAATTCTTCCTCTGCCGGGTGCATAACCACATTCAAGTTATCTTTCACAAGTTCTTTCACGGTCACTTCACACGTTTCCATCCCGATAAAAGAGAATTGCAACACAACACTCTCCCCCTCTTTTTTAAACTCCAGTTTAAATTTTCCATCTGCATCCGTCGCCACCCCAATGGTTGTTCCCTTGAGCGTAACGGAAACCCCGGGAAGCGTGTGACCGTCCTTTGATTTCACAACACCCGCCAATTTCCATGTTTTCGTATCGGTTGACTGTTTTTCTCGTGATATGATGATTACATCATCCACAAGCCGATGAAATAATTGGGTACCTTTCAAAACCTGGTCCAAAATCTCAAACACCGTGGCATTTGCTGCAGAAACAGACACGATTTTCCCGGCCACCTCATCATTATTATAAAAAAATTCATAGCCGGACTCCTGACGCAATTCCTCTATCACGGAAAGCAACGTCACATCCTGTCGTTCCATTGTCATCTTTCGCTCCTGGGCCATCGCCTGTATCGGATACGGAAAGACTCCTATCAGCATGCCAAGCAAAAGGCACTCGAAAATAGGGTAAATCAATCTCCGGGATAAACAATTCTTTATCCCTGCTTTCTGGTTTTTTCTCATCATTTACTCGTATTTAGTTAGTCAATAGTTAAATCGGTTTTATTCTATAAAAATCACATTATCTTTCATATACAATTTCACATCAGCAGTCATCTCGATCAATCGCAACAGTTCCGTGGTCTCCCCATATTTCAATAATGTCCCCGTGAAACGCTTTTCTCTCTTCTTATCATTCTTGAATACGTACGAAATGTCGTACCAACGGGCCAGTTTGCGCATCACTTCGTCAAGATTCTCGTCCTCAAACACGAATCGGTCTTTTCTCCAGGCGCTGTAAATAGAAGCATTCACTTTCCGGTGTATCAAACGTTCGCCTTGCACAAACAATTGCTCATCAGGATTCAAAACAATTCCTTTTTCCTGCCCTCTAGGACAAACCCTCACCCGACCTTTTTCCAGTGTCACGTGTATATTGTCATCATTTTCATACACGGACATGTTGAACGACGTTCCCAAGACCTCCACATTCAATCGCTGAGAATTTACCCGAAAAGGATGCTTTTCATCCCGTTCCACTTCAAAATAAGCCTCTCCGTTCAAATATACCTCCCGATAATTTCCCTGGAAACGTGAGGGAAACCGTAATTCAGAAACACTGTTTAACCAGATTCTGGAACCATCCGCCAGAGTTATATTATATTCGCCTCCACGGGGAATCTTCAGCGTATACCAAACGACCCGTGCAGTGGTGTCCGATGTTTCATAAGTCAATCGACCTTTATCTTTAATAACAACATCCCTTCCTTTATCAAAGTTCAAAACCGTATCCTTAAGTCCATCAAGAAGAAAAGACTCTCCTTGGTCTGAAAACAAGACACTCCCTGACATTTCCACCTGATGCTGAGCCACCACATTTTTGAGCGGTTTCTCGGGACTTGCTTTTTCCTGAAGGAATCCCACCCAAAACAATAACAAGACAATAGCTGCAGCCCCAGTCCACCAATATAGCTTCCGCAATCGATTACTCTTCTTGTATTTCTCTATCCGTAATTCCATTTCTTCCTTTCCCCTACGGATATCCACGGAAGCAAACATTTCCAGTTTCTCCTGTAATTTTTTCTCGTCCTTTAATTCTTCCAATAACGACCGATGACGTTCATTCTCTTCCAACCAACGTTGTAAGACAACACGATCCTCCGAAGATATCTCATCCTTGAGATAAGCCAAGATCAATTTCTTTATATCTATCGTGTGTTTCATTCTATCAAATTTTATAACTGAAACACACTCGAAACAGAAATAGGTGACAAGGAGGAAAATTTTTATATGCCAGGGAAAAATAACGACACGTAAGAAAATAGATCTCCCAATCGGACACGCAAGTATTGCTTGGCCCGTTGTTTCTGTGTTTTTATCGTATTTAATGAAATCTCCAATTCATCGGCGATCTCTTTATCGGACATATTCTCGAGATAGGATTTTTTGAAAATCTCCCGACACTTTTCCGGCAATTCCTCTACAGCCGCAAATATTTCAGCCACAATTTCTGACTGAATCCGCTGGCAGAGGAAATAATCATCATCCCACTCTTCCTGAACCAACATTTTATGATTCTTACGACGAATCTCTTCATTCCGCAAAAAATTCAGACAACGGGTCTGAACCGCATTATATAAATAAGCTTTCACCGTTTTTATATTTGGGAATTTCCCATGATCCATTTTCCAGAACAGCAGGAAAACATCTTGTACAATATCTTTAGCCTCTTCCGGAGAGTTTATCATCTGGGTTGCAAAGAAACACAATTGCCTGTAATAGGTATTGAATACACTATTAAATGTTTCTTGCTTACCCTGCATCGTATGTTCCCCGGAAAAATCCATAATCATAAATATTCAATAAAATCAAAAACCTATAATCGCCACGAACAAAAGTATAAAAACGTTATAAAATTTCTATTACAGTGAAGAAAAAAAATGACACCTTACTCGCAGATGAGATTAAGCATGCCGTTTGACGCTGCCTCGCAGGAGTTCCGGTTCGGGGAGGGAGACCCGGGTGAAGCTGACGAGGGCGGCGAGGGTGGCAAATCCCCCGGCGAGGTAGAGGGCGGCGTAGGTGCCGTTGTCGGCGAAAAGGGTGAACACGAGGGCAACCAGGGAAGCCCCGGAGGTCTGCCCCGTGAGGCGGGCCATTCCCAACATACCACTGGCTCCCCCGCTACGGGCAGGCGGGGCGGAGGAAATCAGGATACTGTTGTTCGGGGTTTGGAAGAGGCCGAACCCGGCACCACACAAAGCCATGAAACAACCGATCATCACGTGGGAAGCCGTGTCGGCGAATACCGCCATGAGGAAGAGCCCCACGGCAAGCAGCCCGAGACCGACACCCCCGAGTATCCCGGCATGCACGCGCTCGATGAGCTTACCGGCCAAAGGTGCGGCCACCATGGTCGCCAGAGGCCAGGGAGTAAGCAGCACCCCGGTCTCGACCTCTGTCATCCCGAGCGTGTGCTGCAGGAAGAAGGGGAGCGACACGAGGGCTAGCATCTGCGCCACGAAGGAGCAGATGGAGGTACACACGGAAAGGGAAAATATCGGGATTTTCAACAAATCAACCGGCAAGAGCGGGAAAGGACGGGCAAGTTGCTGACGGACGAAGAAGTAACCGACAACGAAGGTGAGCAGGATGACAGGGGCGAGTATTTGCCAACCGACCTCGTGGGTGAACCCCTCGATGGAGAAGATGAAAAGGCCGAAGGTGAGGGCGTTCATCAAGGCTCCCGACCAGTCGAAACGGTGTTCCTTTACCTTCACGGGATTGGCCGGCAAGTAGCGGGCCGAGAGCACGAGGGCGAGGATGCTTATCGGTATATTGATAGCAAAGAGCCATTGCCAGGAAGCCACGGACAGGATGGCGGCGGCGATGGTAGGTCCGCCGGCGGCGGCCACGGCCACAACGAGGGCGTTAATACCCAAGCCCCGACCGAGATGACGACGGGGATAGATGAGGCGGATGAGGGTGGTGTTGACACTAGCCAGGGCCGCCGCCCCGAATCCCTGGAATACCCGCGACAGGGTGAGCGAGAAGAGGGAGCGAGAGAGAAGGCAGGCCGTGGAGGCCCCGGCAAACAGCACCAGGCCGCAGAGATAGACTTTCTTGTACCCCCAGATGTCTCCCAACGAGGAGAGGGAGAGCAGGGAGATGACAATGGCCAACTGGTAAGCGTTGACAATCCAGATGGAGGTGGATGGCGACGCGTGGAGGTCCGCCGCGATGGAGGGCAGGGCCACGTTGGCAATGGTTCCGTCGAGGACGGAGAGGGTTATCCCGGCGGCAATGGCCAGAATGGCCCAATAGCGCCGCGGGGTGGGAATCCCGTCCGGGACGGGGGCTTCCGCTGTTGTATGTACCATAGTTTTCATGTCGCTAAAGTACGAAATTAATCCCAAGGTTATTCCCCACCCCTCGCGGCTTCAGTAGCCGCCGGTATATGCCTCGCGTTATTCCGGGAGGCTGTCAGCGAATTCCTTGATGACACGGGGGAAGTGGGCGTACTCGAGAGCATGCACCTTGGCGGCAAGGGTGTCGGGCGTGTCGTCGGGAAGGACGGGGCAGGTGGCCTGGAAGATGGCGGCACCCTCGTCGTAGCGGTCGTTGACGTGGTGGATGGTGATTCCACTCTCCTTCTCGCCGGCAGCGATGACGGCCTCGTGGACGTGCTCGCCGTACATTCCCTTGCCCCCGAACTTGGGAAGCAGGGCCGGGTGGATGTTGATAATCCGGTCGGGATAAGCGGCCAAGAGGTTGGCTGGCACTTTCCAGAGAAATCCGGCGAGGACAATGAGGTCAACGGCCTCGGCTTTCAGGCGGTCGAGGATGAGATCGGAATGGTAGAATTGCTCGCGATTGAAGACGAGAGCGGGCACTCCCAGGCGTTTGGCCCGCTCGAGAACGTAGGCGTCGGGCTTGTTGCAAAGGACGAGGGAAACCCGGTTCCGGGGGTCATTCTCGAAGAAACGGATGATATTTTCGGCGTTAGAACCTGAACCAGAGGCAAATATTGCTATTTTCTTCATTTTATAAATCATTAAAAATCAACGGCATAAAGATATAAAACTTCATTCTATGCCCAAAAAATTTTCTTGTAAAAATAAAATGAGTAACTTTGTGCCCAACTTTAGAGAGTTATGAAGTCGCCGCAAGGCGCGTGTGTTAATTTACAAAATGTCTAATTAAAATTAAAAGTTATGTCTGACATTCAAAACAGAGTAAAAGCTATCATCGTTGATAAATTAGGTGTGGATGAATCTGAGGTTACCCCGAACGCCACTTTCACGAACGATTTAGGTGCAGATTCTTTGGATACTGTAGAGTTGATCATGGAATTGGAGAAAGAATTCAACATCACTATTCCGGACGACCAAGCAGAAAAGATCACGACGGTAGGTGACGCTATTGCTTACGTAGAAGCTAACGCACAATAAATAGTTATTCTATGACACTCAAACGAGTAGTAATTACTGGTCTTGGGACCATAAATCCACTGGGTCACAACGTGGCCGAGTTTTGGGAAAATCTGAAGGGTGGCGTCAGTGGCGCCGGGCCTATTACTCGTTTTGATGCATCTAAATTCCGCACGCAATTCGCCTGCGAGATTAAAAATTACGAGCCCACGGCACACTTTGACCGCAAAGAGGTCCGCAAGATGGATCTTTACACGCAATTCGGTATTATCGCCGCACGCGAGGCTATCAAGGATGCCGCACTCGACTTCGAGAAAGAAGACAAGAAAAGGATTGGTGTTATCTGGGGAGCCGGAATCGGTGGTCTGGAGACATTCTACGAGGAATGCGCTTCATTCGCCACGGGAGACGGGACGCCCAGATTTAACCCGTTCTTTATACCCAAGATGATCGCGAACATGGCAGGAGGTATGATCGCTATTGAATTCGGGCTGAAAGGACCGAATTACACGACCGTTTCCGCTTGCGCGTCATCAGCACATTCACTTGTAGATGCATTAAATCTTATCCGATTAGGGAAAGCAGACGTGATTGTAGCCGGGGGATCGGAAGCCGCCATTACCGTACCGGGAGTGGGTGGGTTCAATGCCCTGAAAGCAATCTCAACCCGCAATGACGATCCTCAAAGCGCTTCGCGTCCTTTCGACGCCGACCGTGACGGATTCGTGCTGGGTGAAGGAGGAGCTTCCTTAGTCGTGGAAGAGTATGAACACGCCGTGAAACGCGGAGCCAAGATCTACGCGGAACTGGCAGGAGGAGGCATAAACTGCGATGCACACCACATGACCGCACCACACCCGGAAGGAGAAGGAGCAGCTGATGTCATGTTGCTGGCGTTGGAGGATGCAGGCCTTACCCCGGCCGATGTTGATTATATCAACGTTCACGGAACATCCACGGGATTGGGTGATATCGCGGAACCTAAAGCTATCAAGTTAGCATTCGGCGATCACGCTTACAATCTGAATATCAGTTCCACAAAATCCATGACAGGTCACCTGTTAGGTGCAGCCGGTGCATTGGAAGCAATCGCTTCTGTCCTGGCCGTGAAGAACGACATTGTACCCCCGACCATCAATTTCCATTCTTTGGATCCGGAACTGGATCCGAAACTGAATTTCACGTTCAACAAGGCTCAAGAGAGAACGGTTAACGTGGCTATCAGTAACACGTTTGGCTTCGGCGGTCACAATGCTTGCGTTGTATTCAAGAAATAATCACTCCATAAAACTTGGCAAAGTGATTAGCAAGTTAATTCAATCCATAAAACTTTATCTTCATCGCGAAGAGAAGTTTTATGGATTGTCTTTTTCTGAATGGGGTTTTATCCCCAAGAACAGGGGTTTATATACCTTGGCCTTATTGCATCGGTCGGCATCCCGTCAGACGAAAAGCGGCACGGTGTTGAATTACGAGCGCCTGGAGTTTCTCGGTGACGCGGTACTAGGAGCCATCGTGGCAGATATCGTGTACAAGTTCTTCCCGAACAAGGACGAGGGGTTCATGACCCAATTACGTTCCCGCATCGTCAGCCGGGCCTCCCTGAACCAAATCGCCATACAAATGGGGCTGGATAAAGAGGTCATCGCCCATGCCGACTTATCACGGAACAAGCATATTTACGGAGACGTGTTTGAAGCGTTCACGGGGGCTATTTACCTGGACCAGGGATACGAGAAGACGAAGGCGTTTATCGAGAATTACGTCATTCCCCATTACGTGGATATCGAAACGCTGGTGTACGAGGACAAGAACTATAAAAGTCGCCTGATTGAATGGGCCCAGAAGGAAAAAGTGGATATGCACATTCAAACCCAACCCGCCAATCCCCGGCAAACCAAATTCATTTGCACGATCGCCATTGACTCGGAAATCTGGGGACAGGGTGTCGGAACGTCAAAAAAAGAGGCGGAACAAAAGTCCGCCGCTGTAGTTATTCATAAGTTGCAAGAAAAACAACACGAGGTATAATCGTGTTATTATTCTCTTACTCTTTCCACGTAAGAACCATCCTCCGTCTTGATACGGATTTTCTCGCCCTGATTGATGAACAAAGGAACCATTACCTTAGCACCGGTTTCAACTTCTGCCGGTTTCAATGCCGTAGAAGAAGCGGTATCGCCTTTCAAGCCCGGTTCCGTGTAGGTTACTTCCAATACTACGGTCGGTAATAATTCAACATACAAGGGAGTTTCGGTATCGGCATGCACTACCATTTCCACGGGATCCCCTTCTTTCAGGAATTGCGGAGCATTGATCAATTCCTTAGCGATAGGAATTTGCTCGAAAGTTTCTGCATGCATCATGATATAGTCCTCTCCTTCCATGTACAAGAACTGGTAAGGACGTCTCTCGATACGAACTACATCAATTTTCACCCCAGCAGTAAAGGTGTTTTCCAGCGTACGGCCAGTTTTGATATTCTGTAACTTTGTTCTCACGAAAGCCGGACCTTTACCCGGTTTCACGTGTTGGAACTGAACGATCCGGTATAAATCGTCCTTGAACATGATGCATAGTCCATTTCTAAAATCAGCTGTCGTTGCCATTTATTTTATTCTTTAAGATTTAATATTTAATTGAAAGTGCAAAGATAAGCGAATCGAAGCAACTCACCAAGAGAATCTTCTATTTCTGTATTTGCAAAAGGAACTTTCTTAAGAATACTTCCTGCGCCTTTCCCGAAACATTAGCGAACTTCACGGCTTTTACCTTTGTCCCGACCGAAACGAAGTATTCGCCGTTTTTCTCTTCAAGAGGCAATTCTTTCCACGTTCCATTCTTCAACTGCACGGACAACTGCCAGGAAGATCGGTCTGATTTCCCCAGGTAAAGTTGTATTGTCATAACCGGCAGAGGCTGTTTGAACAGAATCTGGAACTCCTCATCCACACCCCAACGCACGACTTCCAGCACCGGGGACAATTGTACATTACCACCTTTTACCTGCACGGGCAAACCCTCCAGTTGTTTAACCGTTGTCGTGAATTCGTGAGGAGAATACTCAGACATCATATCCAGTTCCATCCCAAATGCAGCATTCGCCGCTTTCACTACGGTTGTGAAAACATGATTGATAAAAGGCTGCAAGACTCTCGTTCCAACAATAATTCCCGGCTGATAGGGATTCTGGTTGCATGTCTGATCCAACAAGAAGGTCTGCTCCTGTAAAGCCCGCACGTGACGATATTTGGCGAGGAAACGTTGCGCATCCCCGTCCCGATAAGCCCACAGCATGGCAAATAATTCTCTCCCCGTCTCTCCCTGCAACTTGAATTGCCGGAACCAAGGCTCCAATTCCCGAACCAGGGCCGGGTTATCCTTGTTGACCAGCAAACGGTCGGCACATTCCACGATATGATCAAATTCATTGGACATCCGTTCTTCCTCCGGGCTAACCGTTCCTAAGCCCTTCTCGTAAATCCGCATTAACCGGTCGGCACAATCAGCAATCTCAACGGATTCTTCCCGCTGCCAAGCATGCCAGCCCAAGGCTCCCGGATCGGAATTATGGGAAGCAAAACAACGTAAAGCGTCCGCATCACGAGGCATCAAAACGCCCATCACGTCCACCCACGCGGCTTGGCTATCATAAGCCGACGGATTCCAGGTATAGCCAGCCACCCCGTAAATCGCCACTTTCGAGGCCTCGGCATGCTCCATCGGGTTGCTGACGAATCCCCGCATTTCATCTCCGGTCAAGGTGGTATCATTCCCATAAACGGGCCCCATCAGTACACGATTACGGATATAATCCGTCACGGGGAAATTCCACCAGATATACACCGGCCGTTTCAATTTAGCATCCACCCACTCCACGCATTCCCGTGTGATGGAAGCAATCACGGCATCCCCCGTGAACATCACGTTAATCGATGGATTCAACAAATCGCCCATTTTCCCGATATAGGAACCATTCTGAGCCCAGGCTTTTGCGTAATCCGTGGGACACATCAACAGGGGAATAACATCTCCCTTCTTTTTCACGAAATACTCATCGATATAATTCAGCAAGGCGGCCTGACGTTCCGGATTGGTACCCTCGCCGGATATATCATCAAAAAACACGGCAAAAGCCCGTACTCCCAGGTCATACATACTCTCAAACTTCCGCAACAGATTATCCCGATCCTCATCCGTCCAACGAATATCCTGCCCGGGGTGAATGGCCCAAACAAAATCGACCCCGCTCTCGTTAGCCACTTCCACCAGCCGTTTTATCGCCTCTGCCTCCTTCCGTGGATAGGGATCCCGCCAATTAGGCGAACGGTGATAAGGATCATCCTTCGGCCCATAAATATACGTGTTTAGCTTATATTTCCCGTAGAAACGCAATTGCTCGGCCCGATCCTCCATGCTCCACGGGGTACCATAAAAACCTTCCACTACTCCACGGAAGGCGATTTCCGGGTAATCCACGATCTCCACCTCCGGAATAACTCCGTCCTTGAACAACTGCTCCAAGGTCCGCACGCCATACAAGGTTCCCCGTTCATCATTCCCCGCGATGACAATCGTTCTTCCTTTTACCAAAAGGTAATACCCCTCGGGCCGGGAAGGAATCCTGGACTCGTATTTCCGGATGGCTTTATCCCCTCTTTCGCCAATGACGACCGTCAATTTCCGGTCAACGGGGAGGGTATCCGAGAATAAACATTTCAGATGCTTTACCGCCAAGGGATAAGCCGTTGTTTCCCCCTTCAAGGAAGGCATGGCAGACAAGAGTAATTTATTCTCACCGAAAGTCACCTGACGAGGTTTCGGGTACAAATCATATTCCTGAGCGACACTGGAAAAAGCGCTCAACAGCCCACAAACAAATAAAAATAACCAATACTTACTCATAAACACATCAAGTTTTGTTACACATATTCTCACACGACACGAACTATTATCCGCCAACACATACAATGAAACAAATATACAAAATCAGCGAACCTTTTAAAAGAAAATCAATTACAAATAAAAAAGAGAGGAACGCTTCACCACGTTCCTCTCCCACAATAAATATCTTCACAAGAATCATCCACACTTGGAAGAGCCGCATGATTTACAAATCAGACAACCCTCCTGGTAAATGATCTTGTCCGAACCGCAATTCTCGCAAACAACACCCGTTGCGGCCGTACCATTAGGAATATATTTCCGCAAAGCACGTTCCACACCGTTTTTCCAGGTATTAATATTCTCGTTGTCGAATTCCATGGAGGCTACCAGGTTAACGGTCTGATTGATCGGCATACCGTAACGCAAGACCCCGGAAATCAAACGGGCATAGTTCCAATACTCCTTGTTGAATTTGTATGACAAACCTTCAACCGTCGTCTTGAAGCCCCGCTTGTTGCAGAACTGGAAGTCATAACGGCTATTACCGAACTCATCCGTGTTTTTCACGATTTTCCCATCCGTCACGGCCTTAGGCAGCATAATACCTTCCTCATCATCAGCGATTCCGGTGAATATCTCATAAGGACGATTATTATACAAGCCGATAAAGGCAATCCATTTTTCCTTGTTATTCTGGAAACGAACGACCTCTGCATCCAATTCTTTCGGACGTTTAAGCGGCATCGGTTCATTATCCGTCTTTTTATCTTTATTGGAAACCAAAACCCCAGCACGAGAACCGTCACGATATACTGTACATCCCTTGCAACCACTACGCCAAGCCTCGATGTACAGTTTGCCCACCAATTCTTCCGTCACATCAGCGGGCAAGTTCACGGTAACACTGATTGAGTGGTCGACCCATTTCTGCACACGTCCCTGCATCCGAACCTTGGCAACCCAATCAATGTCATTCGACGTCGCCTTATAGTAAGGAGAACGGGCAACAAGTTCATCCAATTCCTCATTCGTGTATCGCTTGTGGATATCATAACCATTCACGTCCATCCACACGCTGAACTTATGATGGAATACCGTGAATTCCTCGTACGTATCACCCATTTCATCCGTGAAGTCCACGTGCACGTTCTTATCATTGGGGTTCACCTTCCGACGGCGTTTGTACACGGGCAAGAACACGGGTTCAATACCGGAAGTCGTTTGTGTCATCAAGCTGGTAGTCCCCGTAGGAGCAATTGTCAAGCAGGCAATATTCCGACGACCGTATTTCTTCATTTGCTCATACATTTCCGGAGCTGCCTCCCGCAAGCGGTTAATGAAAGGATTATTCTTCTCTCGTTCCGCATCATAGATTTTAAACGCTCCACGTTCCTTGGCCAATTCCACTGAAGAGGCATAAGCGGCTATAGCCAAACGCTTATGTACGTCTTCCGAGAAATCCACTGCCTCCGGGCTTCCGTAACGCAAGCCCAAAGCAGCCAACATATCCCCTTCTGCCGTAATACCCACTCCCGTACGACGTCCTTCGTTTGCTTTTTTCTTTATTTTCTCCCACAAATGAATCTCAACGCCCTTCAATTCCATATCTTCCGGGTCTTCATTTATCTTCTCCAGAATAGCATCTATTTTCTCCAGTTCCAGATCAATAATATCATCCATAATCCGCTGTGCAATAGCTACATGCTTAGCGAACAGGTCATAATCAAAATAAGCGACTGCTCCAAACGGATTTACCACGTAAGAATACAGGTTTATTGCCAACAAACGGCAGGAATCATAAGGACATAACGGAATCTCGCCACAGGGATTCGTGGACACTGTCCTATAGCCCAAATCCGCATAACAATCCGGAACACTTTCCCGAATAATCGTATCCCAGAACAAGATACCAGGCTCTGCAGATTTCCATGCATTATGCACAATCTTATTCCAAAGGCTCACGGCATCCACTTGCTTCGTGTATTTAGGATGTTCGGAATATATCGGGTATTTCTGCGTGTATTCCTTTCCCTCTACCACCGCCTGCATGAATTCATCATCAATCTTAACCGATACGTTCGCCCCGGTCACCTTGCCTTCGGTCATCTTCGCATCGATGAAACTCTCTGAATCAGGATGATTGATAGACACACTCAACATCAGAGCACCCCGTCTTCCATCTTGAGCCACCTCTCGGGTTGAATTGGAATAACGTTCCATGAAAGGCACAATACCAGTGGAAGTCAAGGCAGAATTCTTCACCGGAGAACCTTTAGGCCGGATATGCGACAAATCATGCCCAACACCCCCGCGCCGTTTCATCAACTGCACCTGCTCCTGGTCAATCTTCATCACCCCACCGTAAGAATCTGCAGGACCATCATGCCCGATCACGAAACAGTTTGAAAGAGAAGCTATCTGGTAATCATTCCCGATTCCCGTCATCGGGCCTCCTTGCGGCACGATATATTTAAAATCACGCAACACCTCAAAAATCTCATCCTCAGTCATCGGATTAGCGTAACGATTTTCGATACGGGCGATTTCCCGGGCAAGACGACGGTGCATGTCATTTGGATTCAACTCAAAAATATTTCCGAAAGAATCCTTCAATGCGTATTTGCTCACCCATACGCGAGCCGCCAATTCATCTCCCTTGAAATACTCCAGAGAACTTGCATAAGCTTCCTCCTGCGTGTAAACAGGCCGCCCATCAACAGACTTCTTTTGTTCTTCTTGATTATTCATTTTTTCAATGGTTTAAGTTTATGTACAACCTACGTTTTTTATCATTTCCTTGGGTCGACAAAACTATGGAAAATTTATTTCCTAGAAAAGAGAAGAGAAAAATAAAACAGAAAGTTTTCCAGCAAAAATTACAAATAACTGATAATCAAAGACAGAATGACAATAACACACCCTAAAAGTTCTCCAAAAATAAAATCCAAGAATAGACGCAATGTTTTGTTATTGACACAGAGGACATTCATCATTCACCTCCCCGACACAAGCAGGCAGCGAAACAAAGATGCAAAAAAATCCCCTATATTATCCCCATTCCCCGATCAAAAAAACAGCATCGAGAAATCAGTATAAATCAAAAATATCCTCCGGAATATAGACCCGGATAAACTGTTCCTCCGGAAGAATCTCCAAAATATAATTTTCAGAATAAGGAAGCAAAATCTCTTTGCCAAGGAGGGAAATCACAAAAACAACATTTCCCGAGTAATTATCCACGTGCAACACCTCTCCTCGCTCATCCAGACGCGTATCCAGAACCGTATACCCTTCCATATCCGACAACTCGAAAGGAATATCCTCCTCGTCCAGCAATTCCTTATCCAACAACAAGGCTTGCCCCACCAGTCGGTCTGCCTGTTCTTTCGTGTCCACGTAATCGAATTTCACGATATAGGAGGAATGATTACGTACAGTAAGCCCATCTTCCGCTATATAAAAAGGAACCGGTGCTCCTTCCAGGAGAATGAACACCGGTTCGTCCCTATATTCTTCAAGAAGATCATTATCCGTGTAAACGACCACGGCACCCTGCAAACCATGCGTTTTGCCGATTTCACCGATCTTTACACAATCCTCTTTATCAATCATCAGGATAAGAATTATTCAGCAGCAGGAGTTTCTGCAGGAACGGCAGCCTCTACTTCTGCGGCAGCAGCCTCATTAGCGGCAGCCTCTGCCTCTGCACGAGCAGCAGCTTCTGCTTCAGCCTTAGCAGCAGCGATTTCAGCCAACTTCTTGGCTACAACCTCAGCTTTTTCTTCTTTCTGCTTCGTTTCTACCTCGATACGAGCTTTATAAGCAGCTTCTGATTCGCTGGCCAACTTAGAAATCTTAGCCTGAATCTTGTTCAATTTCTCTTTCTTCCATGCCTCGAATTTAGCTTCAGCAGTAGCCATATCGAAAGCACCTTTCTTAACACCACCCAACAAGTGTTGTTTCAACAATACACCCTCGTAAGACAGAATTCTTCTTACAGTATCCGTCGGTTGAGCACCCACGCCTAACCAATACAATGCACGTTCGAAATCCAAATCAATCGTAGCCGGATTAGTCATCGGGTTATAGGAACCGATACGTTCAATGTAACGACCATCGCGCGGAGCGCGGCTATCAGCTACCACTACATGATAGAATGGTCTACCTTTGCGACCATGTCTTGCCAATCTAATTTTAGTTGCCATTTTCTTTTAATTTTTAATAGATTAAACCTTGCCTATTCTCGATAAGCGCCGCAAAGATAGAAAAAACTTTCATGTAAAACGCATTTATTAAATAATTTCGCTACTTTTGATATCTACGTAGAAAAAACGACAAGGACCAAGTTCCCCTCTGATGCTCAACAGACATGACCATAACATAATCCTGCAGGATGGAACAAAGCTTTCTTTCGAGCAATTTTTCAAAGAAAACTTTCCAAAATTCTATGCCTTTACAGGACGATTTATCATAGAAGCATTCACACGGGAAGATATCGTGCAAGAGGCATTCATTGACACATGGGGCCAGCGCCACGAACGATTCAAGGATGAATTATCTCTCCATGCCTACATGTACACGTCCATCAAGAACAAATGTATCGATCATATCCGCCATAATAAAGTCAAAGAACAATTCTCGGATTATTACTTACAGGAAACCTCCTCCCACGAATTTCTTATGGACGCCATCATCGATGAAGAATCCCGTTTCCTGATACATCAAGCCATCAACCGCCTATCTCCTCAATGCCGGGAAGTCATTCTCCATCACCTGGCGGGATTAAAAAACAAGGAAATCGCCGAGAAAATGAACATCTCCGAAGCCACTGTCAAATTTCACAAAGCATCAGCCTACAAACAATTGCACAAATCTTTAGGCCCTTTATTACTGAGTTTCATCATCTTTCGAAAATAATCCTATTTTTCCTCCATTTCAACCTATCCTTTTTCACTACTCATCCGTTCTAGGATAAAACACAACAAAATGGAGACCATTTCTATCTACTTGAAAATAGCCCGTCTCGTCTGCAAAAAACGACTTTTCGGACTGAATAAAATCGAGGAGGAACAGCTCGAAACCTGGAACAGACAACTTGCTCCCGGTAAAGACCTATCCTCCTACCCGACTGACTTTTCACCGGAAACACTAAAGGTACGTTATGCCCAAACAGACATTGACCAAGAATGGGCTCGCTTCCAACAACGCACACGCCAAACACGTAAAATCTATCCATGGACAATAGCCGCCTCTATTTGTTTATTGATCATAGGAGGCTTTATCTACTGGTATTTCTACAACACAGCAACTCCTATCATTCTGGCTCAAGAAGATCAGCGCAACAACATTGCCCTGATTTTGGATAATGGGCAAGAGATAAGTCTCAGTGATTCCCTTGTTTCTACCCGTTTGGCTCCAAACACCAAATTACATCCCGAAAAACTAGAATATCAAGGAGAATCGTCCCCGACTAAAATCACATATAACACACTCATCATTCCCAAAGGTACCTATTATCATTTAATCCTGTCCGACGGAACAAAAGTATGGTTAAATGCAGATACCAGAATTCACTACCCCGTGCAATTTGGCAAACTCTCCCGGGAAATATCTCTAAAAGGCGAGGCTTATTTCGAGGTTGCCAAAGATACTACCCGCCCCTTCATCGTCAACACAGAAGGGATGAAGGTAAAAGTTCTCGGGACTAAATTCAACGTGAACAGTTATCAGGATGACGGGAGAATTTACGCCATACTCGAAGAGGGAAGTGTCGAGGTGTCCAACGGACAGGATACTCAGATCCTTCAACCCAGACAAATCGCTTACACGAACACCTGGGGGAATACCTCCAAGTTAACGGTAGCATCCTGCGATCCTGCCTTATTCACGGGCTGGAAAGAAGGGGAATTACGTTTCCGGAACACTTCGTTGACTCAAATATTGAAACAGATATCCCGTTGTTATGACGTAACCGTCATTCTCGACCACAACTACCAGGAAGAATATTTTTCCGGGGATATATCCTATCACACGCCTCTTGCCAACTTGTTGCAAGCGATAGAGGCCTCTACCTCCGTGCGTTTCAAAATCGAAGGTCATACCGTCTACATGAAAAAGAAATAATCAACCTAATAATTAAACAATCCTATGAACAAAAAACAACAGACCACACGCATCAGGAAACTTATCCTGTTTCTGTGCCTGCTCTTCACGGGACTCGGCACAATCTCGGCCCAAGCAGATTCTAATACCAGAATCACGCTGAAATTGAGTCATGCCAAGCTAATCTCAGCATTGGAGGAAATCAAGAAGCAATCCGGATTCAGCTTCATCTACAACGAGAAAATCGTACAGGATGTAACCGATATCACGGTAGATGTCAAGGAAGTTTCCATCGACAGTGCCATGACTGCCGTACTGAAAGGAACAGGACTCTCATTCCGGATACAAGGCAACATCATCATGCTGGAAAAGCGCCCAACAACCGCACCCCAGCAAAGCGCCCGCACGATTACCGGTACAGTGAAAGACGAACGAGGCGAACCCCTCCCGGGTGTTTCCGTTCTCATCAAAGGAAGCATCAACGGGGTGTCCACTGACGTGGATGGAAAATTTCAACTCACCGTACCTGCTGGCAACAACACGCTTATCTTTTCTTTCGTGGGCATGAAAACCCAAGAGATTCAACTTAAAGAGCAAACTCATCTCAATATCCAGATGCAACTATCCATGGACCAGTTGGATGAAGTTGTCGTAACCACCGGTTACACGACCACCACGCAACGGAGATCCACCGGTTCTGTTGCGGTCCTCGGGGAAGAAACGTTTGCAAACCAAGTACGTCCTACCGTGGACCAATTATTGCAAGGCCAGGTTGCGGGAGTAAGCGTCATGGCCAAGTCCGGACGCCCAGGTGAAGCAGCCCAAATCCGCATCCGGGGAACAAATACCCTCACCGGTGATGCGGAACCGTTATGGGTCATTGATGGAGTTCCCCTGCAACGCAGCATCCCGGAAATCAGTACCAGTGAAATCAAAGCGGGAGACTTCAATAACATCTTTGCCAACGGTGTAGCCGGTATCAATCCGAATGACATCGAGAGCGTTACCATCCTAAAAGACGCTTCCGCCACGGCAATTTACGGTTCCCGTGCAGCCGGAGGGGTTATCGTTGTCACCACCAAGAAGGGAAAAGCTGGGAAACTATCCATTAATTATGCCGCCACATTCTCGCTCGTGATGCAACCACAACGGGATGGTGATCTCATGAACTCCAGCGAAAAATTGGCTTGGGAACAAGAACTGTACGATGAATTCTACGTGGGCTCCACGAATAAACCAGTCATCGGTATCGTCGGACTTATCCGGGATGGAAAAGTAAACAAAAACGGGGAATTATGGACCGATGTCGAAAACTTCGAGCCAATGACCCAGGATGAACAAGATGCTTACATCGCCAGTCTGTCCAAGACCACAACCAACTGGTTCGACGAGATCTTCCGCAATGCTTTCTCCATGAATCATTACCTGTCGCTATCTGGCGGTTCCGAGAAAGCCACCTACTATATTTCTTTAGGCTACTCCAACGATAACGGTATTCTGAGAAAGACTTCCTATGACCGTTATAACCTGAACGCCAAACTCGGTTTGACTCCCGTTGAACAATTAAGCATGAACCTGAGTTTCGATCTCGCTCAGCAAAAATCTGCCGGGTCCTCCCTGAGCGTGAACCCGTTCGAATATGCTTATTTTGCCAATCCCTACGAGAAGCCCTATAACCCGGACGGCTCCTATCGCCCGGACTACACCTATTACATTTTAAAACAAGCCAACGGAGGCACGGAAACCATCTTACCGGCCAAAGGTTACAATATCATGCGGGAAATCAATGAAACCTCCAATGACGTGGATGATTTCTCTATCAGCATACAACTGAACATGAATTACAAGATCTCACCCAAGTTCAGCATCAACGGTCTCGTGGCCTATTCCTTCGTCAACAATAAAAGCGATCAGATTAACGGCATTGATACCTATGCCGCCTTTATCGACCGCACACCGTTGGAAGCATTCAAGAGCAGAAAAACCTACGGTTCTATCCTGCAAACCTCAGCCAACAACACCAACTACACGGCCCGGGCTCAATTGAATTATTCTGACATCTTCGCTGATATTCACCGGCTGAATATCATCGCCGGAACAGAAATCCGCGGTTCCAAGGGAAAGAGTATTTACGAGAAACGCTATGGATATGACCCCGTGACTGGAAACTCCTCCATGCCAATTCCCGACAAACCTCAGGATTCCGATAAAATCAACTATAACGACCTGGTTACCTTCGCCGCCTTCGTGGATGGTTTATCCGGACAAAGTATCGTTGAGAACCGCTTCGCCTCCTTCTATGCTGCCGTAGACTATAGCCTGCTGGATAAATATCTCGCCAGTGTCAGCTTCCGCACAGACGGATCCAATAACTTCGGTAGCAAAGAACAATTCAATCCCACATGGTCCATCGGGGCCGCCTGGCACATCGGGGACGAAGGATTCATGCAAGCCCTGCATCCCGTTCTCAGCCGACTGAAACTTAGTCTTGCCATGGGATACACGGGAAACATCAGCAAATCCGTGAAACCGGAACTCATCATGTCATACAGTAACCTTTACCGGAAAACGGGTGATGAACTTTACCGCATGGGATACGTGAAATCTGCCCCTAACCCCAAGCTCCGCTGGGAAAAAACCAAGGACATGAAAGTCGGCGTGGATTTCGGGCTCTTCAACAACCGCATCGGTGGTGTATTCGAAGCTTATTATCGTCTCAGCAAAGATGTAGTCAGTAGCGTGGAGGTTCCCTACATCACGGGATTCGACAGTCAAGGCTACAATACCTCCGAGATCGAAAACAAAGGACTCGAATTCACCCTCCAGGCCCAGGTGATCAAATACAAAGACTTCGGCTTCAACTGCTCGGGCAATATCGCCTGGAACAGGAATATCCTGAAGAAATACGAATCACCCAACGGCTACTACGGCAACAACGTGGAAGGTTATCCTATCGGCTCCATCTTCGCCGGAAAAACCAATGGAATCAGTGAAGAATATGGGATCTACACCTATCAGCTTCGTCCCGATGCCGACATTCTCTCCGTGGCCGACCTGACAAAGGTGGAGAACTACCAGTTCTATCTCGGGACTTCCACGGCACCCGTGACCGGGGGATTCAATCTCGCATTCAACTACAAAACCCTGTCTTTGAGCGTAGGTGGTGTTTACGCCCTTGACCGGAAAATCAAAAATGACATCACATCTCCAGCCAGCTACAACACCATTGGAGGAAGTACAAACGAGAGTATTCCTACCCAGGATAATGATTTATACCGCAATCACCTCAACGTGCGCAAGGACGTCGTGAACCGCTGGACTCCCGACCGTCGGACCGGGGTAAAATATCCCCGTATCATTGATGCTTACGGACCGAGTCTGGGCCTGAACCAGCTATTTCCCTATTCCTCATCCATCACGCAGGCAGTCCAGCTGGAAAACGGCTCCTACCTTCGTGTTCAAAACATCGCCCTATCCTACAGTCTCCCGGAAAGACTGCTCGAGAAGAGTTTGCTTTCTTCCGTGTCGCTGTCCTGCATGGTGACCAACCTGTTCACCATCACCAGTTATTCCGGACTGGATCCGGAAACTCCGGGAGCTACTTACCCGCTTTCCAGAACCGTTTCCTTCGGTATTAATGTCGGATTCTAAAATTATACGCCATGAAAAAATATCAATATATCAGCCTTATAGTCGGGATTGTCTATCTTTTCTCCTCTTGCAAGGAGTATCTCGACGTAAAACCACAGGGTGAAGTCATTCCGCAAACCGCCGAGGAATTCTCCGCCCTACTGCACACGCATCTCGATGCTATCGACCAGGGATCGGATTCCTACATCTTCGGCAACTCGGGATGGATGCTCGACCTCGAATGCTTCAGCGACAATCTCGAGGCCAGCCTCACCAAATATCCAGATGGAAATACACTTAAATTATACGTGGGTAACTGGCTGAACAATTCCCGACTCACTTACAGAAACCTATACGCCACTATTCGGGACTGCAACATCGTCATCCATGAATTAAAGGAACGAGACTCTGAATTAGGCAAAAACGTGCTGGCTACCGCTTATGCCATGCGTGGGGCCTGCTATTACAATCTTATGCGCCTTTTCTGCGAGTCGTACGATCCAGCCAAGGCTGACCAACAACTCGGGCTATCACTCCTCGAGGAATTCGACATGGAGAACCGTCCTGCCCGTTCCAGTCTGCGACGCACTGCGGAATTCATCATCGACGATCTCACGGAGGCCATCAAGTACAACCGTCGGGAAACCATCTACCGATACACGGTAGACGTCGCCAAAGCCTACCTGGCCCGCACCTATTTCTGGACCCAACAATGGGACAAGGCGGCAACCACGGCCAAGGAAGTGTTGGATGCCCATCCATTGCTCGAGGGAGAGGAATACCTCAACATGATGAAATCATCCACTACAGAGGGCAACATCCTCATGCGTTCCTCCGTCTATTCCACGGGACAGACCAGCTCCTCCGACTACGAGAGCAGCAACCGCCTCAAAACGGCGCGCCCTGTCAGCAAAGAATTCGTCGACCTTTTCACCGAGAAAGAGAACGACATTCGCTACGCCTTCTCCTTCAATGCCAAACGGGAAGCTCAGAAAACCATCTACGCCAATATCCGGAGCGCCGAGATGTGCCTCATCATGGCCGAATCCTATGCTCTCGCCGGGGACAACACCAACGCCCTCGCCACACTCAATCTATTACGCTCGAAACGTATCTCGGGTTATACTCCTTACACGATGGCTAACCTTCCCGAGATAGACACCGGTCATAAAGTACAGCAGGACGCCACCGGACAGCCTTTCAGCAAACTCACCTGGGCCATCTACCAGGAGCGCCGCAAGGAACTCTTCCTCGAGGGGGACCGTTGGTTCGAACTCAAGCGCCATGGCTGCCCCGAATTCTGGGCCGCCCGGGACGGACAGAAATACACCACTGAAACCTTCATGTACACGGCTCCCATTCCCAAGAACGACATACTGCTCGTTCCCGGAATGAAACAAAACAACGGATATGAATAACCCCTAAAAACGAATTACCATGAAAAAATATATCAACCTTTACCTCATGATTGCCCTCATCGCCTGTTGCTCCGCTTGCGGAAGCGAAGATGAAGTGCCGCCCCGGATTAAAGACACCGAATCCGATTTCCAACTCCCGCTTCCCACCACGCTCACCCCTGAAGATAGAGAAGTGGTACGGACACTCCAGGCCGAATACGAGAAAGCGATGGCCGAAGCCGAGAAAACGGAAGAACCCTCAACGGAAGGTAATGTACAACCTTAAAAACACGCTGACATGAAACAAATCATATCACTACTGTTATTCCTCGCCGCGGGACTATGCTTCACCGCCTGCGAGAAAGAAGAGAAAATCGATCTGAGCACCCCCGTGCTACGATTCTCCGAGATTGTCTACTCCCTGGGCACCACCACTCCGCTGGAAGTCCGACTGACATCTTCCCGCCCCATGGAACAGAACACTACTGTCCCCTTTGACGTTCAGGGTGCTGCCATCGAAGGTGAAGAATATGAGTTGTCCGCCAAAGACTTTCGATTCGCTACCGGCGACACGGCAGCCAGCATCACCATCACTCCCAAAGCCTGCAAGGAAGATGGAAAGACCATCAAACTGACCCTCCACCCCGTGGAAGGATTCCGTTTCGGGGAATTCAATTTCACCCTCATCGAGATTGTTGCCGAAGCCCAGGTCATTGCCTCCTTCGATCAATCTTCCTATACTCTCGCCCAAGAATTGAGTGTCAATGCCTACATCAAGAATGCTCTCACCGGGAATTACTATTCTTCCCACCCGGGCAATATCAACGTGCCTTTCACCATCGACCCGAAATCCACCGCCGTCGAGGGAGAACACTTCGAGTTTATCAACAACCCGAATCACCTCATCACCTTCGGTCCCAACAAATCACAGGCAAATTTCGGCATCCGTTTCCTCAAATGGGAAGACGGTAAAAACCGCCTCTACCTCAACGTGGGAGACAACAACGTCATCGCCGGTAACATAGACCAGGTCAGCATCCTCGTCAAAGGTCCCACCACCGTCGAGGATCTCGAGGGACGCTGGGCCTTCGCCGAAGCCCTTTCCTGGGATTACCTCCCACAAAATATTTGGAGTGATAACGAGGAAGAAGTCAAGAACCTGCCTCGTAACAATTCCTCGGCTGACATCCTGGAATTCAAGGAGGGCAAACTCATCCCACACTTGCAAGGCGACCTCGCCAACTACTTCCGGGAAGCCACCGTCACCTTCCTTCGGGAAAGAAGCCTTTGGCTGAACGAGCAAAGTAATGGAGGACGTCCACCCGAAGTAACTGCCTCCGAGATGCAGCTCAGTGCCGCCAACGTGAACTTCTCCGCCACGAGCACGAAGGTACGCCCGGCCCGAATCAGTTTCCGCATCCTCGAGGACAACGAAACCCTCGAAGTCTCCATCTACGACTACGAGCCCACCGACTTCCTCTACGACACCTACAACATAGTCAAGGATTATACCTCGGCAGGCGAATGCCCCATGGACGAAAACCTACTACACATCCGCTACCACTTCAAGCGAGTACAATAAACAGCGAAAAGGGAGGCGTTGGCCTCCCTTTTCTTATATATTCAGTTGCAAACACACGTCAAAACAACTTCCGCTTCGGAACCGTCGCCACGAACTCCTTCAGGTAAAAAGGTTCGAAATAAGCCACGTCCTCGAACTCCCCGGCGGCGAATTTCCGTTCCGCCAGTCGCATCAGGTTCACCGCCGATGTCGTCACTCCCGACAGGAAACGCGCGTTCGGGTGCGCCAACACACCCCGAGCCTTCCCGCTCCCATCCCCGAAGAAATACACCGGTCCCCGGGACAACTCATCAACAAAGGCACTCTCATCCAGCACCACCGGACGTACCCCCGTCACCTCTCGCCCCTCCCGGTCGTACACCGCCGCGTACACCTCCATCCGCCGGGCATCAATCATCGGGCAATACAAAGCATCCTCCCGCACCCGGTCAGCCACAGCGTCCGCCATACTCTCCAGCGTCCCCACCGCGATCAACGGCTTACCGGCACCGTAACACAACCCCTTCGCCAGCGAGACGCCGATACGCAACCCCGTGTAAGACCCCGGCCCGGCACTCACCGCCACCGCGTCCACTCCGGCCATCATCACCCCCGCCTGCCGCAACACCTCGTCCACGTACACCCCGAGCAACGTCGAGTGATTCAATCCCTCGTCATTCTCCTTCATCGCCACCACCCGGCCTTCCCGGGCCAACGCCACGGAGCACACCCCCGTCGCCGTGTCTATATTCAAAATCAAAGCCATAACCTTCTCTTTTTATTTCCTGATAATCTGAATCTCCCCTCCCACTCCCAACTTGATAATACTCGACGGGGCAGGATTTGCCGTTTCCTCCTGCCGAAAATCCACCACGTAATCCACCCCTCGCTTCACCTCCTCGCTAATCTCCGCGAAACACCGCGGCGACGGCTCCCCGCTCACGTTTGCCGACGTCGAAACCACCGGCCGACGGAATCGCTCCACCAAGCCCCGCGAGAAAGCTTCCCGCGTCACCCGAATCCCCACGCTTCCATCCGCGGCCACCAGACTCGGCGCCAAATGCTTCGCCCCCGGGTAAATTATCGTCATCGGCCGATCGGCCACCTCCAGCAAATCATAGGCAACATCCGGCATCTCCACGTACGAAGGCACCCGCCCCACGTCATCCAGCAGCACCAGCATAGCCTTCGAATCTTCCCGCCGTTTCAGCGCGAAGACACGGCGTACTGCCTCCTCATTCGTGGCATCGCACCCGATACCCCATATCGTGTCCGTGGGGTAAAGAATCAATCCCCCCTCCCGCAACACCTCGCAAGCCTTGCGAATCTCCTCTTTCATTTTTCCGGCATCCATCTCTCGAATTTTATGATTTATAATCAGCCAAAAGTACAACAAATTCCCCAAAAATTCACCACCTCCCCAAAAATTCACCCGTATCATTTATCCATTTAACGATCTTCACCCCGGGCCTTCTCCAGGTCCTCCTTGCTCACGCGACGGATTACCCGATGCAATTGCCGCGGCGGCACGCGCTCGTAAGTTACCACGTACCTCTTGTCATTGTATATCTTCGGGTCGCTTATACCAACATACCCCCACCCGTGGCCGAACATCACGGAATAAGCTTCCCCGTTATCCGCCCAAATATAAACCCTCGCCGCGTACCCCCAGTTGAAAACCTCGTAACTCGTGTCGTATGGGTAATACACCGCGTAATACGCCCGTCCCTTGTATTCTCGACGCATCTTTGATGAAGAAATCGAATCCGTCGATTCCCCCACCACGATTCGACGAATCACGTGAGGTTTCACCTTCCGGTAATAACCCGGGCCGAAACGCATTACCACAGAATCCGCCATCCTCGTGAGGTACGCCCGGCGTTCACCCGCCGTCAAGGTTTCCAGGTTAATGGAATCCATGTTCCAAGACTGTGCCGCCGCGGGCAACGTCAACAACATCGTTACAACAAAAATTAATGCCTTCATATCATTTATCTATTTGTCAATCTTCACCCCGGGCTTTTTCCAGGTCCTCCTTGCTCACGCGACGAATTGCCCGATGCAACTGCCGCGGAGGCACGCGCTCGTAAGGCATCACGTACGTCTCGTTATTGTATATCTTCGGGTCACTTACCCCAAAAAAGCCCCATCCATTTCCAAACATCACCGAATAAGCCTCCCCGTTATCCGCCCAAATACAAACCCTCGCCGCGTACCCCCAGTTGAAAAACTCGTAACTAGTGTCGTACGGGTAATCTACCATGTAATACGCTCGACCTTCATGGAAATCATACATGTCAGCTGAAGAAATCGAATCTGCAGGTTCCCCCACCACGATTCGACGAATCACGTGAGGTTTCACCTTCCGGTAATAACCCGGGCCAAAACGCATTACCACAGAATCCGCCACCCTCGTGAGGTACGCCCGGCGTTCACCCGCAGCCAAGGTTTCCAGGTTAATGGAATCCATGTTCCAAGACTGTGCCGCAGCGGGCAACGTCAACAACATCGTTACAACAAAAATTAATGTTTTCATATCATTTATCTATTATTAATAATTAATTAGCCGCACGCCTCTGCGGACCATAGGTCCACGGGACCAATGGGTTATTTGAACTACTCACAGGATGACCAGCATATACATTTTTCGAGTAATCATAAACCAGCCCAGGCCATAAAGATGAATTATCTGCATCGGAAGGTCCCACGTTTCTCCCATACCCCTCCGCAGCCCAAGTCAAAGGATAATGCGTGTGTACCGTCCCAATCATGATAGGATTCACACTCTTGGGATTATTTTGCTCCGACAAATCAACATAATCCCCTTCCACGATAGTCAATTCTCCATGAACACCGGGTCGATCCAAACAAACAACCGTTCCAGGCTCAAGAGACTCCTTGCAAGTTATCGTCCCGTCTGGATTCATAATGACTGCCCCACCAAATTCCCTCACGGCATGCGTGGACTGGTTTTGCTCAGCAAAGGCCACGCTTTTCTCCCATAATCCCTCAAGGAAACTGATAACCACAGGATCATCCTTGAACTTGTCAATACTCGGCCACAGTATCGTCAAGGATTCCTCAGAACTTCCATCGTAAATAATATCATTAGTCCCTTCCAACGTGTATCCCGCACGCACCTCCCATCTCCCTGGATTAAACATCTTAAACTCAAACGGATGCCCAAGTTGCGAAATGGACGTATATCCCACGGATGTCCATGAACTCCCACTTTCTTTTTTCATTTGGATATTAACATATTCTATTTTTGAACGCTCTCTACCAAATGCTTGAACGGTAATAGAAAATCCTTCCCTCACCTCTTGCTCCCTTCCTGAAAGTTTAACAAGAATTCTCAACATCTCACACTCACATAAATTCCAAGTTTTTTGACATTCAGGACAAACGACATCATCAGCATCTTCCCCTTCGTCAGCATCGCTTTCCTCCTCACCACTGCCATCAGCCCAACCTCCATGATCCCCCGGTGTATTACCTCCCATTTGTTGTTCCCACTGATAAACAGCCCACGCGTACGTAACATTCGGATTAGTCTTTAACAAAGACAACATCATATCAAAGGCCTTGATTGCCACATACTCAGCCTCTTCCCAAGTCCGATTTTCCACGGTAACAATCACTACATCATCAGGTAACCTCTCCGCCAACACATATCGAGTACCAGGTATCCGGAAAGGCATTTGCTGAAGTATATTTTTAAAATCATTCATTATTTGATTATACGTTGGAATCTGCGCTCCTCCCATATAATAATATTCAATCCAGATTACAGCCGGAAAATCAAAACGACCGACAAGATTGCTCCGTGATACGGCAACAGATTGGTTGTCTCGAAACATACTATTCTTCAATTCCTTATTCACTTTCATTCCACTTTTCTCCCACGTGACATAGCAACGGGCAGCAAAAAACGAACGCACGAAATCCGGACAACCTTCACAATCCTTTCCGACAATCACCGGAGCGCCGACATCCTCCAACGGATAAAACACCACATGCGTCACTTCATCATCCGATAACACCGGCAATACCAGAAAATTACCATTTCCCGGGGAACAGGCTCCAATCACCTCGTTTGGAGACGGCCTTCCCAACTTCTCCACATTGCCCCATCCTTCCTGCCATTCTTGAACCTGTTGGACTGTCTGCATAAAAGCAAGCCCGGTTTCATTAAGGTCATTGTAATCAATCGCATCTATTCCATCAACAGGCGCATCCTCGCTACAAGATGCCAAAACAATCATCACCAAAGCCATCCACCACACTTCCCGTAAAACAAACATTCTCATAATCACACACATTTTAATTAAATTAAACTTGAAGACAATACCATTAACACTTCCATCCCATATAAACGCCAACGTTTGCAAAACAAATATAGTGAAACTCGCCCGATTTCGGATGGATTTAGGAAGAATAATGTAAACTATTGGGCTTTCAGGGAGATACGCAGCATTATTCCGCATTTGTAAATGTGTGCTTTGAAGCCGTTTTTTGA
>CALUMT010000018.1 GCA_944321845.1 uncultured Butyricimonas sp.
CCTTCTCCAGGTAATCCTTCAACGCCGCCTCGAACGCGTTAACGTTCGGCCCAAGAGGCACCACCCAGTTCGTGTCAAACGCCTCCTGTATAAACTCCTGCTCCCGTCCGCCCATGTGGGCCAACGAGAGCCAAATCCTTGACTTCATAATAATAATGGTATTTAGAAATACAACAAAAATTCTACCGTAAATACTCCTCCTCCAGATCCTTCCCTATTACCGTGTAAATAATAATCTTCACGTCCAGCCAAAAACTCCAATTCCGCAAATAATTTAAATTAATCCTCACCTTATCTGGAAAAATCACCTCGTCATTATAGCGCTTGGGGTCATCCACCGTGGCTAACAGTTCTTCTTCATTCCGGTATTTCAAACTAGCAGGCCCTGTTATTCCCGGTTTCAATTTCAACACCTCCCGACTTTCTCCTTTCAGACAATCTGCATATCCCGGTACATCTGGTCTTGGTCCCACGAGACTCATTTTCCCGGTCACCACATTCCATAACTCCGGCAATTCATCAATTTTATACTTTCTCAATACGGCACCCAATGGGGTAATCCTACTTTCTCCTGCAACCGACACCGAAGATCCCCCATGTCCTACCGTCATACTTCGGAACTTACACATGGTAAATAATCGTCCATCTTTTCCCACTCGCTTTTGCTTAAAAATTACGGGTCCTCCCGGCATCTTTATCCGGATAAGTAACGCTACAACCAAAAAAACAGGCCATAAAACGAACAACCCCACTAGCGCAGCTAGTCGGTCAAACACCTCTTTTACAAACATTACTACAATTTTACAACAGAAAAAGTTGAATAGATTTAACTACAAAAACGAAGTCAAGAATTTCTCTTTTTCACGTAAAAGATTTTCTTGAAAACACCAAACGGTAAATTAATAGCAGTTAAAAACAATGACATCAACACATTATTGTGATTTGCTTCATGGAACAAATAATAATGCCATTTTATAAGCGTCCAATATCCATGTGTGCTAATAGACCCCTTACGTCCTCGACGGTATTTTGCCTGCACTTCCGGCAACAGATAACAATCTGCTTTATGGCATACCTGCAACCACATGGCATAATCATTATTCTTTTTTATATCAGCAATCTGTACTAAACCGACAACACTCGCATCATACATCACGGTCAAACAACCAGGCCAGCAAAAACAATACATTCCCCAACAACCAACATGTTTAGGGCCGGAAACCACGACACCTTTACTACATGAATTCTCGTCAATCTCTTCATATTCATGATAAGAAAAAGCATAGCCATTCTTTTTCATAAATGCCAACTGACGTTCCAATTTCTGTGGTTTCCACAAATCATCACTATCCAGGAAAGCAATCCAACGTCCTTTGGCCTCACGCAAAGCATGATTACGAGTTATAGCAGCCCCGCTATTTTTCTCGTTGCGCACATACTTTACACGATGATCTTTTTCTAAAAAAGGTTGTACAACGGCAAACGTGTTATCCGTTGAACAATCATCCGCAATAATCATCTCCCAATTTTGATATGTTTGCGCTCGTACAGAACAAATAGTTTCTGCTATAAAACTCCCACAATTCCAAGTGGGAGTAATAATCGAAACCAACCCGTAATCTTCCATCATTCCAGACTTTTATACAATCATCTACTAGCCGATTCTTAGATAAGCTAACCCTTCAAGGTCATCAGGTTCAAACACATTTCTTCCATCTATTACCACAGCATTATCTTTCATTGCTTTTTTAATCACCCCCCAACTGGGCATACGAAATTCTTTCCATTCTGTCACGTGGAAAATAGCGTCAGCATCAATAACAGCATCATACATATTCTTGGCATAAACGACACTATCACCTATACGGCGTTTACACTCATTCATAGCAACTGGATCATAAACAACAACCTCACACCCAGCTTTTTTCAAACTATCAATCAAAACCAAAGCCGGAGCCTCCCGCATATCATCTGTTTCCGGTTTAAAAGCCAAACCCCAGATGGCAACCCTTTTCCCCTTGACATCACCTCCATAAAACTTAACAAACTTCTCAAATAAAATATTCTTTTGAGATTCATTCACCTCCTCCACGGCATTCAACACTCGCATCGGATAACCGTTCAACTCGGCTGTTTTAATCAATGCCTTCACATCTTTCGGGAAACAAGAACCACCATATCCACAGCCAGGATACAAGAATTTACTTCCTATACGAGAATCAGAGCCTATGCCCTTCCGAACCATATCCACGTTAGCTCCCACCAATTCACACAAGTTAGCAATATCATTCATAAAAGAAATCCTGGTTGCCAACATCGAATTAGCTGCATATTTTGTCATTTCAGCCGAAGGAATATCCATAAAAATAACCCTGAAATTATTTAACATCATAGGCTTATATAATCGAGTCATTATCTCCTTTGCCTTTTCAGATTCCACTCCAATAACAACACGATCTGGCTTCATAAAATCATCAATAGCATTTCCTTCTTTCAAGAACTCAGGATTACTGGCAACATCAAATTCTATATTCTCCCCTCTGCGATCTAATTCCTCTTGAATGGTCGCTTTTACTTTTTGAGCTGTTCCAACCGGGACCGTACTTTTAGTAACCACGACCAAATATTTGTGCATATGTTGCCCTATCGTTCTTGCGACCTCTAATACATATCGCAAATCAGCACTTCCATCTTCATCAGGAGGAGTTCCAACAGCAGAAAATACCACATCAACATCATCTAAACACGATACTAAATCTGTCGTAAAATGCAATCTTCCCGCTTCACAGTTTCTCTTAACCAAGGAATCCAATCCAGGTTCATATATAGGAATATCTCCATTTAGTAACCTTTCTATCTTCTCTTGATTTGTATCTACACAAGTAACATTAACACCCATTTCAGCAAAACAAGTACCAGACACAAGTCCTACATAACCTGTTCCAACAATTACAATTCTCATTTTCTTTTATTTATTGAATATTTTATTTTTAGAATCAGATATTATTTTAGCTGGGATACCAACAGCAGTAGCATTATCAGAATAGATTTATTCACCAAACTACATGCTCCAACAATAGCTTTTTTACCAATAATAATTCCTTCATTTGGTCTCGCTATAATAGAACTATTCATTCCTATATATGCACCATCTTTAATAATTATAGGATTATGTCCTTGCCCTCTCCCATGACAAGCAAAGAAAACTCCGTATGAAATAATTACATTCGAACCAATTTCGATCAAATCATAACACATATCATCTAGATAACAACGCATACCAATAAATGTTCCTTTACCTATTTTATAACCACACCAACGATAACATTGTACTCTCAAATTAGAAAACGGTATACTTGGTATTAATATTGCTGAAAACCACTTTCTTATTGGTTTTATAACAATAGTCCATAAAGAATAATAACAATAATATGGAGGCTCTATATTTCTATACAATTTTCGATAAATCCAACTTAATAGAGTTTCTTTCTTTTTCTTATACGACATAAATAATCTATTATACACGTGCAAAAATTAACATTCTATAAATTGTTGCTACTATTCGTGAAAGAAAAAAAGGCAAATTATAGCATACAGGATTCTTCATATAAATACAAATATAAGACCCTAAGAGTTTTATTCTATTCATTGTTTTTTCAAACACACTCCTTTTTCTCGTTGTTGCAGCACCTTCTCTAATTCTTCTATAATATATAGCTTCAGAAGAAGTTAATGTCATTTTTTTTATTTTATCCGAAATACTAAACATAAACAAACTATCTTCCCCATTCTTATATCTTACATTAAAACGCCTAGTACCAATTATTTCCAGTGGCAAAATTTTAGCTACAGGAACAGACATAAAGGAACGCGCTTTCATTAATGGGACATCCTGTCTTTCCTTTAGCTTTTGAAATAAATTTGATATATAATAATCAACAATAGAATTATCTTCATCTATAAATGCTATCACATTACTTACACCTATTTTCCCTGATAAAGCAATATTATATAACTCTTCTAAATAGCAAGATGAAACATAATCATCATCATCGATAAAAGTAACGTACTCTCCTTTAGCATTATCAATTCCAATATTTCTCGCATTTGAAACACTAGCTTTATTCGTATAAATAAAATTTATGTTCAAATCAAATAGATTCTTACATATATAATCTTTTATCTGAGAATAAAATGGTTCTTTATCTCCATTTAAAACAATAATAATCTCAAATAAATCTGATGCCAGTGTCTGTTTTCTTATAGAATTTAAACATTGCCAAAACCACGTATTAGGTCTATAAGATGGTATAATAACAGATAAAAACATAAATAAAACAATTACCAACAAAATACATAAGGAACAGTACCTTGTCCATTATTCAAAATTGTAGAGAGAAAAGGGAACACGATCAAGATAAGAAATGCTCCAAAATATAATATTCTATTACGCCGAATTGTCAATTTAAACAAAAATCCCCAAAATATAATCTCATAAAAAGAGAATAACAGACCAATCCTATCCATAAATGCAAAAAAATAACCTATCGATATCAAAAAAAATCCAATTACTGTCAACGAAATAGTACTTTTAATGACATAATTTGAAGATAACGTATTAATTAAAAAACCATTACTCTTGTTTGGTAATTTTGATGAGAAAGTCGCTATTAAGATAAACATCAATTTAGCCAACGTCATAAATCCAAAATTCGATTTGACTGTCGCAAAATAATTTCCAAATTCATTAATAGCAAAATTTAAAGCTACAACAAAAACTAGTGGGGATATAATTATTCCAAAACCTAATATCATTTTATGGCATTTAGTCAAATCGTTCCATCTAAAAATTTCAAGAGCAAATAAAGAAAAACCAATTAATGAAGATAGATGAAATGTTGAAGCCAATAATACTCCACATATATACAAAAGATATTTACCTCGAAACAAATACTTTATAAAATAAAAAACTATTGCAACAGCACAATACTGCCTTAGTATATTCATGCTAATCATAAAATGTGACATATATAACACCGTCACCATCATCGGGAAATATGCCAGCTTTCGATAATCCCATAATCTTAAGATTATTAATTGATAGATAATTATCGAAGAAGTAATAAACATAGCAACTGGATTATTTGTAATTTTCTGCAAAACAAAAATCATAAAAGTAAATCCAGGTTCTATAAAAGTAGGTCTCCCATACAAAACATCATTCCATATTTTAATATAATTTTCAGTATCAATTCCAACTTGACTACCTCTACAACCAGCAATAAAAACAAGCACAGCGGATATTATATAAATTACATATTTATTATTTGTCTTTACGGCTAGAATTGAAAGAAATAAACAAATAAGATACAATGATATATAAAACAGCATCTCAATTAGTAATATAAATCCTATTTTTCTTTTTTCTTTTTATAACAAGACAATATTGTTTTAGGCCATTTTTTCCAACCAATAAAAATATTTTGTTTATAAAACAAAGCCAAGTGCATAAACTCCATTACCGTTTTATAACCAAAAGAAAAAGATTTAACTAAATAAAACATTATCGACACTTGATACTTATGAAGACCATTCGCCTTTAAATATTGATTTTTCCTCAAAGAAACAAGATAACGTGATTTTACAACCTTATAATCCCAACGTTGAGATAAACTTCCTCTTCTTAATGTCACAACATAAACAAAATTATTAGACACTTCTATTTGGGAAGCACAATATCCTGATTTTACAGAAAACATAACATCATTTGCTGCCAAAACCTCATCAAAACAAATACAATTAGACACTATAAAAGATTTTTTTATTAATTTCGCCCAAGGGACTACGATTGAAAGCCTCAATTCTATTTCAGATATCTTACCCAATAGATAATTATCTATAATATTAACAAAAGGTATATGCCGATCAGATTGTTCTAAAGTATCATCGTACACGCTATTTGATTTAAAGTATATTATATCTGAGATATTATCTTGATAATTATCAAATATATCAAAAGCATGTTCACAAAAAAAATCATCAGAATCAGCAAAGATAAGCCATCTACCCTGAGCATTCTCTATTCCCAAATTTCTAGCACCACCAGCATATTTACTACTATCTGAGTGTAATAATATATAATTTCTATCTACACATATATCAGACTTTGTTATTTTTTTTTCAGAGTTATCAACAATTATAATTTCAATATCAAAACGATTAGGAATACTATTTATTAAACGTGGCAACGTTTCAATCGAATCTTTATGAGGTATTATTACACTGTATAAAATATCATTCATATTTTATATTTAAATAAAATCGTTCTTTAAAAAATATCCACATTAATTTTATTACAATATTTTTTTATTTTATGATATAACAAATTTTCAGCATCACAAACATCACCAACATTCCTATAAATATGACCATTAATTTTATATTCAGCCGAACATATCAATATTAATTTATTCAATATTGATCTAATGATCCTAACAACAAGTAACCTGATCTTTGCAAAATAAAACAAAAAAGCCACCCCATACCTATTTTTAGCATCTTGAAAGAATTCTTTAGAAATAGAAGAATATGCAAGCCAAATTGCTTTATAATTTAAAAAACTAACGAACTCCATTTTTCCCACATATTTTAAAGCAGATATGGCAGATTCTGGCCAAACCAAAGAGCCATGCCAAATTTTAGGTAACGAATTATCCCATGTACTTAACCGTTCTTTTGACACAAAATGAACCTCTTCTAATGGTAACACCCTATTTTTTTTTGCATAAGTTCCTCCTCCTGTTTTACAACTTGTTCCAGGTACTACTATAGGAAGCTTTATGTATGCATATCTTTTAATAAAAAAAGACAATGCAACTCCATTAGCGATATCTGCAGAATTTCCTGGGAAATATGTATGTCCGATTTTATACACCTGATCTAAAACATCTTTTTTTACAATACCATAATATAATGAGGGCAAAATATCTATTTCTTGACAACCATTTGACAATACTTTTTTTAAAGACTTAACAGGAGACAATAATGTTATATTTTTAGAAAACAAACCTGTCGTCAATAACGATTTTTTCCGTTCTCCATCTGCCCAATAATAATTGGCTCTTCTAAATTTCACTGCATCTATAGCATTATTTTCCATGAATTTCACGACATCGCACACATTTCTAAGTAAAAAATCATCATCTCCGATAAAAATGACATATTTACCTTGCGTGTTTAATACGGCTTTATCAAAATTTTGAACACTCGTAAGGGGGGTCGGATCATGAAAATATCTTAATCGATCATCTTTTATAGAATTAAAAAAAGATATTATTCTACTATTATCTCGTGTATTATCTTGCACTATCAACTCAAACTCTCTTGACTCAAAGGACAGAATTAAGTGAATTAACTTTTCTAGATAATCATATCTTTCCTTTGTAGGAACTATTATACTTAGTAAAGGTCTCATTTATTTTAGTATTAAATTAAAATATGCGCACCCATATCATCAAGCCGCGACTGCATCAAAGTATTATCATACCCCCCTGATGAAGTAAATGTCATCTCACCAAAATACACATTTTTCCCAACAGAATAGAGATCGACTCTTACCTCTGGGAATCCTTGTGAAAGAATTTGTGCACATTCAATCATTTTATCTAAGGTTTCTGGTTTTGCAATTGGTTTTCCTTTAGAAAACTTACCTCTAAATTCAAAATATGTATCTGTTATATCATTCCATTCTAAATCATAAGCTAAAACTTTAACACCATCTTTCTTTCTATCATAATAAACTTCTATAGAATACGGGATCCCATTAAAACACCAAATTTTATAGTCAATTAATGAAATTGAGAATGCTTTAATGGAGTCATCTTTTATCAATTTTTCAACAACTAACCTTGGTTTTATCTTTAAATAATGAGGCTCAGCCCTTACAATTCCTAATCTTGCATTCAATGATCTTTTTAATTTTTTTATTAGTATTTTTTTATTAATCAATAATTTATTTTGCACAATTTCAACATCACCACTTCCGTGTGTTGGTTTTATCACAAACTCATCTGGTAAATCTGAGAACTTTATTTCCTCTGCACTATCATATACACCGTATAATGGTATCAATATATTTCTTAATCCACGTTTTTCAACATAATCTCGTACTTCATATTTATCTGCCAAACGAGTCCATAATGTTGTATCAGAATAAAATTTCAAATAATTTATTTTCTCATTCAAATCCTTTGGTGATCTAAAATCTAATCTTTTACCTAAACTTCTCCAAAATAAATGCTTTGCAAGACTTTTGGCAGATATTCGTCCCCATATATAATACACTTTATTCAAAACAAGTATTAATATTTTTCTCATAATTAATTTCCCTTTTTTCTTAAAATCAAAGTAATAAAATCTATATCAAATTTATTTTTACAGATAAAATAAGAATATACCATAGATATAGTAAAAACGATAGAACCTATGATCGTTTTTAACACAAGATCAGGTATATATGATATGAAAGTAGATAAACTAGCAAATAGTAAAACCACCGATAATAATTTTATAAAATCTTTGTTGAAACGTATTCTATATAAATAATATACAACAGAACACATAATTCCCATGTGCAATCCCCCCAAACAAGCATAACCTATACCCAACCCAGTCAAACCGTATTGCTTATACAAGACAATACAAATAAACAATTGCAATAACCTAAAAATAATTGATATAAATAAAAATATTTTAGATTTTCCTTTAGCAACTAAAATCATATCAACTTGATTCGAGCATACTGTGATTAAAGTCCAATATATTCCATACCTTAAATAATCTACAGCAGGAATAAATTCTTTAGAATATAATATAATTATAAAGAAATCAACAAATGCCATCAAAAAAACAAACATCGGACAACACAGAATAACACTCACAGAAGACTGTTTATTGAGTTCATTTTGTAATTTTTCATTATCTTTATTAATAGCTGCAATTCTTGGATAATAATCTGTTGACAATGCATTTATTATCAAAGAAAAATAATTATTAATTATTGCCATTGCAGCAGCATAACAACCAACATCTTCAAGTCCTCCTGTTCGCTTTATATATGCATTTATAATTAATGCAACTATTGTCTGCAAAAGAGCTGTAAACATTAATGCACTGCCCAATTTAACCATCGGCAAAGCACTAACAAACAACTCTTTAACCCCAACATAATATCGACTGACAACGGACTTATTTATATAATATTTAGTAACTAACAATGAAACAGATCCTGCTATTATTAATTCTGGAACAATACCTTTACTTCCAAAAAAATAAAACAATGGCACTGCTGTAAACAATCCCATCCCCACACCAATCATTGAAGCAAAAGCTAAATAACGTAACTTTCTTAATCCCTTAAGAATCGCAAGATTACCTTCATTTAATATATTCACAAAAACAGCTATACTTAGGAGCACATAGGATAAAGTATAATCCGCATTTCCCATTGTTAAAATACTTAATTTCTTAGAAAATACAAGTACCATAAATGCACCAACAATTGCTGTCACTAAAACTATATTAGTTGTTATATTTATAATCTTTAAGACTAATATTTTATTATTCTGTCCATTAGCTTCTGATATATCTCTAACTGCACTTTGACTAATCCCAAGACCTGCACCTGTTTGTATCATTTGCATTGTAGAACTAAAAATTCCCATTAAGCCCATCCCTGAAGGACCAAGCAACAATGCAACTAATTTACTTTTTACAATTGAAATCAACGCTTTAAATATCTGTACAAAACCGAATAAAGCTGTTGATTTAAAAATGCCTTTATAACTATTATCAACCATATTTCTCTACATCCACCATCCACAAGGGAGTGCAATAAAACTATTATAAAATTCAGTTACCCCTTTTAACTCTAGCATCTCACCAAAAACAGAATAATAATTATTAGGGAAATGAACACTCGACGTATAAAAACCTCTCTCTCTAAAAGACAATAAATCATGCAATTTATTATCAGATAAGATTCCAAAAATCCAATAATTGGGATCAATATTATTTCTTTCCACAAATTTTATGTCGACAAATTCATTTTTCCAATTTATAGCATTCTTTTTTTGTTTGGCTAATAAATTAGCAATTTCCTCCATCTCAACACAACCAATATAACTATTAACCTCACTTAATGTCGCACCATATCCCTTCATATAAATATCACAATCTTTGGATATTTCCCCATATTCATCTCTAAACACATCTCTACGAATACCAAAATCCCTCATTAACAAAGCTTTATCATATAAACTTTTATCTTTAAACACGAGAGCTCCACCATCTATTGTGTTAGGTAATCGCACTGTTTGAAAAGAAAAAAGAGAAATATCTGTTCCTAAATTTCCTGCATAATTCCCCTTATACTTACTTCCAAATGCTTCAACACAATCATCTATTACATGGATACCGTATTCTTTTCCTATAGTGTTTATTTCGTCTACATATCCAATATAACCACAAAAATGATTATGAAATATCAATTTCGTTTTAGGAGATATTTTTTTTCTTACACTCTCAGGAGATAATGTTCCCGATTTAGGATCAATATCAGCCCAAATGACCTTCAATCCATAAGTGAGCAAAGGCATATTCGAAGCCAAACAACTCATTGGCGATGCTATAACTTCATCTCCTGGAAGTAAATTAAGTACAGTTAAAGCAATCTGTATTGCAGAAGAATAAGTATTTGTCGTCATTAAATTATTTACGCCAACAAAATTTCTTAACCTATTTTCGAATTCTTTCCCCCATCTTCCATAAGCTAAATTCCCTGAACATAAAATATTTTTTAATTCTGGCAATTCTGAAGGCATATAAGGTTTATACAAGTTTATCATATTATAAATTTCTCCATTTTTTTGCAGGAATACCAACAACCAATGTATTCTGTTCTACATCTTTGGTAACCAAAGACATTGCTCCCACGAATGAATTATCCCCTAAATGCACTCTATTCATTGTTAATACATTTGGTGCAATCCATACATTATTATCAATAAGAGTTGAGCCCATTAATAAACAAGATGCTGTTATAAAACAATTAGAACCAATTATACAATTATGAGCGACATGAACATGATTGTCTATTTTAGTATTTTTTCCAACAATTGTATAACCTTCAAAAAGCATATTTCCTATTGTTGAGTTATCTCCAATCCAAACATCTTCATTTAATAAAGTTCCTCCAACATGAGGAATCATAGTAGGAACTCCATTAATTTTAATCCCTTGATATCCTTCACTACCAATTACAGAACAACATCCTATATTTACATTATTTTTTATTATTGAACCAGAACGTACAACACTATTGGGTCCTATATTAACATTGTCTCCTATTATCACACCATTTTCAATAACTACACTTGGATGAATTCGACAATTATTACCTATTTGAGATTCGAACTCATATTTATCATAAAAATTCGTTTTATAATATAACTCATTGTGTAATTTATAAAATGTACTCTCCGGATCCTCTGATATAAAAAAAACGATTTCATCTCTCAATTCTTTTTTAAACGTTTCATACAGATCTGAAGATATAACAAGGACTTTTATTGACTTATTATGCTTTACATTTTCTAACAAATTCACATTCGTTACATATGATACAATAGACTCATATTGTGTTCGCCTATTGCATAAATTCAAACCATTAATCGTAAAATCTTTAACAATATCAGGTTTCAAAGAAATAATTTGAGATATTTCCTCTATTGATATTCTCCTTCTTTCCATTACCAACCCTTTTTTATTATATCTACAATCTTTTCTCTATCTTCCTCCGTAATCCACCATCCACAAGGAATGTGTACAAAATTATTATACCACTTCTCCATTCCTGGTAAATCTCTTCTTGAATCTTTAAATATGCTATGGGTATCACTCCTATGATGTAAAGGCGAAGCTAAAATTCCTGCAGATTCCATCGCTTTAATAAAATCTTCTCTTTGCTCAACTTTCATCGTATAAAGCCAATAAGACGCCTCAGTATTAGGATTATAATCAACTAAAGTAACTCCATCTACACCTGCTAATTTTTGATCATAAAACCGACCATTACTAATATACTTGGCAATTATCGATTCCACATGACGCATTTGCACTAAACCAATAGTTGCATTTACATTATTCATAGCATATTTAAACCCGACTTCTGTGATATCATTTTCTAAACGAGAACGTTTTTTATCCAAACCAAACCATCTCATTCTTCGAGCTCGATCCATTTGATTAGCGTCTCTCATCGCCAAGAATCCTCCATCAACAGTAGTCATATGCTTAATTGCTTGAAGTGAAAACGCCGTATACGCTGAATTACAACCTATCAATTTCCCATTATACTTGCTTCCTAAGGCATGGGCAGCATCTTCAATAATTGGTATGTTAAATTCTTCGGAGATTTTATTAAATTCATCCATATCACATACCATACCTGCATAATGAACTAATACTATTGCTTTAGTCTTATCAGTTATCAATTGCCTAACACTAGAGGGATCCAAAAGCCCATTATTGGGATTTACATCTCCCCAAACAACTTTAGCACCAACCATTGCTATGGAAGTATTAGTCGGTTCCGCCGTCATAGGAGTACTAATAATCTCATCTCCAGGTGTTACTCCTGCAAGTATGTAAGCTAAATGTAAAGCGTCCGTACCCGAATGTAAAGCTAAACAATTTTTATTCCCTATATAATTTCTAAATTTATCCTCAAAATCATATACTGGCTGCCCCTCTGCAACATAACCACTATATATTATATTCTCTAATTCAGGCATAAGTTCTTCCCGAGGAGGGAAGTAGGGTTTTACCAAAGGTATCATATTAATTTTTATTTAATTCATTTTGTATATAATCCAGAGAAAGTAGAATTTCTTTCATCTCATTTACATTCAATCTTTTTGTATTATCAGAATTATATTCTTCAAAATCAACTCGATGTCCAAAATTATCTACATATTTACTATAGTTCAAATCTCTCAAATCAGCAGGTATACGATAAAAATTTCCCATATCTACCGCCTTTGCCATCTCTTCTTTAGTACAAAGAGTCTCATACATTTTTTCTCCATGGCGTGCTCCTATAATTTTAATCTCATTATTGGCATGGAATATCTCTTTTACTGCCTGAGCTAATACATCTATTGTTGCCGCAGGAGCTTTTTGTACAAACAAATCACCTGGTTCTGCATTTTTAAAAGCAAAAAGCACTAAATCTACAGCTTCTTCTAACGACATCATATAACGGGTCATTTCTGGAACAGTTACCGTCATTGGTTTACCTGCTCGGATTTGCTCTATAAACAAAGGAATTATTGACCCTCTAGAACATAACACATTACCATATCTTGTAGCGCATATTACAGTCCCCGCATCTTTTGTTCTTGGATCTCTTGCTTTAGAAATAGCCAATTTCTCCATCAAAGCTTTAGTCATCCCCATTGTATTTATAGGATATGCAGCTTTATCCGTACTTAACACAACTACTCTTTTTACTCTATTTCTTACAGCAGCTTCAAGAACATTCTCTGAACCTAAAATATTTGTTCTCACCGCTTGCATAGGATAAAATTCACACGAAGGAACTTGTTTCAATGCAGCAGCACTAAAAACATAATCAACACCAATCATCGCATTATTAATGCTCTCAAAATCCCGTATATCACCAATTATAAAATTAACTTTGGGATTGTTTAGACGATGACGCATTTCGTCTTGTTTCTTCTCGTCCCTACTGAAGATTCTAATCTCCTTAAAATCCTCATTAATAAAACGATTCAAAACAGCATTACCAAAAGAACCGGTTCCTCCGGTAATCATCAACACTTTATCTTTAAACATAAGATTTATTGTTTGTATTTTTAATTAAGTACTAGTGTTTATATCTCTTATTTTTCAAATTCTTTTCCCTTCATCCTCGTTACAATTCCTCAGCAACTGCCCGGCGAGGATCTCGAACACCCGGGCTTCATCGGCAATCCCGTTTCCCGGGACTCCCGGCGTGAAACGCTCCACCATCTCCCGCTCCACGCGGTCGACATTGACCGCCAAACGCTGCAATTCTCCCTCGAAACGCTCCCGCTCACCCGGCTCGACGGCCAGGAATCCCATCACGCTGTCGTAAAGCTGGAAAGCCTTCCACCATTCCAGCAATTCCTCGCCCTGCCAGCGGTAGCTTACCCCCAGGGCTTCCGTCACCAGCCCCCGGGCCGGGGCGATAAAGGCATCGTCCCCCGTGAAGTAGTGGCACTGGCAAAGCAGGCGGCAGACATCCGGCGTGCGGCAAGGCAACACGAGCCTGTCGCTTCCCGGGACGGTCAGTAATTCGTGGGCCATCTCCAGCCCCGTGTCCACGAAGCCCACCTCGATATAAAGCTGGTAAGCGTCCAGCAGGTCGGCCACGTGTCTCGCCCGGGTGGCCGCGGGCAAATCCTCCTCTCCCGCCAAACGCTGCAGGCGCCGGCCTATGGCCCGTACCCGCTCGTGGAGGGCCGTCACCCCGTCAAGGTCCTTCTCCAGCCACGGGTACACCCGGACGGCCGTGTAGAGGGACAGGTAACCGTGCAGCCAGCCCGACAAGGACATGGCGTCACACCGGTTCACGTCCAGCTCGCGGGCGTGACGGTATAACTCTTGTAACAAGTCACCGTTCATGAATGTTTCATTTATTTTATCTTTTCCAGGAACGCTCCCGGTATATAAGACGTGGCGATGGAGGCAACCCCGTCAAGACGGATGACAACCCGCTTGTGGCCCCGGAAACGGACAAGTTCTCCTTCCAGCCCCTTCAGCGGACCGTCGATGACCCGCACCCGGTCGCCCTGGCGCAAGTCCTTGTTCAGGATCTCGATGCCGGAGGCTGCCACCTCCAGCAGGCGCATGAAGTCGGCCATCTGCTTGTCCGGAACGATGAGCGAATGGCGGCCCTCGATGTCCTTCAGGTAGACGATACGCAGAAAATGGTCGTTGATGAGCGAGAAGCTGGTGGCCTTGTCCGTGCGGATGAATATCATCCCGTGGATGAGCGGCACCCGTATCTGCTTGCGGCCGACCGGGGTCTCCCGCACCCGCGTGTCCTGCGGCAGGAAGTTTTCCACTCCCAGCTCGTCCAGTTTTGCCTTGATGATAAATTCCTGATTAACCCGCGTGTGGGCGACATACCAATGTTGTGTACTCGTGAGTTCCATCCTTTTCCGTTTTTGCCGTCCGGGCGCGCTTCGCGCATTAACCCTCTCACCGGTCCTGATTTGTTGCCATGTGTCCCGGGCATCTGCTTCAAAATCCTTACACAGCAATGACACCCGAAAGCTGTCCGCGACAACAAAGACATATCATTAATTCTTCGTTTATCGCACCGCAAATATATCCCGCTTTTTTCTACCCGCAAAAAAAATACTCTAAAATTTTTGCCTGTCAATCAAATATTTAATGGTTCATAATGGTTCACGGGCATCCCCCCTTTTACCACTATCAAAAAACGAACGTATTTTGATACATCCCTTTCCCTTGATTTCCTGTCCATTACTTCTTCACGGCGAGTATTTCCCTACTCTATCCGCCCGAACGGAATGTCAATAAGCAGGAGCAAGCCAAAAGTTTCGCCGGGGATTCGCCCGGTTCCCTCCGAATCTCTCTCGAACCAATCACGTTTCCTCCACGCTTGCAAACGTCTCTGATCCGGGAGTGATTCAGGAATGATTCGGGAGTGATTCGAGCCAAATTTAGCGTTTCCTTAGCCCATCCCCGGGTAAGTTCAGCCCCACGACCATGCTTTCCCCTCTTTTCCATCTTCTCCCGCCACGGGAATATCACGGGTACATCACCCGCTCCTCCCCGGCCGTACAACCAGAAGGTGATCAGTAGGTGAACAGCCAATGACCAACTCCCGGCCCGAAATACCTCCCTCCCGACACCGTGTATATAACAAGGTATGGCATGAAATAAATTACCGCATAGAAGGTGGAAAATTTAGGAGTATTTTCAGGTATTTCACGGGGAAATAAGGAAATATTATGCTATCTTTGGGCAAGCAAAATTCTGTTGATTCTTTTCGGACATGAAATATATTATCGCAATTATCAGTATATTGGTTATTATCGTGTGGATGAAACCGTGGCAGGAGTTGAACAGCGACACGACGGAGGAGTACGTGATGCCGGAGGATTCGCTGTCGGTGGCCATCCATGACCTGTTGACAAACCGCTATTCAGACCTGGAGGAGACGAAACGGTTGGACAATATGATCGAACGGTTCCTGAGACAATGGGAAATCAAGGGTGCGTCGCTCGCCATCATGAAGGACGGGCAACTGATTTATTCCAAGGGGTACGGCTACGCCAACGTGGAAGACAGTATCCCGATGGACGTGTTCCATATCATGCGGGTGGCTTCCGTGTCAAAGCTGATTACCGCCGCCGGTATCATGAAGCTGGTGGAGAACGGGAAATTATCGCTGCAGGACAAGGCTTTCGGGCCGGAGGGTATCCTGAACGATTCGACTGTGTACGGGAATATCAAGGATAAAAGGACGCTGGACATCACGGTGGAGAACTTGCTCCGGCACCAGGGCGGTTTCACGACCCGGTACGGCGACCCGATGTTCAATCCCGTGACGGTGGCCAAGAAGATGGAGGCAGAGAATCCTGCCACGATGGAGACGATGATCCAGTTCGTGCTGTCGCGCCGGTTGGGATTCACGCCGGGAACGAGCACGGCCTATTCCAACGTGGGATACGGCATCCTCTCGAAGATTATCGAACGAGTGTCCGGGCAAGGCTACGAGCAGTTTATCCAGGACAGTATCCTGCACCCCGCCGGTTGTTTCGACATGCACCTGGGGCATAACGTGTACGAGGACCGATTCCCCAACGAGGTAAAATATTACGAGGGTACCGACGCCACTCCCATACAGGCCTGCAACGGGGCCGACACGCTTGTACCGCGGAGCAACGGGGGAAATAATATCGAGGAGTTCTACGGCGCCGGCGGATGGGTGGCTTCCCCCACGGAGCTGCTGCTGTTCCTGGCAGCCATTGACGGCGACGATTCGCAGCCGGATATCCTGAGCAAGGAGAGCGTGGCCTTGATGACCGAGAAGGTGGAGAACGCCATGCCCCTCGGGTGGATGAGCACGACGAGCGGCGGTGACTGGGAACGCTCCGGGAGTATGGCCGGCACCAGCGCCATGCTGAAACGGCAGAAGGACGGCTTCTCGTGGGCGTTCACGACGAATACCAGCAACTGGACAGGACCGCGCTTCCCACACAAGATTGACAATATCGTGGCACAGGCCATGGACCGCGTGAAGGAGTGGCCGGAAAGGAATCTGTTCGACCCGGAATACTGCAAGAACCTGCTGGCTAACCAGGAAGAGTCGACCGTGGAGAACAACGCTCCCGATAATATTTAATACTTTCCGACGTGGCCCGCTGTTTTTTACTGGCTCCAAACGCTTTTAAAGGAAGTATTTCCGCTTTTGATTTTTGTTCCGTGCTTTCCCGGGAACTGGAGGAACGGGGATTTCGTGCCGTGTCGCTTCCCCTGGGGGACGGCGGGGACGGGACCGCAGAGGTCGTGGCCCACTATCTCGGGGCCGGGAAGGTGGAGACGGTGGTTCCGGATGCCCTCGGGCGACCACACACGGCCCGCTATTACCGCCAGGGAAATACGGCCGTGCTGGAGTTGGCGGAGGCATGCGGGCTGAAGTGGCTGAAGAAGCAAGAATACGACGTGACGCGGGCATCGACCCGTGGTTTCGGCTCACTGATCAATCACGCCCTCGGGGAAGGCGCCCGGGAGCTGGTGCTATGCGTGGGAGGCAGTGCCAGCGTGGACGGGGGAATCGGGGCATTACAGGAAATGGGACTGGTGACGGAAGGCTGGAACGGCGATGGAAACGGCTTGACAACTGCCGGAGGACTGGACCCTATCCTACTTCAACGGAAATTCGAGGGTATTCGCACCCGGGTGCTCTGCGACGTGGAGAATCCGCTTCTCGGGCCGACGGGAGCCGCCGCCGTGTTCGCGCCACAGAAGGGAGCTTCCCCGGAACAGGTGTCCTGGCTGGAGGAATTGCTAACCCGGTATGCCGACGAGCTTTGCCGGGTGACGGGCAAGGACGTGCGCACCCTACCCCGGGGAGGGGCTGCAGGGGGAATAGCCGCCTCGTTCCATGCCCTGCTGGGGACGGAACTCGTGTCCGGTTCGGAGTATTGCCTAGAGATTTCCCGGTTCCGGGAGCGGCTGCAGGAGGCTGACGCGGTGGTGACCGGCGAGGGGCGGCTGGACAGGCAGTCACTGGACGGGAAGATTCCGGGAACGGTGGCCCGGGTTTGCCGACGGGAGAAGGTGCCCGTTTACGCCGTGGCGGGAATGGCCGACCGGGAGGTAATTGGCTGTTTTGACCGGGTTTTCACGCTGTCGGCCATGGCTTCTTCCGTGACCGATTCCATCAAGAATGCCCCCTATTACCTGAAACTCACGGCGGATGCCCTGGTGGATGCCTACTACATGGATGTCCTTTATTAAGAATCAATCTCTATAATAAAAAATCATCACCTTTTCTTTGAGTTTTGCTTACAATTTATAAATTTTGCAGCCGTTAAACGAGTAAACAGAAATCATTAACAACACAAAAATAATACTTATCATTATGTCAGTAAAAATTCTCGCAATTAACCCGGGATCCACATCCACGAAGATTGCCATTTACGAGGACGAGGAAGAGAAATTCGTGAAGAACATCAAGCATTCGTCCGAGGAAATCGCCAAGTTCGAAAACGTGGCTTCCCAGTTCCAGTTCCGCAAAGATATTATCCTGAATGAATTGAAAGCAGCCGGTTTCGATGTTAACGAAATCAACGCCATCGTTGGCAGAGGCGGTCTCGTGAAACCGATCGAGTCCGGCGTGTACGAGGTGAATGATGCCTTGATCGCCGATTTGAACAACCCGCCCCTGGGTGAGCATGCTTCCAATTTAGGTGGTCTTATCGCTAACGATATCGTAAAAGGATTGAAGAACGGTGCCAAGGCCTATATCGCTGACCCGGTGGTGGTAGACGAATTGCAGGACGTGGCCCGTATCAGCGGACACCCGGCTTTCAAACGTGTGTCTATTTTCCATGCCTTGAATCAAAAGGCCATCGCCCGGACTTATGCCAAGGAATGCGGCAAGAAGTACGAGGAGATGAACCTGATCGTGGCTCACCTTGGTGGAGGTATCTCTGTCGGCGCGCATAATCACGGACGGGTAATCGACGTGAACAATGCCCTGGACGGAGACGGTCCATTCTCTCCGGAACGTTCCGGAAGCCTGCCAACGGGACAACTCGTGAAGTTGTGCTTCAGCGGCAAGAAGACCGAAGCCGAAATCAAGAAGATCATCAAGGGCGAAGGCGGATTGGTTGGTCATCTCGGCACGAACGACGCCTACGAGGTGGAATTGAAGGCCAAGGAAGACCCGAAATGGAAACTGATCCAGGATGCCATGTCTTACCAGATAGGTAAATCCATCGGCGAGATGGCTGCCGTGCTGAAGGGCAAGGTGGACGGAATCCTGTTGACGGGCGGTATCGCCAAAAACCCCTTCCTCGTGGATTACGTGAAGGAAATGGTAAGCTTCATCGCTCCCGTGAAGGTTTACCCGGGAGAGGACGAAATGCGTGCCCTGGCCATGAACGGATTGATGGTAATTCGCGGCGAACTGACCAGCAAGACCTACTGCTAATTATCCCATGGGATAACGATCATAAAAATACGGCCCCGAGATGCTCGGGGCCGTATATTTATGATATATACATTGCATATTGTCCATTATTTTCCTACCTTTGCTTTAGACTACATTGAATAAGTATGACAACCCAGGAATTAAGAGCAAGAATCTTTGAAAACTTGAATTGCTTACTAGACAACAAGGAAGCAATGCTGGAATTGGATTCCTATCTATCATCCTTAAAACACAGGATGGAAAAGAACGTTTCTTTTCCCATTCCTCCCTGTCTATACTCCCAGGCAGAAGTCATACAACGCTTACGTTCCACAGAGAAAGACGCTCTTGCAGGAAAAGGTTTTAGTACGGAAGAAGTTTTGGCTGCAAGCGAAGAATGGGTATGACAATATCAACATTAAAATGGCATCCTGAAGCAGTAAAAGATTTTATTGCCATTATTCGCTATTGTAATCTAAATTTTGGTCGAGATACCGCCAAACATATCAGGAACAAAATCTTATCACGTGCTGAATTATTAATAGCAAATCCCTATCTGGGAATTGCAGAACCAACTTTATCCAAATGCACTTCTTTAATTTACCGTTCCTTACTTGTCGCACCTTTCACTAAAATCATTTATACAATCCACGAAGATTACATCTATATTCATATAATATGGGATGTAAGGCAACATGAAAATAAACTTGTTCAAGCTACTGTAACCCGTTATCAAATAGAAGACAATCAGGATAATTCAGTAAATGAACAAGTTTAGAATATTCATCCTCGCGAACTATCGGTTCAGCGGGAAGAGGCAGCAAGGAAGCGGAGGACGGTTTCCTGCAAGAGGCTGATGCCAACGCGGAGAGCCCGCTCGTCAGGGGACATGCGGGGATTGTGCAAGGGGGGCATGGTGTCCTGCTCGGGCGGACGGATACCCAGTACCCAGAAGGCCCCGGGGATGTGCTCCAGGTAAATGGCAAAATCCTCCCCCAGCGTGAGATGGTCCATCAGGCGCACGTTCTCTTCCCCGAACAGGCCGGTAGCCGTTTCCTGCACGAGGCGGGTCAAGGCCGGGTCGTTCATGAGCACGGGAAGCCCGTTCCAGGTTTTGTCGCGATGGAAGGTGCAGCCGTAAAGGGAGCAGATGGCCTCGGATTTCTCGTCAATCAGCTCGAAGATGCGGCGGCGGAGAGCATTGTCGTGCGTGCGGACCGTTCCCAGCACTTCCACCTTGTCGGGAATCACGTTGTTGCAGGTGCCCCCGTGAACGGAGGTAATGGAGATGACGGCGGGAGTCAGCGGGTCTCGGAATTTGGTGACCAGAGTCTGGTAGAACTGGATCAAGGCGGCCGTCGCCAGGATGGGATCGGAACCTTTATGAGGCATGGCCGCATGAGTCCCTTTACCCTCGACCGAGAAGATGATGTTGTCGGAGGAGGCGAAGAAGGCACCCGGACGGATACCGATTGTTCCCACGGGGAGTTCCGGGAAGACATGCTGGCCGAATATGGCACGGGGCACGGGAGCTTTCATGAGCTCGGACAGGAGCAGGCGCGCTCCCCCCGGGCGGCGTTCCTCGCTGGGCTGGAAAAGAATCTTCACGACACCCCCGAGTTCCTTTTCCCGGGATTTCAGCATAATCGCGGCAGCGAGGACCATCGCCATGTGCATGTCGTGGCCACAGGCGTGCATCATGCCGGGATGTTTGGAGGCAAAGGGCAAACCGGTTTCCTCCTGCACTTTCAGGGCGTCCATATCCGCCCGAATGGCAACACAGGTATCCCCCTCTCCTACCCGGGCGATAATCCCGGTGCCCACGGTGGTATAGGGAATGGCATATTGCTCAAGCACGTCCTGTATGTAGCGTTGCGTGGCCGTTTCCTGCATGGCAAATTCCGGGTACTCGTGGAAGTGGCGGCGGAAGGTGACGGCCAAGGGATATATGTCTTCTAAAGTCATCATAAGCGTGTTTTTTCGTGTATATGGAAAGAGGCAGAACATCATGCTCCGCCTCTATCCTGATAGTTTATCCGTTTATCGTTTATTGGCTTCAATCCATTTGCGGGCGTTTACCCAAGCCTCAATCCAGGGGCTGACTTCATCCTGTTCCCGTCCCTCGGCATAGTAGGCCCAGTTCCAGGGATAGAGAGCACGTTCGAGGTGAGGCATCATGGCCAGGTGACGACCGTCCTTGCTGCAGATGGCCGCAGTTGCGTACGGCGAACCGTTCGGGTTGGCCGGATAGCGGTCATAAGCGTAACGCATGGCAATGTTGTACTCGCTTTCGGCGTAGGGCAAGTGGAATTTACCTTCACCGTGCGCAATCCAGATACCCAGACAGCATCCCACGAGGGATTTCAGGAAGATGGAGTTGGTATCCATGATTTCCACGCCGAGGAAGCCGGATTCCAGCTTGTGGGAATCGTTGTGCAGCATGCGGGGATGCTCGGCATGTTCCGGGTAAATCAGCCCCAGTTCGGTTACCAGCTGGCAACCGTTGCAAATACCCAAGCTCAAGGTGTCGGGACGCTTGTAGAAGTTCTCCAGGGCCACACGGGCTTTCTCGTTATACTTGAAGGCACCGGCCCATCCTTTGGCGGAACCCAGTACGTCGGAGTTGGAGAATCCACCCACGAAGACGATCATGTTCACGTCCTCCAGGGTTTCCCTACCGGATACGAGGTCGGTCATGTGGACGTCCTTCACGTCGAAACCGGCCAGGTAAAGCATCCAGGCTGTCTCGCGCTCACACTGGCAACCTTTTTCCCGGATAATGGCAGCCTTGATACCGGACGAAGCCGTACGGTTGAGGTCAAGACCGTATTGGGAAAGTTTTCCGGTGAATCCTGCCGGGAATTTGTATTTCAGTTCATTGTGTTTATAGTTCTTGTATCTTTCCAAGGCCAGTTCGGCACCGCTCTGGCGACGATCAAGCAAATAGGAGGTCTTGAACCACAGGTCTCGCAAGGAAGGAATATCCAGATTCCAGGATTTGCCGTCCTTGGTGATATTCAATTTACCGGCTTTGCCCGGACGTCCGAGGAAGTTGTAAGCTACACCCATTTCATCCAGGATAGCGGCCACGGCCTTGCAGTCCTTGATCTGGACGAGTACTCCAGGGTTCTCGGCAAAGAGTATCTTCACGATGTCCTTTTCGGCCAGGTAAGAGAAGTCGATATCCAATCCCAGGCGATTGTCGGCAAAACACATTTCCAATAAGGTAGTGATCATACCACCGGCAGAGATATCATGACCCGCCAGGATGTAACCTTCTTCCACCAGTCGCTGCAAGGCGGTGAAAGCCGTCACGAAGTAATCGGCATCCTTCACGTCGGGAGCTTCTTTCCCGACCTTATTCAATACCTGAGCGAAGCTGGAGCCGCCCAGTTTCAATTTATCGAACGAGAAGTCGATATAGACCATCTCGGTATCAGCATCGGCCTTCAGTACCGGGGAAACGATTTTCTTGATATCCTTCACCTCTCCGACCGTGGAAATAATCACGGTACCCGGGGCGAAGACTTTGTCCTTGCCGTATTTCTGGGTCATGGAAAGAGAGTCCTTTCCGGTCGGGATATTGATGCCCAAAGCGATAGCGAAATCGCTGGCCGCTTCCACAGCCTTGTACAAGCGGGCGTCCTCGCCGGCATTCTTGCAGGGCCACATCCAGTTGGCAGAGAGGGATACTCCCCGTATGCCCTGCTCTATCGGAGCCCATACCAGGTTGGTCAAGGCTTCGGCAATAGCCAGGCGGGAACCGTTAGCCGGGTTAATCAACGCGGCAACGGGAGCATGACCGATGGAGGTAGCGATTCCTCTCTCGCCCCTGTAATCCAAAGCCACGGCACCGAGGTCGTTCAACGGCAAATGCAACGGACCGGCGCACTGCTGACGGGCAATACGTCCACCCACGGAACGGTCAACCTTATTGGTTAACCAATCCTTACAGGCCACAGACTCGATCTGCAGCACTTGCTCGATATAGGATTCCAGTTCCGATTCGTTGTATTCCACGTCGTCATGGTGTTCCCGCACGGATTTGTCCACCATGACGGTCTTCGGGGGATTCCCGAACATATCATTCATTTCCAAATCAATCGGACGCTCGCCATTACGTTCATCCTCAAACACGAAACGATGGTCTCCGGTCGTTTCCCCAATCACGTACATCGGGGCACGCTCGCGGTCGGCTACCCGTTTCAAGGTTTCCACATCTTCTTTCTTCATCACCAAGCCCATACGCTCCTGAGACTCGTTACCCACGATTTCCTTGTCGGACAAGGTGGGATCGCCCACGGGCAACTTATCCAGGTGAATCAACCCTCCGGTCTCTTCTACCAACTCGGACAGGCAGTTCAAGTGACCGCCGGCACCGTGGTCGTGAATAGAGATAATCGGGTTATTGTCGCTCTCGGCCATGGCACGGATGGCATTACATACCCGCTTTTGCATTTCCGGGTTGGAACGCTGCACGGCATTCAACTCAATGGCGTTGGCATATTGACCCGTATCCACGGAAGACACGGCACCACCACCCATACCGATGCGGTAGTTGTCACCTCCCAGGAGAACCACTTCCTCGCCCGGTTCCGGGGTCTTCTTCATGGCCTGTTCCCGGTTACCGAATCCGACACCACCGGCCTGCATGATCACCTTGTCATAGCCGTAAGTCTTACCGTGTTCCTCGTGCTCGAAAGTCAATAAAGAACCCACGATGAGCGGTTGTCCGAATTTGTTACCGAAATCGGAAGCTCCGTTGGAAGCCTTGATCAAAATATCCTCCGGTGTCTGGTACAACCATTTCCGGGGATTGATAGCCTGTTCCCAGGGACGGTCGGCATCCAGGCGCGGGTAGGAAGTCATGTACACGGCAGTTCCCGCCAACGGTAAGGCAGCCTGGCCTCCCGCTATACGATCACGGATTTCACCGCCGGAACCGGTAGCGGCCCCGTTGAAAGGCTCTACGGTCGTCGGGAAATTATGGGTTTCCGCCTTCAGGGAGATAACCGTGTCGATGGTCTTCGTGGTATAGTAATCAGGTTTGTCCTGAGTCTTGGGAGCAAATTGTTCAGCCTTGGGTCCTTCCAGGAAGGCGCAATTATCCTTGTAGGCCGAAACGATACGATTGGGGTTGGTGGCAGAAGTTTTCTTGATCATGGCGAACAGGGACTCCTCTTTCTCTTCCCCGTCGACGATGAAGGTACCACCGAATATCTTATGCCGGCAATGCTCGGAATTCACCTGAGAAAAACCGAACACCTCGGAATCCGTCAAGGGACGTCCCAATTTTTTGGCCAGCCCTTCCAGGTAAGCAATTTCCTCCTCACTCAGGGCTAATCCCTCCTGACGGTTATATTCCCGGATATCCTCGATACGCACGATCGGGTCCGGTTGTTTGTCTATCGTGTACAGCTGCTGGTCGAGACCCTTGTAGAAAGCCTGCAACATGGGATCGAAAGCCGCATGCCCGTCTTCCGTACGGGTGAATTCCTCGATACGAAGAATTCCCTCTATACCCATATTCTGGGTAATCTCCACGGCATTCGTGCTCCAGGGAGTGATCATTTCCCGGCGAGGGCCGATGAAGAATCCCTCCAGGCTTTGACCGCTTACCTTGCGGGCACCGCCGAACAGCCATTCTAATTTACTGACATCTAAAGGATTTTCCGTTTGTTTATAGTGTACGGCATACACTGTCGCTTCTTTTTGGTAGAAAAATATAGCCATGTGTTACACTTGTTGATTAAACTACACGTTTTTCGTTGCGCGAATATAATACTTTTACTGCTTATATCCTATCGTTTTACGTTCGGTGGTCATCCCGGCCAAAAATTCGGGGGTGAACATTTCCACGTCCTGCTTGGTGATGCTATGCGTTTTCTCGTCCTGAACGGCGGTCTTGTTACGGGCCAGGCGTTGCACACGGTTGCGCACCATCATCTCGGCCACGATCTTGATCAACCGGGCGCTGGCATGACTCCGCTTCTTGTTTTCCACGAGCCGGGCGATGAAAAGGGCCATGTGCTGCTGTGCCGTACGGGTCATGCGGCATTGCTCAGTGGCCAGATCACGCTTCAAGATTTCCATTAACTCCTCCTGGGTATAATCCTCGAATTCAAGCACGTTTATCATATCGGACACGCCCTCGATATCATCGTTCATGATGAGTCTCGGAGCCTCCTGTTTGGCGTAAATCACAGTATAGGCTCCCGGTTGCGTGGCCAACTGATTGACGAGAATCGCCCGCACCCGGTCTTTCAGGCCGGGAATCTCATTGAGGCGGTTGGAATCCTCGTCATAGAAAAACAAGCCGCCTTTCGACTGCAACAAGGCCCCGCCGACCGCCCGGGTGGCCTCGTCCTCCGTCATGCCGATAAGACGTTCCACCTTGAAATTGGTAACAACGCCCTTGTCTATGATACCCATGGCCTTGTAAAGGCGGGCGATAATCCGGGCCACCGTTCCCTTCCCCATGCCGGAATTACCCGTGAAGCACCATTGCAGCGATAACCGCGTATTGAGCTTGATTCCCTGCTGGTTGTAATGCCGGGCCAAATCCACGAAATCGTGAATCTGCTTCTTCATCTTCACCTGTCCCACCATGTGGTCCAAATCCTTGAGCGCCGCCGTGATTTCCTGCTCGTTGAAGGCATTCTTGTAGGTATTCGGGAGTTCCGAAGTAGCCGACGGGATATCCGCCACCATCAGGGTCGTGAGCTCCTTGCGGGTCAGTTCCCGTTCTCCCCGTATCTTCATCGTGCGGGCGGAAAGGTTCCGGATAGCCTTATCCACCATTTTCTCTACAAACAGGGCATTGCCAAGGTGCTTGTCATTTTCCTCGCACATCTTGGTGATCAGCGTCTTGAAGGCTTCCCGGGCTTTCGGGTGAAGGGTGTATTCCCGTTCCGCGATTTTCTGTTCTGCGATATTCAGCAACTCGTCCGCCGTGTAATCCTCGAATCGGAACTGGTAAGGGAATATCAGCTTCAACTTGGGATTGCGCTCCAGGGCTTTCTCCATTTCCGCCGGGTCACCGCTAAGGACAACCACCGTATCGCCGTTCTCCGTCTCGGACAATTGTCCCAGTATCACGCCCAACACGGCCGCTCCCGCCGCATCCTGGAAGAGAGTCTGGGCATTTTCCAGGAAAAAGATTCCTCCCCGAGCCTGCTCGAAATGATAGAGCGCCACCTGCTGCGGGGGAATACTACCGTCACCAATCAACTCTCCGCGTCCCCGAACGACCACGTTACGGGTGGCCAATACCCCGGCCGATTCCAATATCTCCGCCAGCATCTGCGCCACGGTGGTCTTGCCCGTGCCGGGATGCCCAAGAAAGATCATGTGCAACGGCGGAATCACGTCCGCGAAACCGTGTCGCTGCCGTTCCCGGATGAAGTACACGTAATTGATGTAAGTCATCAGATCCGTCTTCAGCTGCTTGGAAGCCACCATATCGTTAAAGCGCTGCAGGGATTGCTTCGGGTCGGGCTGCTCGTCCGGCACAATATCCTCCTCCTCTATCCGCATCATCTCCTCGCGGGTATATTTCGCCCCCGGGGCAGCCATCAAACGCTTAGCCACCCGGGAGGCCGCATCATTCAAATGCTCCTCCACGAACAGGGCATTCGTGTAATCGGTTTCACCCGCCACGACAGCGGCCCGTACCATATCGAAAAATTTCGTCTCGGCCGCGGGGGTAAAGGTAAACTGCTTCCGATCCAGTAATTGCTTCGTGATATCGACCAATTCCTCTTCCGTGTAATTATCGAACATGAACACGTTCGGGAAACATTGCTGCAAATCGGGCATACCGTCCAGCATGACCTGCAAGACCTGCTCGTCGCCGGAAAGAATCACCACCAACGGCAGATCCCCCTTTTCCAACATCATGGTCAACGCCGTGAGTATCCGCACGGAAGCGTCATTCGGGTCCGCCGTGGGGAAAAGCTCTTCCGCGTTCTCGATCAGCAACACGCCCCCGAGACTGTCCTGTATGGCCTTGGCCACCAGTTTTTCCTCCACGAGACTACCAGGCAACGTCAGATTCTCCCGCCGATAGCGGTGCACCTGCCCGTTAGCCAACACCTGCAGACCGGCAAACATACTGCCGACCTGTTCCGCCACGGTATGTTTCCCTGTCCCCGGTTGTCCCATGAACACCATGTTCAACACCGGCAATTTATCATTAAAACCGTTTGCCTGCCTCAACTTGGCAAACTCGCTCAATTCATACAAATGCGTCAAGCCTTCCTTCACCTTCCGCAATCCCACCAGCTGATACAGCGGGGCCAGGTTTTCTTCCTTTCCCTTGGGTTCAACGACCGTTTCCTTTTGAGGCATAACGGTTTGTTCTCCGTCTTCATCCTTACCTGCGGCCAAAACATCCGCCTCCCCGATTTCAAGGGGCAGGCTTACCACCCTCTCCCCGAAGCAGGAAATATACAACATGTATTTACCAGGCCTCCAGAAATCGGGCAACCCCTCGGCCACCTCAATCACGAAATAGATAAACTTCTGTCCCTTGCGGTTCTGCACGAACTGATCCCCCTTGATAAGCCGGTACCCCTTAGCGAAACCGTTCTCCGCCACCACGGAGAGGGTAAACTCGTACGTCCACTCCCGGGGCAAAAGATTCTCGGCCAGGAAATAAAGGCACACGTGCCCCTCGGGATCATGCTTCAATGCCGTGTAGGAAACGGGATGCTGGAGATTCTCCTTGGCGTCTGTACAGCGGTTAATCCCGCAGCCCAGCAATTGCAGGCATTCCGACCAACGCCCAGTCTCCGCCAACACGTGAATCTCATCCGAAACGGCCGCCACCCCATTTATCACGATCTGCACCCGGTACACCCCATCCCGGAGCTTCTTCCCGGCAAAATCTTCCAGCACGAAATACGTAGCCAAGCACACTTCCGGTTCCGTGGAGGGAATTTCCAGCTCCCCTCCCCGTTGAGCCACCAAAGTTGGTTGCTCGGAATCCATGTAAAAAAGGAATGTCTCCAATTCCGCCTTCCAGGTCTTCCGGGAGAATTGCAGGTTCAGGAATTCTGTGTCCACGTACAGCGAGGACACCTCCTCCTGTCGGAACACGGTCCGGTACTGCTTGTGCCCGTCCATATCCACCGCGGGAGAACAGGACACCCGAATAGTCTTGAAAGCGAAATTTATATTTTTTGTTTTTTCCCCGGCCGGGGAAGTTTTCTGTTCCGTTGCCATAAGTTATCGATGATTAATGGTTTTTCCCAAAAGTAATTTTATTTTTCCACATTTACAACGGGAAACCTAAAAACACTTTGTTCTATATGGCAGAACCTCCTCCTTTTTTCGGATATTTTGAGTTAAAAAATGCAAAATGTGAAATATTTTTTCCTTGCAGAAAATTTTATCTTCCCGCAGCCCTCAATATTCTCCCTTGTCTACATGGTATTTTAACCTGAACGACAGGCAATAACAACACGTCACCTTCTCTTCACTTCCTAATCACCTTCTATTAATTGAAGGCCTTTGTCAGGAGGGAGAAACAAGAATGATTCGAAGTTGTGATGATTTTACCCGAAAAAACAAGAATTTCATTTTACTTTCGACCGGAAGACACGGGATAAGGTTGCCCATATCAGGTCGGACAGGATAATCAGCAACACGGCAATAATGATAAGCAGGATTCCGACCATCAGATTCAAAGTGAACGGCTCACTGAAGACGAGAATACCCACGACAACTGCCGTCACGGGTTCCACCGCCCCTAAAACAGAGGTAGTCGTCGAGCCCACGTAGCGCACGGAATATACCATGGTGACACAGGAAATCACCGTGGGAACAATCGCCAGCATCACCACGTTGAAAACGCTGGACCAATCCGGCAACACCTGCATTCCCTCCCCGAAACAGGATTTCACCAAGGCCATGGCAGCCCCCGTGACAAGGGTATAAAAAGATACCTTTCCCCCGGTCATCGTCTGCACGACCGATTTGTTGACGCCCACGATATACAGGGCGTAACATAATGCCGCTGCCAACACGATAATCACGCCCATCAGATTCATCTTCTGGTCTCCATCCCCCAGATACAGCATAGCCACCCCACAAAAGGCCAGGATAATGGCCAAGAGGTTGATCCACGTGACTTTCTCATGAAAGAATGTGGCCATCAACAGAATCACGAATACAGGATAAAGATACAATATCGTGCAGGCAATACCCGTCGCCATGTGCCCGTAGCCCCAGAACAGGAAGAAGGCGGAACCGGTATACATGGCTCCCAACAATACAAGCAGGAGGAGTTCCTTGAAGGATACCCGCAAGGATTCCTTCTTTAACCAACTCAACAAACCGATAGCCGCCGCCGCTATACAAAAACGGTAGCACAAGATATTATCAACGGTAATACCTTTTTCCATAACAGGAACCGAGAATAAAGGTATCAACCCGAACGTGGCTGCCGAAACGCAACCGTAAATGTAACCCTTAACTTTATTCATGGCGTAATATCTAATCACGCCGCGAAAATAAGTTTTTTGGCATGAATGCAAAAATTAATTCCGCCCCGACTTTTTATCCCCTCCGGCCACGGTAACAATCCGGGACAGGGAGACGTACCAGATATATCCCTCCACCTGACGATAGCCCATCTGCCGTAATAATTTGCAATAGTACCCCACTTGCCGCAAGTAGCCTTTCTCTTCCTTGCGACCAAATTTGTAGTCCACGACTATGGCCTTATCCCCCTGCACCAAGACCCGGTCCGGACGTGCCTTATCCGCCCCGGGTAAAAGGATGTCCCGCTCGTTGATGACCCGGTAAGTTCCGTCGAACCACTCCGAAGGGACCCCATCCTTCAAGTATGCCCGTACCTGCTCCCGGTACCGCACACGTTCATCACCCGTGATCAACCCGGTTCGGTACATGTCATCCACGGCCTGGTCCACATCCGAGAAGGTCTCCAGACGACGGAAAATCTCGTGCAGGAGCTTACCCTCGTCCACGGCGGAATGCTCCGCAGTTTCCGGGTCAGTATAGTCCTCGTAGCGGTAGCGCACGCTCACCCGATCCTGAAGCTCGTACACCGGGTAGGCAGCCAATGACAAGGTGGTGTCCTCATTTTTTTCTTCCCGGGCAGGAAACGGCTCCCGTGTTCCGGAGATCAATAATTTCTCCTCCGGTTGCCATCCCGGCAAACGGTCGTCCATTCCCAACCGTTCCAGAACCTGGAAAAGGAAAGCTCCGATGTTGGAAGGTTTGCCTTCCTTCGAGATTTTCGGGGCATAAGGCAACACGTAAAGTTCCCGTTCAGCCCGGGTCAGGGCCACGTAGAGCAGGTTGAGGTTATCCACATACGACTTCATGTGTTCCTCCAGGTAATCGTCCATAAAGTAACTGTCCGCCAACTTGGAGGAATAGTTCAATGGGGCCACTCCCAAAGCGGAGAAGCCCTCCTGTTGGTTCACGCACCACAGGCGACGGGCATGACGGGTATCGTCCAGATCCCAGTCGCAGAAAGGAATAATGACCGTGGCAAATTCCAGTCCCTTGGATTTATGGATGGTGAGAATTCGCACGGCATCCACTTCCTCCGAGGTGGAAAGGACTTTCTTGCTTTTCTCCTTCTCCCACCATTCCAGGAAAATAGCCACGCTATTGGTATTCGAGGATTCATAATCAAAAACAATATCCTGGAAGGCTATCAGGTAAGGCAATTCTTCCTCCTTGTCCTTCAAGCCAAATACATCGATGATTTGCTCCACCGTCTCGAACAAGGAAGCGGAAGTGTTCTTCCCGGCATCCCGCAGCAGGGGTATATCCACCCGTGCCAAAAACTGTTCCGGGTCAGCCGCGGCCTTAAACACCTCGTTCAAGGATTCCTTACCGCTTTCCTCCCGCACGAAAGTCTGCAGGTTGTACAGCAGAACGGCCCGGTTCACGGCATCATAAGGTTCTGTCAGGTAACGCAAGACATTCACGATGAAACTCACCCCGGGGGAAGCCGCCACAAAGAGCGAATCGTTGGAAATAAAAGGGATGGGTTGTTGGAGTTCGGGAGTCTTGTTATATTCCATCAGGAAATCGGCCACCATTCCACCCTCTTTGCCATCCCGCACGAGAATAACGCAATCCTTCATCTTACCTCCACGGGCAAGCGTGTCCTGCAGGATATCCACCACGTTTTGCAGGATATTTTCCGTGCTTCCCTCCTCTTTTTTTTCCTCCCCGAAACGGATTTCCACGTAGCCCTCCCGTTGTTTCTGCACCTGTTGTCCTTGCTCCCGATAGGCTTCCGTGATGGAAGGGGAATAGGGATTCTCTTCCCCGCAATCCTCGTCATAGAGTTCACGCAACTGTTTGGCGGCCTGATCAAAAAACAGGTTATTGAAAGTAACGATTTCACGACAACTGCGCCAGTTCTTTTTCAACAGCACATTATCGACACCCCAAGAGGAAAATTCCCGCTCAACCCCGTTGGCCAGCAAGCCCCAATCACCGTTACGCCAACGGTAAATGCTTTGCTTCACGTCGCCGACAACCATGGCTTTCCCTCCCTCGGAAAGGGTATTCACGACCAAAGGCCGGAAATTCGCCCACTGCATGGCCGAGGTATCCTGAAACTCGTCAATCATCACGTGCTTGTAGAAGTTCCCCGTTTTCTCGAAAAGAAAGGAGGTGTCGTTTCCGGAAATAAGCACGTTCAGCATCCGGGTCGTATCACTCAACAGCATCAGGCCGTTTTCCTCGCAATATCCCCGAATCTCCCGGTAGAGGTCCTGTAAAATACCTAACTGGTAGAGATTATCCGACAACAAACGGGCAGAATTGTATTCCCGCAGATGTTCGTCATAATAAGCGATACTGTCCTTCAAGCAAGCATTCAATTCCGGGAACACGGTTTCCACCCGAGACCGCACGGCCGCATCCGTCTTTTTCGTCACCCAAGCCTCCACGTTGTCAACAGCGGCACGGGCCGTGTCTGAAACCTTGTCCAGATTCCCGTCTCTCAACTTCAAGAAATAATTCATAAAACTCCGGCTACCTCCCTTAAAATCGGAAACTTGCAGTGCATTATCCGCCATCATCCGGCAAGCCGATTCCCCGAAGGCTTTCAACTGCTGCTCAAAACGGTCCACGATTTGCCGCAAGAATTTCCGGTAAGCTCTCAAGAATTCCCGATCGTTGAAATGCTGCTTCACCTCCTGCTCGAAAAGCATATAGCGTTCCCCGAAAAGTTCCTTCCCCAGGGCGGCAATCTTGTCTTTCACGTTCCAGGATCGGGCATCCTCCACACTGATATCCATCAGTTCCGTGATCCAGACCCGCAAATCTCGGTCCTCGGCCATCCGTTGCATAACCTGATCGACAGCCCGCATCAAGACGTAGTCGCTGTCCAGTTCCACATTATACCCCGGAAATATCCCCAATTCCTTGGTAAAGGATTTTATCACCCGCTGGAAGAATTTGTCTATCGTGGTCACGGACAAACGGCCATAGTCATGCAGCACAAGGGTGCGCAACAACTCAGCCCGCATCTTTACCTGCTCGTCGGTAAGCTTTAGAAATTGTTGCAGTTCTTCCCGGTAATCACTTCGTTCGCCTTCTGCCAATTTATTCAGTTCCCGAACGATACGAGACTTCATTTCACCCGTAGCTTTATTCGTGAAGGTAACGGCCAACACGTTCTTGTATTCCAACGGGGAAGCAAATATAATTTTGAAAAATTCAAGGGTCAGGGTAAATGTTTTCCCTGACCCCGCTGATGCTTTATATACTTGAATGGACATGCAATAATTATAATCTGGATACCAATATCTCTCTCACGTTATCCACGTTCACGTCGTCAATGCCGCCAATAGCGTAATTGCCACGATCCCGGAAGCGTTTCTCGATACGTTCCACGGTTTCCATTCCAACCCCGTAATCTCCAAGCCGAGTCTTTACTCCCAAGCTGTTAAAGAATTGTTCCGTACGGGCAATAGCCTGTTCAGCCGCATCAGGCAATGTGGCATCAATTCCCCATACCCGTGAGGCAAATTGCAACAGTTTACGCTTACGATTCTCCTTCGTGGCACGCATTACTCCCGGCAACACGATGGCCAAGGTCACGCCATGGTCCAAACCGTGGAAAGCCGTCAATTCGTGGCCGATATAATGAGTAGACCAGTCCTGTTCTGTCCCGACAGCGATCAATCCGTTTAATCCCATGGTAGCCGCCCACATGAAGTTTGCCCGATCCTGGTAATTGGGTTGTTCGTCTGCCATCACCCGAGGTCCTACCACTAACAGGGTTTGCAATATACCTTCAGAGAAACGGTCCTGAATCTCCACATTCTCGCTTGTCGTGTAGTACTGTTCCATCACATGCACGAAAGTATCCACGATACCGTTGGCCAATTGGCGTTTCGGCAAGGAATAAGTCACTTTCGGGTCAAGCACGGAGAATTTCGGGAATACCAGCGGGCTGTGGAAAGCCAGCTTTTCCTGGGTTGATACGCGCGTGATAACACCACCATTGTTCATTTCGGAACCGGTGGCCGGCAAGGTCAACACGGCAGCCAAAGGCAGGGCTCCTTTCACTGGGGCTCCCTTCAAGACGATATCCCATGGCTCTTCGCCATCATAGCAAGTGGCAGCAGCAATGAATTTCGTTCCGTCAATGACAGATCCTCCCCCGACAGCCAACAGGAAACCGACATTTTCCCGACGAGCTATCTCCACGGCCTTCATCAAAGTCTCGTAATGAGGGTTAGGCTCAATTCCGCCAAACTCTATCACGTTCATGCCCTTCAAGGCATCCATTACCTGATCATAAACCCCGTTCTTCTTTATACTTCCTCCCCCGTAAGTCATCATTACTTTCATGGTTTTGGGAATATAATTAGCGATTTCAGCGATTTTACCCTCACCGAAAAGTACTTTCACGGGATTGTAATAATTAAAGTTTTCCATATCTATATCGTTTATAATTGTTCCGTAATTTTATCATTATCCTTTATGCGTTGCTCCAGGGCTTGTATGTAATCTTTGACATAGGCCCGCAAATGCTGGTCCTTCCCCTCGGGTAAAGTCTTCAACGCGGCTTCCAGCAACTGTTTGGCTGCCTCGTAATTCTCCTGCTGCTCGTGCAACCAAGCCAGATTAACGGCCGCCTTCACGGCTACCCGAGGCTTCATGTTCAAGGATGAAGTCCATATTTTCCGGGCATCATCAACATTCCCCGCCGAAAAATAATAATCACCTATCTTCAACATTCTATTTCCCAAGTATATCCGCCGTTCGACAGGAACCCACGAGGGAACCATCCGTTCCGCGTATGACCATCCCTTGTTATAGAAGAAATTGCATACCGTGGCCACATCATCATCCCCATATACACGGGTCTCCGGGCCCAAGGTATCACTGCTGACAACATCCACCACCTGCCCGTCCGATACCCGATAAAGCCGAAGTAATATATTATCATCCAAGAAAATCTGTCCTCTTGAATCCAGGCCGAAATCACAATATTCTATTGCCAGGAGATAATTGCAGTTACCTAATTTATTCACCTCGGCAATCTCCTTCTTCGTCATGGGTGCGGGAACCATGGAATCCGCCATGTACCGGGAAGAAATTCCCAAGGCCTTTGTCAAGGCCATCGGTTTCACACTATTCTGCAAGCCATCTTTCAAGCCGTCATAAAAACATTCCACCACATCCGCTCTCCGCAAACCCAAGACTTCATACAAGGTCCTCTCCGTGAAAGAATCTGAACGATGAATCAGTTTACGGTCCAGAAACATTACACGCACATTCGATGATTCCAGTTTCAGTTCTCCGGGTTTCAAGACGCTGACATCCAATGTCCGGTAAGAGGCACAAGCGGATAGGCTTATTACAAGAAACGCACCACCAAGCATGCGTTCCCATGAAGTCTTTAATTGTCTGAAAGATATGCCCATAGTTTTTCTTTTTACTAGTACATTACAAAAAACGAGCCACAATACCAGGAAACAAAAAAAAGCCTGTTAAACAGGCTTTTTAAGCATCTATATTAGCATAAGTAGCGTTTTGCTCAATAAATTGCCGACGAGGAGGAACATCGTCTCCCATCAACATGGAGAAGATACGATCCGCTTCTGCCGCGTTTTCAATAGTCACCTGCCGCAGGATACGTCCTTCCGGAGACATGGTCGTGTCCCACAATTGCTCCGCGGTCATCTCACCCAAACCTTTGTAACGTTGTATATGCAAGGTATTCTCGCGACCACCTCCCATTTCCTGAATCAATTGCAAACGCTGTTCTTCCGTCCAGCAATAGCGCTGTTCCTTTCCTTTCTTCACGGAATACAGGGGTGGCGTGGCAATATACAGGTAACCGTTCTCGATAACCGGACGCATGTAGCGGAAGAATAACGTCATAATCAGCGTGGCGATATGCGCACCATCCACATCGGCATCGGCCATTACCACCACCTTGTGATAGCGCAGTTTTTCCAGATTCACCGCCTTACTATCCTCCGCGGTACCGATGGTAATTCCTAACGCCTGAAATATGATTTTAATTTCCTCACTCTCCCAAACCCGATGAGCCAAGGCCTTTTCCACGTTCAATATCTTACCCCGAAGAGGCAATATCGCCTGGAATTTCCGGTCACGTCCCTGTTTAGCCGTACCACCTGCAGAGTCTCCCTCCACGAGGAACAACTCGCAATTCTCCGGGTTGTTGTCTGAACAATCGGCCAATTTCCCAGGCAAACCGGAACCGGAAAGCACGGTCTTCCGTTGTACCAATTCCCGGGCCCGACGAGCCGCATGACGGGCTTGCGCCGCCAGAATCACCTTATCGACGATGGCTTTGGCATCTTTTGGATGCTCCTCCAAGTAATTTTCAAGAGCAGAACTTACAGCCTGAGCCACGGCCGGTCCCACTTCCGTGTTCCCGAGTTTGGTTTTCGTCTGGCCTTCAAATTGCGGTTCAGCAACTTTCACGGAAACAATCGCCGTCAATCCTTCACGGAAATCATCCCCGTTAATATCGAACTTCAATTTGCTCAACATACCGTTCTTATCCGCGTAGGCTTTCAAGGTCTGCATGACCCCACGGCGGAATCCCGCCAAATGAGTTCCTCCTTCTACCGTGTTGATATTATTCACGTAGGAATAGATATTCTCTTTGAATTCCGTGTTATAGTGCATGGCAACCTCAACAGGGATACCGTTCTTTTCCGTCGTGATATGGATGGTCTCATCGATTAATTTTTCCCGATTCTCATCGAGGTATTCCACGAACTCGCTCAATCCTTTCTCGGAATAGAAAATATCGGATTTATACTCGCCGGTTTCCGGATCTTTCACTCGTTTATCCGTCAATGACAAACGGATCCCCCGATTCAAGTAAGCCAATTCACGCAGGCGGGCTGCCAAAATATCGTATTTATACTCTGTTTCGTAAAATATAGTGTCGTCCGGTTTGAACGAAATCGTGGTACCCGTACGGTCAGTTTCCCCGACAACCTGCACTTCCGTCTGTGGGATACCCCGGCTGTATTCCTGGTGCCAGATCTTACCTTCCCGGTAAATGTCGGCCACCAATCTCGTGGACAAGGCATTCACGCAGGAAACACCCACACCATGCAATCCTCCGGACACTTTATAAGAACCTTTATCGAATTTTCCACCGGCATGCAATACGGTCAACACGACTTCCAAGGCCGAACGGTTTTCCTTGTGATGCTTGGCTGTAGGGATACCCCGGCCATCGTCCTTTACCGTGATAGAATTGTCCTCGTTGATCGTCACCTCAATATTCTTGCAAAAACCGGCTAACGCCTCGTCTATTGAGTTATCCACCACCTCATACACCAAATGATGCAATCCTTTCGTGTTCACGTCCCCAATATACATGGAAGGACGCATACGTACCGCTTCCAAACCTTCCAGCACCTGAATACTATCGGCGGAATACTCATTTTTCGCTTGCTCTAATTCTTCACTCATGTTATCTTTGTATTATACTCCTTTTATCTTTCAAAACATGCAAATATAGGATTTTTTCATCGTAAAAATCGAAGAATTTTCCTTTTTCATTACTTTTGGATTCGAAAAAAATACCTTAAACAACTAAACATTGACAAACAAAAAGATAGGTATATTTCTTGTGCTGGCGATAGCGTTGGTACTCTTTTGGGTAAATCCCGAAAAAAGTATTTGGATTCCCAAATGTCCCTTCTATGTTCTCACGGGACTGCAATGCCCGGCATGTGGAACCCAACGGGCCATACACCAGTTCCTGCACTTGAATTTCCAGGCAGCTTTCGCCTATAACCCGTTTATGATTATCTCTATCCCCTATCTTTTGGCACTTGCCACCGTGGAATGGTTTGATCCCCATCACAAGCTACAACGGCTTAAAACATTTTGCCACGACCGACGGGTCATCTACACCTACATCGTACTCTTTTTCGCCTGGTGGATAATCCGCAACCTTATTTAAAAACACCATTATTGCAATCATTTGATTTTTTTAACTTTTTAGATAGAGTTAATTCATCTCATCATTCTCCGTATCAAAAAATTTATTAATTTTGAAGCAATCCTCTCGTGCAGGGAAAGGACAAATGTTTAACCTAAACAATAAATATCATGAAAAAGCTATGTTTACTCTCCACCCTTTTCCTTTCTATTTTGGTGGTCCAAGCCCAAGAAAAGTTAGATAAAGACTTTTTCCTTTTAGGAACCCTTGATGAATACATGGGAAAACGCTTCTACCAGGATAAACCCATAGTAGATCAATTTTATCCCAACGAGGGAATTATCGTCAGCGTATTGGAACCCATGCTCAAAACCGAGTATCCGGACCTCACTTGCAAGGTGGAAGACTCAGGACACATCATTCTGTATTCCGAATCACTATCGAAAAAAATCAAAGAATACTACCACATTACGGACAAGAATTTTCAAGAAACCAACAGCTCGCATATAGAAGCGACATTATCCATAAATGAGTTTAAAAACAAACAACAAAAATATTCTTATTTGGCAGGTGTATTTCTCAAATACGGGGAAGTCAAAAACGATCGTTTTTTTCTCAAATTTGCCAACAACGGGAATAAAATCAATATATGCAAGGAATTATTAAAAGAATTGGGAGGCATCGACATTAAGTTTGAATCACAAAAAACAATCCCGGCCATCAATACCATCAGTTTCCTCACTGATAAAGAGTTAAAACAGTACCTACTCAAAGCACAGGAATTAAAAAAGAACACGAAAAACAAATATTCCAATCAGTAATTGCCAAATAGAACCGCCCAAACCAAAGAAATAAAATACAGGTGATAACAACGCTGAATTGCTTAGTGTTCAGAAACAATCAATTCTGCCACGAAACGAGTCGTTTCCGTCACAGGTGTCAAGGCAATATACCCTTTCCGGATACATGTATTCTCCCGCACGAGAGGCATATTTTCCTGGAACTCTCGGACGGAAGCGACCAATTCTCCCTTTACCGATGAAAAACGGATACGAAATATTCCCCGACTTTCCACCGCGATATGACGTTGCAGGCATAAGGACAAAATTCCCATATTATAGCGCAAATTGATTTCCACGCAAGGTTGCACATGATATTCCCCGAGTTCAGTCTTATAGACCATCATATCCACACCCAAAACACCCGTGTATTTTCCCTCGAAAAGAACGCCCAATACTTCAGACAAGGCATCCCGGATTTCCTCCAGTAACGTTGGTGATGATAAATAGTGATTTAACCGTTCCCGCAACAAAGCCTGGGATTCCACGAAATTCGCCTTATAGTCCCCGGATTTTCCCGTATTAAAAACAGAAAGTCCCAAATAGGAAACACCGCCATTGGAAGCGATTTGGAATTCCATGGCAAAATCCAATACACGATCCAATCGATCCTCCACCATCACCCGCCCCTGTCGTCGAAGCATTCCGGCAATAATTTCTTCCTCTTTACGGGTGACATCCCCTCCGGATAACATCAGGATACCCCTACCGGAAGAAGACCACGGGGCTTTCACCACAACTGCCCGTTCCATCGCCCGTTTCTTTACTTCATCCATAGTATGACATACTGTCACCGCCTTCGCCGGGTTATAAAGAGGCAAACGTTCATACAACAATTCCAGGCATTCCAAAGCCCGCTCCCGGCTATATAATTCCCGTCGTTCATCATTCCATTCCGCCATTATTCCCTGCTGGAAAACCGGATTCGCCCGTTTTATCGCCTCTCTTAAAACATAACACGCTCTCGGGCTCCATCCCCACGGGCGAATCTCATCAAAGCACAGCGAAGCAACATCCTTCAAACGCACAGACGAGACCTCTACCTGAAAAATATCTCGCACCTTCTCCAGAAACTCCTCGTTTATCTTCTCCGGAACTAAGACATAATCTCCCTTATCGGCAAGATAAGCCGGAAGAAAGGACAATTCATCGACCATGGCTGCAATGTTGGCCGGCAAGGTGTAATTTACCCCACCATTGGCGATAGACATCTCATTATCCGGGTTAAACCAGTATAAATGTTGCATAAACGTTAATATTTTATCGCGAAAGAATAAAATTGGCTCGAAATTTGCAACTCCCATAAAAGAACATAAAAAAGAAAAACACATTGTTTTTTTTCGTATATTGCATGTGAAATATTCTAATAATATCTAAACACAGACAGAATGATACTACAACTTGCTTTTGTTTTAACAGCCATCATCATTGGCGCTCGCCTAGGAGGTATCGGTTTGGGAATCATGGGAGGTCTTGGACTCGGGATACTGACATTCGTGTTCGGTCTGCAACCCACAACCCCGCCTATTGACGTCATGCTTATGATTGTGGCCGTTATTTCAGCGGCAGCCTGCATGCAAGCCGCTGGAGGATTGGACCTCATGGTAAAAGTGGCGGAGAAACTGTTAAGAAAGAATCCACAACATGTCACCCTGCTGAGTCCGCTTGTAACCTACACCTTCACGTTTATCGCGGGAACCGGTCACGTGGCCTATTCCGTACTACCGGTTATCGCTGAGGTCGCCACGGAAACGAAAATCAGACCGGAACGTCCACTGGGAATAGCCGTTATCGCCTCGCAGCAAGCCATCACAGCCAGTCCCATCTCCGCGGCAACAGTTGCCCTTCTGGGAATGTTGGCCGGTTTCGACATTACTCTCGTGGATATTCTGAAGATTACGATCCCCGCCACGCTTATCGGGGTATTTGTAGGAGCCCTCTACTCCATGAGAGTCGGTAAGGAACTCGTGGATGACCCGGAATATCAAAAACGTCTGGCCGCCGGAGAGTTCAACAAAGCACATTATGAATTGAAAGACGTGGCTAACATGAGTAAAGCGAGATTATCCGTTATCGTGTTTATCGTGGCCACGATATTCATCGTTCTTTTCGGATCCATTGACTCTATGCGCCCTTCCTATTTGGTAGACGGAAAAGAAGTCATGCTGGATATGCCATCCATCATCGAAATCCTGATGCTTTCCGCAGCGGCATTAATTCTGATTGTCACTAAAACCAACGGTTTAAAAGCAGCACAAGGCTCTGTTTTCTCGGCCGGTATGCAAGCCGTAGTAGCTATTTTCGGTATTGCCTGGATGGGTGATACTTTCCTGCAAGGCAATATGGCAGAATTGAAGAACTCCATAGAAGAAGTTGTCCGCCAGATGCCCTGGTTATTTGGAGTGGCACTATTCGTGATGTCCATTCTCCTGTATAGCCAGGCCGCCACAGTACGGGCACTTGTTCCCCTGGGGATTGCTCTCGGGATATCCCCCTACATGCTCATTGCCATGTTCCCCGCCGTGAACGGATACTTCTTTATACCGAATTACCCGACTGTGGTTGCCGCCATTAACTTCGACCGGACAGGAACCACCCGCATCGGGAAATACATTCTCAACCACTCGTTTATGATGCCAGGCCTGATTTCTACCGTGGTTGCCATCGGGCTCGGCCTATTATTCATACAAATATTCTAACTGTATTTCAAACAGAACAATAATTACACTTCTCACTTAAAAATCAAAAGTTATGAACACATTGAGAAAAATCAGTTTTGCCATAGCTATCATGCTATGCTCCATGGGTGCGCTTTTCGCACAAAAATTGCCGAATATCCACATTTTGGCAACAGGAGGAACTATCGCCGGAACTGGAACAGGTTCATCCAGTACCCAAACGAACTATAAAGCCGGACAAGTAGCCATCGGTACACTGATCTCGGCTGTTCCCGAGATCGAGAAAATCGCCAACGTGACGGGAGAACAAATCGTGAATATAGGTTCTCAGGATATGACCGATGATGTTTGGCTGACCTTGGCCAAAACCATCAACAAACTATTGGCTCGCGAGGACATTGACGGTATCGTCATCACCCACGGAACCGACACGATGGAGGAAACTGCCTATTTCCTGAATCTGACCGTAAAAAGCGACAAACCTGTCGTACTCGTTGGAGCCATGCGCCCTTCTACTGCCATGAGTGCAGACGGACCTCTCAATCTTTACAATGCCGTTATTGTTGCAGCCGCTAAAGAATCCAAAGGAAAAGGTGTGATGATTGCCATGAATGACATCGTCATCGGAGCTCACAGTGCCTTGAAGACAAATACGATTTCCGTGGAAACCTTCCAGGCCCCTGGCGACGGAGCCCTCGGATACATCCACAACGGGAAAGTGTTCTACAACCATGCCAGCTTGAAGAAACACACCACCCAATCCGTTTTTGACGTGACCAATGTAACCAAACTTCCGAAAGTAGGTATTGTTTACAGCTATTCCAACATGGAAGGCGATGTGGTAAAAATGATGGTAGAAAAAGGATACAAGGGTATCATTCATGCCGGATTAGGAAATGGAAATATCCACAAGAACGTGTTCCCGGAACTCATCAATGCCCGTCAGAAAGGCGTATTGGTTGTTCGTTCCAGCCGTGTACCGACCGGCCCGACTACATTGGATGCCGAAGTTGACGACAACAAGTACCAATTCATCGCTTCACAGGAACTAAACCCACAGAAATCACGTATTCTGCTGATGCTTGCCTTGTTGAAGACCAATGACTGGAAAACCATCCAGCAATACTTCAACGAATACTGATTCACGACTATCATTTAACACACGAGAATATGAAAAAGCTAATGTTTATCGCTCTAATCCTCGGATGTGTCCAGGGATTGAACGCACAAAGTACCCCGAACGAGAAAACCTTGTTCGAACGTGTGACCAAAATGGAGAAGAAAGTGGACTGGTTCCATCTCTACATGAACATGCAGGGGACCTTTAACCTCTACTTCAACTACGGGAATGAATACAACGGATTGAGCGAAGCTTCCTTCAAGATGAACCAACTTCGTCTGGAGGCAAAGGGAAACGTTACCCCCTGGCTATCCTACCGCTGGAGACAACGCATCAACCGGGGAAATGATGGCAGCGGGAACATAGACAATCTCCCGACGTCCATCGATATTGCCGGAATTGGGGTACGTCTGAGTGACAAATTCTCCCTCTTCGCCGGGAAACAATGTGCCGCCTATGGAGGTATCGAATTTGACCTTAACCCCATCGAGATCTACGAGTACTGCGACATGATCGAATACATGAGCAACTTCATGACCGGTTTGAACATCGCTTTCCAACCCTGCGACAATCACCAGATCCAATTGCAGATACTTGACAGCCGAAACGGTTCCATTGAAGCTACCTATGGCGATTTGGCTAGTGCCGGAGTGGAAGACGGACGGGCTCCCCTCCTCTACACTTTGAACTGGAACGGTAGTTTCTTCGACAACGCCTTCAAGACCCGTTGGTCTGCTTCCGTCATGTCCGAAGCTGCCAAGAAACAAATGTTCTATTACGCTTTGGGTAACCAGTTAACATTAGGCGACTTCAACATGTATTTCGATTTCATGTACTCTAACGAGGAAATCGACCGGAAGGGAATCATTACCGGTATACTGGGTACTCCCGACGGACATAACATGTTCAACGCCCAATACACCTCTCTGGTGGCAAAATTCAACTATCGTTTCGCTCCCAAGTGGAACGCCTTCGTGAAAGGAATGTATGAAACAGCTTCCCTTTCCAAGGATACTGATGGATTCGAGGAAGGTAAATACCGCACCTCTTACGGCTACTTGGGTGGAATTGAATACTACCCCATGGAAGACAGCAACCTGCACTTCTTCTGTACCTTTGTCGGCCGTTCCTATGACTTCACGAAACGGGCCGGCTTGGACAACTACAACACGCAGCGTTTGGAAGTCGGCTTCATATACCAACTGCCGATGTTCTAAAATACAGGCTAAAAAACATCTCACGAGAGCGACTCGAAAACCCGAGTCGCTCTCTTTTTATTCATACCCCCCGATAGAGAATTTCTTCAAACCTCCAATTCTGGAAAAAAGAAATTTGCTTTTAGCTTTCCTCCTGTTCTCTTGGCATTCGAAGGAGATTTACCCATGCAAACGTTATCTTTTTCTAAACTAATTTCTAAATTCGCGCCTCACGAAAAAATAAAATAAAAACATGAAACTTAAATTACTCGTTTTATCCGTACTCTGCGCTCTCGCGATCCCGAGTATCGGTCAGGAGAATCCTTCAACCCGGACACTATTCGAACAAATATCCGGGATACAGAAAAAAACAGATAAATTCAACCTCATCCTGCATCTCCATGGGACCCTCGACGCTACCCTGACAGGCAGCGATTTCGAACAATGCGCCTTCCAGATGAAACAACTGCGCATCGAAGCCAAAGGAAACATCAACGAATGGCTGTCTTACAACTGGCGGCAACGCCTGAACAAGAGCAATACCCCCGCTGCTTTGGATAATCTCCCCACTTCCATCGACAACGCCTGGTTGCGAGCTACCGTCATGGATGGAGGAACCATCACCTTCGGTAAGCAGGGTGCAGCCTACGGGGGTTTCGAATACGATCTCGACCCCATCGAGATCTACCAGTATAGCGACATGTGCGACTACATGCTGTTCGACTTCATGACCGGCATAACTTTCGCCTACAACATTACCCCCTCTCAACAAGTACAATTCCAGGTACTGAACAGCCGTTGCAATTCCACGGAAGAAATCTACGGCATACTCCCGGAAGGTATCGGGGAAAGCAAAGTTCCCTTGGCCTACACCCTCAACTGGAACGGTAGTTTCTTCCAGGATATGCTCCGTACCCGCTGGTCGTTCTCCATCCTTAGCGAAGCCGAAAGTAATTATAACTACTTCTACGCGCTGGGTAACCAATTCGTGATGGACAAATTCAACATCTACCTCGATTTCTATCTCTCCAACGAGGAACTAGACAACCGGGGTATCGTCACCGATATGTTCGCCATAGAAGGGACACCCAGGGCCTGTTCCCAATACGTACGCTACGAATCTTGGGTCACCAAGCTCAACTATGCCTTTGCCCCCAAATGGAATCTCTTCGCCAAAGGCATGTACGAGAACGCCTACATCTACAAGAAAGTCAAGGATATTCCCCGCGGCAAATATCGCACCGCCTACGGCTATTTCGGGGGCGTGGAATATTACCCCATGGAGAATGGCAATTTACGTCTCTACCTCGCCTACCTGGGCCGTTCCTACCGTTTCCCTTGTAAAGGGGAAACCCTCGGATTCGACGACCATAGCACCACAAGGATTTCCCTCGGGCTCATTTACCACATACCGATGTTCTAATTACATTACCAGCACCAAGCTAAATCCGGACAAGGACAAGATATACTTCCCCATTTCCCGGGATTCACCCGGGAAATACCACTAAAAAAAAGCGGTACTTAGACGAAACTAGTACCGCTTTTATACCGTATTAATACCGTATTAATACCGTGTATGTCCCCAGACAACCACGAGGAATCAGCTGTCTTATACTGAAAAAAGTTGACTTTCCAGAAAGAGTAAACTCGTGCCAGTAGAAACAGGGACAACCGTATTCCTTCACCCGCTTCTCAGGAAAAAGCCTTCAGGATACCTCCTTTTTCCATCATTTCCGTGAATTCCACATTCTCCGGCGGCAAGGCATACCGGGTATCATTCAACCATAAGGCTCCCTGCTGAAAATCAACCTTCAGATGATCCCGCGACGTGTAGGCCTTGGCTACATCCCAGGCAACCACAATCCGCAAGCCATGATTCATCGCCATACGGAAAAAGCCCCAGTCCACGGACTTGGCAATAATCACTTTTACCCCGGCAGCCACCAATCCCGTCACCGCGTGTTTCACCAACCGGCCGCAACCGAAATTCTCCCCGACCACGATGATATCACCGTTTCTCACGTCCTGGGCGAAATTCTCATCCAGTCCCTCGAACAGGTAAGGTTTTATCCTATCCGTCTGCTCGCTGGAAATCTTGTACGTCAGTTTCTCCGCGAATATCTGGTTCACGGAAATATTATCTATATCCGAGTAATTCCAAATCCCGTTACTTTTCCGGTAATCATACTCTTCCAACCGGGAATGTTCCACGATTTTTTCCCGCTGTTTGTAATGAGCCCCCTCAAAATTGACCACCGTCGACAGTTCTCCTCTCAAGGCCGTCATGGCCACGGTAAGCGGCGAGGCAATGTATTTCTCGATACCGTTACCTGTAAGACTGCCCGTGAAATGGCTGTTGGCCGTCGATACCAACCGGCTGTTCCCCGCCGATGCCACATGCCCTATTCCCATACAGGGCCCGCAACTGGAAGCCAATATCACGGCTCCTGCCCGCGTGATTTTATCAATAATTCCCTCTTCCAAGGCTTCCAGGTAAATATCCCGGGAAGCAGGAACCACAAACAACTGAAATCCCTTGGCCACCTGCTCTCCATCCAGCACCTGAGCGACCAGCCGCAGGTCCTCCAGACGCCCGCTGGCACAAGCACCCACCAATCCCTGCTGTATCTCCAGACCGGCCAGTTCATTCACGCCCAACACCCGCTCCTTGTAAGCATCATACACCAGGGGATACACCTGCGCCAAATCGATCTCGATGTAACGGGAATAAGTCGCCCCATTATCTGCCCAAACTCCCCGCACTGCAAGCTCACCGAAATAATCCGCCAACACGTCATCCGGGGGAAAAACAGCCCCCATCAGTCCCATTTCCCAAGAAATATTGGCTATCGTCATACGGTCCGCGATGGACAACGTGGCCACGCCTTCCCCGTGATATTCCACGAACTGGCCACTCACGTTCATTCCTTTCAACACGCCCATCAGCCACAAGGCCAAATCCTTAGCCACGACTCCCGTCGCCAGGCGGTTTTTCAATACTATTTTTATTGTTTCAGGAACCCGGCACCATACCCGCCCGGTTTTCCAGGCGACAGCCGTTGTCGTCTTATTGACCCCGAAAGCGAAGGCGTTAAACGCCCCTGCCGTGGCCGTGTGGGTATCACTCCCGATAATGAACATCCCCGGTCTCACCAGGTCTGCCATCAACTGGTGGCATATTCCCCGCTCACTATCGTAAAAATGCTTCACCCCTTGCTCTTCCACGAAATCCCGGATAGAACCATAATCCATCGCCACCTCCGTCGTCAAACCGGATACTTTACCGTCCAACACGATGACCAACTGGCTCGGATCATAGACTTCCGTGCCCTCTATCCTCTCGAAGATTCGGCGTACACGGGCCGAATTGTCATGACTCATCACGAAATCAGGTTTCCTGACCACGATGCTTCCCTTTTCGGCGTTCAATAATTTCTCGACAAACGTTCGTTCCATGTCAACATTGTTTTCGTTTCACATCAACTACCGCGGCCACCTTTTCCACGGAGCTATAAAACTGTTCGTATTCCGGGATACCAGGTACACCTCCCATCGAAACCTCCGGGTTACGGTACACCATCCCGCTATCCCGACTTGCCCGGCCGCTCAGGTGTAGTGCATCCACCCCAGCATCCAATAGTTGCCCGGCATTCGCACCGCTCACGCCACTCCCCGCCATAATCTTAATTCTCCCGGCAGCCCGGTTCACCATCCGCTTCAGGGCCTCGATTCCTTCCACTACAGTATTCTTTCCTCCCGAGGTTAAAACCCGATGACAACCGGCCGCAATGACTCCCTCCAAGGCTTCCTCCACGTCCGGGGTCATATCTATGGCCCGGTGGAAAGTCACGTTCAAGGGTGCCGCCAGTTCTACAAGTTCCCGGGTACGTTCCACGTCCACTCTCCCGTCTGGCAACAGAATTCCCAGTACCACGCCATCCGCTCCACACCGCTTGGCCTCCATGATATCCTGCCGCATCACCTCGAACTCCTCCGCCGAGTAGAGAAAATCTCCCCCTCTCGGGCGAATCATCACGAACACCGGGATACCGCATCGCTTGGCCTCCCGGATCATCCCGGCCGAGGGAGTTAATCCCCCGTCCCACATCCCGGCACACAATTCCACCCGATCAGCTCCCGCCTCCCGGGCATTCCGGCATGACTCCACCGAGTACACGCACACTTCCACTTCTATATTTTCCTTTTTTCTCATAACATCTCATTCAATAATCCACCTTATCCGGACTTTGTTTCCACAAACGGAACTCCTCGCCGGCTCCCGCCTCCCGACGATGCTCGAAAGGTATCGCCCGGGAAGGCCCGTCAAGCGGAATCTCCTTGTAAATAAAAGAATCATCAAATCCCCCGTCCGCAGCATCCTCCTTCGTACAGGCGTAATACACGTGATCGGGGCGAGCCCAGTAAATCGCCCCCAGACACATCGGACAAGGTTCGCAACTGGTATAAATATCACATCCCTTCAACTGGAAAGAACCCAACACCCGACAAGCCTCCCGAATCACGTTCACCTCGGCATGTGCCGTGGGATCCTTATCGGGGACAACCGTATTTCCCGAACGGGCGATAATCTGCCCGTCCTTCACCACCAAGGCCCCGAATGGGCCGCCTTTCCCCTGTTTCACGTTCTCCACGGCGACACGGATCGCTTCCTGCATGAATTTAGAGTCGTACCCTGCCATCATCCTACTTTTTAGATTTTAAAGATTGATTTACCCGATAACGGTGCGAACTGTAGAACATCACGGCTATCCCGATCAACACGAACGGGATACTCAGCAATTGTCCCATGTTGAGCACCATGCCTTCCTCGAAAGCCTCCTGGTTTTCTTTCACGAACTCGATCAGGAAACGGGCCGTGAAAATCAATATCAGGAACGCCCCGAAAAGGAATCCCTGTTTGTCCTTGGCATTCGTTTTCCAATACAGGTGCATCAATATGAAAAAGCTGATCAGGTAACACACGGCCTCGTACAACTGTGCCGGGTGACGCGGCGTCTCCGGATCGGGCATTCCACAATGGATAAAGCGGAATCCCCAAGGCATGGACGTCGCCTGTCCCACGATTTCCGAGTTCATCAGGTTCCCGGTACGGATAAAGAAACCCGCCAAGGCGATAGGTATCACGGCCCGGTCCAGAATCCAGAGAATGGACTTCTTGCTCACCTTCCTGGAATAATACCACAACCCGGCTATAATACCGATAGCCGCACCGTGACTGGCCAGCCCCTGGTAACCCGTGAAGCGGAATTCCGGCTCAAACCGTACCGGGAGAATCATTTCCACCGGGTGAGCGCTGTAATATGCCCAATCATAGAAGAGGCAATGCCCGAGGCGTGCCCCGATAACCGTGGCCACCGCCACGTATATCCACAACTTGTCCAACCACTTTTGGGGAATACCCTCCGACTTGAACATTTTCTCCTCGATCTTGTATCCCAGGATAAAGGCAATGGCGAACAGCACCCCGTAATAACGCACGGAAAATCCCCCGAGATTGAATATCTCCGGGCTGACATCCCAATTTATAAACAGTGACAGCATAATGAATGATTTTAAAATTGTAGATTCCCAATCGCCACGGGGGCAACGGAAATCTACAATCGTTAATATTATAATGCCTGCCGGGGTTATTCTTCCCGACCGTGGCAATTCTTGTATTTCTTACCGCTACCGCAAGGACAAGGATCATTGCGTCCCACCTTCGGTCCCACGTGCACGGGTTCCTGTTTACGGGGTTCCCGGTTTGCCTGTGGAGTCGGGGCATCCGTCCGTCCGGCACGCATCTTGCTCATATCCGTGCGTTTCTCCTCGGCCTGTTTCACATCTTCCGGAGCCTCGAACGGAATCTGTCCTTTCATGATCGTGGATACGACATTCTTGTTAATCTTGTCTACCATAGCCTTGAACAGGTTGAACGACTCGAACTTGTAAATCAAAAGCGGGTCTTTCTGCTCGTAAGTAGCATTCTGCACGGACTGTTTCAAATCGTCCATTTCCCGCAGATGCTCCTTCCAGGCATCATCAATATGTGCCAGCATGATTGATTTCTCGTAAGCCCGTATCAGCTCCTCGCCTTCCGTGCGATAAGCCTTTTCCAGGTTCGTCACCACGTTGAACATATGCTTGCCGTCCGTGAAGGGAACCACGATATTCTTGAACACATCACCCCGGTTCTCGAACACGTTCTTGATAACGGGATAAGCCTGCTTGGCAATCATCTCTGCCTTGCGGTTGAAGGTCTCTCTCACCTCACGGTAGAGTTTCTCGGTCAAATCTGCAGCGGAAGTCTTCTGGAATTCCTCTTCCCCGATCTCGAAGTTCACGGCCAGGTATTTCAATACATCCAGTTTGAAGGCTTCCAATTCGTTATTATCCTTATGCTCTTCCACCAGCGACTCGCACACGTCATACATGTTGTTCGCCAGATCCACCCCGATACGTTCCCCGAGCAACGCGTGACGGCGTTTCTTGTAGATTACCTCACGTTGAGAGTTCATCACGTCATCGTACTCCAGCAACCGCTTACGGATACCGAAGTTGTTCTCTTCCACTTTCCGCTGGGCACGCTCGATAGACTTGGTGATCATGGAATGCTGAATCACGTCGCCCTCCTGGTGTCCCAGACGGTCCATCACCCGGATAATCCGCTCGGAACTGAAAAGACGCATCAAATCGTCCTCCAACGAAACGAAGAACTGGGAAGAACCCGGGTCTCCCTGACGTCCGGCACGACCGCGCAACTGACGGTCCACCCGTCGGGACTCATGGCGTTCCGTACCAATGATAGCCAGACCACCGGCATCCCGCACTTCCGGACTCAACTTGATATCCGTACCACGACCGGCCATGTTCGTCGCGATGGTCACTACCTGCGATTTACCGGCCTCAGCCACGATTTCAGCCTCCCGTTGGTGCAACTTGGCATTCAATACATTGTGCTTGATTCCCCGCAATTTCAACATACGGCTCAGCAACTCGGAAACCTCCACCGAGGTCGTACCCACCAGCACGGGGCGTCCCTCGCCCACCAACCGGGTAATCTCCTCGATAACGGCGTTATATTTCTCGCGTTTCGTCTTGTACACGTAATCATTGGCGTCCTTGCGGATAACCGGCTTGTTCGTCGGTATTACCACCACGTCCAGCTTATAGATATCCCAGAACTCTCCCGCCTCCGTCTCGGCCGTACCGGTCATACCGGCCAGCTTGTGGTACATACGGAAATAATTCTGCAGCGTGATTGTCGCGAAAGTCTGCGTGGCCGCTTCCACCTTCACGTTTTCCTTGGCCTCGATAGCCTGGTGCAACCCGTCGGAATAACGACGTCCTTCCATGATACGGCCCGTCTGCTCGTCCACGATCTTCACCTTGTTATCGATAACCACGTATTCCACGTCCTTCTCGAACAGGGTATAGGCCTTCAGCAACTGGTTCACCGTGTGTACCCGCTCCGTCTTGGCCGCGTAAGCCTGTATGAATTGATCTTTTTTCTCCAGTTTCTCGTTATCCGGGATATTCATCTTGTCTATCTCGGCCATCTCGGAACCCACATCCGGCAACACGAAGAAATTCGGGTCCTCGCCGGCAGCCGTGATCGTATCGTGTCCCTTATCCGTCAAATCGATGGAATTCAGTTTCTCGTCAATCACGAAATACAGTTCATCCGTGATTTCCGGCATACGGCGGTTGTTCTCCTGCATGTAGATATTCTCCGTCTTCACGAGGATAGCCTTGTTTCCCTGCTCGCTCAGGAACTTGATGAGGGGCTTGTACTTGGGCAATCCCTTGAAGGCACGCAGCAACAAGATAGCACCCTGCTCCTCCTGTTTCTTGTCACCACTGGCAAGCAACGTCTTAGCCTCGTTGAAAATATGGGCAACCAACTCCCGTTGCATTCTCACCAGTTTCTCCACGCGGGGCTTGTACTCGTCGAACATCTGCACCTCGCCCTTGGGCACCGGACCGGAAATAATCAACGGGGTACGGGCATCGTCAATCAACACGGAGTCGACCTCATCGACAATCGCGAAATTGTGCTTGCGTTGCACGAGGTCTTCCGGGTGAATCGCCATGTTGTCTCGCAAGTAGTCGAAACCGAACTCATTGTTCGTACCGAAAGTAATATCCGCCTGGTAGGCCTTTCTCCGTTCCGGGGAGTTCGGCTGCGTCTTGTCGATACAATCCACCGACAACCCGTGGAACATGTACAACGGACCCATCCACTCGGAGTCACGCTTGGCCAGGTAATCATTCACCGTCACCATGTGCACGCCGCGACCCGTCAAGGCATTCAGGAACACCGGCAACGTGGCCACCAACGTTTTACCTTCACCCGTGGCCATCTCGGCGATTTTTCCCTGGTGCAACACCGTTCCACCGATCAGCTGCACGTCGTAGTGAACCATATCCCAGGTGATCTCGTTACCCCCGGCCATCCATGAATTGAAATATACCGCCTCGTCGCCGTCAATCTCCACGAAATCTTTCGTCACTGCCAAATCCCGGTCGAAGTCATTCGCCTTCACCACGATTTCCTTGTTTTCCTTGAAACGGCGTGCCGTATCCTTCATCACGGCGAAAGCCACGGGCAATATCTCGGTCAGTTTCTCCTCCAGTTTCTTGTCGATCTGCTCTTCCAGCTTGTCCACCCGATCGTAAATCTGGTTTCTTTCCTCGATGGAAGGTTTCTCGTTTTCCACTCTCGCTTTCAAGGCGGCAATCTCGTCCTCCTCGCTCTTCACGTGAGCGTGCAGTTGCGCTTTCAGGTCAGCCGACACGGCACGCAACTCATCATTCGACAACCCCTTAATTTTCTCCCACTCGGCATTGATTTTTCCCACGATAGGCCGCAATTCCTTCATGTCCCGATCGGACTTGTTCCCGAAAAGCGACTTCAATATGTCATTAAATCCCATAAAATTCTTGTAGTTATAATATTGTGATTGTATTGGTTACTTGATTTAAAGATGCTTAACACGAGAAAACGGCCACCTCACCCGGTGCCCGAATCGGATTGGCAGACACTTCCGGGACCTTCCATCCCGGCAAAACCACCTGCCGGTAAAACACACCCGTAGGCTCCACCACGGGAACACACCCGCGGCCACGCGTATCTCCCTTGCCGGGGACAATCTCGTCCACCGACTTCTGCTCAAAAGCAATGGAAACGACCTTCTCTGTCGGCGATACCAACAGGCGATAGCTGTCCGTACCGACGGACATGACACCTCCCCGCGCTCCCACCGGAAGCGTGGCCACGCATCCCGCCACAACGTACAATGCCGCTATTAAATACCTGTTCATTTCCATGCGCCCAAAGATAGCACTTTCAATCAGAATTCAACCATCCGACTTTAAATTTTCTCCCCGAAAGCCAAATCACCGGCATCCCCCATCCCGGGGTCGATATACGCGCTCGGGGTCAACCCCTCATCCACGGCTCCCAGCCACAACGTCACGGGCTCTCCCTCCAACTCGCTCACCACACGCTCCATGCCCTGCCGACTGGCGATAATCGCCGCGATATGCGTATGACGGGGCACACCGCCTTGGGCCAGCAACTCCCGATAAGCCACTACGATAGACCCACCCGTGGCCAGCATCGGATCCACCAGCAACAACTGCTTCCCCTCCAGACTCGGGCTATACACCGAATCAAAACGAATCTCGAAATCCTGGTGGTTCTCCGCGTAATGCCGACGAGCGGAAACAAAGGCATTTCCCGCCCGGTCAAAATAATTCAGGAATCCCAGGTGAAAAGGCAGACCGGCACGCAACACCGAAGCCACCACCACTTCCTCATCCGGCAACATCACCTCCGCCCGATTAATGGGTGTATCCACAGCCACCGCCTTGTAATCAAACGTTTTGCTTATCTCGTAAGCCATAACCTCCCCCACCCGTTCCAGATTCCTCCGAAAACGCAATGGGTCACCCTGCACCTGCTTATTCCTCAACTCCGCCAAAAAATAATTATAAATCGAATTCTCCTCGTCAATAACATGAACCTCCATAATTCCTTTTCTTTTAACTACATTTATCACATCAAAGTTATGTCCTATTTTTATTACTGCCGCCCCCTCCATTCTCACCTCTCAAATCAATTAATAAACGAGAACTCTTATTTGAACTAATTTCACCCTTAAATAGTCTAACTAACTATTAGGTTAACTATTTTGCATTTAATCCATAGTTTACCGCAAATATTTCAGCATTAATAGCGATTCATCACCTATCGTACCTTATCTTCTTCACCTACAATTAACTATCATCCGTACACCTTCAAAAATATATTCTACACATGATTTCAACATTTAGAATATATTCCTTCTCGTCACAACGATGCAATTATCCAACAATATAAATCTATTAGATTTTATTGTATGCTCCCATTCCGTCTCCAAACAAATAATACCTTTACTCATATCTCTATATTATAAGATAACAGCTTTCACTATACACATTTTAGAAAAGATCAACCCAGCTACTTCACTTCCTCGTAGTCCGTGTCCACGATTTCGGTGCCGTTCAGTTTTTGGCGTTGCTCTTCCTCCCGGGCCATTTTGCGCAGCTTGTTGATGTTGTACTGGTTAATCAGGCTGGTGATACCGTAGAAAATCGTCATCGCCCCGAAGAACATTACCAGGCTTTCCTTGGCCGAGAAAGGATCGAGGAATGACACCAGACCGGCTATCAGCAACAGTATCGGGAACACGTAGGCCATCCCCGGCAAATCCCCCATCCGACGGGCAGAGAACAAGGCCACCAGCTGACCCGTGCCGGCAATCAGCAGCAACAGCCCGAACAACCACATCAGCATGTCGGTGAAGAATCCCGCCATTGCCCACAGCACGATTCCCAGGATAATGCTACCGATGCCCGAGAAGGAATTCAATCCCCGGGCGGCACGCTCCTCCCGGTTCTGGTACGACAGGATCAGGGAAACTACCCCGGTGACCAGGAACACCGCCCCAATCAGTTTCACCATGTAATTCAACACTTCCGTCGGCCACATGACCAACACGATTCCTACCGCTATCGTGATAATCGAGCTCACGACCGTTTTCTTGTACGAGGTTGACGAATAAATAATTCTCATATATTTTTCATTTTAATTATTAACTTTTCCCTGTCTACAAACATACGCGTTTTATTCGAGAAACCATCACCAATCGCCAATTATCTCACCCTAAATTCCCGAACATCGACGTGCTCAGGTACTTCTCCGCCCGGTCCGGGAAAACCACCACGATATTCCCGCGTTCCACCCGCTCCGCCATTCTCAAGGCCGCCACCATCGCCGCCCCGCTGCTCATCCCCGCGAAAATTCCCTCCCGGGCAATAATCTCCCGGGCCATGGCTATAGCCTCCTCGCTCTCCACCATGACCTGCACGTCAATCAGGGAAGGCATGTAGATCGCCGGCACGATAGCTTCCTCCATATTCTTCAACCCCTGAATGTAATGCCCTCTCACCGGGTGAGCGCACACGACCTTGATGTTCGGGTCATGCTTCCGCAGAAAACGGGAGATACCCATAATCGTCCCGGAAGTCCCCAGGGCACACACCAGGTAGTCAATCTTACCGCCCGTCTGCTGCCATATCTCGTTGGCCGTACCCTCGTAATGAGCCTCGTAATTATTCGCGTTACTGAACTGGTCCGGCATGAAATACTTGCCCGGGTTCGCCTCCACGAGACGGCGGGCCTCCCGGATGGCCCCATCCGTCCCATCCTTCGCCGGGGTGAGAATCACCTTCGCCCCGTAAGCCCGGATAATCTTCCGCCGTTCCTCCGACACGGCCTCACTCATCACGATTTCCACCGGGTACCCCTTCACCACCCCGACAACCGCCAACCCGATACCCGTGTTCCCGGAAGTCGGTTCGATAATCGTCTTCCCGGGTATCAACCTTCCCTCCCGCTCCGCCTGTTCCACCATACGCGAGGCAATCCGGTCCTTAATACTTCCCGTGGGATTGAATCCCTCCAGTTTGGCGTAAATATTCACGCCCGGCTTATCCAGCAGGCGATTCACGCGCACCATCGGGGTACTCCCGATAGTCTCAAGAATGTTTTCTTTCACGAACATAATAAATCTGGTATTTGATTGTAATGGATAAACGACACGACACCCCCGCCCATCCCGGCGGAAGGTAGCCCGACAACACGCCCAACAATCGGTCTAATCCCTTAAACCGCCCGCTACCGTGTTTCCGGCAACAACCTTATCGAAAAATGAGGATTAAAGACAACAACAGCAACAACAGGCCCATGCCATCCCGCTAAACGGTCCGAACTTCGGCATCCACACCTGATATCGCTCCATGAAACCAAACGTTGTCTTCATAAGATTCAAAATTTATAATCCAAGACCGGCCATACACCCAGCCCGAAGACAAACATAATCACAAAAAAGATAAAAACCAAAGGTATTTCTTAATATTCCCTATAACATGCTTTACACTCCCTATCGGGTTCCTTTTCCCTTTCCCCACTGGCGGGTCACTTGCCGTTCACCTCCTGATCACTTCCTGGCACAAACAATAGCCCACCTGTCGGTCTGTCGTACCAGCCAAGGGAATGGCAGCCCCCGGGAAAGTGTCGGGTCGGCAGGAGTATACTGGCGGGAGACTCCCCCATCACGACAATAGACGGTCGCTTCATCGCCGCCTGTTTGCCTATCCGGGAAGCGGGCAACAAGCGGCCATTAAGCGACTATGAAGCGGCGAATAGGGTAGATAACCCCCGGATTACCCGTGGTCAATAGCAGGCTTTCCCCTTACCGATACGCTCCCGACAGGGTGTCTACACGCTACAAACTCAATTCACAAACCATTCACTCCCAATTCACAGCCAATCAATCGAGTGAGTTTAAAAAGGCCGTAAACCGAGAGTGTATTGTCTTTGTTCCGTGAACAGGAGGGAAAAGCACCGGAAATGTACACGAAATAATTCGAAATAAATCATCGAAACTAACCGAGACTCGTCCGAGAAGTTTTGTTTTTATCCCCGATAATCCGTATATTCGGCTTCACTAATAAAAATCGGTATGAAGAAAGGTTTTTTGCTTATTTTATCCACGATGCTGTTTTTCAACCTCTCTATAGCCCAAACAATCAGTGGTACCTGGACAGGGGAGTTAGCCATAGGTTTGAAAAAATTGGCCATTGTATTTCATTTCAACAAGACAGCAAATAATAGTACCAAGGTATTCATGGATGTACCGGCTCAAAGTGCCAAAGGGATCCCCGTCAACCTGCACGTGCTGACAACAGATTCCGTAAGTCTTGCTATTCCAAGTATCGGAATGACTTACTCCGGTAAATTGCACAAGGGGGTCATAGTAGGAACTTTCACCCAAATGGGCCAACAATTAAAACTCGATTTGTATCCCGGGAATCAGGCCAGGAAGTCCAGGCCACAGGAGCCGAAAGGAGATTTGCCATACACTACACTTGAAATGTCCGTCCACAACGAAAAGGCCGATGTTTACCTGACGGGGACTCTTACTTATCCTACAGGCTTCATGAAAGATTCGAATATGCCTGTCGTAGTTATGGTTACAGGAAGTGGGGGCCAGAACAGGGATGAGGAGATATTCGAGCACAAACCGTTTCTGGTTATTGCCGACTATCTGGCGAGAAACGGGATAGCTTCGTTTAGGTATGATGACAGGGGCATGGGGAAATCAAGCGGGACACAGATCGGTTGTACATCTGCGGATTTTGCCGATGATGCGGAGGTTGTCATAGATTTTCTCAGGAAAAAAGGAGAATTCAAGAAAATAGGTATTCTGGGACATAGTGAGGGCGGTATGATAGCCTTTATGCTGGGGGCTAGAAACAAAGTCGATTTCATCGTCAGCATGGCTGGCCCCGGTATAAAAGGGGATACATTGCTGACGGAGCAGAAAAATGCCATCCTACAACTTCAGGGTATAGACCTAAAAATAACTACAGAACAGACGCGAAAAGAGATAGCCACTATGACTAAAAACGTATGGCTCGAGTATTTTCTAAATTATGACCCGAGGGTTGATCTGGAGAAAATAACTGTACCGATAATGGCAATTAATGGAACGAATGACGTACAAGTTCTTTCGAAAAGTAATCTTAAGGCTATTAGGGACATCCTATATGGTAAGAACAAATACAATCTTATCAAGGAGTACCCCAACTTAAATCATCTCTTTCAACATTGTACTCCTCAAACAGCAATAGATTATTACGAGATCGACGAAACCTGTTCTAATGAAGTTCTTGAAGATATTGTCAATTGGATAAAGTCACTAAAATAATCCGTGGTATGAAAAGTCTGTTTCTATTCCGGGCAGGCGCTTGCGAGATACAAATAATCTCACTATTTTCGCACCAATTTACAGGAAAGAAAAGATGCGTAATTACGACTATATCATCGTGGGAAGCGGGCTGGCAGGCTTGTATGCCGCTTACCAGGCTTCCAAACACGGGAACGTGGCGTTGCTGACCAAATCCGATATTCGGGAAAGCAACTCCTACTTCGCGCAGGGAGGTATCGCCGCGGTAACCGGCGAGAATGATGCCCCCCGTTTTCATTTCGAGGATACCATCACGGCCGGCCGGGGGCTGTGCGATTACCCGGCGGTGAACGTGCTCGTGACGGAGGGTCCCAGCCGCATTCACGAGATCATCGAGGAAGGGATGCACTTCGACACGGAGAACGGGTCGCTGGCCCTGGGGCTGGAAGGCGGCCATCACCAGAAACGGATCCTGCACGCGGGAGGAGATGCCACCGGTCGCATGATTACCAATTTCGTGATAGATAAAGTGGAGCATTGTCCCACGATAACGGTCTTCGACAATCATGCCGTGACCGACCTCCTGGTGGACTGGGAAGGATGTTACGGGGTGCGCTGCTGGAATTTCTCGGAAAACCGGGAAGAAGTGTTCACCGGCGAGAATGTTTTCCTGACGGCCGGGGGAACATCGGCCATCTACAAGCGGACAACAAACCCGCACACGACCATCGGCGACGGACTGGCATTGGCCTATGCTGCCGGCTGCGAGATCGAGGACATGGAGTTCATCCAGTTCCACCCCACCGCCATGTACACGCCGACGGGTGAAGCCTACCTGGTGAGCGAGGCCGTACGGGGCGAGGGTGCCTACCTGCTGTCGCTGGAGGGGGAACGCTTCATGGTAGGGAAACACGAGCTGGCGGAGCTGGCCCCGCGGGATATCGTGGCGCAGTGTATTTTCCGCCAGATGCAGGAACACGGCGACGAGTACGTTTACCTGTCGCTGAAGCATCTCGACCCGGCGATGATACAGCACCGGTTCCCGAACATCTTCGAGAAATGTCGGGAACTGGGCTTCGACATGACGGACAAGATACCCGTGGCCCCGGCCGCGCATTATACCGTGGGAGGCGTAAAAACCGACCTGCACGGGCGGACGAATATCCCGCACCTGTACGTGTGCGGGGAACTGGCCTCGTCGGGCATCATGGGTGCCAACCGACTGGCCTCGAACTCGCTGATCGAGTGCCTGGTGTTCGGGAAACGGGCCGTGACGGACTCTATCCACAACCGGCGAAAGACGGCCATTCCGGAAACCGCCGAACGATTCACGCTGGATCCGGCAAAACGGGAAGCCTACCTGCAGCTGAAGAACGAGATCGCCGACCTGATGACCCGCCATGCCGGAATCATCCGCACGGAGGAAGGATTGCGCACCGGGTTGAAACAACTGGAAGAACTGGCACGAAAGGAAGATTTCAACGGGGACGAATATTACGCCCTGGCGAGCCGCAACCTGCTGACGGTGGCCCGGCTGATCATGACCCCCGCGCTGTTGCGGCAAGAGAGCCGCGGCGGACATTTCCGCTCGGACTATCCCGCGCAGGACGATACTTTCCTTTTCCATATCATCCAACAACGGGGCAAAGCGACACACACCATCCCCGTCATCACCACATTAAACGCATAAATCATAAAAATACATAGACGATGAACTACGACTCACTCATAGAACGACTGCTCGACCTGGCTATTGAAGAGGATATCGCCACGGGAGACATTTCCACGAACGCCATTATCCCGGTACATTCACGGGCCGTGGCAGAGATGAAAGCGAAAGCCGACGGCGTGATTTCCGGGCTGGAGATCGCCCGAAGGGTGTACGAGCGTTTCGAGAAAGATATTAAATGGGAACCCCTCGTGACGGACGGAACGCCCGTGAAGAAGGGGGATATTATCCTGAGAATAGAGGCCGGTTACCGCACCCTGCTGCTGGGGGAACGGTTATCGCTGAACATCCTGCAACGGATGTCGGGAATCGCCACGGCAACGGCCAATTACGTGAAAGAGCTGGCCGGCACGCGCACGCAGCTGCTGGACACGCGGAAGACGGCCCCGGGACTGCGGGTGCTGGACAAGATGGCCGTGCACCACGGCGGTGGGATGAACCACCGCATGGGATTGTATGACATGATTATGCTGAAGGACAACCATATCAAGCTGGCCGGGGGTATCCCGAACGCCGTGAAAGCCGCCCGGGCCAACCTGCCGCTGAGTATCAAACTGGAGGTGGAAACGACCACGCTCGAGGAAGTGCAACAGGCTCTCGACTGCGGGGCTGACATCATCATGCTCGACAACATGACGAACGAGATGATGGCCGAGGCCGTGCGCCTCATCAACGGCCGGGCCAAGACGGAGGCTTCCGGTAACATGAATATCCCCCGCCTGAAAAGCGTGGCGGCTACCGGTGTGGACTATATCAGCGTGGGAGCGTTGACCCATTCCGTGACGGCCATGGATATCAGCATGAATATCGTTATGATTTAACAAAGGAATAGCTTATCTTTGAAGCGAGAAAAAGGAATTATGACACAGACGGACATCATCAATAGAATCAAGCAACTGAAGGCGGAGAAAAACGCCATTATCCTGGCCCATTACTATACACGCCCGGAAGTGCAGGACGTGGCCGATTACCTGGGTGACTCCCTGGGACTGTCGCGGGAGGCGGGAAAGACAGACGCCCGAATCATCGTGTTCTGCGGCGTGCATTTCATGGCTGAAACGGCCTCCATTATCTCCCCGGACAAGAAGGTGCTGATTCCAGCCCTGCACGCCGGCTGCTCGCTGGCCGAGGGAGTAACGGGTTACGACCTGAAATGCTGGAAGGAGAAGAACCCGGACGGGCTTATCGTGAGCTACGTGAACACGACAGCCGAGGTGAAGGCCTACACGGATTACTGCTGCACCTCGTCGAACGCCCTGAAAGTGGTGGAAAGCCTGCCGAAGGACAAAAAGATTCTTTTCGTGCCGGACAAGAACCTGGGGAACTACATCCGTAAGGTGACGGGACGGGAAATGGAGATATGGGACGGGAACTGCTGCGTGCATAATCCCATCGACGCCGAGATGATTCTGGCCAAGCTGGAGGAATACCCGGAGGCCGATGTACTGATTCACCCGGAATCGTCCTGCTCGCACGACGACCGTGTGTTGCATCATCCACGGGCTTTCATGTACTCGACGGCAGGAATCATCAAACACGCGGCCACATCGCCCAAACGGCAATTCATCATCGCCACGGAACTGGAAACCATCCACGAGTTGCAGAAGCAGAACCCGGGCAAGGAATTCATCCCCATACACCCGAAGGCGTATTGCGGGCAAATGAAGAAAGTGACCCTGGAAGGGGTACTGGAAGCCCTGGAGAAGGAACAGCACGAGGTACGTGTGCCGGAAGATTTGCGCCGGCGGGCATTACTGCCCATCCAGCGGATGATGGAAATAGGATAAGATAACGTATAATTTACAAATAGATATAAGATGAACGTATCACTGAACTGGTTGAAGGATTTCATACAACTCAACCAAAGCACCGAGGAGATTTGCGAGATATTGACAAGTATCGGCCTGGAAGTCGGCGGACATGAAGAGTTTGAAGCCGTGAAAGGCGGGTTAAAAGGACTGGTTATCGGCAAGGTGCTCACGTGCGAGGATCATCCCGATTCGGACCACCTGCACGTGACTACCGTGGACCTGGGCAACGGGGAACCGGAGCAAATCGTGTGCGGCGCCCCGAACGTGGCCGCCGGACAGAAAGTGGTGGTAGCCACCGTGGGCACAAAACTATATCACGGTGACGAGGAGTTCGTGATTAAGAAATCCAAGATACGGGGTGTGGCCTCCAACGGAATGATCTGTGCCGAGGACGAAATCGGACTCGGGGAAAGCCACGACGGCATCATGGTATTGCCGGAAGACACGCCGGTGGGTATGCCCGCGGCGGATTACTTCAAGGTGTACCGCGACACGACCATCGAGATTGACATCACCCCGAACCGGGTGGACGGAGCCTCGCACCTGGGTGTGGCCCGCGACCTGGCCGCCTACCTGCAACAAAAGGAGGATATCCATTATACCCTGCCTTCCGTGGAAGCCTTCCGTCCGGACAGCACGGACGCCCGCATCGCCATCCGACTGGAGCGACCGGAAGCATGCCGCCGATATGCCGGTGTGTGCATCGAGGGCGTGACGGTAAAACCGTCGCCGGAATGGCTGCAGAACCGCATGAAGGCTATCGGGCTACACCCGATCAACAATATCGTGGACGTGACCAACTACATTCTTTTCGGGTTGGGTCAGCCACTCCACTCTTTCGACAAGGATAAAATCAAGGGTGACGAAGTCATCGTGAAGACGGTGGCCGGAGGAACGAAATTCACTACCCTGGACGGAGTGGAACGGGAATTGAACGAGAACGACCTGATGATCTGCAACACGGAGGCCCCGATGTGTATCGCCGGGGTATTCGGGGGACAGGAAAGCGGTATTTCCGACACCACGACGAACGTGTTCCTGGAAAGCGCCTGCTTCGACCCGGTATTCGTGCGTAAAACGGCACGCCGCCACGGGTTGAGCACCGACGCATCGTTCCGCTACGAACGGGGAACAGACCCGAATATCGTGATATACGCCCTGAAACTGGCAGCCCTGCTCATCAAGGAAGTGGCCGGAGGACGTATCACGAGCGACATTATAGATATTTACCCGGAACCGGTGAAGGATTTCGAGGTGCCCGTAACCTACGCCCATATCGACCGGCTTATCGGTAAAGCCATCGGCAAAGAGACCATCAAACGCATCGTCCGCTCGCTGGAAATGACCATCGCATCGGAAAGCGAAGAGGGTATGTTGCTGCATGTTCCCCCCTACCGGGTAGACGTGAAACGGGAAGCCGACGTGGTGGAGGACATCCTGCGCATCTACGGGTTCAACAACATTGAGGTGCCCGCCAAGGTAAACTCCACGCTAAGCTACAGCGAAAAGCCGGATGATTTCCGCCTGAAAAACATCATTTCGGATTTACTGGCCGCCAACGGATTCAACGAGGTGATGAATAATTCCCTCACCAAAGCCAGCTATTTCGAGGGAATGGAAGCCTTCAAGCCGGAAAACACGGTCATGCTGTACAACCCGCTCAGTTCCGACCTGAACGCCATGCGCCAGACACTGCTGTTCGGGGGACTGGAAAACATCGCCTACAACATCAACCGCAAGAACCATAACCTGAAACTGTTCGAATTCGGGAAAGCCTATACCTTCCATGCCAAGGAAGGCATCGACAATCCCCTGAAACAGTACCGGGAGGAAAATCACCTGGCCCTCTTCATCACGGGAAGCAAGAACGCCGCCTCGTGGAACGCCAAGGAGGTGAAAACCGATTTCTTCTACCTGAAAGGCTATTGCGAGATGATCCTGCAACGCCTGGGCATCCAACTGGACAACCTGAAACAGGAAGCTGCCGGTGAGGATTATTTCCGGGAAGGAATCACCTACAAGATGGGCGACAAGCATGTGCTCTCGCTGGGTATACTGGCCAAGAACGTGCTGAAGAAAACAGACGTGAACCAAGACGTGTATTACGCTGATTTCTCCTGGGAGAATATCCTGAAAGCTTTGAAGAATCACCGGATTACCTTCACACCAATGCCCAAGTATCCCGCCGTAAAACGGGATCTGGCCCTGCTGCTGGACAAGAAGGTAAGTTTCAAGGAAATCCGGGAAACCGCTTTCCGTTGCGAAAAAAGCCTGTTGAAATCCGTCACGCTGTTTGACGTGTACGAGGGCGAGAAACTGGGAGCAGACAAAAAGTCGTATGCCGTTAGCTTCACCCTGCTTGACGAGGAAAAGACACTCACGGACAAGCAGATTGATAAGATTATGAATAAGCTGATGGGTACTTACAAACACCAGTTCAACGCGGAAATCAGGTAAACACCCGTATGATATTTTCCGGGGTTCATGAGCCAGATGCCTCAAGCGTATCGTTCTCATGAACCCCTTTTTTACACACGACCAATTAACCGAACGAGATGCATAAATTTATTACCCTTCTTCCCTCTTTCCTCCTTATCCTGGCCTATTTCATCGCGGATGCCTTTTTCGGACCGCTGGGCGGACTGATTGCCGCCGTCGTGCTGGGAGGCGTGGAAATCGTCGGCTCCTGGATAAAAAGCCGCCATATAGAACCGATGTCCGTGTGGACGACCCTGTTCTTTATCGCCCTGGGAGGGGTGTCGGTTGCCCTGGAAGGAAGTGCTTTCGAGAAAATAGAACCGGCCATACTGGAAGCCGCCACGTGCGTGTTACTCGGAATATTCGCCTACTCGAGACTTGACATGACCCGTACCCTGCCGGAAGCCTATCGCCAAAACATACGCGTTACACCGGAGCAGCAATTGGCCATGCAACGCACGATCAAGGCCCTGTTCTTCCTGCTGACGGGACACACGGTATTATCATTCATCTCGGCCTACACGTTCCCGGAAGAAGTCCATGCTTTTATCAGTGAACCATTGCTGTATATACTCGTGGTGCTTTTCTTCCTCACGATCATTGTCAAAAACAGATTACTCGCCAAAGCTGCCAGCCACGAGGAATGGTTGCCTGTGGTCAACGAGAAAGGCGAGGTGGTCGGAAAAGCCACCCGGAGAAGCTGCCACGCAGGGACCATGCTACTGCATCCGGTTGTACACTTGCACCTAATGAATGAACAGGGAGATATTTTCCTACAAAAACGGAGTATGAAAAAGAAACTCCTACCCGGGAAATGGGACACTGCCGTGGGAGGACACGTGGACCTGGGAGAAAAGATAGAGGACGCCCTCAAGCGGGAAACCCGGGAAGAGCTGGGTATTGAACGATTCCGGGCTCGATTCCTGGGCACGTACGTGTGGGAAAGTCCCCGGGAAAGGGAGCTTGTATTTCCGTTTATATGCACCTCTCATGATCCCGTGCATATCGACAATGACGAAGTGGACGAGGGTCGCTACTGGAGCTGCGGCGAAATTGAAGACCCGGCCAATGCCTCGCTCTTCACGCCCCAATTCCTTCAAGAGTATAACCGGCTACTGCGTAACCTCGGGAAGAAATAAACCACTCCTCTCTCCTACACCATATCCTCGCCCGTGCGGATAACCGGTACTCGAATCGTCTTATGGAAGGGGATGAAACGGGAAACGACAGCGATAGCCAAGGTAACGAAAAAAAGCCAGCCCAACATGTGCTTTAAAGCTAGTAAGGTACTTTGCTGCTGAAGCAACTGGTAAAGTGAATTGGTCGCCATTTGTATGGCCTCATCGCTCCCATGCCCTTGAGCGAGGCTGGAAACGAAAGAACCCTGCCAACGCTCCGCGGCTAAAAGGTCCGTCGAGGTAAAATGCCCGGAGAGGTCCACCAGGTATTTCTGTTGCAGGCGATAGAGCATATTGTTATAAAAAGCCGAAGCGACGACGGGAGTCAACACGGAACGGAAAGTTATCAGGAAAAAGGCATTCGACAGCAGATACTTGGGAGACAAATCCTCAACCGCAAACAACGCAAACGCGATAATGAGCGTCAACATCCCCAAGCCACGCAGGAACATCGGCAGGAAAAGCATCTCGTAAGTACTGTCAGGGGATACCCCGAAATAAAGCATCCCGAAGAACAAGGCAAAGCACCCCATTTCTCCGGCCACGAGGAAACGGAAGCGCCACCGTTGCCAACGAAACCACCAGAAACAGATAAAAGCCCCCACGAGATAACCGGGCAGTAACCAAATATAGAGCGTGTAGCTTCGAGTATTGTCCACCCTCAGAATTGTCGTGAGGTAACTGGTAAGCAGGCTGGTGGAGGTACTGAAAAACATGACCAGCATCATGTAGAAATACCCGAGAATGGTTTTCCACTCGAACAGGGGCTTCAAACTCACGAACGGACGGGGGGAATGAAACTGTTCCCAAAGGAAAAGAGCCACCAACAAGGGTGCCACCACAATATAAAGGCATATTCGAGAGGAAGCCATCCAATCCAGTGTTTTTCCGTAAGTGATAAGGTATATCAACATCAATAAACCGGTAGAAATAATCAGCATCTCCCGCCCGTGAAGTTCCTTCCAGGGAATAGGACGCAAGGGACGATCGTGACGGAAAAACAGCACAACAGCCAGAATGGCCAGCAACAACAGAAACATCATGAAATAGTACATGTATTTCCAATCATAATGGTAAGCCAGTAAAGCAGTAATGACCATGGAAAGCTGTCCTCCTCCGAATACCAATGGATAAAAATAAGCGTAGAATTCACTACGGATATCCCGGGGACTGAAAATAAACTTAATCCGCCGGATGATCCATAACATAAGAAATCCTTTTAGAAAACCGATTACAAAACTGGCGGCAATCAGTAGATCGATATTCGCCTGAGCGGCACAAAACCAACTGAGCAGAAATTGTAAGGTCAAATCTATCAACAAAAGCGATTTTCCCGAAAAAGCCGCTAGGATTTTAGGTACTATGGGATACGAAACGGCCATACCAGCAGAAGCAGCATAATAACCTATCGTAATATCCTCGGAGTACACTCCCAGCGTATTGGAAACCTCGACGATACTTCCCGTGTAGGAACCGTTCAGCATGGCGATGGGCAACAGAATCAGGACAACTGTCGCTACAGCCAAACGGTCGGGCACCCAGGAACGGGTGGGGATTTCCAGTTGTCGGGCAGTTCTCATTTTTTTCGCAAAGCTTCTGTTTCTACCATCATTCCGGCACGCAACTGATCTACCCGTTCTGCCTCCTCTTCATCAAAATCAATACGCACGGGGATACGTTGCTGTACCTTCACGAAATTTCCAGCCGAGTTATCGGTCGGGACAAGCGAGTACTTGGAGCCGGTAGCTTCCGAAATGGCCGTCACGTGGCCATGGAAGACCTGCCCTGGCAAGCCGTCGACCTTTATACGCACGGGTTGTCCAATATAAATATGAGCGATTTGGGTTTCGCGATAATTGGCAGTAACCCATTTCCCGGACTGCCGGACTATATACGACAAGGTTTGCCCGGCATTCACGTACTGCCCAGGCTCCAAGGTCCGACGTCCCATGTAACCGTCATAGGGAGCCGTCACCACGGTATAGGAAAGATTCAAGGCGGCCAAATCAAGAGCGGCCTCTGCCCGCAAAATACCAGCCTGGACCCCGACCTGTTTTTTGCTGGTCTCATCAAATTGCGAATTAGCAGCTTCTTTTTGACGCAACAGAGCCTCGTAACGGGCCTTGGCCGCATCATAATCAGCCTTGGCCTGGTCAAATTGCTGCCGGGGAACAGATTCCTCTTGCAACAACCGTTCATAACGATGATAATCCAATTCTGCCTGGTGTAACTTTGCCAATGCCTCAGCCAGGTTAGCATCCTGTTCCGCCACGTGGGCCCGAGAAGCCTGTATTCCGGAAGCAAGCACTTCCCGCGCACCCGAAGCATCCAATAAAGCAGCCCGTGCTTCTTTATAACGAATGAGATACTCCCGATTGTCAAGAACAATAAGTGTATCACCACGATGAACGAATTGATGTTCCCGGAAACGCACGTCCTGAACATAACCGGCCACCCGCACGTTTACCGGAGCGATATACTGGTCAATACAGGCATCATTGGTAATTTCATAATTGATATAACGCCAGAAATAATTAGCCGTCCATGCCAATCCGGAACCGGCAATAAGGATACAGACAATATTGAGGATTATATTACGACGTTTCTGCTTTTTTAATCGCTTATATTTTAAATAATGCAAGGACATACATAAAAAGATTTAAGATAATAGATTCAATATGATTTATCGTCATAACTCCCCTACCGCACGCTGTAACTCGTAATAGGTGTAAACGACACGAACTCGTGCTGCGGTAAGTTGCAACTCGGCATTCAACCGCAAATTATCGGCATCGAGCAAATCAGTCTATATAGCCAATTGATTCAAATAACGATTATTCATAATCCGATAGTTTTCCTCAGCCTGTTTCATCGACAGTTTCATGGTCTCCACCTGATTAACAGCCTCATGATGCCGGAGCAGGGCCGTCTGAATTCCCAAACGAATAGCCTGACGCTTTTGGTCCTCTTCATTACGGGAAAGGAAGATATCCTGAGCAACCTCATTCACCCGGTGCTTATTTCGGTAAAGCGATGACAGAGAATAAGTGAAGGAAAAACCAACATTCCAGCTATTATTATACATATCGGCCATAGTCCGGGATACCGGACGAGCCAACGTATTAGAGGCATAAAAAGAAAGACGTGGACGTGAATCAGAACGAGTGAGCCGAAGACGATTTTCCGCCAGTTCGGTCTTTTTACGAAGTAATTGCATCGAGGGATCCAAACGGTAAGCCCGAGGCACATAGTCCGTGAACTCCTCAACCGGGAAAAAACGTTCCAAAAGAGTGGAATCCGGGACAAGCAGCAGGCATTCATCCAATCCTAAAAGGATATCCAGTTTTCGGGACAAGATACGGATATTATTCCATGTCTGCTGAACAGCCAAACGGTCCTCCGTAAGCTGCATTTCACTACGTAAGACATCATTATTGGAAATAATTCCCTCTGCTTCCAAACGTCGGATATCCTTAAGGCGACGCTCTGATTCCTCTATATTTCGAGTTAAGACATGGCTTTGCTTATAAAGCGTAAACAGATTCAGGTATTCTTCAAGCAAGGTAAGTTTAATATCCGCTTGATCGGCAATTGTTTGCTGTTCTGCAATCTCTTGCTCAATATTCGCCTGACGAAGCGTATATTTAATCTTTCCTCCCTGATAAACCAATTGAGTAACATCCAGCGAATAATTCTGTTGCCAATCGGGTGTTTCCGGCCACGTGGGATCACTTAAACCATGCTTCCATACTATCGGCTGTCCCAGAATTCCACCTTTCAACCCCACCTCTATCTCAGGATATCGGGTTGCACGGGCAGCAAGAACCCGCTCACGAGCAACCCGTTCATTCAATCGATCTGCAACCAATTGAAGATGCTGTCGGCTTCCTTTCTCAAACAACTGTTCTACCGTGAGATAGTATGATTTCTCCTGAGCCGATATATTCGTGACTAACAAGAATACCATTCCTGTCATCACCAATAAATACTTAATAAGTTTCAAGCACATGCTGCAAATCCTTTAATAATTTCTCGGTCAGCTTAAGCTGTTCTAATCCTAATTCACGCTGCAAACGCTGATAATAAAGTTCCAATTGCGGGGCAAGCCACTGGTGAAAAGCTTCTCCTTTATCTGTCAGGTAAACCAATTTATTACGACGGTCAGCAGGATCTTCCGTGCGATACACGTAACCTTTTCGCTCCAGATTCTGCATCAGATTGGTCAAACATGCCTTGTCTTTTGCAACCCTTTCCGCCAAAATTTGCTGACTGATACCTTGTTCTTGCCACAAACAACTCATGATTTGCAACATCTCAAATGTAATACCCGCTCCCGTGTTTTTCAAAAAACGCTGCATCGCCTGGCGAGAAGCCATACGGGTACGAATTAATTGCAAAATACAATCTCTTGATTCCATCGTTTCCTTTAATCATTTACCAGATATCACAACGAAAAAAGCCATTTACTCGGGCGACAAAGGTAATGTATTCTTTTGAATTAGTCAAATATTTGACTAATTCAAGTATAAACCCCACCTCGGTATAGACAATAAAAGAAACGGCCTTCGTTTCCCGAAAGCCGTTCTATTATTTCTTCTATTCACATCATTTATCCGTCAATTCCATTCCAAATAAATCGACGAAATGATGCTTTACTCGCTCTTTTACTTCTTGTAAAGAAATCTCCCGTCCTAATTCCTGTGCTATGGAAGTAACTCCCTTATCCCGGAATCCACAAGGATTAATATAGTGGAAATAATTCAAATCTGTATTCACGTTTAAAGCAAAACCGTGCATCGTAACAAAACGGGAACAACGGATACCGATAGCACAAATTTTACGGGCCCGCGGAGTATGGGCTTCAATCCAGACACCGGTAGCCCCCTCAAGACGCTCTCCTTTTATCCCGTACTCCTCAATCGTGCGGATAACGACTTCCTCCAAACGATCCACGTAATCCTTTACTCCTAAGCCGAAATTCGCCATATCGATAATAGGGTACACCACTAATTGACCTGGACCGTGATAAGTAATATCCCCCCCTCGATTAACTTTTACAAACTCAGCATGCTTAGCCTGTAACTGAATGGCACTGATAAGCATATTGGCTTCATCCCCACTTTTACCAAGCGTATAAACATGAGGATGCTCTACAAACAAGAGGTAATTGACAGTATCCACGCCCTGGAGTTTAGCTGCCTTAACCTCCTCATGCAATCTTTCCTGTAATGCCCATGCTTCACGATAAGGCATTAGTCCCAATTCCTTGAATATCGTTTTTTTCATTCGAATTCAGATTTATCGCACATGACGCTCGGCATGATAACTGGAACGCACAAGCGGACCACTCTCCACGTGACGGAATCCTTTCTCCCGACCGATACGCCCGTATTCCTCAAAAGTTTCCGGGGTAACGTACTCCTTCACCTCTAAATTCTTCTCTGTCGGTTGGAGATATTGTCCGATAGTCATCACCTGACATCCCACCGCACGCAAATCATCCATAGTTTGCAGGATCTCTTCCCGGGTTTCTCCTAATCCCAACATAATTCCTGATTTAGAAACAATACCAGAATCGGAAATTTGCTTAATCACCCGCAAAGAAATATCATATTTTGCCCGGCTTCGCACACTGTCGGAAAGGCGACGCACGGTTTCCATGTTATGCGAAATAACATTAGGACGGGTATCTATCACTTGTTGTATCAATTCCGGACGACCTTGAAAATCGGGGATCAAAACCTCCATCGTTGTATCCGGATTTTCCCTTTTCACGGCTTCGATGACCTTTACCCAGTGTCCAGCACCCAAATCGTCCAAATCGTCCCGGTCAACTGAAGTTATCACGGCATGACGCAATTTCAATAACTTTACCGATGTGGCGATATTCTCCGGCTCCGCGGGATCCAATGGAGCCGGGTGACCCGTCTTCACATTACAAAATCGACAAGCCCGAGTACACACGTCTCCTCCAATCATAAAAGTGGCTGTTCCAGCCCCCCAACATTCCCCTTGATTCGGGCACATACCACTGGTACATATCGTGTGCAGTCCATGTCCCCGTACTATATTCAATACTCCCGTGGACAACTGCCCCATCGGTAATTTAATCTTTAACCATTCCGGTTTTCTTCTGGTATTATTGCAACAAGTCATAATTATCACAGTCTTTATATATTGTTCGCGAATATATCCTTTTTCCACGTTAAATCTCGTTCATCCCCAGAAATTTCCTCAAAGGCAAACCACCAGAGTTCAGCGTCTGACAATATCCTAGAGCAACCTGCTGCCAATAGGCCCATTTACTTTCCTCCGTAACGGGATGCCCCCAAAGAACAGACAACTCCTCTGCCGGAGTATCCTCTATTAACCTGCGCACCCGGGAAAAACATTTATGGAGAGTAACCAACATTTTGGGTACCTCCCGGTAAGTCACCCCGTCAAAATGAATACACTCTCGACCAGCAGAAGTATATTTATCCCGAATATTATGGCATACAACTCCTTCATGAGTGGCCAACCACATGGTAAATCGCTGGAATTTCGAGGGACTTTGTCCCAATATCTCCGGAAAGAAACCAAACCCCTTCACTCTATACAGTTCCTGTTCCGGAGCAGGAAGAGAATTCAACATTCGAATCACTATACTCGTTCCCGGGGATTGCTCGTTATCCAACCACCAAACCTGTTCTCCTGGCTTCAACCGGGAACGGTAATAATCTAAAACAGTCCGTATCGGGTTCTCCTGTTTCCGCAGTTCATCGTATGTCATACCAAGCTTATCGAAGAATGTTCCTCCCAGGGGCAAATCCATATCTATAGCATAGCGCGGCGAATGCGTGACAACCACTTCCGCCAGACAATCTTCATAACGCTTGAATCGAAAATCAACGGGGGCATGCATTTTCCCGAATAGCATGTATATTCGCTCCACTCCTTCGACACGAGTTCCTTCCGCCACACTACTTCCGGTAGATTTCCAATGTTCCGACTTCGTGGTTTTCACCTCTACACCATAATATCCCCCCACCACGATATCCGGGAAACGTTGGCCAGATATCAACTCCACCATTCCCTCAAATACTGTTCCTTGAACCTGATGGCACAGTATCTCGTACACCTTCCCTTCCAATTTACTACCAGCCAAAGCCTCATACAATTTCGGGTTCTCGCGAGCTTCAATCCTTAACGTGTCAACAGTCTTCTCCAACACGGACTCGAAAAGGACATCATCAGGTTCCACCATGAAAAGCGATCTCATCTCAATCAAAATAAAGATGCCACAAACTCTCAAGCCGTCTCCCCAGATGATAAGCCAACAAGGGAGGAACCGCATTACCTATAATTTTATAAGCAGCAGAAGGACTCAATTCAAATTGCCTGGAATTCTCTTTCTTGGGTATCACGAACTCGTAATCTGGAGGGAAAGTTTGAATCAAGGCACATTCCCGTGGAGTTAACCGACGTTCCGCCAATCCTTTTTGCAACTCCTTGATCTGCTTTCCACCATGTTCACGGGACAAACGACGGAATTCGATATTTCCATGATGTTCGGCTCGAATAGTCGGCCCAATTCCATCTATATCAACCTCCGTCTGCCCTTGACAATGAGCCCCCATATATCTTGCTCTTGAATAATACTTCTGCGAAGGATCAGAGGTTTGTTCTGGTTCCCGTAAACTGCGAAATACCTGACGCACCGTCTGAGGTGCAACCAACTCATCCCCTTCACCATGAAAAGCATGAGTAGGTTTAGGATAAGGATTATATTCATCCGGGATAACATCTTGAGACAATGCCTCCAGAGCCTTGGCATTCAATGCAGACTTCTTTATTCCAATAAAAATAACCCTTTCCCTGGATTGAGGGACACCATAATCTGCAGCATGCAATACACGCGGTTCCAACACGATATACCCATGCTCCGCGGCTCGCGAGAAATCACGCTGAATAATGTCTTTCACGTTAGATAAATTGACTAATCCCTTGACATTCTCGGCTATAAAGATTTTAGGTCTCGTGATTTCTATCACTTCTTTCATCCACATGTACAACTTTCCCCTTGTCTCCTCGGAAGCAATATCCCCCGTTATAATCTTACCATTATGATCCTTATGAGAATTAAAACCGTTCCGCTTACCTGCCACGCTGAAATCCTGACAGGGGAAACCACCCGTGACGACATCCACGTTCTCCGGGAAAATTCTCTCGCCGGCATGATGACGTTTTACCAAATCGACAATACTTTCTTCCCTATATATTTCAGGTGCATAACCATATTTGGCAAAATTATGAGTCCATGCCGTACGTGCCTCTTTCAATATATCATTAGCGAATACAAGCCTGAACGCAGTCGAACGCAAACGTACGAAACCGTTCTTTTCTTCCCTCTCGATAAAATCAGGATTCATCCTCTCGTTCACGGAAGCTCGATGAACCATAAAACCACCTTCAAATCCTAGATCCATACCTCCGCATCCAGAAAATAAAGATAGAACTCGAATACCCTGTTCCGTTTCCTGCCGTCCTTTCAATTGCTCTTTTATATCTTTCACTTCCATGTCGTCGTGTCGTCTCCTTTTATAACACAAAAGTAAAGATTATTATAGGATTCTCGAAAAAAGACAGGCAAAATTCAAATACTCCTCAAAATCAACTACTTCATCCGAGGATTAAACTACAATACACATTTCCTCTCGTCGGGACAGGATTAACAACACATGTTTCCTACCTAGAACAATCTAAAAGAAGAAATCGCATCAAAAGCAACATTATTAAAATGTTGAATGAATTCCAATAACCCCATCCACGTGTAAACAACAATACTGGTAATAACGACTAACAAGATTATCACTACCGATGTTTGATCAAATTTCGCTTTCATAATCTTTACGTTTTGAAGGTTATACATTCTCACTTCTCTTCGACAACCTAAAGATATAACATAATTTTATATTATCAAAGTTTTTCCTTATAGAAATCTTAAAACATTTAATTTGACAAAAAATCAATACACCATTCACAAATCAAACACGTGAGATATATAAACAACTGAAACCTGATAAAAATAGAATCACTGTCCAACCAGATTATGGTGGACAGTGATTCTACATTCTGATCAGTCAAAACAATTTAACGGGAACGTTTTACATTTGTTCCAACGCCCGAGCCAATTGATCCGGGCACGAGGTCGATTTCTTCTTGCAACGAATTCCCCGCAAACGAGCAATAACCTCTTCCCTTTTCATCCCTTTTACGAGAGCGGCAATCCCTTGCGTATTGCCATGACAACCTCCCGTGAAACGGATCTCTTCCACGATATCACTATCAGCGTCAACCCGTAAATATATCTCCTGCGAGCACACTTCATCTGAAGGTGTATAAACATACTCTTTCTTCATAATCGATAAAAATAAATTTAAATTTTTCTTCCTTCTTGCCGTACCTCAAAAACAGCTCCATCATAACACAAATCAGTACAAGGGAAAAAACTCCTTGCTTCTTCTAACAATGGAGTTGGATCCGGGTAACGAGCCGAGAAATGCCCCAACAACAAACGTTTTGCACCTGCCAATTCCGCGATTCGGGCTGCTTGAGTGGCGGTTGAATGAAAAGTTTCCTTGGCTAACTCGGCATACGCATCCCCATACGTCGATTCATGGTACAACAGATCCACACCTTTAACATATTCCGCAAACTCTTCCCGAAAAAGGGTATCCGTCATATAAGCATAAGAACGAGGAGCAGGAGGAGCCACTGTCAAACGGCTATTGGCGATCACCTCCCCTTCCGGGGTCACGAAATCCTCCCCTTTCTTCAAACGATGCATAAAAGCGACTGGAACCTGAAAAGCCTCTGCCATATCCCGTATTATCGTCCGTTCCCGTTCTTTCTCCGAAAACAAAAAACCGCATACAGGAGCATCATAACGGTGCTTTAAAGGGAAAGAATAAACAGTAACCGACTTATCCTCATAAATTAAAGCAGGTTCCCGGGTGAGCGGATGAAAAATCAAGGCATAATTCAATTTACAATTCATCAATTTCAATTGAAAATCAATAATCTCTTTCAACCGGCTATCCCCGTACACGTGCAATTCTCCCCTCCGTCCTTGCATTGAAAGACTGGAAATCAAACCAATCAAACCAAAAAAATGATCCCCATGCAAATGAGAGATGAACACGTGGTTAATCTTGTTGTACGGAACATGAAAGCGTCGCAATTGTTGCTGCGTACCTTCCGCGCAATCAATAAGAAAGTACCGCTCAAGTACATTAAGCACTTGAGCGGCAGCATTCCTTTGAACGGTGGGTACAGCAGAACCGCACCCTAATATTGTAAGTTCAAACTTCACTTATTTTTCAGCATTAGCTTCCAATTGATCCTTCAAAGCAGCCAATTCGGTAATATCACCTAAAGTCGTTCTTTCCAGTTTTTCTTTCACCTTCTTCACGGCTTTTTTAGTGGCACTGGCTTCTTCTTTCTTCTTTGAATCTTCAGCAGCTTTTTGCTCATCTTCAAAGATTCTGGAGTGAGAAAGAATAATTCTCTTGGCAGCCTTGTTGAACTCGATCACCTTAAACGGTAATTTCTCCTCAACCTTAGCTTGCGTACCATCTTCCTTCACCAAGTGACGCGGAGTAGCAAATCCTTCTACGCCATACGGTAAAGCGATAACTGCACCCTTGTCAAAGATTTCAGTGATGGTACCGTCATGTACAGAACCTACCGTGAAGATAGTTTCAAATACATCCCAAGGATTTTCCTCCAATTGCTTGTGACCCAAGCTCAATCTTCTGTTTTCCTTGTCGATTTCCAAAACAACTACATCAATCTCAGCACCAATTTGAGTAAACTCTGCCGGATGTTTTACCTTCTTCGTCCAAGACAAATCAGAAATATGAATCAAGCCATCTACGCCCTCTTCAATTTCAACAAATACTCCGAAATTGGTAAAGTTCCGAACAATAGCCTTATGTTTAGTACCGATAGCGTATTTCTCTTCGATATTTTGCCATGGGTCATTCTTCAATTGTTTGATACCCAAAGACATCTTTCTTTCCTCACGATCCAAGGTCAAGATAACAGCCTCTACTTCGTCTCCAACTTTCATGAAATCCTGAGCGGAACGCAAATGTTGAGACCATGACATTTCTGAAACGTGAATCAAACCTTCCACACCCGGAGCGATCTCCACGAAAGCACCGTAATCAGCCATCACGACAACTTTACCTTTCACCTTGTCTCCAACTTTCAAGTTCGGATCCAAAGCATCCCATGGATGCGGAGTCAATTGTTTCAATCCAAGAGCGATACGTTTCTTCTCATCATCGAAATCAAGAATTACTACATTCAATTTTTGATCCAATTCCACGATTTCGTTCGGGTGATTTACACGTCCCCAAGAAAGATCCGTGATATGGATTAATCCGTCTACACCGCCCAAATCAATGAATACCCCGTAAGAGGTAATATTCTTAACCGTTCCTTCCAGAACTTGTCCTTTTTCCAACTTAGAAATGATGTCTTTCTTCTGTTGTTCCAATTCAGCCTCGATAAGAGCCTTGTGAGAAACAACAACATTCTTGAATTCCTGATTAATCTTAACAACCTTGAATTCCATCGTCTTGCCAACGTAAACATCATAATCACGAATAGGCTTAACGTCGATCTGAGAACCGGGCAAGAATGCCTCGATACCAAATACATCAACGATCATACCACCCTTCGTGCGGCACTTAACGTATCCCTTGATAATCTCATCATTTTCCAAAGCCGCATTAACACGATCCCAGCTGCGTAATGCACGGGCTTTCTTGTGAGAAAGGGTCAATTGTCCTTTTTTATCTTCTTGGTTTTCTACATAAACCTCAACCTTGTCTCCTACTTTCAAATCAGGATTGTAACGGAATTCATTCAAAGAAATAACACCATCTGATTTGAAACCGATATTTACCACAACCTCGCGCTTATTCATCGCGATAACAGTTCCCTCTACAACCTCTTTTTCTGCTACAGAAGAAAGAGTTTCTTCATACTTTTTCGCTAATACTTCTTTCTCAGAAGCGGAAATAACATCATCATTCGCGTAAGCCTCCCAGTCAAAATTCTCGTCAGCCTCCTTTGAAGCAGCAACAGCTGCATTCTTCAATTCTTCTTGTTCTGCCATAATAAAATTAATAAATACTTCTCTTCTAATAAATTAGACATTATGTTTATTTAACACGGCGCAAAAGTACAAATAAATCTCCACTACGCAAGCTATTTGCGAAATTATTTTTCATCCAATAAATCAGGACGTAAGCGCCGCGTTCTATCCCAAGATTGCTGTTCCTGCCATTGATCGATCAACGCATGATTCCCGGAAAGCAACACCTCCGGGACACGCCAACCGTTAAATTCCGCCGGACGCGTGTACACGGGCGGAGCCAAAAGGTTATCCTGAAAAGAATCAGTCAACGCCGAAGTCTCATCACTCATAGCCCCCGGCAATAAACGTACAATTGCATCCGTCATAATACAAGCTGGTAACTCCCCTCCTGTCAAAACGTAATCTCCCACGGAAATTTCCCTGGTTACGAGAAAATCCCGAATCCGTTGATCCACCCCCTTATAATGTCCGCATAAAATTAAAATATTCTCCTTCAACGACAATTCGTTTGCCATTTTCTGGTTAAATGTCGGGGCATCAGGAGCCGTGTAAATAATCTCGTCATAATGCCGTTGCGACGTCAATTCCGAAATACAATCAAACACAGGCTGAACCATCATAACCAACCCGGCATCACCACCAAAAGAATAATCGTCCACTTTACGGTGCTTGTCCTTAGACCAATCCCGAATGTTGTGAATATAAATTTCCACAATACCTTTTTCCTTGGCCCGCTTGATAATAGAATGATTCAACGGACTTTCCAACAACTCGGGAACAACACTTAAAATATCAATACGCATATTATGAATAAATTTCCGGGACAAAAGTAACTAAAATGCCAAAAACATTCAAGCATTCCCGCACAATCGGTGAATAACAGACAGAATATACTCGAAGAACAAAAAATAACACTCAAAAAAAGGATGTGTCAACTGCGACACATCCTCTCACTTACAATCTATATCTTACTTTTCTCTTATTTCAAATAGTCTTCAAAGTAATTAGTCACCTTCTGCATCAAGTGAATCCGGTCCCGTCCCAACACGTTATGCTCTGCACGAGGATACGGGAAATAATCCACCTGTACATTATTCTTCACGCATTCACGCACGAAACTGAAACTATGCTCCAATACCACTACCGGGTCTATTACCCCCTGGCAAATCAACAATTTCCCTTTCAAATCCTTAGCCTTGTTAATCAGGCTGACTTTAGCATAGCCATCGGGATTTTCCTGGGGAGTATCCATGTAACGTTCACCATACATGACCTCGTACCATTTCCAGTCAATAACCGGTCCCCCGGCCACGGCCACCTTGTACACGTCCGGGTAATTGGTAATTAATGAAATCGTCATGAATCCCCCGTAACTCCAACCGTGCACTCCGATACGTTCTGCATCTACCCAAGGTTGAGATTTCAAGAACTCGATTCCTTTAATCTGATCCTTCATTTCCTGCTGTCCACACTGGCGATGAATAATATCCTCGAATGCCTTTCCCCGGTTGGGAGTTCCGTGATTATCCATCACGAATACCACGTAACCATGTTGTGCCATATACATTTCCCACAAGGAGAAACTTGCCTTCCAAGTATTACGCACGAGTTGCGCATGAGGACCTCCATACACGTAATGAATAACCGGGTACTTCTTGTTCGGATCAAAGTTCATCGGTTTTATCAAGCGATAATACAAATCACTACCGTCATCTGCCTTTATCGAACCCAATTCCACGGTCCCGAAATTATAATCCTTCGTGGGATCTGCCACTTCCTGCAAACGACGCACCTGCTTTCCTGCCGTTGTTTTCATATCCACGATACGCGGCACATTCACGCTGCTGAAGTTATCCGTGAAATAAGCACAAGCGTCATTCAAGGCCACCGTATGCCATCCCTCGTCCGTTGTCAATCGAGTTTTCTTGCCATTCTTTACTTCCACGCGGAACAAATGATTCTCCACGGGCGAAACCTCCGCGGAAGTATAATACACGTACTTCCCGGCTGGATCCATTCCGGCATACACGACATCAGCGTCCACCTCTGTCAAGCGTTTTATCAGTTTCCCGTTCTCGTCATAAAGGTAAAGGCTATTATACCCGTCCCGACTGTTCGTCTGGTAGATAAACTGCTTCGGGTTATTCTTCATGAAAACCAACGCGTACTGGGGTTCAACATAAGTATTGGACTTTTCCTCGAAAAGGAAAGCGTTCAATTTACCCGTATTGGCATCATACCGATTCAAATGCATGCAATCCTGTCCCCGGTTCAACACCTGAACATAAATCTCATCTGAAGCAGGCGACCACGTGATACAGGTCAGGTACTGTTCCCGACCGAAATCCGTAACATCCAGGTAAACGGTCCGTGTAGAAGCGATATCGTACACACCCAGGCTCACCTGCTCCGACTTCATCCCGGCCATCGGGTACTTGGTCATGTTCGCGTGTCCCGTGCGGCTCGTGATATCAAACAACGGGAAATCCGTAACCTCCGTTTGGTCCTTGCGGTAAAAAGCCAATTTTTTCCCGTCGGGAGACCAGAAAATCCCGGTCGTGATACCGAACTCGTTCCGGCTGGCAATCTGTCCGCAGACAATATCCTTGTTTTCCTCCCGTGTTACCGTGTACTGATTTCCACGCTCATCCGTATAATAAAGATTATTCTCCAACGTGTAAGCGTAAAGATTCGTTTTCCCGGAATAAGTCACGTTTGCGGCTCCCTTGGGTAAAGAAAACTTTCTCACCAAGGTTTTCTCATTCACGTTAATATGAAAGACCTCTCCCTGACGACTAATCGCGATAGTCTCGGCATCTATCCACTCGAAATTCGGAAAACCTTTCAACGTCGTTCCCAGCAAACGGTTCAAATCCTCCACCGAGAGCAGCAACCGCTTCTCCCCTTTCCCGGCACTCTCTCCCGTCAGTCCGGCTGCCTCCAGAAACGTCAGGTTATCACTATTCGGCTGCCACACGGTATATTTTGCCCGCGGATACAAATGATAACCCACGATAGCTTCCTCCATGGTCAGCACCTTCTCCTGGGCTCCAACGCCCAGCGCCATACTTAATCCAATTACAGTTGACAAAACTTTCTTCATTGCTCTTTATCTAACATTTTATTCGTGTATATTTCAAAAACATCCCTATCTTCCAACACGGGGAACTTCTCCCGGAAAGCCCGTAAACCTTCCAGATCAATCTCCACCACGCTCGCGCAATCTTCCCCCGGGACACATTCCCCGATCACCTCTCCGCGAGGGGAAACCACCACCGAGTCACCCGTGTACAATAATCCTTTGCCATCCTCCCCGACACAGTTTACTCCCACCACGTAGCATTGGTTCTCGATAGCCCTTGCCTTCAAAAGAAGCTGCCAAGGCTCTCGGCGAGCTGCCGGCCAATTGGCCATGTACACGGCCACGTCATAACCGCTCGTGTTCCGGCTCCATACCGGGAAACGCAAATCATAACAGATAAAAGGAGCAAACCGTACTCCCCGGTAATCAAATACCAGCAAATCTTTCCCCGCGACAAAATGGTCCCGTTCCCCTCCCATCGTGAAGCAATGCCGCTTATCATAATGCAACAACTCGCCCGTCGGGAATGCCACCAGGCAACGATTGTAATAACATTCCCCGGCCCGGGACACCGTGGTTCCCATAATCAAGGCACTCTTTTCCCGGGCTCGTTCCGTCATCCATTGACAGACACGCTCGTAATACAAAGCCACCTTTTCCTTACCCTCCATCGTGAAACCAGAGGAAAACATCTCCGGCAAAACAATCACATCAGCGTCCTCTATCAACCGTAATCTTCTCCCGAAAGCCTCCAGATTTCCTTCCACATCTTCCCATAACAAGGACGCCTGAACAATAGCAATCTTCATAACTCTAAAAAATTAACATCAATCCCCGGCTGAAAAATTCTCCGGGTGACGGGGATGCACATCCCGGTAAGTCGACATAATATATTTCAGATCTGCCTCCGGGTCTCCCGTCGGTTCAAAACGGGTTCCCCACGTGCAGAACTTATCCTTGTAATCAATGCGCCCGAGATAAACGGGTACCCCGGCCTCCTTGGCAATCACCAGAAACCCTTTCTTCCACTTTTTCCGTTTCTTCCGGCTTCCTTCCGGCGTTATCGTCAGGTACATCACTTCCCGCTCCCGGAATTCCTTCACCATTCGTTCCACCAGGTGATTCTCCTTATTCCCCCGATCTACCGGGATTGCCCCCAGGGCCTTCAACAAATATCCCAATGGGAAGAAAAAAAACTCCTTCTTGATCAATATCGTCGTCGGGATGCCCTGGCTCATGTACGTCAACTTACCCCACACGAAATCCATAGCCGAGGTATGAGGCACCGAAATAACAACAGCCTTCTTGTCAGCGGGAAGCTCACCCCGCATCTTCCACCCGAACAATCTCAAGATAAAACGCGCTATATACTTCATTATCCTTTCGTTCTATAAACCCGCTCAAAGTTAATACTAATTCTTAAATATACCTCCTAATCCAAAAAAATAGTGGTACCCGCGCACGGGCACCACCATTTTTATACGTAACCACCTTAGGGATTATCTACCCTTTCGGCGAACCCAAATCAAAACACCTAAAGCCACCAGCAACAGAGGCAATACCAGCACGAATCCCCACTTGATTACCCCAGCTCCAGTTCCGGCCACGTACAACTTATCGTCCGGCAGTCGAGGACGACGCACGTCAATAGGAACCTCGTTATCCGACAACCAGTAGAAGCTACCCATGATCAACGTGAAGTTTGCGGCATCAATTCCTCGACGTCCTCCCATCAACTCCCCGTTGGAGATACAATCGGCATCTCCCGCCAGCAGTACGCGTTGTTCTTTCCCGTTCAATTTCCGGGACAAGGCCACTACCGTCGGGTAAGAGTGTTCTACCTCGCCGAGCGACGGGTTCAACCGGATCGTGTCATCAACGAAATTCGTCGTCTCCAGCTCGTTCCAGCTACCCGTCGTGTCACTCCGGAACAATTCCGTCACCCGGTAACCCTTGTCCTCCACCTGCCGTAAACCGGCTACGCCCGGGGTTACCAGAACCATTTCTCTACGACGCATCGTCGCGAAATCGTAAGCGATACTATCCGCACCCGAGGTCGGGTAGGATAACACGATATCCGCCTGGAGGTTCGTGTCCTGTTTTACCAGCTGGCCCTCCATCATCTCGAAACCGAACTTGGCGAACAACGGGTTCATCACCTCGCGACGCTTCGGCTCCCCGAGAACCATCAAGTTACCACCACGGTCTATATACTGTTGCAATACTACTTCTTCCTCCGGTGATAACGCCTCGCGGCTCTCCGCGATTACCAGGATATTGATATCAGCGGGTATCTTCTCCTCCAGCGTCACGTACTGTACGTCAAAACCCTGGTTCATCAACGCGTAACGGAACTTCTTGTCGTTAGCGAAAGCGCTGTAGTCACGGTCCTTGTTACTGCTGAAGCTACGTTCCCCGTGACCCGTCAAGAAGCCTACCACCGGCAACTTCATCACCATACGCTTGAAAGCGGCAGTGATCTCCCGCTCGCTCGGGAAACGTTGCATGTCGTTATAAATACGCAACCACGCCTTCTCCCCGTTCTCCCGGACGATCTGACGAACGAACCCGTTACCCTCGCCGCTCAGGTCAATCATTGCCCGGATCTCCTCGGGACGCATGAACTTGTTCGTGTCCAAACCGTAAATCTTGCACACCTCCACCATCTTCTCCCGAAGCGTCTTGCCCGGGTAACGCTCGTCAAGCCGGGGATTATTTACCGTGTCATAGTAATAAACGTATTTCAGCTTCATCTCCGGCTTGAAACGCTGGTACTGCTCGAAACGTCCCATGTCTGGCTTTAGGAAATAACCGGCAGCGTACCACGTTCCACCATCCTCCAGCACGTTGATATAAGTCGTGATCGTCAAATCGCCATCAAGTTTAGCCACGATATCCTGGCTGTTCTTGGTCAACGTGTTCATCTTCGTCTCCGTCGCATCATAATAAGCCTTCAGTGTCGGCAGGGACGAGAAGTAACCCAGCAGGCAGCAGATAACGATTACCCCCACGTTACGCCACAGCGTCACCGCGAAGCGGATCTTCTGGCGAACCGCGTTCAAGCGGATTATCGTCAACGCCAGGAACAGGCAAATCACGATAATGAAATACAAGATATCCTCGCTGCACAACATACCCGCGATGAACGTGTTACTACGACCGTTTATCGACAGCCAGTAAGTGATGTCACGCACGAAATCGTAATCCTGACCCCAGCCGCCGACCATACTCAGCAACATCAGCACGATCAACGTCCCGATAGCGGCCACGATCTGGTAACTCGTCAAGCTAGACATGAAGATACCGATTGCCGCGTAAGCGCAAAGCAAAAGGTAGATACCGAGGATGCCCGTCAACACCATGGGCCAGTCAAAGTCCTTCACCGTGCATAAACCGCAAAGACCAAGCAAAACAAGAATTCCAAGCATGATTGCCCCGTAAATCATCATCGCGAAATACTTGCCAACGATGATCTGGAAATTCGTGATCGGCGACGAGTAAAGCAACTTGATCGAGCCACTGCTCAACTCCCGGCTCACCACGCCCATCGTCAACAACGGGATATAGAAATAAAGATAACCCTGGATCGACGGCAACAACCCTCCCCACGGGCTAGCGAAAATATCGTACGTAATACCCGACACGTTATATCCCATCTCCATGGAAGTCGTTATACCCAACAACTGGGAAGAAAAAGCCAACGCCGACTGCACCGTGAATACCACGAGCAACAACCACGCCACCGGCGAGTAGAAAAGCATCTGCAACTCCGTCCTCGCTATATTGTATATCATCTTGAACATAATACCTCCTTATTTTTTTGATTTCTTTGACAACTCAGCGAATATATTATCCAGCGAGCTCTTCTCCACCCGCAATTCCGACAACCGCCAATCCTTGGCCGCGCTCTCCTTCACGATTCGGTCCATCACCTCCTGCGCGTCCGAGAAATGCACCCGGAACTTACCCTGCCCGATTTCCTCCACGCGTTGAACTCCCTCCAAACGGGACAGCACCTCGGCCGACGGGGCATCAACGAACGACACGAACAGCGAGCTCGGCATGATATAATTGTCAAACTCCTCCACGCTGCCCATGAACACCAGGCGTCCCTCCTCGATCATCATGATATGGTCACAGATCGCCTGTACCTCCGTCAGGATATGCGTCGACAGGATCACCGTCCGCTCCTCCGCGATATCCTTGATCAGGTGACGCACCTCCATGATCTGGTTCGGGTCCAAACCGTTCGTCGGCTCGTCGAACACCACCAGGTCCGGCTTGTGAACGATAGCCTGGGCAATACCCACGCGCTGCTGGTAACCTCCCGACAGGTTCTTGATCAAACGATTACGGAAATGCAAAATACCGCAACGCTGCATCACTTCCTCCACCGCGTCATGCAACCGGTCATCCGGCACCCAGCGCAACCGGGCGCAATGCAACAGGTACTCCTCCACCGTCAAGTCCCCGTACAAGGGCGGCTTCTGCGGCAGGAAACCGATGTGACGCTTGGCCGCAACCGGGTCCTTGCGCGTGTCGATTCCCTTGATCGTCACCTGGCCTTCCGTCTGCTTGATCACACCGCAAACGATATTCATCGTCGTCGACTTACCGGCCCCGTTCGAGCCCAACAGCCCGTAAATACCCCGCCGGGGTATCTCGAAACTGATATCCCGCACCGCCCACTGGATACTGTAGCGATGCGACAAATGTTCTACTTTCAATACTGGTTCTTCCATTGATTTACTACAATATTTAGATTAACATCATTCATTCACACACACGAGCACAACACGCGCCCAATTCCCCCTCCCTCCTTTATTAAAACACCTAAAGCGCACAAAAGGATGACAATAATGTGAAAAAAATTTGATTTTTCCATAGAATTAACTTTTTCTTAACAACTTTTCCCGGTCGCCACCTTCCCCATTAAACGCCTTATAAGTCCAGCTACTTTACCACTATCGAACTCCCGACCAATCACATACAAACCTCAATCATAAATTATTACACTTTCACAACTTAGCTATTCTTTCAAAATTATTACAATTACCTAAACTCATACACCAAAAGAAATCACATACTAATCACCTACTGATCACGTCCTCTACAAGTAATGAATAAGTAATAAACGAATACCAGGTATATAGATAATCGGGAGCATCACGGGGTTATTCACTAAATACCAGTGAAACAATCGAGAAAACAGACGGCAAAGGAAAATGAGAAAGAGGGGAAATATTTCTTACATTTGCCAGAGGTTTAAAGCCAAAGAAGAACACAATGAGGGATATTCACGAGATATTACGGGAATACTGGGGGTACGAGGCGTTCCGGCCGCTGCAGGAGGAGATTATCAGGGCGGTGACGGGAGGACGCGACACGCTGGCGCTGATGCCGACGGGGGGCGGGAAGTCGCTGACGTACCAGGTGAGCGGCCTGGCGCTGGGGGGACTGACGCTGGTGGTGACGCCGCTCATCGCGCTGATGAAGGACCAGGTGGAGGACCTGCGGCGACGGGGCGTGGAGGCGGAGGCGCTGTACATGGGGATGAGGACGGAGGATATCGAGTCGGTGACGAACAAGTGCGTGTACGCCGGGGTACGATTCCTGTACGTGTCGCCGGAGCGGCTGACGTCGGCCCGTTTCCGGGAACGGCTGCGGCAGATGCCGGTGCGGCTCATCGCGGTGGACGAGGCACATTGCATCTCGCAATGGGGATACGATTTCCGCCCGTCGTACCTGCGAATAGCGGAGGTGCGGGAGTTTTTCCCGGGCGTGGTGGTTCTGGCCCTGACGGCAACGGCTACCCCGGCAGTGGTGGAGGATATTCAGCGGCAACTGGGATTCGCAGCACCGAACGTGCTGTCGAAGAGTTTCCGGCGGGAGAATATCTCGTACGTGACGCGGGAGACGGACACGAAAGACGTGGAGCTGGTGCACATCCTGGAGCGGGTGAAAGGGTCGGCCATCGTGTACACGCGGACGAGGGAGCGGGCGAGGGAGCTGGCGGGGATGCTGAACAAGCGGGGTATCCGGGCGGATTTCTACCACGCAGGACTACCGTCAGCGACGCGGGCGAGGAAGCAGGAGGAGTGGAAACGGGGGGAGACTCCGGTCATCGTGGCGACGAACGCCTTCGGGATGGGTATCGACAAGGCAGACGTTCGGGTAGTGGTGCACGTGGATATCCCGGACAGCCCGGAGGCTTATTTCCAGGAGGCAGGCCGAGCCGGACGGGACGGACGGCGGGCGTACGCGGTGCTGCTGTATAACGCGTCGGCAGTGGCGGCGCTGAAGCGGCGGGTGGATAACGAGTTCCCGGCGAAGGAGATGGTGAAGCGGGTGTACGAGGCACTGGGGAATTATTTCCAACTGGGCGAAGGCGAGGGCCAGGGCCGGGTGTTCGAGTTCGACGAGGAGCGTTTCTGCCGGCGGTTTTCGCTGGAACCGGCGAAGACACGGTCGGCCATTGATATCCTTAGCCTGTGCGGCTACCTGGAGTGCACGACGGAGATTAACTCGCGGGCGAGGGTGACGTTCCTGGTGCCCCGCGACGAGTTGTATAACCGGGACACGAGCGACCCGCTGCAGGAACGCCTGCTGGTGACGCTGATGCGGACGTATGCGGGGATTTTCGTGCAGGACGTGTTCGTGGACGAGGAGTACCTGGCGGAATCACTGGGAGTGTGCCGCCACGAGCTGTACGAGGCGTTCCTGGCGCTGGCGAAGCGGCGGATTATCCGCTACGTGCCGGGGGACGATAAGCCGTATATCATTTATTACCAGCCTCGGTTGCCGTTGTCGTATATCCGGTTAAGCCGGGAGGTGTACGAGAAGCGGCGGGAGTCGTACGCCGGGAAGATACGGGGAATGGTACGGTACGTGGAAGACCGGGAGCGTTGCCGGCAGTTGCAGTTGATGGAGTACTTCGGACAGCGGGAGACGGAACCGTGCGGGATTTGCGACAATTGCCTGGCCCGACGGAAAGGGCAGCGACAGGACGGGCGGGAAGCCGCCCGGGCGAAGGTGCTGGAGGTGTTGGGACGGGAGGAACTGGAGATGCACGAGCTGGCCGCCCGGCTGGATTTCCCGCGGGAAGTCGTCACAGCAGTCACGCGGGAGTTACTGGACGAGGGGGCTATCCGCTACCTGGATGACATGAAGCTGACGAGCCGGAAGAATAAATGAACCATGCTCGGGATATCAACTCTAGCCCGGGAAGAAGGGAATGCTCCCGACATTTTCCCCCAAGGACAACAATTGACATTCATGGAGGTATAGGGGATTCCCGCACCGGACGAGGACCGGATTCAGACCCCCTCTCGGTTGCCGAAAAGAGCGATGTGCAGACGGTCGCAGAAGCGCCATCCCTCACGGATGCAGTGCTCGAGAGCAAGAGGGGTAGTCTCGTCGAGTTCACGAGGCGATACGCCCATGGGCATGAGGAGAATGTCATCGGGACGCCAGTTGCATAGCCGCTTGAGGATGGAACGAATCTCGTCGATGTCCTCCTCGCGGGAGTAGACGAACTTGAGCTGGAAGTCTTTCCCGTACTGGCGGGCATAAGTGATGAAATCCTGTAGAACCGGGATGTTCAAGCGGATTTGGTCGTGGCGGGCCGCGTAGGGAGGCGGGGGCGTTGAGCTACTCAGCTTGGGTGAAAGACTGAAAAGGTCGACGTACCGGGCAACGGATTCATCGAAGATGGTGCCGTTGGTCTCCACGGTGAGATGAAAGCCAGCCGCGGCAAGCAGTCTGCAAAGCTCGGCGAGGGGACGACGCTGCAGAAAGGGTTCGCCCCCGGTGATGACGACGTGGGTGATATTGCCCCGGTTGATGCCAATGAGCTTGAAGATTTCAACGAGCTCGACAGCCTGGGCTCCACGGGTCTCGAAGGAAGCGTAGGCGGTGTCGCAAGGACAGACGCTGCCCTCGGAGGTAGTCCACACGCAATGCAGGTTACACCCCGCCAGGCGGATGAAAAGGGATGGTACACCATTCAACTTACCTTCACCCTGAATAGTACCGGCCACGGGGATACCGGAAGCGGGCAAGCCACGAAGCAGCCGCCCTTCGCCGTCACGGGTGATGGGAAATACCCCGTCCCTGGATAAGAATATTTCCATGATGCTATAGCGTTAGAAGGTTCCACCATTCTTCGTTGTCCCAGTCCTCGCGCACTCCCGGGGTGAAGTGGACATCCGCCGCGGTGAAGCGAACGAGGGCGAGGTCCTCACGGGAAGCCTCGGCGTAGCCGGTGGCCGTCTCGTGAACACGCACGGCCCGGAGGGTGACGTTGCTCTCCCCGTTCCTGAATTCGGTGCGGCCGATGATACGGTCGATGAGATAGAAAAAGAGAAGGGCGTACCCCTCGGCGGAGGGAGACACGGGTATTTCCGCCACACGACGATTGTAACGATAGATGAAGGTCTTGAATTCGTCGTCCTCGCCATCCCAGAGGGAGTAGGTGTGGTCGAAACTGTCAACGAGGGTCTTCACCCGGTCGAGAAGGGAAAAATCCATGACCATGTATCCCCGGTCAAGGTGATCGGAGGAGAGGAATACCTCCACAATGTAGGAGTGCCCATGGATGTTCTCCCGACAACGGTGGGAGGAGCAGTTGCGCACGATATGAGCACCCTCGAACTTGAATTGTTTTCGGATAAGCATTTCGAACGAAAGTTAAGGTTTGACAGTGGGATCATCAATACCGGCCTCGGCGAAAGCTTTGGCCCGAAGGAGGCAGCTGTCGCAGGTACCGCAAGGTTTGTCTCCGCCCCGGTAGCAAGTCCAAGTAAGGCTATAGTCGACCCCAAGACTGGCACCCAGGCGAACCTCGTCGGCCTTGGTCATGTGCATGAAGGGGGCGTGGAGGGTGATGTGACGTTTCTTCTCGGCCCCCAACACCGTTCCGAGATTAATGGTGGCTTCCATGGAGCGGATGAATTCCTCGCGGCAATCCACGTAGCCGGAGTAGTCGACCTCACTCACGCCGATAAAGATATCGGTGATATCGAGAGCGTCGGCATAGGATGCTGCCACGGAAAGAAACACCATATTACGGGCGGGAACGTAGGTATCGGGGATGTCGGAACGATTGAGATCACCGTCCTTGATTTCCAGGTGCTCGTCGGTCAACGAGCAGCCGTCCCATTGGTTCAGCATCAGTTTCACTATCTTGTGCTCCTTAACGCCCACGGCTTTCGCCACGTCGCAGGAGGCTTTGATTTCCTGGTCATGTTTCTGCCCGTACTCGAAGGTGAGGGCGTAGAGTTCATCGAATCCCTGGCTCTTGGCCAGGTACAGCGCCGTGGTCGAATCCAGGCCGCCGGATAACAATACAATTGCTTTCTTCATAAATGTCCTGTTCCTTGTTTGTCGCCGCGAAAATACGAAAATATCCGGGGATTTGATAAATCGGGGGAAAACAGTATCTTTGTCGTGTACTACACCCAGAACGACCGTGTAGTGGATGTTGTAAAAATTACTATATACCATGGGATTATTTGATAAACTATTCGGGAACAAACCTTCCCGGGATACTGGCAAAGTCGCCACGGAACGACTTATCGAGACTATTATACAAAAGACTTCTACCCCATTTGTTAAAGTAAAACTGACTCCCGGGGAGACGGGACCGCTGGAAAGTAAAATCGGCGGTATGCCTTATATGCCGGAAGGATTCGAATACCCGCTGGACTTGACGGAAGGCGGCAACGGGAGACCTCTGGCATTTCTGGCACAATTGAATTTCGGGGAGATTCCCCCGCTGGAAGGTTTTCCCCGAGAAGGGATTCTGCAATTTTATATCAGTGACAGCGAGAATTACGGGCTAAACTTCGAGGAACCGAACCAACAGAAAGGTTTCCGGGTCATATTCCATAAACAAGTGGGGAATCCGGCAACAAACAACGAGGTGAGTCCTTCCGCCTTACTACCGGTGAAAGGAGAATTCCGTTTATCATTTGAACCGGGAATGATGCCCATCACTTGCAGTGATTTCCGCTTTGACAAGTATCTGCTGGAGGCTTACAACGAGGCTTTCCCCTCGGCACAAGTTCCCTCCGTGGACCGGATCCCGGAGGAAAGGCTGGATAACATTTATGACAGACTGGAAGCACCGGGACACCGCATAGGAGGATACCCGGACTTCGTGCAGATTGACCCGCGGGAATATCATCGCCCGTATCAAGAACACACGACCTTACTTTTCCAAATCACTTCCATGGAAGAGGAAAATTGCTCCATCCGCTGGGGCGACGACGGGACCTGCACCTTCTTGATCCGCCCGGAAGACCTGGCCAAGGAAGATTTCTCCAACGTAATCTATAACTGGGATTGCTATTAATCATGATAACTCGAATACAATGAGGTTTACAAGAATAAAATCCGTTTGGTGCATGGGAATAATAGCCGTATCGTGGGCCTGTAACGAGGGGTTCAAGGGACAAGATGTACCCGTGGCCAAAGTTTATGACAAATTCCTGACCCGCTCAGAATTAAAGGAACTAATTCCCCGAGATGCCAGCCGGGAGGACAGTCTGCTTATCGCCCAAAGTTACATCAACAAATGGATCACCAAAGAACTTCTCCTGCACAAGGCACAACAGAACCTGACCGACGCGGAGAAGAATATCCGCAAGCAAGTAGAGGACTATTCCTCTTCCCTGCTTATCCACAAATACAAGGAAAAGCTTATCGCACAAAAATTATCCGCAAACATCAGTGATGGCGAAATTAACCGCTATTACGAGGAACATAAATACAATTTCGTTCTCAATACACCTATCGTGCGAGCCGTTATGGCCATCATCCCCAAATCGGCACCCAATCTAGACAAAGCCCGGAAATGGTTTGCCTCCAAGGAAGCGAAGGATCTGGAATCCCTTGAAGAATATTGTATCACGAATGCCCGGAAATACGATAACTTCAATGACGAATGGATCGAGTTACGGGGAATATTGAACCTGATTCCCGTGACCGAGGAAACATGGAACAAACAGTACAAGGGAAAGAGTATCATCGAGGTAGAAGACGAAGGGAACTATTACTTCCTTAAGATCGAGGAATTAAAGAATGAAAAAGAGGTTGCACCTTGCAGTTTCGTGAAACAGGATATCAAACAAATATTGCTGAATTCCCGGAAAATGCAATTCGAGGAGGACTTGGAAAAACAAATCACCCAAGAAGGAATCCAAAAGAATCATGTCAAGGTATATTAAGGCAGAAAATATAAAAAAAACTGCCGCTATGTACTTATGTTTGCGGAAAAAGTATTAGTTTAGTGCGCTTTTAAAGAGTAAAACCTTATAAAATAATTATGAGATATTTATCATTAGTTGTACTGCTATTTATAGTGACTTACACGACAGCACAAAATAACGTGGTCGATAAAATCGTGGCAATTGTCGGGGAAGAAATCGTGTTGAAATCAGATATCGAGAATGAACTGCTCCACATGCAGCAAAACCAAGGTATGACCACGAATATCCTGAACATGCGCGACCAGATATTCGAAGAAAAGCTTATCCAGAAACTGTTATTGGCCCAGGCAAAAGTGGACAGTATCACGGTAACGGACGATGAAGTGGAGAATCAATTAAACAGTCAACTTGATTTTTATATCCAACAAACCGGCTCTCAGGAACAATTGGAACGGTATTTCGGGAAACCACTGGAAGATATAAAAAATGATATGCGTCCCTACATGCGTGATAATATGATTACCCAACGGATGCAGGCCAAGATCATGGAGAATGTCAGGGTTACCCCTTCCGAAGTGAGACTCTTTTACAAGAAACTTAACAAAGACAGTTTACCGGACATCCCTGCAAAGTATGAAATCCAACAGATCGTGATCAAACCACGAATCACAGACGTGGAAAAGGAGCGAGTTCGGACCCGCTTGAGAGAGTTCAGAGAACAAATTCTGAATGGAGAACAAACCTTCAACACGCTGGCTGTACTCTATTCAGAGGATCCGGGATCTGCCGTCAGAGGTGGAGAATTAGGGTATAAAACGAAAAATGATTTCGTTCCGGAATTCTCGGAAGCCGCCTTCAGCTTGAAGCCTGGAAAAATTTCCAAGATTATCGAAACAGAATACGGATTCCACCTTATTCAATGCATAGACCGCCAAGGGGATCGGGTAAATGTACGCCACATTTTGTTGCGCCCTAAAATTTCAGAAGAAGAACGGGAAGAAGCCATCCACATTCTTGACACGATAACGGATTATATCAAAAATCAAGAGTTACCTTTTGAAGTTGCCGCACAATACTACTCCATGGATAAAAAAACGAGAGCAAACGGAGGATTGATCGCTGATGAAAATGCTGATTCAAAGCTATCCCGGGATAAAATCAGAGATGCCATGGCCATCCAAGTTAGTAAATTGAAAACAGGGGAAATCTCTGAACCATTCCTTGACAACTCGTTAGGAAATGAGGAATACAAAATCATCAAGATTAAAGCCTTTTATCCTGAACATAAAGCAAATCTGGAAGATGACTGGAGCAGTTTTGAAGAAATGCTGAAACGCCAGAAACAACAAGAAGTATTCCTCAAATGGATTAGAGAGAAACAGGAGAATACTTATATTCACGTGGATGAATCCTACAAGGACGTGAAGTTCGTGTATGACGGTTGGATAAAATAATGAAGAGGAAACGATACATGTGCAATAGTATAAAGATTTTAGGACTGGTGGGGCTTTTATGCCTCACCTCTTTTGCATTTCATGCACAGGGACAAAATACCCAAAAATCCCAAGTAAAGATTCTACACTCTGATAAGGGGTATCCCGATATGCGTAAAAAAATAAACCGACTTATCGGTAATGTCCGTTTGAAACACGAGAATATCCTCATGTGGTGCGATAGCCTGTATCAATACCAGGACAGCAATCAAGTGGAAGCCTTCGGTCACGTACGGGCCATACAAAATGATACCATCGAAATGACGGGGGATTACATGTTTTATGACGGGAACACACGCCTAGTGCAATTAAGGAACAACGTGACGCTAAAAGATAGCAAAATGACCCTCACTACCGATTACTTGGATTATGACGGGATATTTGAGATAGGCTATTATTTCAACTGGGGAAATCTCAAGGATAGTATCAATACCCTGAACAGTAAGCGGGGAACCTATTTCACGAAAACTCATTTAGCCTTTTTCAAAGACAGCGTGAAAGTCATTTCGCCCAAATATCTTATTCATTCCGACACGTTGAAATATAACAGTGAAACGAAATACGTCTTTCTTCTAGGACCTTCTCACATTTATGGCAGAGACAGTGCCAGAAATGTCGTGTACACGGAAGACGGATGGTACGACACAAACACAGGACATGCAGAATTATATAAAAACAATATTCTTACCCACGAAACTTACACGGGAATAGCCGATACGGTTATTATGGATACCATCAGCAAGGAAGCCTACATGCGCAGGAATATCGTTCTGTATGATTCCATTAATAACGTTATCGTGAAAGGACATCGAGGATGGATGAATCAACTGTCTAATGAAGCCTTTGTCACGGATAGTACGCTACTCATCATGGTCGGGCAACAAGATTCCCTTTTCCTGCATAGTGATAGTCTCTTCATGAATCAAGACTCTGCTCAAAACAATATTCTCCGGGCATATCACCGGGTTCGCTTCTATAGTCAGGATATTCAAGGAGCATGCGATTCCATGGTCTACAATACAACCGATTCACTAATCAGCTTATATCATGATCCAGTGGCCTGGACAAGCGGATACCAAATCACGGCAGAGCAAATGTCTCTACTCACGGGACAAGGAAAAGTAAAAGAATTTTATCTGCAAACAAAGGCCATGATGATCGGACAACGGGATACCGTCCGACGGGATTCCGGTTGGATGTTCGATCAAATCAAAGGACGAAATATGACTGGCTACTTCCGAAACAACGAAATATACATGGTATACGTGAACGGTAATGGAGAAACCATTTATTTCCCAGATGACCAGGGAGTAATTATCGGGGCCAACCGAGCAACAAGTTCTGATATCAGAATATTAATCAACCAACGGAAAGTTTCAGAAATCACATTCCTCAACACGCCAGAAGGAGAAATGACCCCCTTATTTCTGGCATACCCGGAAGAATTGAGATTAAAAGATTTCCGATGGTTAAAATACCGACAACCCAAGAACAAACATGATATTTTTAATTACCCCACTCCCCCACCTTCGCCCAAGAAGGCAACGACAACAGAATAATTAGTTCCCCCAAAAAAACTCGGAACAAGACAAATAAAGCACGAACCTTGGCAAGAAAAAGAGAATAGTGTAACTTTGCCGCAAAACAAAATATCATGGAAATACAAGTAGGACAAACATTCACACAGGAAATCACGGTTCGTCATGAAGACACAGCCGCCGTGTATGGTTCCGGAAAACTAGAAGTATTCGCGACGCCAGCTTTAGTCGCCTTAATGGAGAACACAGCTATCCGTTGCCTTGAAAACAAATTGGATGCAGAAAGCGATACTGTCGGCATTGAAATCAACGTGAAACACGTAAAAGCAACGCCTGTCGGACGCCCAGTACATTGCAAAGCAACAATCTCGGAAATCGACGGCAGACGCATCCGCTTTGAGATAGAGGCATGGGATGATGTCGCCACCATTGGAACGGCCATACACGACCGATTCGTGATAAACCCGGTAAAATTCATGAGCAAATTACAATAAATACGCCATGTTCCGTTTAACCTCTCAATTCAAACCTACCGGTGATCAACCGGAAGCCATAGAACAATTGGTTCAAGGCCTGAATAACGGTGAACACTATCAGGTACTATTGGGGGTTACCGGTTCCGGAAAAACGTTTACCGTGGCAAATGTCATCCAACAGACACAACGCCCGACCTTAATTCTCAGTCACAATAAGACATTGGCCGCTCAACTTTACGGGGAATTTAAAAGTTTCTTCCCCGAAAATGCAGTGGAATATTTTGTCTCATACTACGATTATTATCAACCGGAAGCTTATCTTCCGACCACAAACACCTATATAGAAAAAGCGTTGGAAATCAATGATGAAATTGATAAACTACGCTTGAGAGCAACAGCCTCTCTCCTATCCGGCCGACGGGATGTAATTGTCGTATCCTCCGTTTCATGTCTTTACGGTATGGCAGATCCTACCGCATTCGGATCAAATATCATTTACTTGAAACAAGGACAAACGATAAACAGGAATCAACTTCTTCACCGCCTGGTAGACGCTCTTTACGTCAACAATGAACTTGAATTCAAAAGAGGCTCTTTTCGAGCAAAAGGCGAAACCGTAGATATATTCCCCTCTATCGAAACATTTGACGGAGTAGCCTATCGGGTAGAATTTTGGGGAGATGAAATAGAACACCTAACCTCGTTTAACCCTCAAACCGGTAAGACTATTGATGAAATGGAAACGCTGAATATCTATCCAGCCAACCTTTTCGTTACCGATAAAAACACACTTGAAAAAGCCATCCGGAATATCCAGCATGACCTGATTCTACAAGTTGAATATTTAAAAAGTATCGGCAAATCATTCGAGGCAAAACGCCTGGATGAACGGGTACGGTATGACATTGAGATGATAAAAGAATTAGGATATTGTCAGGGAATAGAAAACTACTCCCGTTATCTTGACGGACGGGCTCCAGGAGTACGCCCTTTTTGCCTTCTCGATTACTTCCCGGAAGATTTTTTACTTGTAGTGGACGAATCTCACGTTACACTTCCACAGGTTAGGGCTATGTACGGGGGAGATCATTCCCGCAAAGAAACTCTGGTCGAATATGGTTTTCGCCTGCCAGCAGCTTTCGACAATCGCCCACTTACTTTCGAGGAATTCGAAGCAAACACGAATCAGACAATATATGTCAGTGCCACACCTGCAGATTATGAGCTGGAGAAATGTCACGGGATTGTCGTAGAACAAATAATCCGCCCGACTGGAATTCTGGATCCTGAAATAGAGGTTGTACCAAGCAAGCATCAAATTGACCACTTGATAAACGAGATTCAAAAAAGGATTGCAGTAAATGAAAAGGTATTAGTTACCACCCTAACTAAACGTATGGCCGAAGAACTAAGTCAATACCTTGAAAGAATCAGTATCAAATGTCAATACATTCACTCTGACGTGGATACATTAGAGCGAGTACAAATTATCGAAAATCTGCGGAAAGGAATCATTGATGTTCTCGTCGGGGTAAACTTGCTTCGGGAGGGTCTTGACATGCCTGAAGTATCACTTGTTGCCATTCTTGATGCAGACAAAGAAGGCTTTCTCCGTTCTACTCGTTCTCTAATCCAAACTGCAGGACGTGCAGCCCGTAATTTAAACGGTAAGGTAATCATGTATGCAGACACGATTACTCGCTCCATGCAAGAAACTATCGATGCCACAAACTACCGTCGGGAAAAACAATTGCAGTATAATGCAGTACACCATATAACACCCAAACAAATCCAAAAAATATCCTCTTCCGTACTGCAAGAAACTTCTCGCCCCTACACGGAAGAAACGACTCCACAAATGGTTGCAGATCCATTACTGGACTATATGTCCAAACCAGCCCTAGAGAAAATGATAAAAACCACAAAAGCCGCCATGCAAAAAGCTGCTAAAGAAATGGATTTCCTCGAAGCTGCCCGTTTACGCGACGAAATGTTCCAACTCGAGGAAAAATTAAAATCACTGGCAAAATAAATCGCCCCTATTTCTTTTCCATCACGATATTCGTAATCCGACATACAGAGGCCAATTTCCCAAATTCATCCCGAATAACCACATTCACAACATGTGTACGCCTCCCTCTATGGACAAATTCAGCACGGGCAACGACATATTTCCCCTCAGCCTTATGTATATGATTCCCGTTTATTTCAATTCCATACACGTGATATTTATCGGTATCCACTCCCATATAAGCCAATCCACTTCCCACGGTCTCGGTTAAGGCCATAATAGCTCCACCATGCAATAAATTTCCCGGGCGCATGGTTCTGTTGTCTATTGGCATCGTTGCCTCCAGCCAATCATCTCCGGCCCCCGTGAATACAATACCTAAATGCTCAACCAATGTTCCCCGACACTCTCGGTTCATTCGTTCCAATATCTCTTTCTCTGTCATAAGTATAAATAATAAAAAAAGGGATTGTAAACAATCCCTTGGTGAACTCGGCGGGAGTCGAACCCACAACCTCTTGGGCCGTAACCAAGTGCTCTATCCATTAAGCTACGAGTCCGTTTTCACGAGTGCAAATGTAGTATATTTTCTTTTACTTTGTCTCAAATAGGAAAATATTTTTCAAAATTCTACTTCTTCGATAATATTCTGCAGGATATCCCCCATCATTCTCCAAAATATACTTACTTTTGTAGAGAATCCAACGAATAAATAAAAATATGATATTAAAAGAAGGCGATAAAGCCCCCTACTTCGAGGGGATAAATCAAAATGGTGAAACAATATCTTCAGACCAATTCAAAGGGAAAAAACTAATCCTCTATTTTTATCCGAAAGATAATACAAGTGGATGTACTGCAGAAGCCTGTAACCTAAACGATGGATACTCCACGTTAACGCAACAAGGATTTGAAGTCGTGGGGGTCAGCCCTGATTCGGCAAACTCCCATGCCAAATTCATCAGTAAATACAACCTATCCTTCAACCTTATCGCGGACACGGAAAAGCAAATATTACAAACGTATGGCGTATGGGCTGAAAAGAAAATGTATGGACGCACCTACATGGGAGTTCTCCGCACAACTTTTATCATCAATGCAGAAGGAATCATCCAAAAAATAATTGACAAAGTAAACACGAAGGATCACACTCATCAAATCCTGAAGGCATTAGGTATCACGAAAGAATAACAAATAAACATCATATATTATGGCAAATACAGAAGTAAATCAAGACAAGTTAAAAGCACTTCAACTTACTCTGAATAAGATCGAGAAAGATTTCGGTAAGGGAAGCGTCATGAAACTTGGCGACAATGTTGTTGAAAACATTCCTGTCATTCCAACAGGTTCCATCGGCCTTGACAAGGCTCTTGGTGTTGGCGGATACCCGAGGGGACGTGTAATTGAAATATTCGGACCTGAATCCTCCGGTAAAACGACCCTGGCAATCCATGCCATTGCCGAAGCCCAAAAATTAGGCGGTATTGCCGCTATCATTGATGCGGAACACGCCTTTGACCGATCATATGCAGAGAAATTAGGCGTCGATGTCAACAATCTGTTCATCGCACAACCAGACAACGGTGAACAAGCTTTGGAAATCGCGGACCAACTCATCCGTTCTGCGGCAATTGACATCATCGTGATCGACTCCGTTGCAGCCTTAACTCCCAAAGCAGAAATTGAAGGCAACATGGGTGATAGCGTAATGGGACTCCAGGCTCGTTTAATGTCTCAAGCATTACGTAAACTCACCAGTACCATCAGCAAAACAAATACCTGCTGTATTTTCATTAATCAATTGCGTGATAAAATCGGTGTCATGTTCGGAAATCCGGAAACAACAACCGGTGGTAATGCCTTAAAATTTTACGCTTCTGTCCGCCTTGATATCCGCCGCATCGGACAAATTAAAGACGGGGAAGAAATATACGGTAACCACACGCGGGTAAAAATTGTAAAAAACAAAGTTGCCCCTCCCTTCAAGAAGGCTGAATTTGATATCATGTACGGCGAAGGAATTTCCCGTTCCGGGGAAATCGTTGACCTTGGTGTAGAATTAAACGTGATCAAGAAAAGCGGTAGTTGGTTCTCATACGGAGATAGCAAATTAGGTCAAGGACGGGAAACCGTAAAACAAATGGTTATGGATAACCCGGAATTAGCCGAAGAATTAACCCAAAAAATTATGGAGGCCATGGACGGAAATCCATCTCTACAAGAATAAAACTTCCAAAACCGTTTAATCAAAAGTAGCAATGAGGAAATACTTATTATCAAGTCTCGTGGCTTTAACAATCATATCCTGTAACACTCCACGGGAAACATCCAAAACAAGCTATAAAACTCCAGATATGCAGTTGAGTTCCGACATCATGACGCCAGAAGTATTGTGGTCCTTTGGCCGAATTGGTAGCGTCAATGTTTCTCCAGACCAAAAGACGTTACTATACGACGTGACCTATTTCAATAAAGAAGAAGACCGCTCCTACTCGGATCTTTATCTACTAGACCTGGCAACTGGAACCTCAAAACAAATCACGGACACGGACTATAATGAATTCGGGGAAACATGGACCCCCGATGGGAAGATAGCCTTCATGTGTAGCCGTTCCGGAGACGTTCAATTATGGGAAATGAATCCCGATGGTAGTGGACTGACACAGATCACTAACGTGAAGGGAGGTATCGGTGGATACATTTTCTCTCCTGATAAATCAAAACTGTTGTTTCTGCAAGATGTCAAATTGGAACAAGACGTACATGATCTGCACCCGGACCTTCCGAAGGCAAATGCCCGCCTGATCAACGGACAAATGTATCGGCACTGGAATCAATGGGTGGAAGCATACACGCATCCATTCATTACCGACTATAAAGCAGGACAAATCATCACTTCCGGGAAAGATATTATGGAAGGGGAACATTGGGAATCTCCAGTCCGTCCCTGGGGTGGCACAGAACAATTGTGCTGGACAAAAGACGGACAAAGTATTATCTACATGGCCCGTAAAAAAGAAGGTATTGACTATGCTCTCTCAACCAATACTGACTTATACCGCTATGATCTCAAGACTGGTAAAACCACAAACCTAACCGAAGGGATGATGGGATACGACCAGAATCAGGTGATCTCACCCGATGGCACGCTCATGGCATGGGAAAGTATGGAACGAGACGGATATGAAGCGGATAAAATCCGATTATTCGTGATGAATCTTGCCACGGGCGAGAAGAAAGAATACACGAAAGATTTCGATCAAAACGTGGGAGCACTGTCTTGGGCTGATAATAACACTATTTACTTCATCTCGGATTACCACGCTACAGACGAGATCTACCGTCTCACGTTGAACGACGGGGCAATTGTAAAACTAACTGAAGGAGTTCACAATTACACCTCTGTTCAACCTGTTAACGACTACCTCATCGCAGTTAAACAATCAATGAGCAAACCATCCGAGATCTATAAGGTAAACGCAAAAACTGGTGCTGACGAAGAACTGTCCTTCATCAACAAGAACCTGCTTTCCCAGCTAACCATGGGTAAGGTAGAATCCCGTTGGGTGAAAACAACAGACAACAAAGACATGCTTGTATGGGTTATTTATCCTCCTCATTTTGATCCAAACAAAAAATACCCGGCAATCCTTTACTGCGAAGGAGGACCACAAAGCACAGTCAGCCAATTCTGGAGCTATCGTTGGAATTTCCAAATGATGGCGGCCAACGGCTATATCATCGTAGCTCCCAATCGCCGAGGATTACCAGGCTTCGGACAGGAATGGCTGGAGCAAATCAGCGGTGACTATCCGGGACAAAACATCCAAGACTATTTATCGGCTATCGATGACGTGAAAAAAGAACCGTACGTGGATGCAGACCATCTGGGTTGCGTGGGAGCTTCTTATGGTGGATATTCCGTTTATTACCTTGCCGGCCACCATGACAAGCGCTTCAAAGCCTTCATCGCCCACTGCGGTATTTTCAACATGGAAATGCAATATTATAACACGGAAGAAATGTGGTTCGCTAACTGGGATATGGGCGGTGCTCCTTGGGAGAAAAACAATAAAGTAGCTCAACGCACCTTCGACAATTCTCCTCATAAATTTGTAGGAGAATGGGATACCCCGATCCTAGTAATCCATGGACAGCAGGACTTCCGGATAGACGCATCCCAGGGTATGGGAGCCTTCAATGCAGCCCGCATGCGTGGAATTCCAGCCCAATATCTTTATTTTCCGACAGAATGCCACTGGGTACTCGGATGCCAGAACGGAATTCTTTGGCAACGGACATTTGCCGCATGGTTGGATAAATGGTTAAAACCACAACAATAAATCCTCCGACCATAAAAAACGATCCCCCGGAATCTTTACTTCCGGGGGATTTGTTTTATCTCTCTCTTCCTATATCACATTTTGAATTCTTCCCGCAAGAAAGGTGCTGTTTCTGAAACTGTATTAAGCGCAACCTCTTCCGGTGTTCCTGTACAAACAACCTGTCCCCCCATTTTACCTCCTCCGGGCCCCATATCAATTAAATAATCCGCCACTTTTATCACATCCAGATTATGCTCTATCACGATGACCGTGTTTCCTTTATCCACCAACCGTTGCAACACGCCTAAAAGAATGTTCACATCCTCAAAATGCAAACCGGTAGTCGGCTCATCCAGAATATACAAGGTCTTGCCAGTATCTTTCTTCGACAATTCAGCGGCCAACTTAATCCGCTGCGATTCTCCTCCGGAAAGCGTCGTGCAAGGCTGCCCAACCTGAATATAACCTAACCCCACCTCCTGTAACACCTTCAACTTATCATGCAGCAAAGGCAAATTCTCAAAGAATTCCACCGCTTGATTAATCGTCAAATTCAACACATCCCCGATAGATTTTCCCTTGTAGCGCACTTCCAGCGTTTCCTTGTTATAGCGTTTCCCGTCACAAGCCTCACAATGCACGTAAACATCAGGCAAGAAATTCATCTCGATCGTCCTCACTCCGGCCCCCTTACACACTTCACAACGTCCTCCGCTGATATTAAAAGAGAACCTTCCCGCTGTATACCCTCTAACCTGTGACTCCGGCAACTTCTCGAATATCTTACGGATATCTGTAAAGATTCCGGTGTAAGTCGCCGGATTCGAACGCGGACTCTTCCCGATAGGACTCTGGTCCACCACTACGACCTTATCTATATTCTCGATTCCCTCTATTGACTGATATGGTAATGGAGTCGCCACGGAATTATAAAAATGGGCGCTCAATATTGGGTACAACGTGCCGTTCACCAAAGACGACTTACCGCTACCACTAACCCCGGTCACGCATATAAATTTGCCCAACGGGAACTCCACCTTCACGTTCTTCAGATTATTTCCCGAACATCCTTCCAGCACAATCTTCTTTCCGTTCCCTTCCCGACGCACCACGGGAACAGCAATTTCCTTCTGCCCGTTCAAGTATTGCGCTGTCAGACTGTCACTTTTCAATATATCCTCGTAACTCCCGATTGCCACGACATTTCCACCCTTACGGCCAGCCTTTGGTCCCAAATCCACGATATAATCCGCATTCTGCATCATCTCCTTGTCGTGCTCTACCACGATAACCGAATTACCATTATCCCGCAACTCCTGGAGAGAATGTATTAATTTACGGTTATCCTTCTGGTGCAAACCGATACTCGGCTCATCCAGGATATACAACACGTTCACCAGTTGCGAACCGATTTGTGTTGCTAAACGAATACGCTGCGACTCTCCTCCCGACAACGTCACGGAAGGTCTGTTCAAGGACAGGTATTCCAAACCGACATCCAACATGAACTTCAATCGGGTTCGTATCTCCTTCAATATCTCTCCTGCGATCTGCCTCTGTTTCTCCTCCAGATGCTCCTCCACGTCAACAATCCAGGAATACAGATCAGACAGCTCCATATTGGCCAATTCCGATATATTCTTCCCGTGAATATAATAATGCAACGCCTCCTGGTTCAATCTCTGCCCCTGACACTTGTCACAGGTCACCACCGAAATAAACTGTTCTGCCCACTTATTCGCCCGTTTCGAGGTCGCATTCTCTTCCTGCATCATCACGTACTTCACTACCCCCTCGTAAGTCGTCAAGAAATTGGAGGAAACTCCAATCTCCGCGTTCTCCAGGCGAAACTGTCCCGGATAACCGTATAGAATATCAGTCAAAGCCTCTTCCGGCAAATCCCGAATCGGGGTTTTCAATGTCGCCCCATGCTTCTTCAGAATGGTATCAATCTGGTAAAAAATAAGCGAACCTTTGTACTTGTCCAACGGCAATATTCCCCCGGCGTAAATAGACAAGGAATTATCCGGTATAATCTTTTCCAGATCAACCGAATTAATATACCCCAATCCCTTACACTTCTTGCAAGCTCCATGGGGCGAATTAAAGGAAAAAGTATGAGGAGCGGGATCCTTGTAAGAAATACCCGTGTCAGGACACATCAAATGACGGCTGTAATAACGCACGCCTTCCGTTTCATAATCCATGACAGACATCACTCCATCCCCGTTCTTCATGGCCGTTGCCACAGAATTCTTCAATCGCTTCAGATCCACCCCATCCATGACGACCTTATCTACCACCAACTCGATATCATGGATTTTGTAACGGTCAACACTCATACCAATCTTTATCTCGCTCAACACACCGTCAACCCGCACGGAAAGGAATCCTTTTTTACGCAAATTCTCGAACAGATCCTTGTAATGTCCCTTACGTCCTTTCACGACCGGGGCCAGAATCAAAATCCGTTTCCCGGCGAAATCCCGCTGAAGCAGCTCCAGAATCTGCTCATCGGTATACTTCACCATCCTGCTGCCCGTCTTGTAGGAATACGCCTCCCCTGCCCGGGCATACAGCAAACGTAAAAAATCATATATCTCGGTGACCGTCCCTACCGTGGAACGGGGATTCTTATTTGTCGTCTTCTGCTCGATGGAAATCACGGGACTCAACCCCGTAATCTTATCTACATCGGGACGCTCAAATCCCCCCAGGAAACGCCGGGCATAAGCCGAGAACGTCTCAAGATACCGCCGTTGTCCTTCCGCGTATATCGTGTCAAAAGCCAAAGACGATTTACCACTACCGCTTAAGCCGGTTATCACGGTCAATTTATCACGGGGAATAACCAGATCAATATTTTTCAGGTTATGCTCCCGTGCGCCGTAAATCACAATATTTTCGTCCTCCTCAGAATAATCCATTATATTTTATCACGTTTATGAACGTGCAAAATTACAGGAAAGAGATGAAAGTTTGAAAATTCTAATACAAAAAAAGAGCACCCACACAATGGATGCTCTCGTGATATACGGTAATAATGAATTATTTCTTCACCACCTCTTTTACTTGATCATTCGGAACCATTTGCTCCTTGAAAGTATAAGCACCGGTTTTCGGAGACTTTACCATCTTGATCACTTTAGCAAAACCTCTACCGTCACCAGTCTTCAATGTTGCAACAACCTTCTTTGCCATAGCTTATTATTTTATTTCTCTGTGTAAAGTTACTCTTTTCAAATACGGATTGTACTTACGCATTTCCAATCTTTCAGGGGTATTCTTTCTATTTTTGGTAGTGATGTAACGAGACATTCCCGGTACTCCGGATTCCTTTTGCTCCGTGCACTCCAAAATCACCTGTACTCTGTTACCTTTGCTCTTCTTTGCCATTTCTTTTAATTTTAAATGTTCTTAATTAAACCATTGGCAGCAGCTTCTTTCAAGCAGGCGCTAATTCCTTTCTTGTTAATCAGGCGCAACCCGGCAGCAGATACATTCAATCGTATCCATCTATCCTCTTCCGGCCAATAAAAATTTCTCTTGAACAAGTTGATCTCGAATGTTCTCTTCACTCTTCTTTTAGAGTGAGAAACATGGTTACCAACCATTGCTTTTTTCCCGGTTATTTGACAAATTCTTGACATCTCTCAATTATTTTATAAACGCTTTCCAAACAGGATGCAAATAACGCACTTTTTATTCAAACTATCAAATGTTTCAAGAAAAAAGTTCCAATATTTTTTACATCCGGCATTCCCGGGCGTTTTTCTTTTACCTTTGCAGCGTAAACATTAATACAAATCACATGTACAAAGCAGAAATACACACCGCTAAAGGAATCATGAAAGTCCTTTTTTACGAGCAGGATGCTCCCAACACGGTCGCTAACTTCGTCAAGCTTGCCAAATCCGGTTTCTACGACGGCCTCACCTTCCATCGGGTAATACCGGATTTCGTCATACAGGGCGGCTGCCCCAAGGGCGATGGCACGGGCGGACCGGGCTACACCATAAAATGCGAGCTCACCGGGGGCAACCAACGTCACGACAGAGGAGTACTCTCCATGGCCCACGCGGGTAGAGACACCGGAGGCTCCCAATTCTTCATCTGCCACAACCGGCGCAACACCGCTCATCTGGATCGCCACCACACCTGCTTCGGTAAAGTATACGAGGGACTGGAAGTCATCGACGCCATCCGTCAAGGTGACATCATCGAAAAAATCGTCATCACGGAAGAATAACCCCTTCACTCCTCAAAAAAACAAAGCCGCCACTCACGTGACGGCTCTATTTTTTCCCACTATCGCTGGAAAATCAGATCTCCCCGCGAATAGTCTCTATAATACGTTCGTTATTAATAATGATCATACCATGCTTATCAGCCGTGATTCCCGGTTGCAACCTGTAAGTATATCTCGGCACCTTACCGTCCATTACGGTCGGCAAATAAGCGAAAGTCACGTTATCACATGCCTTACCCAACTCTTGACCCACTTCAATAATATGCGTGGAGATCAAGAACGAACAAGCCCGTCTCTTCGCCAAGGCACTTGCCACGGCCAACGTGGCATCGAAAGCATCCTTCACGTTTGTTCCCTTGAACAACTCATCGAAGATTACCACCAGCTTCTTGGACAGACTCACCTCGATAGCCACCTTCTTCACGCGCAATACCTCGGCGTAGAAATGGCTATATCCCATGTTTATGTTATCCGGCACGTTGATAGAGGTATACATACCGTCCTGCACGATAAACTCCATCGACTTCGCAGCCACGGGGAATCCCATGTGCGCCATGTAAACGGCAATACCGAAAGACTTCATCAACGTCGATTTCCCGGCCATATTCGCACCCGTCAGGAAAAAGATATTCTTATCCCGCGTAATGGCCATATTATTCGAGATAGCTCCCGGAATACACGGGTGATGCAGGGCCTCCATCTTCATGGATATCTCCCCGTCCTCGCTTGCTACCGGGAAACATAAATCATTCTCACGGGCAACACGTCCAACCACCGTGCACACGTCCAACTCGTGGAACAAGGTCAGCAAATCCGACAGGCTCTTGAATTCCACGCAACGGAAAAGCCGATCCCGTGCAAACATATCCATCAAGCCCGGGTTGGTATTCTCGTTAGCCAAAATCTTCGCGAAAGCCGGTTTCTCCAGCAAGGCCACCACCTTCTTCACCCTCTCCTCGAGCGGATGACCGTTCATTCCCTTAAGCAGCTCCTTCGTGTATCCCAACGCGTTTTTCAAAAACTTCGTCGTGGCGACCACCTGATCCTGCCATACCTTGTAACGCGGATCATGTCCGACCGTCTCCAGGAACTTGGCCTGACAAAGATGGGACAGGACAAAAATCCAATGCTTCCCGCTCGCCCCGGAGATATACTGCTCAACGACGTCACACTCTTCCGGATTTCCGGGGAAAGCCAAGTCATGCTCCTTGAAATAGGTAAACATTTTCACACGACGGTTGATATCTTCCGCCTTCGTCAGCGGATTCTGGAACATATTCTCCAGCAAATGCTCGCCCCCGCGGGTCACCGTCCCGCTAAACAGGCTGTACACGGAATTATTTTTATACTTACCCAGGATATTCAAGTCATCCAGGGTTTGCTTGTCAGTCTCGAAACTCATTGCGCACCTCCTTCCCCGTTTATAATCTCTATAATTTTCTCGTTATTAATAATAATCATACCGTGACGGTCATTCGTGATACCCTCCGTCAACCGGTACGTGTAAACCGGCTTGCTGCCTTCCATCAATGTCGGCAAATACACGAACTTAATATTCGCGCAACGCTCACGCAACACCTGTCCCACCTCGATAATATGTGTAGAAATCATAAACGTACAATTCCTTATCTCCGCAAACGCTTCCGTAACAGCCAGCGTGGCATCGTAAGCATCCTTCACGTTCGTACCCCGGAACAGCTCATCGAATATAATAATCAGATTCGGGGTCTGCCGCACCTGCTGGGCCACCTTCTTCACGCGCAACACCTCGGCGTAGAAATGGCTATATCCCATACTCAGGTTATCCGGCAAGTTAATCGTGGTGAACATACCGTTCCTTACCGAAAACTCCATACTCTCGGCCGGAACCGGGAAACCCACGTGTGCCAGGAAAATCGAAATAGCGAAAGTCTTCATGAAAGTGGACTTACCGGCCATATTCGCACCCGTCAGGAAAATCACGTTACTATCCTTATCCACATCGATATTATTCCCGATAGGCTTCTTCAGGAATGGATGGAAAACACCGCGCAACTTCAGAATATTCTTCTCCGCCGGATAAACCTTCGCCTGCACGAAATTTCTTGATTTCGCCACCTCGGCCACCGTCATGTAAACATCCAGCACGTAGATATAATGCAAAATCTTCTGCAACTTATCCCGTTCCTCGAAACGGAAAACCCGGTCATACATCACGGCCCGCTCGTAGCTCACCTTCTTCTGTCCTTTCTCGTTCTTGTACCACTGCCACTTCTCGTTAGCCACCAACGTTTTCAGGTTCATCGTGGAATCCGCGATATCCTTATTCTCGTTCCCGGCAGACACCTTCAGGAAATCCTCCAGCGTGTTCAACAACTCCAAACATCCCACGATACCATTGTGAATCCACACGTAATCCGTATCCGAACCCATCAGATTCTTCACTTTACGCCCCAGCGTATTGTTCTCCTGCATCAACTGGCTACGGGTATCCGTGTTTCCCAGGTAAAACTCGATGGCATCAAAAATAGCTCCCCGGAACGGGAAGACAGCCCCATTTTTCATGTAAAAACTGATAGCCTCGCTACGACTTGCGATAGCCTCCACCTCCGACAACGGGTAACGGAACATCTCTTCCAGCAAACGGCCACCGCCTCGGGTATGCGTTCGATTGAAGATTTCATACACAGACTGCGTACGACCTGTAGTAAAAATTGCCAAGTCATTCAACGTCTGTTTGTCTATTTTAAAACTCATTGTTTAGTGATTTAGATTGTTATACAAACATTGCCCTCAAAGATAAAATTCCACTTTTTATTTTCCAAATAATTTTTCTACATTTTTTAAATCGAAAATTTTATCCAATCACAACTATATAAATATAAAAAAAGGAAATGTAAAAAACGGGCTATATATAATGATCCCCATAGCTTTTATATCACTATGGGGATCTTGGATTACCAGTTTTTAATGTGACATTCCCATAAATACCCCCACAAAATAAGGAATCAGCCAAAAGGCCCAAACAAAAACACTAAATCGACTAAAATTCTGTTTTGCTTTTTCACTTCCTTTCCAATAAGTCCAAATGGCCCATACGGCATGAATCGCCATTAAAATAATAGCTAATAAACCCGTTATTGCATGAAAAACATTAGCACTCTCATCCATTTGACTAGCTATATTCGACATTACCGTTGTACCAACAGTATCAGCACAAAGTCCTAAAACGAAAAAAACTATATGCCATACTTTCAATACATGTTGAATTCGTTCTCCCCAAGTCCCTATTGTATAAAAAACCAATGCTAATGTAATATTCACAATTGCTACACTTAAAATTCCCGACATAATTATTATCTTTTTTATATTATATTTACTACTATAATTTACAATACTTCACTATCGATTATTTTTCCGCTCTTTCATATATTGTTCCTGTAATCTTTTACTCTGAACTATAGCATCTTCAGCTGCTATTGAATCTCCTTTTTTCGTTAATAAAGCTGCTTTTCGTTTCATCAGATTACTTTTAAGATTCAAATTCTGGGTTTGCTTAAATTTATCATCTATCCAATCTATCCCTTCCTGTAAAAGCAAAGTATCTGCACAAAAAGCTAATTGATCCATGAAAAGATGAAAATATGTATTTTCTTTATCCCCCTGAAACATATTAAATCTCATAACATTATGCATTTCATCAAGCATTGATCTATAATTTCCCTTCCGTACATGCTCCGCTGTATAAAGATGTGCAAGCATACCAGGCACATCAGGATGATCAAACTTCAACAAATTAGAAACAATTTTGGCATTACGACTTTCATCAAAAATATCTCCACTAGCAGGATTCCATCGTGATATTTCGTAGGAAGCATAGTAATATAATTCATTTATCAGGGCATCAACTTTTTCTCTTCCCAACAATTCTCGAGCATACGATATGCTATCAATCATCGATTGTACAGGAGCAGCCAAAGGATCATAACAAAACATCATAAGCATTTCCCAATTTTCAGGATCTTTTAATTCATCTATTGTAAAAGAACTGACAAATTTTTCACCCACTTCCCGTCGGGTTTGCTTATCTCCAGCAAAAAGTAAAGTTATCAGGTATTCTTTTATAAAGTCTTTATCAAATTCTCCACGAAGATATCTATCTCTAAGCCCTTTTAAATTATGACAAGGATCCATTGCCTGTTTTGCCACATCCAACAATTGATCGATCTTTAAACCTCCTACGCTCATATGTACGACCTCTGTCGTAGCAGGATCAATAAACAACAATGTAGGAACGGCAGATATCATAAATTTACGTTTAAACCTAGCCCCAAGACTATCTTTCTCTATATCCAATTTTATATTTATAAAATGGTCATTAAAATATGCACCAACACTATCTGAAACAAAAACCTCCGTAGACATATTTTTACAAGGAATACACCATGTTGTATAACAATCCACAAATATTAATTTATTGTTTTTCTTCGCCTTATTTATAATTTTTTCCCACTTTATCTTCTGTTCAAAATGAATACCTTTCTCCTGTCCAGATAATTGTATTACAGATAAAGACGATATTAATATGACAAATATTATTCGACTCATACGCTAAAAATTTTAATAATCTATCAACAATCTATCGACTACGACGACGTAACCATTGAAAAAGTCCCAAAGCAATGAATAAAATAGGCAGTCCCCATACCAAAACTACTCGCAACATTTTCCAGCCTCCTTGAGTCAAATAGAATTTATCATCAGAAGAGGAAGCCATTTCCCAATACATCGGTCGATAAGCATTCGACAAATAATGGAAACAACCTTGAATAATAGAAGCATTAACCCCATTAGCCTGTTGCGCCATCGTTTCATTAGAAACACAATCAGCATCTCCAGTTATTACAATGCGCTGTTCTTTGCCATTCACATTCCTAACTAAAGCCGCAATTGTTGTATACTCCGAAATCTTCTCTCCAACAGCAGGATTACATTTCATAGGAGCTTTCGCGTAATCCAATGATTCTAATTCATTCCACACCTGATAAGAACGTTGTTCTTTTTTACCCGCTACCTCGAAAATAGTCGTATCTGTTTTTGTCAATGGAATAAATTTAAATCCTTTATCTACCACCTGAGTCAATCCAGCTGTCGTCGGCATATTCAAGTACTGGGCAACAAAAAATGGTGATAATTCACGAGCTGCATCGGTTAACGGCAAACTAAGTATATCTGGTGATAAATTCACTCGCCGGTATTGTACTAAAGTACCAGGTAACATTTCTACCCCGAAATACTTGTTCAATAACGGATTCATAATTTCCCGCCTTCTAGGCTCTCCTAAAATAAAAAGATTTCCACCTCGATTAATATATTGTTGTAGATTAGCATCTTCTTCCGAAGTTAATACCGTTTTCATATCTGCCATAACCAATATATCCAAATCTGCAGCTATCTCTTGTTCCAAAGACACTTCCTTTACATCAAAACCACCCGTAATTAAACCAGCAAATCGTTCCTTTTCCCAACCGAAATTCGTATATCCATATATTCCAGGATCCGAAACAGAACGCATACCATGCCCAGTAACGAATCCTATACAAGGAGCTTTACGAACCAATCGACTTAATGCCGTGGCAATTTCTCCATCTTTAGGATACACATCCAATCGATCAGCTCGGAAATACAACCAACCTCGTTTGTCTCCATTTGAGACCATCTCCCACACACAAGCGGGTTGTTCTGACAAATTCGTCAATTCTCTTATTTCTTTCGGAGTCTTTACTTGACGAGGATTTAATCGATATTGTTTACAACGCAATTTACTCAGTCCAGCTAAATCCGTATTCGCCTTTTCCAAATCTGCCTTCAACTTTTTAGCATCATACACATTGTTTTTATCGGTGATTGTATCATAATAATACACAACTTTAAGTTTTGTATCCGGCTTAAAGCGGACAAAACGCTCAAATATTCCCCTATTCAACAAGACAAAACGAGGGAAAGAACAAACGGAATAATTCCCACTCAATATATTGACATAAGCAGTAATCTCTAATTCTCCATCCAATGCTTCCACGATCTCCTGATGTTCAGGGACTATCGTATTCATTTTATTTTCCGTAGCGTCATAATACCCCATCAAGGCTGGACGAGAAGAAAGATATCCAACAATACAAACAACAACTATGACAGATAAATACTTACCCCATGTCCGGACAAAACCTTCTTTCTGTCGATGCGCCTGTAAACGAATAATTGTCAAACCAATAAACAAACAGATAACCAATGGGAAATACAACAAATCCTCACTACAAATCATACCAAACACAAAAGTATTCACCCGTCCCCCAATACTTAACCAATAAGTTATATCTCTAAAAAAATCATATTCTTGCCACAAATGGTAAGCATTTCCTAACAACATCAACATCACAAAAGTTCCTATTGCTGCAACAAATTGGTATTGTGTTAAACTAGAAACAAATATCCCCACTGCCATATAAGTACAAGTCAACAAAAACAAACCAAGCCATCCCGTTAAAATTGCAGCCCATTGAAAATCTTTAATTAAACAACCCGCAATAATCACATATAACAACAAGATTATAAACAACACCAAAGCATACATTATCATTGCAGAATACTTTCCAAGAATAATCTGCCAATTTTTTACGGGAGAAGAATACAACAATTTTATAGAACCACTACTTAACTCTCTACTAATAATTCCCATGGTTAATAAAGGGATGTAATAGTATAGATATCCTTGTACCACCATCCACAAACCTCCCATCGCAAATAATTTCATAGAGCCATTTGCCCCCATATAACTTAAAAAACCGCCTAACTTTCCTACAAAAACAAAGCCCATTTGGAGAGTAAAAAGCACCAATAAGAACCATGCAATTGGTGAATAGAAAAGTAATTCCAACTCTTTCCTGGCTATTCTAAATATCATTCTCATGTCTTTATCCTTTTATTTATTTCGTGATTTTTTTGATAACTCGGCAAATATCGTGTCCAGGGAACTCT